>DATMOB010000029.1:0-22715 GCA_035568455.1 Granulicella sp.
GGATCTCGCCAAGCTCCGCGAACTGATCCTTCTCCTGGTCGACTTCTTATTGCTTACTGTGGAATTTCTGTCCTGGCTAGAAATTCCGCCGGCGTCACAATCGCTATGCCGCGCCAGGGATGCAACACCAACAGGTCCTCATCGCTGCTGACCAGTGCATCGGCCTCGGCGGCCAGCGCCAGGGCCAGAAATTGATTGTCCTTGGGATCGCGGCATGGTGGTTCGACCGCCTCCCGATCGGCGTCCTGGACCGCAAATAGATGCACATGGCGACGCATCACAGCGACAAAGCTGCGGCGCAATTCACAATCCAGATAGCGGTCGAACTTCTCACGATCCAGTACCTGCTCGAGCTCGGCCAGCGTTTCCGCGCTGGCGCACACATCACAGGAAGCCAGCGCTTTCAACAAGGCTTGATGAGGCACGGACCCGATCCGCAGCGCGGCGCTCACCAGTGTGCTCGTGTCCAGAATGACGCGCCGAATGCGGATCATCGAGATTCATGCACCAAGCCGGTCACATCCTGATCGGTCAATGCCGCTGCGGCTGGGGTCGCACGTTTCTCGGCCTGTGCGCTCCACGACTCCAGATCGGCCAGAGCCTTGCCGCGCTTGCGCCGCACATCCAGCAGTTCGTCCATCTCTTGCGGCGACACGATAAAGGCCGTAGGGCGGCCATGCCGGGTTATCGCGACAGCCTCACGCTGCACCGTATCCAGCAACTGACCAAACCGGTTTTGCGCCTCCACAGAGGTCATGGTAATCATCGCTTCACCTCGCAATATAGCTAACATGGATAATATAGCTGGATTAGCTATAGTGCAACAAAAGGCTAAAACCCGAACAACGCGCATTGATGTAACAGCAGGGTGATGAAGCCGAAGACGCCGAGTGCCCCCATAACCATTTCCATCCAATTGAACCGCCGGTCGTCTACCTGTTCCCACGGACGAGGCAGAAAATAGATCAACAGCAACGGCGAGGCAATGCCCAGGCCAGTGCCCCAGCCCAGTACTGCCACCCCAGCGCCCCGAGAGAGCGTCTCCGCGGATCAGGCGAGCTATCTTTGCGCCTTCCCCTTCGAACTCTTCCCTTTCGTCGGAGGACGGCCAAGCTTCGGTTGCGCAACAAACCCTAAAATCTCAGATCGGTAAACCAGGATCCTGCCCGCGACCTTAACGGTCTTGATTCGCCCGCGTCTGATCAGATCAGCAATTGCCTGATTCGAAACGCCACGTATCCGGGCGGCTTCGGCTTGAGAAATGTATTCCTCAAAGACTTCGCTGTTTGTGCTTGTTTTCATCAAGTACTTTTGCTATCGTGCCTGTAATTGAGCTCCGGCCTTCATCATACTGGCCGAAGTTCCTACAGCTAGCGGGACGTGCCAGTGCGTCAACACTGACCCGCCCCTGACCAACCATTACCTTCTTGCGAAAGGCGACGATATGGCTGTCTCTAAAAATACCTGCATATCAGCTGCGGATACAAACCAATATCCCCAATCCTTTGAGTCGGATACTAAGCGGATCTGTATCCGTCATCGGTCCCTGACCGAGCGCGGAAGACCTATCAGCAGTCCTTCGGCCTCAGGAGGGACATGGTGATGGACCGCAGAGCGCTTGGTTACTTGACTGACCTGAATCGAAATGTGGAAGATGCGCTGACCGTGCTGGCAAAGCTCGCTGAGTATCCGGAGTTGAGCCATGAGGGCTTCACCATCCATCAGTCCTACTTCCGCGAGTTCCTGGCTGACGCCAACATCGAGGTGATGGATGCCCTCGAAGACTTCGAGTTGGAGACGATGACCAGGGCCAGCAAAGAACGCGTGTCCTACGAGAAGCGGATTCGCGATCCAGACGACTGCTACTTCGAAGTCATGCGTCGAGAAGAGGAACTCCGGGCACAGGGCAAACCATCCAAGATCGGCATCCTGCACGGGACGCGGAGTGCATCCAGAAAGGAGATCCTGGGTAGTCCTCAAACGGAGGACGAGATCGAGTCCGACCAGGAGGAAGGCTCTGATCCCGACGGAGAGATACCTGCAAGTAGAAACGAAGGAAGCCCCTGAATAGCCTAGACGGTCCTGGCTCAAGCGAGGCTGCTGCGAGCAGCACCAAGACGCCCATGCTCAGGATCAGCAACGGGGTTACGTTGCGGCCGGGGCATGGGCAAAGTTCGTGTCTGACAGCGGACCGGAGCGGACGCCGAGTTACTGCACATCATCGTGCGCGAAGCCGACAAACCATCAGGGGTCCGCTTCGTTGTAACGCATGTCTTAACCCAAAGGTCATGCCGAGACTCGGCCTTCCTGGCGCGTAGACGATTCGTCGGCGTCGATGACGGAGCCGAGGATTTTAGGTCCGTCTCCCCAGAACCTGCGCAGCCTGCGGTTCATCGGCTCGGAATAACCTCGCGCCACGAGTTCGCCCAATACTCCTGCCAGCAGGATGACGGATATGAAGAGGACTGGAACTGCCTTCATCGGCTTGTTGGCGGCGAGGAAGAGGTGGAAGAGGCCCAGGATGAGGAACACGTGCGTAAGGTAGACCTCGTAGCTGCGCTGGCCTAGCCGGAGGAGCGGCTTGAGGATGCGCGGGGCTTGCCATTGGGTCTGAGCAGCTGCCGCGATGACCATGCAGGCGCCGATGGCGAGGATCGTCATGTTCAGTCCATTACGGCCGAGACCCCAGATGTAAGCCTGAATCGAAGATCCAAGACTGAATACGAGGAGCATCGTCCCCAGACTTCCGAGGGTCCAGAGCATCGTGCGCGAGAGACGGCATCTTGCGACGAAGAGCGCGGTGAGGCAGCCCAACGCGATCGCGTCCATTCCCCCGAGGTAGGAGTATTCCCTCCAGACGGGATTGGGATTGAAGGCGCGTGCCCGGGCGAAGGGACCAAGAACCACGAAGACAAGGAGTGGGATCAGAAGGAACCTGCCGCGCTTGCAGAGGCGGCAGAGGAGCGGAAAGAACAGGTAGAACATCTCCTCGACGGAGAGCGACCACAGGATGTCCCAGTTTGGCGGGAGGTAGTCTTTTCGCGCTTCCAGCAGGTTGATGTGGAAGGTAAGCGCGGCGAGCAGAGCGCGTCCCAGGCCGCCGGTCTTTTGCGAGACAACAAACTTCTGGATGTGAGCGAGGTGAAGGCTGCTTAGGGCTGCGAGCAGGAGCAGCAGCAAGGGCGCGATACGAGCGAACCGGAGTTGGTAGAACTCGCGCACATTCACGAGAGAGAGGGAGCCCCAGCGCCGGAGTGTTGTCGATGTGATCAGAAATCCTGAAACAGCGAAGAAGATCTGAACACCGAACTGACCGTTCCAGACCAGCGAGTACACCAGCTGCGCGGGCCAACCCTTGGTATAGGGGACCTTTGCTCCGAGCAGTTGCATGTTGACGTGATTCATCAACACAAAGAAGATGGCGAGGCCGCGAAGGAGATCGACACCGTCTAGGCGCGCCCAGCTGCGCGCAGGTTGAGTTGAGGTCATGTCTCATTGTGCATGACTGCGGATTGGGAGCTTCGGGTTGATACCCAAAGGAGTAACGCCGAGCTGATCGTGCCCCCTCGCCGCCTGGTTCCCGATCGCGCTTGTATCAACCGGGCGGCTACCTCGTTGCAGTAGAGTGGAGGGCGAGGTGACCGTACATGCTAGGACACCGCTGCTCCCCTCTGATTCTTCTGCTTGCTGCCTGGGCGCTGCCCGCTTCCTTCGCGAAGCTTGACGCGAGCGCGCTACCCCCCGAATGTGAGCGCCTCCACTTCGACAAACGGCCGCTTTCTCGCGGTCGCCGAGATGCAGTTCGACAATCCCGACCCACGCGTCATTCGCCAGACTCTCCGAACCACGTACCACGTGATGGAGACGGAGACCTTCCTCAACGCTAAAGACCGTCTTTCGACTCCTGCTCGCGTCTGGTCGGACAGATGGCAACGCTGGGCCTAGGCGGGGGGCGATGCCTTCGGGGGCAGGTTGCGGGCGGTGAGTTGGGCGATGTCGAGCAGTTGGGGTGGGGTTTGGCCGGTGGGCGTGGTGGTGGCCAGGGCGGCTAGCGAGTCTCTGAACATGGTGTTGCAGAAGGGGCAGGCGGTGGCGACGGTGTGGGCTCCGGTGGCGGCTAGTTCTTTGGCGCGGGCGTGGCTGACCCGGTCGCCGGTCTCTTCGCCGAGAAAGGCGAGTCCGCCGCCGGCGCCGCAGCAGAAGCTGCGTTCGTGGTGGCGCGGGGCTTCGACCAGATCGCCGGCGAGAGCGACGACGGCGCGGGGCTGGTCGTAGATGTTCTGGTAGCGGCCGAGGTAGCAGGGGTCGTGGTAGACGATGGTCTCGACTGGGCTGGCCGGCACTGTTCCGACGCCGATCTCGGTCTCGATGGTCTGAGCGCCGGCTCCGTGCTGCCGGGGCAGGAGAGCCTGGTGGCGGGCGAGGAACTCGGAGTGGTGCTCGATCTGGATCTCGTTGCCGGGGGCGGCATTGCCGTAGGCGCGCCAGTCGGTGGCGATGGTGCGGACGCAGTGCGGGCAGATGGCGACGATCTTCTGGACCTTGGCGGTTTGAAACGCTTTCAGGCCGGATTCGGCTAGGTTCTGGAAGACCAGGTCGTTGCCCAGGCGGCGGGCGGGGTCGCCGGTGCACTTCTCTTTTTTGAGGACGCCGAAGCTGGTGCCTAGGTAGTCCATGATGCGAGCGAAGTCGGCGATGATCTCGCGGCCCTTGGGGTCGTAGCCGCCCATGCAGCCGAGCCAGAGGCAGTACTCTTGTGTCCCGTCAAAGATGGGCAGCGCTGCGCGCTGGACGAACTTGTCACGTTCGGCTGCGCTGAGGCCGAGGGCGTTGCCGTTCTTTTCGAGGGCGAGAAAGAGCTTGGTGCCGTAGAGGTCCTCCCAGGCGCCGGTGTTGGTGGCGCCGCGGCGCAGGCCGACGAGGATGGGGACGTGCTGGATGCCTACCGGGCACTGGAACTCGCAGGCGCCGCAGGTGGTGCACTGGAAGGCGGCCTCCATCGACATATAGTTGGCGGGCGGGTTGTCGGACTCTGACGATGGCTCGGGAGCTTCGGTGAGCAGCGGAGCGTCGGAGTGGGGGCCGAAGGTGTTGAGGTAGCTGCGGGTGCCGAGGATGATCTCCTTGGGGTTGAGGATTTTTCCGGTGTTCGAGGCGGGGCAGTGCTCGGTGCAGCGGCCGCACTCGACGCAGCTGTAGGCCTGGAGGCTGATGAGCTGGGTGAGGTCCTTGCCGGTGGTCAGGCCGAAGTCTTCGTCGCCGACTAGCGGCGGGATCTCGGCGAAGCCGTCGCGTTTGAGGAAGACGGTGAGCGGCGAGAGCACCAGGTGGAGGTGCTTGGTGTGCGGGATGAGGGGGAGGAAGACGAGCAGGGCGAGGGTGTGGGTCCACCAGAGGGCTTTGATCGCCGGGGAGCCGGCGGGGGCAAAGAAGGCTCCGAGGTAGGTGACCATCAGCAGGAAGATGAGGGCGGCGATGATGCCGGACTCGTAGGAGACCTTCGTTCCCAGCCAGATGGGGCGGACGAAGAAGCGGCGGATGAAGAGCCCGGCGATGGAGATGGCGACCAGCACCGCCCACACGCCGGCGAAGGTGAAGTAGAAGCGGCCGAGGGGGCTGGCGGGCGGGAGGAAGCCGAAACCGAGCGCGACCGCGAGGTGGTTCAGGCTGACCAGGGCGAAGGCGAGGAATCCCCAGAAGACAAAGGCGTGGAGCAGGCCGGGCAGCGGCCGCTGGCAGATGACCTTGGCCTGGCAGAGCACCTCCCAGAAGAAGACCCAGAGGCGGCGAGTAATGGGATGGAGGGAGAAGCCGACGTCTTTTTTCGAGCGGAGGATATTGCCGAGGATCGGGCTGAAGCGCCAGAGGAAGAGAGCGGCGGAGGCGAGCAGGCAGGCGAGGAGGAGAGCGATCTCGAGCGCGGAGAAGTGCGCGGGCTCGGCCAGGGTGGGCGCGATCAGGAGAGCGGCGGGAGCGGCGGCTCTCGGCGACGGGCCAGCCATCCCAGCTATTGAAGCTGCAAGATGCATCGGAACCCCATCCGGCGAGCGACGCCTCGGTTGGCACACCGCTCGCGGCGCAACGTCAGTGTCCTGAGTCTGAAGTTCGCTGCGTATTCTCAGCAATCTAGGCTTTTGCCAGCGCAAGCGAACCGCAGGTCCTTCGACTCCGCTGTGCTCCGCTCAGAATGACTCCTTTATGAGACGGATTTAAGACCCAGCAGCCTTAGCGCATTAGTAGCTGAGGAACTCGTTGCTGCCGCGGCGCAGGCGAATGCCGTTGATGCCGAAGAACAGTGCGAGGGCGAGGGTGATCGCGTTCCAGTAGGCCATGGGATGGATCCAGCCGGGCGAGTAGGTGAGGTCCTGGCCTGACCACAGCAGGAGCAGCGTGGAGACGATGAGGAACTGAAAGCAGAGGACCAGAAACAGCTGCCCGCGGCGGCGGCGGCGGTCCAGACGTTCAACCTGCTCGGGGGAAAGGTACCGTTCCTCGGGGCTCAGAAGCATATTGGCCATCGCGATTGCTCTCCTGCGGGGTGTTGTGGTTTTGAAGAGGCTCCGGCGGTCGGGCCGGAACGCACACCATTAAATCACAGCTTCGGGTAAACCGTCTCTTCGGCTCCCCCGGGCGTAGAGGTGTGGCCGGTGGAGCGGGAAGGTTCGGGATGGGGTAGCAAAAAGAAGGCGGGAGGGAGCACACATCCCCCTCCCGCTCGTTTTCTGCGCTCGGCGATCGCAATTTAGCCTGCGATCCCGTCGCCTACCCCTGGCTAGATGAAGGCGACGGATTGGATGCTGGTCACGTCGAAGCGCTTACGGCAGCGAATGTTTTTGCACCCGACCAGGTCGTCGCGGCGCACCATGTAGCTCTGGGCCTTGGCAAAGCGGGCACGGTCGCGCTCGTCGGCGCCACGGGGCAGCTGGGCCTTTTTGCGCCGCACCAGCCAGCTGACCTCGTATTCACCGGGCTGCCCGCAGTGGGGACAGGTCATGGTGTGGGTTCGTTGCTCGGGCCGCTCATCAAAAAAATCGCGTTCTTCCATCCGGGTCACCTCGTCTGGGACGCGGCAGAGTTGCACGCCGATCCCCCGATTATCTTAAGCCATGCGTGAGCAACGCGGCGCAAGGGGTGCCGAGTATTGCATAATCGCGAGGTGCAGGGTGCGGCGGATTGCGCTCGCTCAAACGAGACGGAAGCGGCGCCGAAATTGGACCGGAATGACGCGAAAAGGGGCCACGCGACGCGGCCGAGGGACAGCTTATGAGCAAGGCGAAGAAGCGGGTATTTTCGGTGGTGAAGGCGGTGAAGTCGAACGCGCGTGACCGGGTGGGGACGCCGCCGCCGGAGCGCGTGCTGCCCGATCCCAAGCAGAAGGCGGCGGCCAAGCCGAAGCATAAAAAGACGTTGGCGGATCTGCTGGAAAAGCACGAGCACGAACGCTAGAAAGGAAGACCATGAAGCTCGCTTCCATTGCGCGAAATAGCGTGGTTCTCGCGGTAGTCTTCGCTTCGCCCCTGATTGCCTGGGGACAGACCATCCAGGTGAGCAAGGAAAACCGCACGATAGCGGTCACCACTAGCGATGAGGCTGAGGCTTTAGCGGATCGCGCCAAGGTAACCGTAGGTTTTACGCTTTACGGTAGCGATCAGGACCAGACTTACGCCGATGCTACGAGGACCTCAGGCGCAATCATGAAGGCGCTTCGCGACAGCGGCATCAAACCGGAGGCGATCGAGAGTACGGAGCAGAGCCTCTCGGCCATCGACGACAACGACAAGACTCGCTACAACAAGGGAATTCGCTTCGTCTGCTCGCAAAGGTGGGTGGTTACGGTGCCAGCCGACAGGGCAGCCGATACGCTTCACGCCGCCATCACTGCCGGTGCGAATAATAGCGGCGAGGTCTCCTGGGAGCTTGCAGATGACCGGGCGCTTGAGGCCGAAGCGGCAACGGCAGCGTTAGCCCACGCCCAGCAGATCGCTGAACGCATGGCGAAGGGTCTCAACGCTCGGCTTGGGCCGCTGGTTTACGCAAGCAATCAGGCTCCGCCTCGTATCGGCTTCTACGGCTTGAACACAAGCGCAGCTGCCATGAGCACGAACAGCAAGGCGAATCTGAAGCCGTTGGCCCTTCGGCCGGCGAAGATATCCAGATCGGCCACCATATACGCGGTCTTCTCACTGGAATAGCCATTTGCTGCTCCTCGGTGCGGCAACCGGATGCGGCGGTCTGGCCCCGCATCCGATAAGCTGGTTGGTATGAGTCTGGAAGTTGCGCTCGCACTGTTTGAATATGTGGTTCTGCTCTTGGCGATCTCGCTGCATGACGCGGTGCAGGCGTGGGTGGCGGCCCGGCTAGGGGACCCGACGGCCAGGATGCTGGGACGGCAGAGCATGAACCCGCTGAAGCACTGGGACTTGTTCGGGACGATTGTCTTTCCCATCTTTTATATGGTGCAGAGTCCGCTGATCTTCGGCTGGGGCAAGCCGGTGCCGGTGACCGAGCGGAACTTCCGACGCGGCTCGCGCGACGAGATGATGGTGTATCTGTCGGGGCCGGTGGCGCATCTGTTTGGCGCTGGAGTGTGTCTGGCGCTGCTGGTTTTGCTGAAGCATGTGGTGCCGGGCGCGGCGGGCGCTCTGCCGGTGGCGCTGGCGCTGGCGGAGCGGGTTCCGGGAATCTCTACGCTGGACCTGCCGCCGATCTTTCCCGCGCTGCTGTTTCTTTACTACGGCATTCTGGTGAACCTGCTTCTGCTGGCGTTCAATGTGATTCCCCTGCCCTCGCTCGACGGCGGCAAGGTGCTGCGCCATTTCCTCTCGTACAACGCGCAGCGGACCTATGACAGCATGGGGCTTTACCTGATGCTGGCCTTCTTTTTCCTGGGATTCCGCGTGATCTTTATGATCCTGACCCCGCTCCTGGGCGTGTTCAACGGGCTACTGTTCGCGCTGTAAGCGGTCGGCCGATCATTTACCATGACAGCTTGAGGCAATGACCATCCCTACCGACATTTCACCGACGAATTCAGAGCCAACCGCGCTCCGCCCGCGCGTGTTGAGCGGCATGCGGCCGACCGGGCGGCTGCACCTGGGCAACTATATGGGGGCGCTGTACAACTGGGTGCGGCTGCAGCACCAGTACGAGTGCTACTTCTTTGTCGCGGACTATCACGCGCTGACGACGGATTATGCGGATCCGAGCCGACTGAAGCAAAACGTGTATGAGATCGCGCTGGATTTCCTCGCGGCAGGCCTGGATCCGGAAAAATGCACGATGTTCATCCAATCCCATGTTCCACAACATGCCGAGCTTCATCTCCTCCTCAGCATGATTACACCGCTGAGCTGGTTGGAACGGGTACCCAGCTATAAGGACCAGCAGGAGCAACTCCGCGAGAAAGATCTCGCGACGTATGGATTTCTTGGCTATCCGTTGCTGCAGTCGGCCGACATTCTTCTGTACAAGCCAGAGTTTGTTCCCGTGGGGCAGGACCAGGTCGCCCATGTGGAGATCACGCGGGAGATCGCACGAAGGTTCAACTTTTTGTATGGAACTAAGGGGACTCATGCTGTAGAGTCCTATAAATACCTCGTTGAAACGAAAGGAGCGGCTCAAGCGGCCGCGCTCTCTCCGACGGGCGGCTCTGCTCCTCGGACATCCTTTACTCAGGAAGACATAAACAGAGCTGCCAACGTCGAGGAACTTGTAAGGATTAAGACGATCCTTCCTGATCCGCAGGTTCTGCTAACTCCGTCACCGAAGTTGCCGGGCATTGATGGTCGGAAGATGTCCAAGAGTTACGGGAATACGATTGGGATGGCGGACCCTGCTCCCGTCGTCATGAAGAAGGCGCTGAGCATGAGCAACGGGGGACAGCGTCCCACGCAGGACATTCCCGGCGACCCAGAGATTTGTCCGGTTGGCGATCTGCACCGCATCTTTTCGGAGCCAGCGGTGGACACGCATATCCGCAAAGGTTGTGTTACGGCCACGATTCGGTGCGATGAGTGCAAGAATCTGCTTGGAGGTTCGATCGCTCGGCACACGCAACCGATCTTCAACCGGCGAATGGAGCTCGAGAACTCCCCAGACTACGTCTGGGGAGTTCTCGATCAGGGTGCTGAGCGCGCGCGGGAGCGTGCGGAGCAGACAATGCGTGATGTCCGAAGCGTTACCGGTTTGTCTCGCGATCGGTCGGGCGTACGCATCGCAGATCCGATGTGGAGCACTGGGCCGAAGAGAGATGTTCACGACCTTTCCGGATTCAAGGATTGGTGGGGCCTCGATCTGAAATTATTGTCCCGAAATCTGCGGGAGCACTGGCTGAAGGATGTCGTTCCACATGACGTGGTGCTGAAGCAGGAGAGCGATGGGGTTTTCTTAACCTGGAACGCGAAGCGCGTGCTCGTTTCCGCAGCTACACAGCTACCCGGCGATGAAGCCTGGACATTCTCCGTCAAGCCGAAGTCCTACGAGGTGATTGTGCTGCTTTGCTGGGACGAAGAGTTTCGGCTGCATGACTTCGTGATTCCACAAAAACTTTACGTCGGACCTTGGACGGTGGCAAAGAAGGCTGCGGGCAAGGAATCGCTGGTATTTTCGGTCGCGCGGGAGCAGGAGAAGTTCGCTCTGCATCTTCCGCACGCCGATGTGAATGGAATTGACATCACCGAAACCGAGGCGAGGTATCGGATTCTTGGGAACTGAGATACTTATGCACGAAGATCAGCCCCAACCAGAAGAGCTTCGTGAAAGCGAGGCAGGTTCTTCGACTGCCGCTACGGCAGGCTCAGAGTCCGCTCAGGAGGACAGTTCCTTTGCGGGGACGGAGAAGGTGACGCTCGCAGAAGTGACCGTGGCCGAAGAGGCGGTGGTTCCGGTGGAGCCGTTTGCTCTCGAGCCGCAGCCGATTCCGGCGCCGCCGCCCGAGCCCAAGCGGCCGAGCGCGGCCAAGGAGGAGGCCTCGCAGTCGCCGTTCTCGGTGACCGTGGGCCAGGTCTACGACGGGCCGTTCGATCTGCTGCTCGATCTGATTCGCAAGCAGAACATCGACATCTACGACATTCCGATTGCGCGCATCACGGCGCAGTTCCTGGAGTACACGCACCATCTGAAGCAGACCGACGTGGACTCGGCAGGTGAGTTCATCTACATGGCCTCGCTGCTAATCCATATCAAGAGCCGGACCATGCTGCCGCGCGATCCCAGCAGCACGGGCGCCGAAGGCGACTCCGAAGACCCGCGGCGCGAGCTGGTGGAGCGGCTGCTCGAGCACGAGCGCTTCAAGGCAGCAGCGCAGATGCTGATGCAGAAGCAGCAGATCGAGGAGGCCACCTGGTCGAACCCGGGCATTCGGGAGTTTCGCGAGGACGCGGGCGCGGAGCGGGAGATCGCCGCCGACACGGTCGATCTGGTGCGGGTATTTCAGGATATTCTGCAGCGGCTGCGCGCTCGTCCTGTGCTCAACGTGGATGAGGAGTCGGTGACGGTGGCGCAGATGATCGAGTACGTGAAGCGGCGGCTGGTGATGGAGGACAAGCCGGTGTCGCTGCGACGGCTGCTGCATGCCACGCACAGCGAGCGGGCGCTGATCTGCATGTTCCTGGCGATGCTGGAGCTGGTGCGGCTGCAGGCTGTGCTGCTGAACCAGCCAGTGCAGCAGGGCGACATCCTGATCAAGAAGACCGACAACTTCGATGCCGTGTTCGCCGAGCAGCAGCAGGCGCGCGACGACTGGCGCTAGTGGGCTCGCCGCCCCCGAGGTATTAGTTTCAGGAGATTGATGGTGAAGATGGTTGTGCTCTCGCCGCATCGGGATGATGCGGCTTTTTCTCTCTCGCTGGCGATTGGATCGTGGCTGGAGCGCGGTCATGCGGTCGAGGTGGTGAACTGCTTCACACGCAGCGAGTATGCTCCGTTCGCGGATATGACTGCGGTACATGCGAACGATCGCATGACCTACGTGACGGCGCTGCGCCTGAAGGAGGATGAGAGCTGGCGCAAGCAATACGGCGCCGGTCAGAAGCGGTTGACGATGAAGGACCTGAATGTGAAGGACGCTCCGCTGCGCCTGCACTGCGGGATCGAGGAGGTCTTCGCGGCGGCGGTGAATCCGGCGGATAAGGCGATGGGCAAGGTTCAGAAGGCGCTGGAGTCTGCGGGCGCCGTGCTGGCCCCGCTGGCGCTGGGCGGGCATGTCGACCACCGGACGGCGCTCGAGGCAGCGCTGCCGCTGCTGACGCCGGATCTGCCGTGGGCGTTCTATGAGGACCTGCCGTATGGGCTGGAGCTGACGGACGGGGAGATCGAGCAGGCTGTGCGTGCTCTCGGGGGAGGCTTGAATGCGGAGCTGGCCCCGGTGTTTGCTGGCGTGGCGCCGGATGTGGAGGCGGCTACGCGGCGCAAGCGGCGGCTGGCGCTCTGCTATGACTCGCAGATCGAGGACGCGACGGCCGACCGGATGGCGGCGTTCTGCGTTCCCTACGGCGGGCGGGAGCGGCTATGGGCCAACGCTGCGTGGCGCGCCTTGGAGCCGCTGGGCTAGGCTAGAGTCTCTGGTTAAAGCCAAGCGCCCGGCTGTGCGACGATGCTCTGTCGCACAGCCGGGCGTTTGGCGTTGTCCTGCGGATTAGAAGCTCAGGATGCCGTGGAACTGGATCTGGCGTGGGCTTCCGAGGGGGTTGTTGATGGCGCCGACGCCTTGGCTGGAGAAGGCAGTGTTGTTAGCCGGACCGTTCGGACCGATGGGAAGGATGTTGGGCGGATTTCCAAAGTTGGAATTTCCGGAGAAGCTGTTGCTGGGGGTGTCGAAGCTGGGGGTGTTGGTGATGTTGAAGATCTGCATGGCGATGCGCAGCCGGTAACGCTCGCTGATGCTGGTCTCCTTGAAGAGGGAGATATCGGCCCGCTTCTGGAAGGCGCCGCGGAAGATGTTGCGTCCCCCGGTGGAGAAGGTCGACTCGTAGGTATCGCAGGCGGTGTTGCCGGCGGTGGTAGGACCGCAGGCGGGAACGCCGGACTGGCCGGGCGCGAGCGAGGGGTAGGCGAACGCAGCCGGGTTGAAGGCAACGTCGTCGAGGTGCGAGCCGAGTCCTGGGTTGTTGTAGTTGACGAAGGCGCCGCTATGACCGGTGAGGGCCTGCTTCGGCGTCACGCCAGGAGCCAAGGGGAGAACGGGGTTGGTGAGGTAGTCGGAGGAGGAGTAGAAGATGCTGCCGACGGTGCCGGAGTAGTCGTAGACGTTGTAGGGTTGGCCGCTCTCGAGAACGGTGATGCCGCCCAGTCCCCAACCGGCTGCAGCCTTGTTGAGCAGAGCGTTGCCGAAGTGCTGCGCCGGCACCTGGTAGTTGAAGTTGATGGTGGTGACGTGGGTGCGGTCGTAGTCCGACGAGGCGTAGCCGGAGCGGAGATAGTTCGGGTTGTTGCCGTTGTAGAAGAGACCGAAGCCGCTGCCGGCGTCGAGAGAGTGCGACCAGGTGTAGGAGACGCTGTAGGTGAGGTTGTGCCAGGCCTGCTGCTGCACCGAGACCAGCAGCCCATTGTAGTGGGAGTAGCCGATCGTATCCCAGGAGACCGAGTTGGGGCTGTAACCGATATACGGGGTGCGGATATCGGTGTTGCCGCCGTCATAGCTCTGAACCGGCTCGGAGAGCAGAGGGTTGCCGCCGGCATCGGTGGCGTTGTAGCCGTAGCTGTAGATCTGGCCGTTGACCGGAGTCGAAGGCGTCGCCACGTTGGGTTGATTGAAGGGCAGCGGAATGGTCTGGTGGACACCGTGATTGCCGGTGTAGCCGATGCTGGCGACCGTCTTGGGGAGGATCTGATACTGGAAGTCCAGGCTCCAGTTCTCGGTGTAGGGCAGCACGTTGTTCTTGCCGTACGCGCCGAAGAGGTAGGGCGCGGCGCCGTTGTTGATGATCGCGTTCTGGTTCGGAAGGTTATTGATGAAGTCGGCCGGGTTGGTGTCGACGGTCGGGCGAGTGGTGCCGAAGGGGTTCTTCGACGTACCGGAGCTGTTGGCAGAGAGCGGCTGGACGAAGGGCGGTTGCAGGGTGACGCCGAAGGGGCCGTTGAAGCCGCCGCCGGCCGAGGGAGAGAACTCGGTGAAGAACTCGCCGCGGTCGTAGTAGAGACCGAAGCCGCTGCGCACGACCAGCCTCGGGGTGACGCTGTAGGCGAGGCCGATGCGCGGTCCGATCCCCCACTGTTTGTTGGTCAGGGTGGAGTTGGTGGCGCCCGGAGTGGCGTACTGCTTGTTGTTGCCGGCGACGATCAGACCGCTGTTGGTGATGGTATCGCTGGTGAGGTCGTAGGCGTACTTGGTGGGATCGAAGTTGACCAGGTTGCCGTACTTCTCGTAAAGGCCGCCGTCGTCGTCGTAGCGGAATCCGGCGGTCATGGTCAGCTGCGGGGTGATCTTCCACTGATCCTGCGCGTAGGCGCCGATCTGCGGAGAGCGGTAGTAGCGATTGCTGCTGCCCTGGAAGTACACGCTGGCGCCGCCCCTGGTGTAGAGCGGGCCGCCGGTCAGGAAGTCCGCGGTGCTGGCGTAGGCGAGTGAGGCGACCTGGTTGGCGCGGTTGAGGATGTTGAGCTGGGTGAAATCGTAGTTGCCGCCGAAGGAGAAGGAGTGCTTGCCGATCAGGTAGTTGAGCGTGGAGCTGCCCTCCAGCGTGTTCTGGGCGAAGCCGGTGTTAGAGAAGTTGGAGGTGGGTCCGATGCCCAGGCTGTTCCCGTTCCCATCAACGTCTCGGATGTTTATGCCCGGAAGCAGGCTGCTGCCGAACAGGTTGATGCCGGCCGCCTGGGGAGTAAAGGGCTGATCGGTCATCGAACTGACCGTCATGCGGACCACACCCAGCTTCTGCTCCCAGCTCAGGCGCGGCGACAGGATGGCGGTGTTCTCAATCGAGGCCACCTGGCTGCCGGCATTGAAGCCCTGAGGGAAACCGAGCAAATTGGAGCTGGAGAAGGGGCTCTCGGTGGGATCGTGCTGGAAGTAATACTTGGCCGCAAGCGTGTCCTTTTTGGAGACGATGTAGTCGACGTTGCCATTGGCCTGGTTCGCCAGGAACTTGGAGGCAGGTCCGGTGAAGGAGACCGCCCCTCCGGCGCTGGGGGGCGATTGAATGAGGTACTGTCCGCCGGGCAGCTTGGCCTGGAGGAAGTACTGCGCCACGGGATCGAGGGGAGTTCCTGCCGGGAGGCCTGCCTGGGTCATGACGGATTGCAGGCCCGATGCGCTGCGGTCGTCGGTGAGGCCGGGCGGGGCGAAGTACGAGGTCTTGGAGTTAAGCTGGTCGCGATCGCGGGTGTACTGATAGCTGGTGTAGAAGAAGAGCTTGTCCTTCATGATGGGGCCGCCGAGCTCCACGCCCGCGACATAGCGGTGCAGGTCGGGACGAGGCTGGCCGGCCTGCTTGTTGAAGAACGGGTTGGCGTTGAGCTCCGAGGTCTCCCAGTCGCCGTAGACCGAGCCGTGCAGGTTGTTCGAGCCGGACTTGGTGGTGACGTCGATGTGGGCGCCGGCGGTGGCGCCCTGGGCGGCGTCGAACATGGAGGTATTCACGCGCTCCTCGGTGATGGTCTGCGGCGGAGGCGAAGGCAGCGCCTCTCCGATGGCGTCGAAGATGGAGGTGTTAGTGCGAATGGTGCCGTTGCCTTGGAAGGACTCGCCGGTATTGAGGACGGCGCGGTTCTCACCGACCTGCGAGGAGGAGGCGCCATTGAACAGGTTGTTGGTCATAACGCCGTTCATCGTGAAGGTGTTCGAGGAGAGGCGCTGGCCGTTGGCGTAGATGTTCTGGTTGCCCAGGCCGGTGTTGGTGCCGGTGTCGGCGAGCAGGTCCGCATGCACTCCGGGTGAGAGCACGGCAAGCTGGGTGAAGCTGCCGGTGCCCAGGGGAACCTTCTCGATCGTGGCCGAGTCGAGGACGTAGCCGTTGGTGGTGTCGGTGGCGTCGAGCTGCGCATTCGCCTGGACCTCCACTGTGGAGCTGACTTCGCCTGCCTTGAGGCGCAGATTCTGCGTGGCGGTACGGTCGGCCTGGATGGTGACGGCCTGAACCTTCTGGGTGTTGAAGCCAGCCGCGGTGATGGTGATGTCGTAGGTCCCCGGCGCCAGATCGTTGAGGCTATAGGCGCCGCTGGCGTTGGTCTTCGTGATGCGGACGGCCGCGGTCTGATCGTTGACGACGGTCAGGGTTGCATTGGGGATGATGGCGCCAGTGGCGTCGGCTACCGCGCCAACCAGACTACCGAGGGTCTGTTGCGCATAGGAGGAGGATGCGAAGAAACTGGCCAGAAGCAGACACAGAAGAAACATCGAATAACGTTTCATCATGAATGATTACCTTTCGGGCGAAACCACGCGATTGAAGGCCTTATTTTTGGGAACGCGGTTAAAATTACGGCGTGCAGATGAATGGAAGATGAGAAAACCTCCCGGATTCCGGGCGCAGCTGTCCCTGAAAATGAAAGATCGTAGAAAAATGAAGGAGGCTTGGCGGTTCCCCCGGAAAACGGAATGCCGCAGGGTTCGGCGGGAGAATCGTCGAGAACTCGGAAAGAATAGCAAGGCTTCGGCGAAGCTCAAGCATCCGTTTCCGCTAGAACGAATCGGCCTCGGGCAACGGATTCAGCCTGTTTCGGCAGGTCGGGCGGGGATTTTTGCGGCGCCAGGCGCCGGGCGAAGGCGCCATCCGTCTAAGATGGAAGGGCAGGCGCAGAGATGAAAAAACAAGCCCGAAGATATAAGGGCAAGCGTAGGATGAGGCGCAAGAACAGGCCATCTCTCGGCCGCACAGGATGGGATTGTGACTGAGTTTGTCATCAAGCTGGCGGATGAACGGGGGCGGGTGCAGGAGCAGACGCACTCGGCGGCAACGGCCGAGGAGTTGCGCGTGCGCTTCGCGCAGGCGGGTTACTTTGTCTACTCGGTGAAGGCGCGCAACGTGCTCGGCGGGAGTTCAAAGAAGAAGGTGAAACTCGAGACCTTCCTCATCTTCAATCAGCAGTTTCTCACCCTGATCCGCGCGGGGCTACCGATCCTGGGTTCGCTGGAGCTGCTGGCGCGGCGGCAGAAGCTGGCGCACTTCCGCGCCCAGCTGGAGGACGTCGGTGCACGGGTGAAGACGGGCGAGTCGATCTCCACCGCCTTCGAGGCGCAGGGCGGATTCTCGCTGGTCTACACCACCACGCTGCTGGCGGGCGAGCGCTCGGGCAACCTCGAAGAGGTGCTGCAGCGCTACCTGGACTTCCAGCGCGTTTCGCTGACCTTCAGCAAGAAGCTGAAGGCGAGCCTGATCTATCCGGCGCTGCTGATCTTCATGGTCTTCGGGCTGTTCATCTTCCTGATCACATTTGTGGTGCCGCGCTTCGCTCAGCTCTACGACCAGTTGGGCGTGCACCTGCCGGCGCTGACCACGTTCCTGCTGAATCTCGGGCGCTACGCGCAGAGCTACGGCCTCTATGTGGGCGTTGTGGTTGCGGCGATCGCCTTCGTGCTCTATCGCTGGACCAAGACTGAGGCAGGAGCGAACCTGATCGATCGCATCCGGATCGCGACACCGGTCTTTGGCAATGTCTGGCTGAAGTACCAGGTGGGCCTGTTCGCGCGCACCCTGTCGACGCTGCTGACGGGCGGCCTGCCACTGGTGCCCTCGCTTGAGACCGCGGCGCGCTCGATCGACTCGCGGCAGATCGGCAACGCCGTGTTCCGCTCGGTGGAGACGGTGCGCGAGGGCAAGGGCCTGTCCGTCAGCCTGCAGGCGACCAAGGTATTTCCTGAACTGGCGGTTGAGATGATCGAGGTGGGCGAGAGCACCGGAGCACTGCCGCAAATGCTCAACTCCGTCGCCGAGTTCTTCGAAGAGGACGTGCAGACCAACCTGACCGCGGCGATGAGCCTGATCGAGCCGCTGATCCTGATGGTGATGGGCGTGGTGGTGGTGACGATTCTGATCGCGCTGTATCTGCCAATCTTCAGCCTGAGCGCGGGCGGCATGGGGCAGTAGAGCTATCCACCGCTCACGCTAGTGAGTTGTCAGTGCATGAGTGAGCGGGGGCAGGATGTCATGATGCGTCTGTAGCAGCCAGCGCACGAATTCTTTGCCCGCTGCATAGTTGTCTTGCTGCGGCTGAACTTTGCGGCCGTCGGTGTACTCGTTATAGAGCCACGGATCTGCCACAGCAACAACCATCCCTTTGCCATAGCGGTTTGTGGCGATGAGCGTGTCGCCTCTGTCATTGATAAGGGACACGGCTGTGGAGGACGGAGAGATCGTGCAGGTGTCCTTCATGTAGAGCGTGTGGGGATGATGAAAGATAGCGCCGTCGCCACGTGTCGCGATCTGTCCTGATGAGACCTGATCGCCGAGGACATTATGGCTGAGCACATTGTTGAAGTGAACACCGACACGATCTGCAAGCTGATCGAGGTGGTTGATATCAGCATTCGCAGGGTCATTCTCCATCAAAATAAGAACACCGCCCTGCTTCACCCATTCGGCCACCTGTGCCGCATCTTCAGGCTGCATGTAATGTGGGCTCGGATTTTTGGACGGGATATCGGGCGAAGCGATGATGTAATACTGTGCTCCTTTGAGCCGAGCCAGAGTGGGTGCCTCATAGAGCGTATTGAGTGACGCGCCGTAGCTGGCAAAGATGTGTCCCAGGAGCGAGTAGCCCGTGTTGCTGTAGTCATCCCACTTATAGTGAAAGTACTCCTGTTGACCGGCAGCATTTTCCCGTTTTTGGCTATTGAACCAGGCGTCGAGCAGGACTGCTTCGCCATGGGCCAGGCCTGCTGTCGGAGCGATCTCCATCTCCGTGCCGGCGAGCAGGAACGCACCAGTTGCCGCCGGATCATTGTCGTTGACTGACGCGTTGCCATCGGTGACCTTGGCTTCATCGCTTCCGAGAATGGTTACAATTCCAGACGCGTCCGAACGGACGAAGTGGCTGAGGATTCCCTGCCATGCCTGTGTCGCTTTGGCGGAATCCTGCTGCGGCAGGTACCCAAGCCGGACGCCCTTCTGAAGGGCATAGACAAACATGCAGGCCGTCGACGATGCAACGTAGCTGCCCTGTTGCCCCGGCTTGTCGAGTTCCTCATGCCAAAGACCGGTCTTCTTATCCTGATAACGGATTAGGGAAGCTGCAATACGCTGCAGCTTCTCCAGTAAGGCCGGGCGATTAGAATCGTTCTGCGGATAGTAAGGCAGCGAGTCGACGAGAGCCACCATGTACGAAGCGGTGTCGCGCGCCCAAAGGCTGCGAGTCTTCGGCGAGCGACGAGTCCTATCGGCTAGAGCGAACTTCTTTGTGATCTCGGCGAAGTCTTGTTGCTGCTGAAAGATCGATGCATACTCCGCATCGAAGGGCTCTGCCATATAGCTGCTCCTTGGGTCTATTTGGTGTTCACCCGAAGGTATGCGCGGCTGGGTGGATATCTGCTTATGAAGGCGCACGGCCGCCCTATAGTACTTTTCATCCTGAGTTACTCGGTAGAGAAGAAGCAACTGCCGGCCTAACGCGATATCATCCGGCGAATTTAGGGCTGGATCGTAGGTCGGGATCGAACCATCGGACGCAATCAGGGTATCGATGGATTGCTTGATGTATTTGTAATACGTGCCATCGGCGGTACCGTACCACACCGCATCCATGCCGTTCAGCAGGGTTCCCGGATCATGCTTCGATGGCCGACTCTCCTGACCTTGCGGCCAGCGATGCATGGCCGAGGTCGCCACGCGTTGGGACCAGGGCAGCTCTTGCGCCCACGCGCAGGATCCGAGTATGAGGCAAAGGAGCGAAGGCAGTACCGCGAATGCGTCACGCCGAACAGATCTTGTCATGGAACCTCGACTTTCTTCACCTGATAACCGGCGAAATGAATCAGGCATCCCCTGCGGGGTTGGCGTGAAGCCTAAAGTCATTCAGGTCACTCGGAATGCGATCAACATCGCGGGAGTTATCGCAAAGTACGGCGATCGGTGTACCCGGAGGCATTTTTGTCTTTGTTTTTGAGAGGAGGAAGGTGCATTGTCTGCGGCTGAACCGTTGGTGGCCTGCCACGTCGGTGGATACGACGAGTTTGTGGTCGACATAACGGATCCTCCGTGTCTGCATCATTTATCCAATCGTAACTTAGATAGGCGCTAATTTGGGTAGCTTTGCGTTTTCAAGGAGAGAGTCAGCTTACACAAGACGCTCCACCACGCAGTCGCGAAGGAGCATATTGTCTATACTTCTTACAAAGTACCGAGACACAATGATATAAAGATTCGTCGCAACTGTTGTCAAGCGCATGCTTGGATAACTGACGCTTATTCCAGGGAGTTATATGATCCAACGCCGAACCACAGCCTCCGCTCTTTGTTTTTGTCTCGCATTGATCCTGCCGACCACCAGCTATTTGGAGCCGGTGTCTGCGCAGCAGGCGGCGATTGCTTCCGCGGCGGTGGACCGAGAGGCGCCCGGAGACGCCCCCGATGCCCCGGGGCCGATTGCGCATGATCTCTCCCCCGATTTGAAGAGCGCGAATATTCGAGCAGTTATGAAGAAGGTCGCCGACTGGCAGCTCGCCACTGCCGAATCGAACTTCAATCGGCAATGGACCTTCGCTGCGCTGTACGATGGCCTGTTCGCCGCCTCCGCTACTACCGGCGATCCACGCTATCGAGACGCCGTGCTGCGTTTTGCCGAGCAGCAGCATTGGCAGCTGACCGAAACCCGCTTCCCTCATGCCGACGACATGGCCCTGGGGCAGGTTTATCTAGATCTCTATCTCTCCGATCCGCCGGCAATGCGCAAACCCGAGCGCATCGCAGACACGCACGCAATCCTGGACCGCCTCGTCGATCGCCCCGACGACCCCAACAAGGATCTGTGGTGGTGGTGTGACGCTCTGTTCATGGCACCGCCGGTACTGGCGCGGATGTATGTCGCCACGGGCGATCGCAAGTATCTTGCGACGATGGATCGTGAGTGGGGGATTACGACGCAGCACTTATATGATCCCGCGGAGAAACTCTACTTCCGCGATAGCCGCTTCCTGACGCAGAAACAGGCAAACGGCCGCAAGCTGTTTTGGGCCCGAGGCAATGGCTGGGTGCTTGGCGCGCTGGTAAAGGTTCTCGAGGTGCTGCCGGCAGACGACCCGTCGCGGCCGGAGTACATCCGGCAGTTTCGCGAGATGTGTGCGGCCATCGCCGCCATTCAGGGGAAGGATGGACTATGGCGCTCTGGGCTGCTCGACCCGAATGCCTACGATCTTCCTGAGATCTCCGGCTCCTCCTTCTTTGTCTACGCGATGGCCTATGGGATCAACGAGCACATTCTCGATCGCAATCACTTTCAGCCCGTCGTGGCCCGCGGCTGGAAGGGGATACTGAGCCATGTGTACGCCGATGGCCGCCTTGGTTCCATTCAGCCGATCGACGGACAGCCGGGAAAGTTTAAGCCCTCGGCGAGTTACGTATATGGCGTGGGCGGATTTCTGCTGGCTGGCTCCGAGGTGGACCGCCTGGCGAAGGCAAAACACCTATCTCGATAGACCTACGCACGCAACAGCGGATCGCCCCACAGAGATGATTGGCGCAGCGGCATGTTGCGCACAATCTCGGGCACTGTGGAGTCTGGATCAAGCTGCCGCCAGAGCGCGATATATTCCGGGCTTGCAAGGGCCTCCCCTGCAATCAGCCGGCTCGGACGCCGCGCCGGGACATCGTCAAAGTACTCTACGTCCTTGCGGTAGGGCCACTTGGTATTGTTCCGCAATAAACGGAAACAGGAAGGCTACGCTGCCTCCTCCTCCCTACCATTTTCGAGGTTGTCATCCAGTAGAGATAGGCGGCAAACCAGGCGCGCACCTCGTCTACATCGGCGGCGCGAATGCCAGCAGTAGCCTCGAGCACACGCACCGCCCGAACCACCTCCACCAGGTGCAGCGTGTCGATGATGCCGGTGCAGCGGCCTTTGGTTACACCGAAGATGACCTGAGCATAATCTAGGTTGGGGTTCATCTTCGTTGTGGGTTCGACAAACCACGCGCGCAGATGCTTGACGAAGTGTCGTGCATAACGCTGGTCATGCGTCAGGCCCCACGCCGCCGCAAGCGCCGGGGCCGTCACGCTGAGCCGTATGAGAGCGTTGCGATGGTCATTGAAGTTCGATGGATTGGAGAAGCCATCGCGGCGGATGTAGGGTCCATCTGGATGTTAAGGGGTCCGGCCACCAGTAGTCGCCTTCGGGGAAATAGTCGTGCAACCCGCCGGCGCTGCGAGAGAGTGCGCTGATGTGACGGTGACCGGCTGCTCGGCTAGATGATGCTGCGCCGCGGTCAGAATGCGCTTGCGATCAATCCTTGCCACCATCGCATAGACGGCTTCCGGGGAGGCCGCTATGGCCCTTCCCGCAGCGAGCGCACCGGCGACGCTCGCTGCGGTCTGCACAAATCTGCGCCTCGTCATGGTCATTGACATCGTCTCCGGCCCCAGCTGCAAATATGGCTTACGGAGTTAGAACAAAAGGCTGCCTCCGAGTTGAATCACGCGCATACCAATCCCACCTGCGGTTACGCCGCTCGAGATCACACCGAAGGAACTGGTGCTACTGAGGACCGCTCCGGGGTTGCTCAGGTTGACGAAGTTGAAGACGTTCGTTGCCTCGCCGCGGAACTGGAACTTCGCGCGCTCGTAGATGCTGAA
>DATMOB010000030.1:0-2556 GCA_035568455.1 Granulicella sp.
CAAACCGCGTAGAACCAGCGAAGCAAACGTGCCCTTTGGGTCCATATACCAAAGGTTGCAATCCACCACCGTCGCGGCCTGCCTGTTGACACAGAAAACTGCAACATGGCCCGTGAGACACGAACCACACGCCGATCAATCCGTAATTAACATCTGAATGATCGGACAGGGACGATTGCTGCCCGTGTCGCATTTCACTACTAACCCGGCCAGCGCATAGCCCCGAGCTCGGTCAGCTTTTCTTCAATCAGCGCAAGCTTGTGGGCTGCGAGTTCTCGGGTTTCCGCACATGCACTGGCTGAATCGAGCCGCAGCAATCCGGCCACGGGATCGTTCACACTGGACGTATACGGGGGACAGCCTGAATGGGGACGGAACCTTGAGGCCGCAAGGTTGGTAGGCGCGGAACTCGGTTTGAAAGGACGGAGCTTCAACCCGCCGTAACCGTCTCGCAAGCCGTTTGTTTTCTATTTTTTAGCTGCAAGTCGTTTGTAGTCTTGTATTTGCGCGGGGCAGCGTCCTGTAACTAGCAGAAAGCAGGCAACTTAGTTCCGGGCAATGGTAGGGGGGAGGGGCAGCCCTCAACTGCAGCAAGCAACACCCTCGCCAAAGGCCCCCGCATGCGCTACACTCTCCGACTGAACCCCCATTCAGTTCCGCTGCAGCAGGGAGCCGCCAGCGCATGAAGATCCTCGTAGCGATCAAGCAGGTCCCGGAGCGCGACGCCCAGATCCACATCGCCTCCACCGGCCGTCTCGCCGGCAGATGGATCGACGAAGACGACCTCGCCTACAGCATCAACGAACCCGACGCCTACGCCCTCGAAGAGGCCCTGCAGCTCAAAGAGCGGCTGCAGCAGGGCGAGGTGATCGTCCTCTGCGCCGGCCCCGAGCGCGTCCTCAGCACCCTGCGCGAGGCCCTCGCCAAGGGCGCCGACCGCGCCATCCACGTCGCCGTCGAGGCCGACGACCTCGCCGCCCGCGACACCCTCGGCGTCGCCACCCTCCTTGCCGACGCCATCCGCGCTGAGTCGCCCGACCTGATCCTCACCGGCCTGCAGTCCGAGGACCTCGGCCTTGGTCAGACCGGCGTCGTCCTCGCCGAGCTGCTCTCGATCCCGCACGTCACCATCATCCTCCAGGTCGAAAAAACCGGCACCGGCCTGCGCGTAAAGAGGGAACTGGAAGACGGCTGGTTCCAGCACGTCGACCTCCCGCTGCCCGCTCTCCTCACCATCCAGTCCGGCGGCAACAAGCTGCGCTACGCCACGTTGATGGGCATAAAGAAGGCCAAGACCAAGGAGACCAAGACCGTCTCCGCCGCGCCCGCCGCCGCCCCGTCTATCGCCCTCGACCGCGTCTATCTTCCAGAAAAGCAGAAGAAGACCCAGATGCTCACCGGCACCTCCGCCGAGGTCGCCGCCCAGCTGGTCGAAAAGCTGAAGTTCGAAGTGAGGGTGATATGACAACAGTACCAAGCCAGGAAAAGAGCTACGGAGATTTGCAGGGAGAGACCGTTCTCGTCTTTCTCGAACAGCGCGCCGGCAGCTGGAACCGCATGAGCTTCGAGGCGCTCGCCGCGGGCCAGCAGCTCGCCGCCACACTCGGGACAACCTGCTCCGCCGCGGTGCTCGGCACCGGACCGAGCCTCTCCACGCTCGCCGTGGAGCTCGCCGCCAAGCAGCTCGAGCGCGTCTACGCAGTCGACCACGCCCTGCTCGAGCCCTACACCGCCGACGGCTACGTCCACGCGCTCCAGCAGCTCATCGAGCACGCCGCCCCCGCCTTCGTCCTCCTGCCGCACACCTACCAGGTGCGGGACTTCGCCCCGGCGCTCGCCACCCGCCTCCGCCAGGTGCTCATCTCCGACGTCATCGCCATCCACGTCGGCGTCGGCGAGGGCAGCGGCCCCGTCTTCGTCCGCCAGCTGCTCCAGGGCAAGCTCAACGCCGACTACCGTCCCACAAGCGACTCCGGCCCCGCCTTCATCTCCATCCAGGCCGGCAGCTACCGCGCCGACGCCGTCCTCTCTGGCGCGGCTGGCACCACCACAATCATCGAGCCGTTCTCGCCCCAGCTCACCCCCTCGCAGCTCCGCAGCCAGCCCGGCGAGCCCTTCCGCCAGTCCGCCCAGACCGTCGACCTCTCCGCCGCCCCGGTCATCGTCTCGGTCGGCCGCGGCATCGGCGAGCAGGAGAACATCCCCCTCGTCGAGGAGCTCGCCAAGGCGCTCGGCGCCGAGCTGGCCGCCTCCCGGCCCATCTGCGACAACGGCTGGCTCCCCATGGAGCGGCAGGTCGGCAGCTCCGGCCAGACCGTCTCGCCCAAGCTCTATCTGGCCGTCGGCATCTCTGGCGCCATCCAGCACTTGGTCGGCATGAAGGGCTCTAAGTCAGTGATTGCAATCAATAAAGACGAAAACGCCCCGATCTTCGAGGTCGCCGACTACGGCGTCGTCGGCGACATGTTCGAGATTGTCCCCGAACTCACCAAGGCCATCCTCGCCGCCAAATCCTAGGGCGTATCGACATATAAGTTTCAGGTAAGTATCTGATAA
>DATMOB010000031.1:0-6110 GCA_035568455.1 Granulicella sp.
CTGGCGAGAGCGTGCGAGTTTGAACCGAGGCTCCAGACGTGTAGGTCGTGGACGTTGAGGACGCCGGAGACGGATTGCATCGAGTCGCGAACGGCGGCCAGTTTCAGATTGCGCGGCGTGCCCTCGAGGAGGATGTTGAGAGTTTCGCGGATGATGCTGACGGAACTCCAAACGATCATGCCGGCGATGAGGAGCGAAAGGATGGGGTCGATCCAGGTGATGCCGGTGAAGAGGATGGCTGCGCCGCCGGCGATGACTGCGGCGGTGGAGAGCGTGTCGCCGAGCATGTGGAGGAAGACGCTGCGGATGTTGACGTCGCCGGAGAAGCGCCAGAGCAGGCCGGCGATGCAGCCGTTCATCAGAACGCCGGCGGCGGCGACCAGCATCATGAGCTTGGGCTGGATGGGCTGGGGCGTGTTGAGGCGATGGATGGCGGCGATGGCGATCCAGACCGCCAGGGCGATCAGCGCGAGTGCGTTGACGAAGGCGGCCAGCACCCCGGCGCGCTGGTAGCCGAAGGTCTTCTCGCCGGTGGCGGGGCGCGCCTGGAAGTAGACGGCGACGAAGGAGAGCACGATGGCCAGCATGTCGGAGACGTTGTGGCCGGCCTCGGAGACCAGCGCCAGAGAGTGGGCGCGGATGCCGAAGTAGAACGTCGCCACCACATAACAGAAGGTCGCGGCGAGCGAGAGTTTGAGGACCTTTTGCATCCTGCCGGAGCCGGTGGCGACCATGTGCATGCCTCTATTGTATACCGCAGGGGGGTATTAAGCAGGGCGGACGGGGAAACCTTTGCCGTGCTTAGCGATGCGGGAAAAGCAGGGGATTTAGTGGTGGTGGGGGTCGAGGCGCAGGCCGCTCCAGGATTCGGAGACGACGATGCTGTTGCTGGGGTTATGGGGGTCGTAGCGAACCTGGATGGGCAGGTCGATGCGGACGTGGCGGACGTAGTCGGCGAGCAGGGAGACGTCCTGGGCGCACTCGTAGGAGACCCCGGAGACGCGGTAGGCGTAGACCAGGACCGAGGGGACGGGTACGTCTTGTCCGTCCTGCCGATCGCCATCTTCAGGGGCCGAGGAGCGATCGGTGTTTCTGGGGTCGGTGAGGTTGGCTTCGCCGAGCTGGGCGTCGCCGCGCCTGGTGTAGGAGAGGTTGGAGTCGGCGAAGTTGGAGTCGACGAGGCTGGCGTCGGTGATGCGGCCGTATTCGGCCAGGTAGAGCCGGCGGCGGCGCTCAATCTCGTTGGCATCGGCCCTGGGGCGGAAGTAGGCGTAGCAGGCGAAACCCAGCGCAGCAGCGGCTCCGATGGCGATGAAGCCAAGCTGGCGGTGACCGGGATAGAGGGCTGAGGGCAGATGCGGCACGGGTCTGCAAAGAGCATAGCCGATTGCTGCCTGGACGAGGTAAACGATTGAGATCTCTGCCCCGAGAGTGGTCCTGAGAGTGGCCCGAGAGCCGTCTGGAGAGCGCTTCAGAGGGGCGCCCGGCGGGATTCCTGGAGCAGGATTCCAAGCGTCGCCCGCAGAGGGCGGCTGCGACCCAGGCGGTATACTGAGGAGTGCCCATGAAGCCGGACTCTGAACCTACCTTCGCCGCTCTCCACCCCGCATCTTCAACGCCTTCTATGCCTCGACCGCGCCGCTCGACTGCGGGGACTGGGGGCAGCGGCCACCCGCTCGATCTTGGCGATGGCCGGCGCATTCGCTCGACCACGGTGATCTGCGTGCGCCGGGGCGACTCGGTGGTGATGGCGGCCGACGGCCAGGTGTCGCTGGGTGCGACGGTGATGAAGGGGACGGCGAAGAAGATCCGGCGTTTGTATAACGACAAGGTGCTGGCTGGGTTTGCCGGCTCGACTGCGGATGCGTTCTCGCTGTTCAGCCGCTTTGAGACCAAGTTGGAGCAGTTTGCGGGTAATCTCGGCCGGTCGGCGGTGGAGCTGGCCAAGGACTGGCGCACGGACAAGATGCTGCGTCAGCTCGAGGCTTTGCTGATCGTGACCGACGCCAAGCAGATGTTTCTGCTGAGCGGCACCGGAGATGTGATCGACCCGGATGAGGGGATCGCGACCATTGGCTCGGGCGGCAGCTATGCGCTGGCCGCGGCGCGGGCGCTGATGGAAAATAGCGAGCTGAGCGCGCGGGAGATCGCCGAGAAGAGTCTAAAGATCGCAGCCCAGATCTGCATCTACACGAACGACCAGATGACGGTGGAAGAGTTGAAGGCGGAGCCGGCCGACCGACTGTAACCGCTGCGGTTCCAGTCAGGACAAAGTTGGAGGCGGCTTGGCTACGGTCCGGCCGCGAATGAGGAGTACCGAAACATGGCAATTTTTCTACCTGGAGCCGCTGAGGATCAGGCGCTCGCGCTCGATGAGATGACGCCGCGCGAGATCGTCGCGGAGTTGGACAAGTACGTTGTGGGCCAGCAGGCAGCCAAGCGCGCCGTGGCCATCGCGCTGCGCAACCGCATGCGTCGGCAGAAGCTTCCGCCCGAGATGGCCGAGGACATCATGCCGAAGAACATCATCATGATCGGGCCGACGGGCGTGGGCAAGACCGAGATTGCGCGGCGGCTGGCCAAGCTGACGAACTCGCCATTCCTCAAGGTGGAGGCCTCGAAGTTCACCGAGGTCGGGTATGTGGGGCGCGATGTGGAGTCGATCGTGCGCGACCTGGTGGAGATCGCGATCGACATGGTGCGCGACGAGAAGCTGGAGGAGGTCGAGGAGAAGGCGGAGCTGAACGCCGAGGACCGGCTGCTCGATCTGCTGCTGCCGCCGACACCTGCATCGAGCGTCGCTCCTGCGTCGGGTGCTGTGGCCACACCTGCGGCTGTGGCCGGCGAGCTGCAGGCGATCGAGATGACACTGCCCGTCGCGCCGGTCTCGGTCGATGGCAAGCCGTCTGAGCGCGCTGGCGACAGCCAGCAGCGCACCCGCGAGAAGCTGCGGCAGCAGTTCCGCGAGGGCAAGCTCGACGACCGCACGGTCGAGCTCGACGTGCGCGACCGCAACCAGCCCAGCTTCGAGATCCTGAGCAACCAGAGTCAGGAGGAGATGGACATCAACCTCAAGGACATGCTGCCCGGGCTGTTCGGACAGCGGACCAAGAAGCGCAAGATGAAGGTCGCCGAGGCCTTCGATTACCTCGTCCAGGAGGAGGAGGGCCGCCTGATCGACATGGATCAGGTGACGCGGCTGGCGGTCGAGCGCGTGGAGGACGCGGGCATCGTGTTTCTCGACGAGATCGACAAGATCGCCGGGCGCGAAGGCGGGCATGGCCCGGATGTCTCGCGCGAGGGCGTGCAACGCGACATTCTGCCGATCGTCGAGGGGACCACGGTCAGCACCAAGTACGGCATGGTCTCGACCGATCACATCCTGTTCATCGCCGCCGGAGCGTTCCATGTCTCGAAGCCGAGCGATCTGATTCCCGAGCTGCAGGGCCGCTTCCCGATTCGCGTGGAGCTGCATTCGCTGACGGTGAATGACTTTGTGCGCATCCTGACCGAGCCGAAGTCGTCGCTGGTCAAGCAGTCGACCGCGCTGCTCGAGACCGAGGGGCTGAAGCTGGAGTTCACGAAGGAGGCGATCGCCGAGATGGCGCAGTTTGCCTTCCGGGTGAACGAGACAACCGAGAACATCGGAGCGCGCCGGCTGCATACCATCATGGAGCGGGTGCTCGACGAGATCAGCTTCCAGGCGCCGGACCTGTTCAAGTCGCCGCGGCCGGAGGCCACCGAGGAGGGTGTGGTGGCGGAGATCGGTGTGTCGGCGCCGCTGACCGCCGGGCCGCAGACGCCAGCGCCGCCGCTACCGGTGGTGGAGCGGCAGACGGCGACCGGAGTCGAGAAGGTGATCGTGGTCGACCCGGAGTACGTACGGCAGCAGGTCGCCGGCATCGTGAAGGATCAGGATCTGAGCCGCTACATACTCTGAGTGGGCTGTCAGGAGCCGGGTGCGATGCTGAAACCGGGATCTTTGCAGAGTTGCGGCGGCGGATCGTTGCGAAAGTCGGAGACGAGTTTCTGCGTATCGAGGAAGAAGTGAGGCGAACGCCGGATGAGGCCGATCATGGCGTCGGCCTCCGGCAGGTCGCGGCGAACATACCAGACGTGGACATTGCATTCGTCGTTGCCCCAACGGGCGGCGAGCTCGTAGTTGTGGGTTGCGGCGTAGTGCGCTAGCACCTCCATGAAGTGGGCAGGGTCCTGATGGAGCGGCGGTGCGCCTTGCCAGATGCGCTGATAGCCATCGCGACCGTAGAGGTCGGCGAGATGAAACATGATGATCGCTGGATGGTTCGCGTCCAGGTATTCCGGTGTCAGGCCACGCTTGTCATGGACGATGTTGCTGTCATTGAGGCCCCATGCATCGATGGCGCGCCAATCGGAGAAGTAGGGGATGATGCCGGCTTCGGTCACGACCATGGTGTAGTGGCGATCGCGCCACGCATGCAGCCCGATGGCTATGTTGTAGGCGCCTGAGCCGTTGTCGATCATCGGCAGCATGAGGAGCATCTTCCAATACATGCCACCGAGGACAAAGGCGATGGCGGCGGCAAGAGTGACCTCACGCAGTTCTCCCAGATGCAAGCGGAAGGCCTCAGGAATGCGCCGGCGCAGGCCGTCCGTCAAGTAGGGGACACTCATCAACGTGAGGGGAACGGCTGCATATTGAAAACGCATCGCCGAATTGTTCTCGTTTGTCAGCAGCACCCAAATGAGAGAGAAGAGTACGGGAGTGGAGAAGACAAAGAGAGCGCGCCGTCGAGTGTCGCGGACCATGAGGGCAAGGGCCGCGAGCGGGACGACGGGGAAGAGCATCTTGAACATGTTGAAGGTGGAGCGGTGCAGGGAGTCAGGGTAGAGATGACCACCACCCTTTTTATAGAAGGGATTGGGCAGCAGATAGCCGAAGTAGCGGAGGCGCCAGAGGAAGTAGCCTCCTCCAAGTACGGCGAAGACGGCAACAACCACGAGGAACATGCGGTACGCCTCCCGACGACGGGAAGACGTAATGAGAGCAAAGAAAAGGGTGAAGGTCATGAAGACGGCGAGCAGGACGCCGTCCGGGCGAATGAGCCCCGTGAGCAGAGCGAGCAGGGCAAAGCTCCAGATGCGTGGCGTCGTGACGGCCTGAGAGACCATGGCGCAGGCAAACCACCAGCTGCCCACGGCGGCAAGAGCATAGAAAGGAACGCCGAAGGCGTTGCCTGCCTGTATCGCACCGGGGCCGAGCATAAGATAGATGGCCAGCGCAGAGGCGAGGGCGCGGCCGGCATTGAAGAGCTTTCGCGCGGCGAGAAAGAGCAGCAGCACGGAGGCGCTGTGGCAGAGCAGAAGAAAGATGCGGGCCGATGCGATGGCGCCGGCGTGAAAGAGCCGGATGCAGGCGGCGATGACCACCATGTAGAGGAAGTCTGTGGCGCCCTCGACTGGATGGTCGCCGATATTCCAGGTGATACCGGCGCCCGCAGCGAGGTGATTCGCATAGCGCAACAGCATGAGAGCGTCTTCGGCGGGGGCGGTGTGCCAGTGGATGCTGTTTGCGGTAAACCCTAGAGCGAGAAGAGTCCACAGAAGGGCGAGCAGCCAGTCCGTGCGATCGAACGCCGGCGCAGCCCCGTCCTGTGCGATTTCTTCAGAGTTCATTCGCGAACGCACTCCGTGAAGGTTGGGGGAATGGCTGTGAGTATTTCATAACTTCCGGCTTATGTGGAAAGTTCGTCCAGACGCTTTGTCAGGTGTTGTTCCGAAATTTTCGATGGCCTGGCGATGTGGTGCGTTGTCGCGTTGGACAACAACGGATATGGGCGCTTCGAATTTGTAATGGTCGCTGTGGCATTACTGTCGATTGCAGACCTGCTGTCCGGTTTTCTGAGGCTCGCCGATCCGGTCCTAACCGCAAATGGTGCGCTGCGACAGGGGCTCGTGGGGATGTCCGTGATGGGAGCACTCCTGGGGGTGTTTTATCCAAATTGTGCGGAAAACCCCGTCCTTCAGGGCGGGGATGTAGAGCGCGGACAGCGAAGCTGTCCTCAACTCGGTGTTTGTTGTTGCTCGATGTACTGGCGGATGATCGAGATGGGTGCGCCCCCGCAGCTTCC
>DATMOB010000032.1:0-2231 GCA_035568455.1 Granulicella sp.
CGCCGGTCAGCGCCTGCCAGCGACGAATGGCCACGCCGACATAGCCGGGATCGAGCTCCAACCCGCAGCAGCGTCGCCCGACGCGCTCGGCCGCTATCACCGTCGTGCCGCTGCCGAGGAAGGCATCGAGCACGATCTCGCTGCGGGCCGAGCAGTCGAGGATCGCGTCGGCCACCATCGCCACCGGCTTCACCGTCGGGTGCAGCGCCAGCAGATTGCCCTCCCCCGTCGAGCGAGCGAAGGAGTTGATGCCCGGATAGCGCCAGACATTGCTGCGGTTACGGCCGAACTGGCCGAGCTGGACGTTGTTGCGGTGTGACCCGCCGCGCTGTTTGAAGACGAAGACGAACTCGTGCTGGCTGCGATACAGTGAGCCCATGCCGGGGTTGTCCTTGATCCAGACGCAGACATTTTTGAGCTCGCCATAAGCTTCTGCGCCGGCGGCCAGCAGCTCGTCCAGGTGGCGCCAGTCCATGCAGACATAGTGCAGCGATCCGCCGGCGCTGCACGTGGCGAGGTTCCGGCAGGCTCGGCCAAGAAAAGAGGTGAACTCGGCTTTGTCCATCTCGCCCGAAGCCATCGGAAACGGACGATGGTGGATTGCACCGAGGCCGCTCGCGTGGCCCTCGATCGGCACATTGTAGGGCGGGTCGGTGAAGACCACGGCGGCCCGTTCCCCACCCATCAGCGTTGCGAAGGCTTCAGGATCGAGGGCATTGCCGCACAAGACGCGAGCGGCCAGCAGCCGGCCGTGACCGGCGATGAGCTTATCGTCGCGATCGATCAGGATTGGGACATTGAAGCCGAAGGCCTCGATGCTGTTGGCGATCTGCCGGATCTGCTTCTTGCTGTGCAGCCGCGGGTTGGCGGCATCCGATTTGAGTTGGCCTATCAAGCGATCGACAACTGCCAACTTTCCGGACAGCAATTCACGAGAACCCGTACAACGTAGTTGGGTTTCCAGTTGTGACATGAATAACCTCTTCAACTTTTAATGATCAGCCCTGAAATACTTCAGAAGTCACGTCGAACACCGATAGGGATTGAGCACAAGTACGCAACAGCCGCTCTAGCCGAGAATTGGCGAATTGTTCTGGCAGTGATCTGTCGACAGGTAAGATCAGTTTCTGTGTGGTATTCGCCTGCGTCGCCGCTCGGGCTTCTTCGGGGTGGGGATTGATGGTACATATTACGGTGCTTTGGTTTTGCGGAGCCAAAATAGACACGGCTACAGCTTGGTGTCGATCATATGGTTCGAGAACCGAACCGCCTGCTCAAGGTCGATCGCGAGCCTACAGCAGGCCGCTAGCGGGGTGCTGAGCGGCAGTCGCGGGCCATAATGCGGCTCTCTGGTTGCACGAGCGGTGGCTAAGAAATAGGCACTTCCACCCATCTCATCGCCGAATGGCAAACCCGCTTTATCGTCCGGTTCCGAGCGCGGAGGAAAGACCAGCTCAAAATCGGAGAAATCGAATGTGCTCGGCGCCTCACAGTATTCCTCGGGGTCGATATGGTTATACTCGAGCATCGAGCGCAATCTCATCATGGCATGGGCAACCGCGCCGGCGCGGACTTGTCGTAACAACGACGCGGCGATGACACCTTCGACCAAATTCCATTTTGTATAAGCACGGCGGTTCCCTTGCCCGACGCCGGCCGGCGCGCTGATGATCCCGCGATTGATGCACTCGCGGATTTCGCCTCTGCCAAGCGAGGTGACTGTCTGTAGCTCGGTGAAGGTGAACGGTTTCAGCTTCGATCGTATTGTGGGTGCTTGCATTGAAACAGGGTATCGTGCTTTGCTTCGTGCTGTTCAAGGGTGGTCCGCACTGCCTCGGTAATACAGCCCCGGGTGGAGCCAAAACAGCGCCGGAGAGGCTCAGCGGCCGGCGCCGAACCCGGATAGGCGTCGGCTACTTCTGGCCCGCTGGCGGGAATGCCGGCGGCGGCATCGCACTAGAGAACCGACATTCTCCGGATTCCCGGTCGGTTGGGCGCGATGTTCCGTCTCGGCGAGGTGCGTTGCAAGGGAATTCGATCGCAGCCGACCCATTAACAGCCAAAACGGCGAGGCGCTCGGCTTCGCAAATCCGAAACTCGCTGCTTTGCCTGCATCAAGGCGCACCTCTGGCGCCGTCGTCCACCGCATCTGACCCGATCTCTCGATCATGCCGGGGCAGGTGGCGCCCGCAGCCGGGCGATCAGCGACAGGATTTCCTGGAACATCTGCC
>DATMOB010000033.1:0-70231 GCA_035568455.1 Granulicella sp.
GCCGCCCGCAACCTCAACCAAACCCTGCTCCCCGACCGCCTACAGCACCCGTAGCACCTTTGGTTGTCATTCTGCCCTTGCCGTTGTTTGTTCTTGCCGTCATTCTGAGCGCAGCGAAGGATCCCGGTACCCTCCGCATTAGCTATACCGCTCGCACCTTTCAACCCAAGGCTGAGCCTTTGCCGTCACTGGTTCCCCGACGAACCACGTCATCTTGGCCGAAGGCCTACCATTGGAACCATTCCTTCCGGCCCCAGAGCCAAATTCCAATGAAGACAAAAATCCCAGCTAAACCCCATGCGGCAATCCTGATCCAGGGAGTTTGCAGCACATCTGAGCCGGTGTTCTTGCTTGGGTGCTCCGGATCATAAAGGATCTCAAAGGCGTGGCCACACTCCTGCGGAGAGTTCGCCCGGTAATTCCCTTCAAAGGCTCGCCCGTCGACCGCATAAGAAAAGGTGACGATGTACTCCGCAGGCACGTAGCCCTCGTTCGACCAACTCTCCACGCCTAAGAGCGTCTGCCTGCAGGCGGTGATCATCAGCCTGTGTACTCATCCACCCATCCGTGCCGTGGAACGATCTTGGCATCCGAGCCGTCCTAGACGGCCGCAAGCTCCTATTGTCAGAAACTCACTTGGTATTCCTAGAGTCCATCAGCCTCAATACTCCCCACCACCCCCGCCACCACCATCCGACAGATTCTCAAACCGCGTGTAATCCGACAGATACGCCATCATCACGCTCCCCGTCGGGCCGTTCCTCTGCTTCGCGATAATGATCTCCGCCTTGCCCTTCAGATCCTCATCCTCGCGGTTGTAGTACTCCTCGCGATGGATAAACGCCACCACGTCGGCGTCCTGTTCGATCGATCCCGACTCGCGCAGGTCGCTCAGCAGCGGCTTCTTGTCGCCCGTTCTCTGCTCGCTTCCACGCGATAGCTGGCTCAGCGCCACCACCGGCACCCGCATCTCCTTGGCCAGCGCCTTCAACCCGCGCGACACCGCCGAGACCTCCTGCGTCCGGTTTTCGAACTTCTTCTGCGCCCCGCTCACCGACCCCGTCATCAACTGCAGGTAGTCGATCACGATCAGGTCCAGGCGTCCTTCCTGCTGCTTCAAACGCCGCGCCTTGGCCCGCATCTCCGCCAGCGTAATGCCGGGCGTGTCATCGATGAACATCTTCGACTCCATCAGCCGCTCCAGCCCCGCCAGCAGCTTGCCCTTGTCCTCCTTGGGCAGAAACCCCGTCTGGATCTTGCGCGAGTTCACCAGCGACTCGCTCGCCAGCATGCGTCGCAGCAGACTCTCCTTCGACATTTCCAGCGAGAACACCGCCACAACCATGCCATCCCGCACCGCCGCGTTCTGCGCGATATTGATCGCCCACGCCGTCTTGCCCATCGAAGGCCGCGCCGCAATGATGATCAGCTCGGACTCCTGCAGCCCGCTGGTCATGCGGTCAAACTCGATGTAGTGCGTCTTCAGCCCCGTGATCTCGCGGCCCTGCTCGTACAGCTTGTCGATCGAACCGAAGCTCGACGACACGATCTCCGCGATCCCCGAGAAACCGCGCTGGATCGCCGAGTCGGCCACATCCGCCAGCTTGGCCTCCACATCCCCCAGCACATTGACCGCGTCCTCGCTCTGGTCCGACGCTCTGGTCGCTCCGTCCTGGAAGATCGCCATCAGCTGCCGCAGCAGGCTCTTGTCCTTTACGATCCGGACATAGCTCTCGATGTTGAGGTTGCGCGGAATCCCCTCGCTCAGGTACGCCAGGTACGCCGGCCCGCCGATCGCATCCAGTTCGCGCCGGCGCTCCAGCTCTGCCCGCACCGTCGTATAGTCGACCCCGTGGCCCTTGGCCATCAGGTCGACGATGCAGCGGTACACCCGCTGGTGCGAGTCCAGCGAAAAGTCCTCCGCCTTCAGCTTCGCCGTTGCGTCGCTGATCGCCACACCATCCAGCAGCATGGCCCCGAGAATTGCAATCTCCGTGTGGATGGAGGCGGGCAGTCCCTCCGAAGCAGTGAGTTGAGCGAAAGAGGCCATAGATTATCCACTCCCAGTCTAGTGGCTGAAACCCCGCCCGCCCGCCCGCGGGCATCCGAAACCCCTGTGCATCCCTTACCGTGCCTGCGGAAAACCGGGGCGAAACCGCCGCCCGATCCAGTCCCGGCTCCCACCCGAAACCCCTCCGCCCAACCCTCCACCAAACCCACCCCGGCAATGCCATAATCGAAGCACCGTTCCCCGCCGCCGCGCGCTCAACCCAAAAGGAGTTGTTTTCATGGCCTCCCAGAAGTACCTCGACATCCCTCCCGCCGCCCAGCGCGACAAGGCCTCCTTCGAAGTCCTGCGCGTCTGGATCGCCGAGAAGGGCCAGCACGTCAGCATTCAGAGCGGCGCCTGGGATGACCCCTTCGCCTGGGGCATCGTGCTCGCCGACCTCGCTCGCCACATCGCCCACGCCCACCAGATGCAGAGCCCCAAGGTCGACCCCGAGGCCTTCCTCGCCCGCCTCCTCGAAGGCTTCCAGGCCGAGATCGAAGACCCCACCGACGAACCCGAAGGCGAGATCACCCACTAACCCCAAAAAGACGGGTGCCCCATCTTCGCCGCGCCCTTTGCGGCTAAGGTGGGCATTCGCGCCGGAAGGCGCGAACCCGAGAATCTACATCCCATCCATACGCGGGCACCTTCCTGAGCTGTCTTTCGGCACCCTACCGCCCCAGCAGCGCCGTAATCCGATCCACCTCTTCCCCCCGCCGAATCCGTGCCGCCTGCCGGTGCAGATGCGCAACCGGATCGACCGGATGATCCGGGTCACCGGACCCATCCTCATCCGCCTCCTCCTCCAGCTTCTCTGCGAGCACGTACCGCACCTCAGGCTGCGCCATCACCTGCAGTTGCTGCAGCGCGTTGCCCAGCGACCCCGCACTCGGATAGAAGCCGAACCTCGACCTCCCACCGAGCTTCCAGCGCAGCCGTTGCAGGAAAAAGACCAGCCCCACAAAGCAAAGGAACATCCACAACCCAAGCGATATCAAAGCATCAACATTCACCGCAGGCCTCCGCAACACGGTTAAAGACCGGGGCAAAGAGCAGCCGCACGCAGGCAAAACGCAGCGCCAAAGCTATCTCAGGATGTCTTTAGGAGTGCAGAAGGAGGAGGCCGCCCAAACAACACAGGCCGCGCCGGCGACGGCGGAACGATCGCCTCGCCCAACCAATCGATCACCCGCAGCGACAGACCGGGATCCACCGTGCCAAACAGAAAGATCGGGACCAAAAACACGACTGCAGGGACCGAATGAGGATCGACCCCTTGCACCGTCAAAAGCACCAGCAGCAAACTGATCGCCAGCGCGAGCAGCACCACCGCCCCAACCCGTCGCTCTTGTCCGATGTTCCTCACGGCTTGGCCAAGTATCGCAGTCGCTCCCTATCCCCGCAATCCCTTGCCCAGCGAAATAGGGAAGCAATTCAAACAAACCACAGGTCCCCCCAGACCTTTGACTTAGCCCACCTGTTTTCTGGGCTTTAGGACTTCCACCCCAGGGGGGAGGTGAGGTCCCCACAAACAGCCCAACGGGCAAAGCCGTCCCCCCATCGCGAAGGCCATAAAATAAACCCTGTGAGCATCCCCGGCCAATACACCGAGCAATACGATGTCGTCATCGTCGGCGCCGGCCACGCCGGCTGCGAGGCCGCCATGGCCGCTGCCCGCATGGGCCTGCGCACCGCGCTGTTCACCCTCAACCTGGACCTGATCGCCCAGATGAGCTGCAACCCCGCCATCGGCGGTATCGCCAAGGGCCACCTGGTCCGCGAGGTCGACGCCCTCGGCGGCATCATGGGCGAGGTCGCCGACTCGACCGGCATCCAGTTCCGCCTGCTCAATACCTCCCGCGGCCCCGCCGTCTGGTCCCCCCGCGCTCAGTGCGACAAGCAGCTCTACCGCGTCAAGATGCGCGAGGTCCTCGAGAACCAGGCCAACCTGTTCATCAAGCAGGCCGAGGTCGTCGACTTAGTCATCGACTCGTCCGCAGACGAAGTCGCGCCCAAGCGAGTCCGCGGCCTCAAGCTCCGCGACGGCCGCACCGTGCTCGCGGCTGCCACCATCGTCACCACCGGAACCTTCCTCAACGGCCTCATCCACTGCGGCGAGCAGCAGTACACCGCCGGCCGCAGCGGCGAGCCCGCCAGCGTCCTGCTCGGCGAGTCCCTCAAGCGCCTCGGCCTGCGCCAATGCCGCCTCAAGACCGGCACCCCGCCCCGGCTCGACGGCCGCACCATCGACTGGGAGCGCTTCGAGGTCCAGCCCGGCGACTCCGACCCCACCCCCTTCAGCGACCGCTCCGGCTTCCGCAAGACCGGCACCCCGCCCCTGCGTCAGATCCAGTGCCACATCGCCCGCACCACCGACGAGACCCTGCGCCTGATCCGCGAAAACGTCCACCGCTCGCCCATGTACTCCGGCCAGATCGAGGCCATCGGCCCGCGCTACTGCCCCTCCATCGAGGACAAGGTCGTCCGCTTCCCCGACAAGACCGGCCACCAGTTCTTCCTCGAGCCCGAAGGCCTCAACACCCACGAGGTCTACATCAACGGCATGAGCACCAGCCTCCCCATGGAGGTGCAGGCCGCCATGGTCCGCTCGATCCCCGGCCTCGAGCACGCCGAGATGCTGCGCCCCGGCTACGCCATCGAGTACGACGCCATCGACCCCACCGAACTCGACAGAACCCTCCGCGTGAAGTCCTTCGACGGCCTCTACCTCGCCGGCCAGATCAACGGCACCAGCGGCTACGAGGAGGCCGCCTGCCAGGGCCTGATGGCCGGCATCAACGCCGCCCTGGCCGTCAAGCGCGCCCAGGGCGAGGCTAATGCCGAGCCGTTTACCCTCGACCGTACCGAGGCCTACATCGGCATCCTCATCGACGACCTCATCTCCAAGGGCACCAACGAGCCCTACCGCATGTTCACCTCCCGCGCCGAGTTCCGCCTGCACCTGCGCATCGACAACGCCGGCCGCCGCCTCACCCCGCACGGCCGCCGCCTCGGCCTCATCGACGACACCGCCTGGGCCGAGTTCGAGGCCCGCCAGGCCCGCGCCGCCGCCTTCGGGCGTCTGCTCACCACCGCCCCGGTTCAGCTCAGCGAACTGCCCGCCGACCTGACCGCCCGCCTCGAGGGCGACCACAACGCCATCAATGGCCAGACCTTCGCCCAGCTCCTGAAGCGCCCCGAGGTCGAGATCGAGGCCTTCGCCTCCATCCTCCGCGACCGCCTCGCCGCCGCCGGCGATGTCTTCAGCGAATGGATCGCAGCCATCGACTCAGTTGGCGCGCAGCGCCTCCCCGCTTGGGTGCGCAACGAGATGAAGTCGGTCGAGACCGAGATCAAGTACGCCGGCTACCTCGAAAAGCAGCGCCGCTCCATCGAGCGCATGAAGAAAGCCGAGGAGCGTGCCATCCCCTCCTGGTTCGACTACCGCCGCGTCAGCGGCCTCTCCCGCGAGATGCAGGAGACCCTCGACCGCGTCCGCCCCATGACCCTCGGCCAGGCCAGCCGCATCGCCGGCGTCACCCCCGCCGCCGTCACCCTGGTCAACATCTACATCGAGATTCAGGGTCGCGGCCGCACCGATTCAGACAAGGATTCAGACCGAGAAGAGCTGCAGAAACAGTCGGCTTGAGGCCGCGGCTCCCGCTGCCGCGCCTGCGGCAACGTCTAAGCAGTGAGGCCCGCAATGCTCTCGAGTGGAATCAAATTCGCAGCCGTCGCCCTGCTTCTGGTCGCGGTGTTTCTCGCATGGAGACAGATGGCAATTGGACACGCAGAGCGCAAGGCGCCCATTCCCGCACCGGTGATCGATGAGTCAGCAAAGAGCGCCGGCCAGGAGACAGCGGTCTTCGCTGGCGGCTGCTTCTGGGGCGTGCAGTCCGTCTACAACCGCGTCAAGGGCGTCACGGCCAGCACCGCCGGCTACTCCGGTGGCTCCGCCAGCACCGCGACCTACGCCCAGGTGACGACCGAGACCACGGGCCACGCCGAGTCGCTCAAAATCGTCTTCGATCCCGCAAAGATCAGCTACGGAACGCTGCTGCGCATCTTCTTCAGCGTGGTCCACGATCCGACGCAGTTGAACCGCCAGGGTCCTGACGTGGGTCTCTCCTACCGCTCCGCCATCTTCTACACCTCCGAGGAGCAGCACCGCGTCGCCGCCGCATACATTGCGCAGCTCGACTCAGCCCACGTCTTTCCCGCCAAGATCGTCACCCAGCTCGTTCCCTTCCAGGCCTTCTACGACGGCGAAGCCTACCACCAGGACTACGCCGACAAGAACCCGAACAACCCCTACATCCAGATCTGCGACGTGCCCAAGATCGCCGCCCTGAAGGCCCAGTTCCCCGAGCTCTTCCAGGAATACAGCGGAGCACACAACCGGCACTGAAGCGCCTTCACGCTAGAACTCCACCTTGAACCCGACCTGCACCTGACGCTCCCGCGTTGCGCTCGAACTCGCCGCCGTATACGTCCCGAACGGCTGCACATTCAGCCCCTCCGACGCCACCGTCGCCGCATCTTGGAAGACCAGCGGCGTCACCCCGTTCACCGCCGTCCCGACCAGGTACGCCCGCGTCGTAATGCTCGTATCGTTCAGCCGGTTTTCGACGTTGAAAAAGGGCGGCAGCCGAAGCCGCCGCCCTGCGAAGAACACTTACCCAACTAGAACTGCAGCCGCGCGCCCAGCTGAACCAGCCGGACGCTGTAGATCAAGTTGCCGTTGGCGCCCGTCGCAGTACCAAAGGGAGTGTTGTAGGTAAGCGTGTTGGGCCCCGCCGGGGTAGTCTTCGTCGCCGCCGCGCCCGCCGCGTACGCGAACGCCGTCGTGTTCACGCTGGTGATATTCAGGTGGTTGGCCACGTTGAACGCCTCGCCCAGAATCTCGAGCTTGGCCCGCTCTGCGATACTGAAACGCTTGGAGAGACGCATGTCGAGAACCATCGTCCTCGGCTGCTGCAGGTAGTTGCGGTCGAGCCCCGGAACACGGTTCGTGCCGCCGGACCCATTGATCGAGGAACCGATGGCTGCGGTCGTGCCCGTCACCCCATTCACCTGAGAAAACAGCCCGCTCGTCGAGCCGCTCACGCCCGCCGAGTAGGGAAGTCCCGACTGCGCGGCAAAGCTCGGCGAGATCTCATACTGGTTCAGCAGATAGGCCCAGACCCCATGGAAGCTGGACGGCGTCTCGTAGATGCCGTTCAGCACCAGCCGATCGGGAACGTTCTGGTTGGAGTTGCCATAGTCCAGCCTCAGGTTGTACGGATCCAGCTGACTGTTCGCGTTGGTGAAGGTGGTGTTGTTCTCTCCATAGTCCAGCGCGTGCGACCAGGTGTAGTTCGCATCAAACTGCACCCGATGCGCGAAGCGATGCTGGATCTCTGCCACCAGCGCCTCGTAGTTGGAGTTCACCCCGCTGTAGATGTCCGTGGAGGAACCGTAGGCCGCGTCCGGCCGGCCGTTGCTAGTCGTCGCTAACTTGCCGTAGAACGGCATCGTCACCACCGTTCCATTCGGGATCGGTGACTTGCCCGTTTTATCCACCACCGTGTAGGAGATCGTGCCCGTTGCCGCTGGCAGATTGGAATCGACGAAGTTCGGCAGCCGGCGTCCAAATGCGCTCAGCCAGGTCGCCGAGAACGTCGTATTCCAACCCAGATCCTGCTGCACCGTCAGGTCCGCCTGCCAAATCTCCGGCAGCTTGAAGTTCTTGTCGAAGTAATACACTGCCGTCGCACCCTGGGGCTGATAGCTGGGGCTCACCACCTGCGGGAAGATCGGTCCAGGAGCGGTCGCGCTGTTGGTCAGCGAGATGGATAGCTGCCCGGCGCTGTTCCCCGTCTGCGCAATCGCGTTATAGATCGTCGAGTTGATCACGCGAGCGAAGAACTCTCCCGCGCCCCCGCGTACCACCGTCTTTCCCGTACCGTACACATCCCAGGCAAACCCGGCGCGTGGCCCGATGTTGGCCTTGTTGCTCGGAAAGATCGAGGTCGAACCATTCGTGAGCTGCGCGTCCACCGTGGGATTGGGCAGCTGCGGGTTGGGCAGTTGCTCATACTCGTAGCGCAGCCCCAGCGTCAGGCTCAAACGCGGATTGAACTTCCACTCGTCCTGCGCAAAGAACGCGTAGTCCTTGGTCTGGAACTCGAACCCCAGTGGACCAAAGCCCTGCGAGTAGGCGGTATAGCACTCGATCGGCGTCACAACCTTATTGATCGTCGTCGAGCAGCCATTGGTGGTATTCAGGTCGGTGAAGTACTCCGTGAACGGCGTGAAATTCGAACCGCCATAGGTGTACGAGCCAAAGGCTGCGGTGAGGTTCTGGCTCAGGTCGTTGGTATGAATGAAGTCCAGGCCGAACTTCAGGTTGTGGTTGCCGCGCACGAAGTTCACCGTATCCGACGCCTGCCAGCGCCGCTCATCCGGATACGACGGCCGATTCAGAAAGGTCGCCGTGCCCAGCTGCAGCCCATTGGTGATGCTCACATACGGCGGGATCCCGAACGGATTCGTATAGCCCGGAGGAGTCAGCAGCGTGGACTTCTCATACGCGGTCGGCGTCTGGTTGTACTCATACTCGAAGTCCCGCCCATACTGATACCGCACCTCGTTGCTGATCCGCGAGGTCAGCGCCGAGTCCAGCTTGCCGATCAGGAACGTGTCCTTGACGTAGTCGTTGCCGAAGCTGGCGACCCCGTACGACAGCGCCGATGTGCTCGTCTGAATGCCCGCCGGCGAGGTCCAGCGCAGTCGGTTCATCTCCACCGCGGCATGATTCTTGCCGTTGATCTGCCAGTCCAGCTTCGGAAATAGAATGCTCTGGTCGCCCGTGCGCGGGGTCAGACCGGTGATGCTGTTCAGCCCCTGGATGCCGCTCGTCCAGTCGTTGGCTCCGGTCGTGTACTGCGCCGGCGTGACCTTCGCCAGTGTCGTGTGTGCCAGGTTCGCCGCCAACTGGCAGGCCGCCGCATCGATCGCCGAAAGCGTCGACGCAGTGCAGTTGCTGCCCGTCGGCAGCGCCACATCCGGCAGCGTGTAGAACAACGCCGGCGAACTGGGCGCGCTCACCCCGGGGAAGTTGCGCTTGTACGCATCGCCAGCAAAGAAGAAGAACAGCTTGTCCCGCACAATCGCTCCGCCAACCCCGCCTCCGAATTGCTTGCGCCAGTCCTTGGGCTTGAACGGCTGGACCGAGTATGTGACCGGGTTGGTGTTTGTCTCTACCGCATGGGTGTTGAACGGGTTCACCGATCCCCAGCCCGCATCGCGGTCGAAGAAGTACGCCTCGCCATGAAACTGGTTGGAGCCGCTCTTGGTCACGGCGTTGACCACACCACCCGCCGAACGGCCATACTCCACCGAGTAGTTCGACGTATTGACCTGAAACTCCTGAATCGACGTCTTCGCCGTGGAGTAGCCGGCCCGCGTCCGCCCGCGCTCCTCCGAGAAGAAGGCCTGGTTGTCATCCGCGCCGTCAAAGGTAACGTTGTTCAGCAGCGTGCTCTGGCCGCGGAAGCTCAACAGGCCAAAGCCGCTCGAATCCGCAACCACGCCCGGGGTCAGCAGCGCATAGCTCGACCAGCGATAGTTGTTGACGGGAAGATCCTGCAGCACCTTCTGATCCACCGTCGACGCGAAGTCCGGAGAGGTCGTGTTGATCTGCGCCTCCGCGCTGGTCACGTCGATCGTCGTGCTCGCCGCGCCCACCGTCAGTTGCACGTGCGGATCGCTCAGCGAACCAACCTCCACCGTCACCGCCGCGGCCCGGAAGGTCTCATACCCCGCCATCGACACCGTCACCGTATATACGCCCGGCTGAAGGTGAATCGCGCGATAGAAGCCCTGATCGTCCGTCGCCACCCTCTGCGCCGTGTTCGTCGCGTTGTTGCGAATCTCTACCGTCGCTCGCGGAATCACGGAGCCGCTCTTATCCTCCACCGTGCCGCCGATCGCGCCGTCCACCGCAGACTGACCATAGCCGCGCACACACGCGCTCATACACAGCAGCGCCATTAAGGCGCACCGCAATAGCATCTTTATCACTTGATCTCCTCAAATTGAAAGCAGACGTGCAGGGCCCTGAAATAGATGAGTAGGAATCTTGAAAACAGACGTGCAGAGGTCCTGAAAACAGACAAGCGGAAAGCAACAACACGGTAGCCCGGGGCCCAATCCGATAAGGATTTTTAGGAATAGCTTGAGCATCGCATGCTTTCCGCGAACATCATGAACGCACGGTTACAAGCGGGTTGAAGTTCGCACAATATCCCGCGAACTGCCCGAAATTCGCGCATTCGCGCGCCACCCCAGCGCACTAAGACCTCACGCCCCACCAGACGCAGCCAAAAGAAAAAGGGCGGCAGCCGAAGCCACCGCCCTTTCCAGTTGCCCTGCGAGGTTGTTAGAACGAGAACCGTGCCGACAACTCCAGATGCCTTGGCGCATAGCTAAAGCCGCTGTTGTTGGTGGTGTAGACGGTGCTGAGCGCACGCTCACCAGACCAAAGCCGCTCGAGTCGCCGGTGACACCCGGCGTCAACAGCGCCAGCGCCGACCAGCGGCGGTTGTTGATCGGAATATTCTCCAGCGCCTTCTGATTCAGGTTCGCCGACATGTCCGGCCCCTCGAAGTTCAGGATCGGCGCATCCGCCGTAACCTGTACGTTCTCCTTCGCTCCGCCGGCAGCCAGATGCGGCGCAACCGTGGTCAACTGACCGGCCTGCACCATTACATGGTTCGCCCGAAACTGACCGAACCCCTCCGCCGCAACGCTCACCGCATAGGTGCCGGGCTCGAGCAGCGGCGCCTTGAAGAAGCCGCTCTCGTCCGCCGTAACGTGAACCTCGGCATTATTGCCGTCGTTGTGGATCATGATCGTCGCCCGGGGGACGCAGCGCTTCGCTTGAGTCAAACACCGTACCGCCGATCGCTCCCTGGGTACTGGACTGGGCCCGCATTGAGGATACCGACAGACACACGACTGCGGGAGGCAATAGCCCCCGCACCATCTTCTTCAATATCACTTAGTCTCCTAAATACAACAGCTTGCAGTGTCGACACACCCGAGAATCAGGATCCGGATTGTCCGAAAAAAACAAACAAAATCGTCCATTTCGTTTAGAAAGACAGGAGGGCATGAATGGGTGATTCCAGATGAGCAAAACAACCTGGTTACTAGACTCCATCCCACTCCCACTCCCACCCCCAGCGGCCCTGTCCCCGGAGATCCGCTCCGCGCTCCGGTACACTAGAAGCAGCGCATGTTTATCGATGAAGCACGAATTCGAGTCAAGGCCGGCGACGGCGGCAACGGCTGCATGGCCTTCCGCCGCGAAAAGTTCGTCCCCAAGGGAGGCCCCTCCGGCGGCGACGGCGGCCACGGCGGCGACATCCTCATGTCCTCCTCGCTGAGCCACAACACCCTGGTCCACTTCCGCTTCAACCCCGAGCACAAGTCCCAGCGCGGCGGCCACGGCCTCGGCTCCAACTGCTCCGGCTACCAGGGTGAGTCCATCACCCTCAAGGTCCCCGTCGGCACCCTGCTCTTCGACGACGAGACCGGCGCCCTCATCCACGACTTCTCCCGCCCCGACGAGACCATCGTCATCGCCCGCGGCGGGCGCGGCGGACGCGGCAACCAGCACTTCGCCACCAGCACCCACCAGGCCCCGCGCGAGCACGAGCTTGGCCGCGCCGGTGAAGAGCGTAACTACCGCCTCGAACTCCGCCTGCTCGCCGACGCCGGCCTGGTCGGCTACCCAAACGTGGGCAAGTCCACGCTGATCTCGCGCATCTCCGCCGCCAAACCCAAGGTTGCCAACTACGCCTTCACCACCCTTGAGCCCAACCTCGGCGTCGTCTCCGTCGGCGACTACCCCCACGAGCTCTCCTTCACCGTCGCCGACCTCCCCGGCCTCATCGAAGGCGCCCACCTCGGCGCCGGCCTCGGCATCCAGTTCCTCAAGCACATCGAGCGCACCTCGGTCATCGTCCACCTGGTCGACGTCTCCGACGCCCCCGCCGACACCCGCCCCGACCCCGTGCAGGACTTCAAGGTCATCACCGAAGAGCTCAAGGCCTTCGACCCCGCCCTGGCCGCCAAGCCCACCATCCTGGTCGCCGCCAAGGCCGACGCCGCCGACGCCGACAAGCTCAAGAAGCTCACCGCCATGGCCAAGCGCCGCAAGCTGCCCTTCTACACCATCTCCGCGGTCACCGGAGAGGGCATCGACGCCCTCAAGTACGCGCTTGCCGACCTCGTCGCTACCCACCGCCCAATCGCAGTCGAGCACGAACCCATCGCGGCGGCCAAGATCAAACCCAGCTACCCGCCCCCGCCCAACTCCGCCAAGGGCCGCGCCTGAACCCGCCTCACGGATACCTCCGCAGTCAACGGACCCCCTCGTTGGAAGAGTGGCGGGCCGGTCCTTTGCTACCATGATGGAGGATCGGACGTGCCCGTGAGATATGCCGGGCGCTTTGGAGATGCACTGTGGGCTTGCCCAGGGTACTGGCGACTGTAGCCGTTGTCGGACTGATCGCCATCCAATTCATTCGTCCCGCCATCACCCACCCGCCCGCCACCGCCGAGATCCAGGTCCCCGCCCCGGTCAAACAGATTCTCCGCAACTCTTGCTACGACTGCCATTCCAACGAGACCCGGCTCGCGTGGTTCGATCGACTAGCGCCGGCAAACTGGCTGGTCGCCTACGACGTGAACACGGCCCGCTCCCACCTCAACTTCTCCGAGCTCGGCAAGCTGCCTCCCGCGGTCCAGCGCGGCCTGCTGTATGAAGCGGTCAATCAGGTGCGCCTCGGAGCCATGCCGCTGCCCAGGTATCGGCAGGTCCATCCCGGCGCCACGCTCACCCCCGCGCAGCTCGCCACTCTGGAGCAGTACCTCCAGCCCTTTGCCCCCACTCCCGCTCCGCTGCCCGCGCCCACTCTGCAGCCAGCGGCCGCGCGAGCCCAGCAGGGGAGCGCCGTCCCCGCACCGCTCCAGACCGTCGCAAATGAGCCAAACGGCTTCGCCTTCCTTCCCGACTACAAGAACTGGAAGCCCATCAGCACCACCGATCGCGGCGACAACGACTCGCTGCGCCTCATCCTCGGCAACGACATCGCGGTCAAAGCCATCGCCGATAAAAACATCCAGCCCTGGCCCGACGGCGCCACCTTCGCCAAGATCGCTTGGCAGGCCGTACCCGACGAGCACGGCATCCTCCATCCCGGCAAGTTCATCCAAGTCGAGTTCATGGTCAAGGACAAGACCCGCTACGCCGCCACCGCCGGCTGGGGCTGGGGCCGCTGGAGAGGCTCCGATCTCAAACCCTACGGCAGCGGCGCCGGGTTCACCAGCGAGTGCGTCAACTGCCACCGTCCCGTCCGCAACAACGACTTCGTTTACACCCTGCCGATCGAAAGAAACGGCCAGGAAGGGAGCGCCCAATGAAGCTCTCACCCGTCGCCAGGATTCCGGCCGCCCCGCCCTTGAACCTCAGCCTGAGCCTCGCCGCTCTGCTCCTCTTCAGCGGCTGCGCTCGCCACACTCCCTCCGCATCCGACCTCTACAACCAGCAGGCCGCGCTCCCCTCTGGTCTGCCTGCCGCCGTGCTGCAGTCGCGCGTCATCACCTCGAGCGTCGATCGCCAGCGGCACACCATGTCCACACTTACTGGCAATGACCTCGCCGTCGACAGCGCCCGCGCCGCAGCCAGCTCGCCCTATCCCGCAGGCTCCGTGCTCACGCTCGCCACCTGGGAGCAGCGCGACGATCCACACTGGTTTGGCGCCCGCATTCCCGCCACGCCCAAGACCGTCGAGACCGTCACCGTCACCCGCGGCGCCAACGCCCAGCTCACCGCCAACTACCAGGTCTTCGCGGGAAGCCCGCTGCGCCCACTCACGCAGGTGGACGCCGCCCAGTCCGCGACGCGGCGGGACTACATCCTCGCCCAGCATGCCTCCGTAATGCCCTGAGCAGCGTCCGAATCCCTTTCCATTACCTCCAGCTATCCCGCCAGCACCTTTCCGCTTCATACCGACTGAGCACTCTGGAGGCATTATGCGGAAACTCCCCATGCTGTTCGCCGTGCTCGCCCTCCCACTCGCCGCCGCCGCTCAGATCGGCGTCTCCGCCGGCTTCACCGCCGCCCGCCTCAACCACCCCGTCAGCAACGTCTCCAGCCCCACCACCCTGTACGGCACCACCTTCGGCGTCTACTACCAGAAGGGAGCCGTCCTCGCCCTCGGCGGCGACATCCGCGCCAACTTCCTCGGGGGCAGCGGTATCACCCTCAACTCCGGTGCCATCGGCCCCCGCGCCGCCTTCAGGTTCCGCCCCCTTCCACTGCAGCTCTACGGCGAGGCCCTGGGCGGCTTCAACAGCTACAGCGGCAGCGCCAGCGCCTCCAGTACCAACCAGGCCGAGTACCAGCTCCTCACCGGCTTCGACACCACCCTGCTTCCCCACATCGACTGGCGCGTCATCGAGTACGCCTACACCGGCGCCTCCAACTCTCTCAGCGCCCACGCCCTCAGCACCGGCATCGTCGTCCGCCTCCCCTAGTGACGCCCGCACCCCAGCACCGTTGCCGGACCCGATAGCCTCTCTCTTTCCACTCCCCGCCATCCATGAGCAGAGCCCTGGACTCCCCCTGCACCTACTTGAATAATCCGCCCCCGCTGCCAATTCCGGCGATGGACCGAATAGACTGCTAACTAGCGATCGTTGTTCTGTACGCCTGCGCCATCTCTGGTCGCCGGATCCAGTCCTCCGCTCCAGCACCACAAGGATACTCACTCATGAAATTGCGGCATCTCGTCGTTGTTGTTGCCCTCAGCCTGGCCGCCGCCGCGGCTCAGGCCCAGGTTGGCCTTTACATCAACCCCGTCTTCGACCACATCAGCAACTCGACGCAAGACTCCGGCACCTTCTCCTTCCTCGGCCCCAACACCACCTCGCGCATGTTCTACGGCGTCGATATCGGTGGCTACTATGACTTCCTCCACGGAGCCAAGGTTAACGGCGGCGTCGATGTGCGCGAGGTCCTGGTGCGCGGCAACAACGCCGGCCTCAAGAGCTTCCTCGTCGGCGCCCGCCTCTCCACCCACCCCTTCAAGGCCCCCATCAAGCCCTACGCGCAGGTCTCCATCGGCGTCGGCAGCTCCCACGCCCCCACCAACGCTCTCGCCGTCAGCAAGGCCCAGTACGGCGTCTTCGCCGGCGCCGACTACACCCTGGCCAAGCACGTGGACTGGCGCGTCGCCGAAATAGGCTACGGCTCCGTCACCACCGTCAGCAGCGAGACCGTCGGCGGCACCACCACCATCCCCAGCGCCAGCGTCCTCAGCTTCAGCACCGGGTTTGTCTTCCGTTTCCGCTAATCGCTGCCACGCCCGATGCACCGCCCACTGTCCAACCCGCCAACCCCCACCCGGATAGCATTCTTCGGCGGCACCTTCGATCCGCCCCACCGCGGCCACATGGCGATCGCCAGGGCCGCCGCCGAAGCCTTCCAGCTCGACCAGGTCCTCTTCGCTCCCACCGGCCGCCAGCCGCTCAAGCTGCAGGCGCCCCCCTCCAGCTTCTCCGACCGCCTCGCCATGGTGGCCGCCGCCTGCGCCGAGGCCTGCGCTCAAGACGACGCTCAAACCCAGGAACGAGACCAGTCTCAAAACCAGGCTCAAGACCCCAACCGCCCCCAGGCCGCCCCCCGCTTCACCGTCACCGATCTCGACCGTCCCCACCCCGGAACCCGCCCCAACTACACCGTCGACGCCCTCACCACCCTGCGCTCGCTTCACCCCAACGACACCCTCTTCAGCCTCGCCGGCGCCGACTCCTTCCTCCATCTGCACCACTGGCGCGAGCCCGCTCGCCTGCTTGAACTCGCCGAATGGATCGTCGTCACCCGCCCCGGCTACCCCCTGACCGAAGACCGGCTCGCCCCGCTTCACCTCACCCCCACCCAACGCGCTCGCGTCCGCATCCTCACCGGCGTCGCCGAAGACGTCTCGGCCACCCGCCTGCGCCAGCGGCTCCAGCAGGGCGACCCCTGCACCGAACTACTCAGCCCCACTGTCGTCGACTACATCGAGCAGCACCGCCTCTACCGCCCCACCTGATCTCCCGACCGCCTTCAGGCACCCACCAGCCTCTCTTCGCTTTTCATTCCGCGGCTGCGGAATCCGCCTAGTCACCCCCAGTCTCTTTGCTTGTCATCCCGTAGCAGAGCGGAGGAATCTGCTTCTCTTCCCCGCACCACGTCCAACCCCGCCGCCAGATAAATTCCCTTCCTGAAACCTTCCCTCGCAACTCCCCGTCTTTAATCCCGTTATAGACAAAACACTCTGAGCCGTAATGGGTTATTGACCCACCGCGTCAGTTTTGCATCCCCCCAAGTTTTCAAGGAACCTCCATGGCTCTTAGATTGAAGTCGGCTCTCCTTACCTCCTCGCTTTTGATCGCTCTTAGCTTCACCTTCGAGCGCCAGGCCCACGCATACGTCGATCCCGGTTCCAGCCTGCTTCTCTTCCAGAGCCTCAGCGCCGTCGTCTCCGGAGCCCTGTTCTACTTCCGCCGTCGCATCAAGAGCCTCTTCTCCAGATCTGCCATCACCCCGTCCAAACCAGCCGCCTCCATAAGCGCGGCGGCCAACTCGCCGGTCGGTTCTCCGGTCAACGCCTCAGTCCACGGCCGTCGCTGACATGCAGGAAACCCTCCCCTCCCCTGCGTTTCAGACCTTTCGCGATCCCGCCGGCAGCCTCGAGCTCCGCGCCGATGCCGCCTACCGCAGCATCCGCTCGCCCGAGGCCGAGGAGATCCTCGCCTTTCTCGCCACTCCGCTCGCCGCCCAGCTGGTCGAGCAGCGCCGTCTCATCGCCAGCCTGGTCCTGCCGTCCGAGCCCGATCCCGAACGCTCCAACTCCGCCTTCGCCCCGCACCCCAGCCTCCTGCTGCAACACCCCCGCGTCCCGTTCGCCTCCTACCCCTGGGAGTGGCCGCCCGCCCTCTGGCTCGCCGCCGCCGAGGCCACCCTCACCCTCTGCCGCGACCTCATCCCCAACGACTGGATCCTCAAGGACGCGACCCCCCTCAACGTCCTCTTCCGCGGCTGCCAGCCCATCTTCGTCGACGTCCTCTCCGTCGCCCGTCTCGACCCCGAGCAGCCCATCTGGTTCGCCTACGCCCAGTTCGTCCGCATGTTCCTTCTGCCCATGCTGGCCTACTCCCGCCTGCGCTGGCCGCTCCACGCCATCAGCGCCCGGCGCGACGGCTACGAGCCCGAAGACCTCTATCCCGCACTCTCCACCCGCGCCCGCCTCACCCAGCCCGCGCTCTCGTCCGTCACCCTGCCCCACCTGCTCGCCCGCCGCCAGACCAGCCCCGGCGCTCCGGCCGCCCAGCCCCGCCGCGTCCAGGATCCCGAGCTCACCAAACACATCCTGCGCAACACGCTCGACAAGCTGCTCCGCCAGATGCGTCGCGTCACCCCCGCCGCCCAGTCCTCCACCTGGTCCGACTACGCTCAGACCTCCACCCACTATGAGGACCACGACCACGCCCGCAAACAGGCCTTCGTAAGCGCCACGCTCGATCGCCTCCTCCCCCGCCACGTCCTCGACGTCGGCTGCAACACCGGCGTCTACTCCAACCTCGCCGCCCTCGCCGGCGCCTCCGTCGTCGCCATCGACACCGACCTCCAGACCGTCGACCACCTCGCCCGCCGCATCCAGCAGACCGGCCAGGACATCCTCCCGCTCTCGGTCGATCTCGCCAACCCCACCCCCGCCATCGGCTGGCAGAACCGCGAGAACCCCTCCTTCCTCGACCGCGCCGCCGGTCACTTCGACCTGGTCCTGATGCTCGCCGTCATCCACCACCTCCTGCTGCACAATCAGGTCCCGCTCGATCGCATCGCCGCGCTCGCCAGCACCCTCACCACCCGCCATCTCATCCTCGAGTGGGTCCCGCCCGCCGATCCCAAGTTCCAGGAGTTGCTCCGCGGCCGCGGCCCGCTCTACGCCCACCTCACCGAGTCCGCCTTCCGCGCCGCCTTCGCCCGGCACTTCACCGTCGAATCCGAGCTGCTCCTGTCCAACCGCCGCATCCTCTTCCATTTCGTGCGAAGGTAGCCCGCTTGAAGATCCTCACGCATCCGGCCACCACCGCCTTCGGCCTGACCAACCTCTACCTCCTCGCGCTCACCGGCCCGCTCATCTCGCCCGACCACGACCTCATCTACCACCTCATCGGCGCCAGCAGCACGATCTTCCTTCCCATCCTCGCCTACATCCTGGTCCTCTGGCTGCTGCTCACCGCGCTCCTGACGATCGCCGCCCGCCGCCGCAGCCCCCACCCCAGCACCGAAACCAGCACCCAGCCCAGCGACGAGCCCAGCAATGAGCCCAGCCCCCCGCCCAGCCGCCTCCGCCTGCTCCTCTGGGCCATCCTCCTGCTCTCTCTGCCCTGGAGCCTGCTCCACACCTGCGCCAGCTTCTCCGGCTGGCCCGTTCCCACCCTGCTCGATCTCCTCTGCGCCGCCGCCATCCTCATCCCCCTCATCCTCGTCGCCGCCCGCCCGCGACCCTGCACCCGCGCCCTCGACACCCTGGAACCGGTACTCACCCCGCTCTTCGGCTTTTTCGCCTTCAGCGGCCTGCTGATCCTGACCCAGATGCTGGCCTACGCCGTCCAGGCCCGCGACCTCAATCCCCCCACCCGCCTGCATCACCGGCAGCCATCCGCTACCCCAGTCGCCGCCCCGGCCCATCCCCGCATCATCTGGATCCTGCTCGACGAGCTCTCCTACCAGCAGATCTACGAGCGCCGCTACCCCGGCCTCGATCTCCCCGCCTTCGACCAGCTCGCCGCCCAGTCCACCAACTTCACCCACGTCGTCCCCTCCGGCGAGTTCACCCGCACCATCCTCCCCACCCTGCTCACCGGAACCCCTACCGACCACATCCGCGTCGATGCCCGTGGCATGCTGCTCGCCCAGCACGATCCCGTCGCCCACCGCTGGCAGCCCTTCGACCCCCACCACACCGTCTTCCAGGACGCCCTCGACCACAGCTACAGCACCGGCCTCGCCGGCTGGTACAACCCCTACTGCCGCATCCTGCCCGACGTCCTCGACAGCTGCTACTGGGTCTATCACCAGACCACCCCCGCGCGGCTCTCGCCCAACCGCACCGCCCGCCGCAACCTATTCCGGCCGCTGCGCCGGCTCGAACGCCGATTGCAGCGCTGTCTGCATGCTTTGCTCTACCGCCTGCACCTCGCTGCCCCCGCCTCACCCGCGAGTCCACCCCCAACCTCCAGCTCCGACGACCGCCTCGACATCCGCATGCACGCCGCCGACTACCGCGACCTGCTCGCCGCCGGCGACCGCCTGCTCGAAGACCCCTCCCGCGACTTCGTCTTTCTGCACCTGCCCATCCCCCACCCCTACGGCTTCTACGACCGCAGGACCAGGACCATCGCCACCGCCCACACCTCATACATCGACAACCTCGCCCTCGCTGACCTCTACCTCGCCCACGTCCGCCAGCTGCTCGAAAGCCGCAACCAATGGGACTCGAGCGCCGTCCTCGTCATGGGCGACCACTCCTGGCGCACCAGCTTCGTCTGGATCGACTCCGCCACCTGGACCGAGGAGGACGACCGCGCCAGCAACCACGGCGAGTTCGACCCCCGCCCCGGCTACCTGGTCAAGCTCCCCAACCAGCACCAGCCCGCGCGCATCGACCAGCCCTTCGACGCCGTCCGCTCCCGCGCCCTGCTCGACGCCCTCCTCTCCGGAACCCTCCAATCCCCCACCGACCTCGCCCACTGGGCTCAATCCCCCCAATAACCAACTTCATTCCACCGTTCTGGGGCCGCTGCAAACTGCTGCAGTAAAGAAGGGATAGGAAGGGATTCTTATTCGAGTTCCTGCAACAACGCATCGTACATATAGCAGCGAGTCTTCGAGCCGATCGAGATCATATGGAGCGTCCCGCTCTACCGGATTTTGGTCGTCCACCCATCACTGAAGTGGCGCTCTCGATGCAATTTCGAAGAGCTCACGGATTTCCACGTCATCCATCTAAGAAGCAATCCTTGCTGGCCACGAGGGCTTTGGCGTAGTCGCTCTAACGGTGGGCGAATTGCGTGCTGAAGGCATGACGGTTGTACGGACCAGCACCGGAGGAGCCGGTCACTGCAAAGTAGTCGGGAGTAAGACAACGCCAGTCAAGAGCCATTTAGCCAAGGCCGCAATATGGGTGGTGGAACCCTAATTTAGCGCGAGCGTAACTTCCAATCCGCCTGAACTGCACCTTCCAAACCCCGTTTTCCCTATCATCCGCTACACTAAAATTCATGGCGTCCATTGAAAGCTACCAACTCGTCCTCGCCGCCGCAGCCGCCTGCGAGGACAAGAAGGCCGAAGACATCCGCATCCTCGCCCTCGACCCGGCCGAGAGCGGCCTCTCCGACTACTTCCTCATCTGCAACGGCACCAACGAGCGCCAGAACGTCGCCATCACCGACGAGATCGAGATCCGCCTCAAGCGCGACTTCGGCCTCTACCCCCACTCCGTCGAGGGCCGCCGCCAGGCCGAGTGGATCCTGATGGACTACACCGACTTCATCGTCCACGTCTTCTCCCCGGAGAAGCGCGCCTTCTACGGGCTCGAGCGCCTGCGCAAGACCGCCAAGACCCTCAGCGTCGCCGAGCTCAACGCCGAACTCAAAACCCTCATCGCCAGCACCCGCGCCCGGACCTCCGCAGGCAAGAAGACCGCGGTCGCCAAGGCTCCAGCCAGGAAGGCTGCGGCAACCAAAGCTCCAGCCAAGAAAGCGCCCGCCAAGAAGCTCGCGGTCAAGAAGACGGCGGCCAAAAAGTCGCCCGCGACCAAGCTCGCTGCCAAGCCTGCCAAGGTCGCCAAGTCGGTTAAGACCGCCACGAAGAAGGTCGCTGCCAAGGCCATCAAGGCACCCGCCGCAATCAAACGCGCCACCACCGTCGCGGTCCCCAAGAAAGCCGCCCGCCGGAAGTAGAGAACCAGCCCACAAGGGAAATGGCCGGACACCCCAAGGTGCCCGGCCATTTCTCCAATCAGAGAGCGATCCCGTTGCAGCTCATCCTCGCGTCCATATCCGCCCGTAAGACCCGGCCCAAGAGCGGTCCCACCGAAGCTCTCACGCAGGAGTACATCACCCGCGCCAGCCACTTCTCCCCCACCCAGGCCTCCATCTTCGAGTCCGAGGCCGCGCTCCTGGGCTCCTGCGAACGCCAACCCGCCCGTCCCGCTGCCCACCTCATCCTCCTCGACCCTCGCGGCGAGCTCCTCACCTCCGAGCACTTCGCCCAGTACCTCGGCCGTATCCGCGACGACGGCGCCCGCCGCATCGTGTTCGCCATCGGCCCCGCCGACGGCTGGTCCTCCTCCGCCCTCGCGCGCGCGCAAAAGACCGTCTCGCTCGGCCCCATGACTCTGCCCCACGAACTCGCCCGCGCCGTCCTCGCCGAGCAGCTCTACCGCGCCCTCACCATCCTCGCCGGCCACCCCTACCACTCCGGCCACTGACCTGTCCGACCTGTCCCCCAAGCCCCCCCGATCCAGCCCCCAAATCACCACCAGCCCGCCTCCCCCGCTACAATGGTTCGGGAGCAGGCAGCCGCCGCCACGAGGGAAGCAAGCAATGAGTTGGTTCAAGCGCGAAGACCACAAGATCGTCAATGACGCCGCCAAGACGGTCCGCACCGAGGGCCTCTGGATCAAATGTGGCTCCTGCAACGCCGCGCTCTTCAAGGCCGACCTCGAAGCCAACCTCCAGGTCTGCCCCAAGTGCAGCAATCACTTCCGCTTCGACGCCCGCAGCCGCATCGCCAATCTGCTCGAGCCCGGCTACACCCTCGTCGACCTCGAGCTCCGCTCCACCGATCCGCTCCAGTTCACCGACCTCAAGCCCTACAGGAGCCGCCTGGCCGACGCCCAGAAGAAGACCGGCCTCAACGACGCCATCGTCAACGCTACCGGCCACATCGGCCCCCACCCAGTGGTCCTCTCCGCCATGGAGTACAGCTTCATCGGCGGCAGCATGGGCGCCGTCGTCGGCGAGACCATCGCCCGCGCCGTGGACCGCGCTCTCGCCGCCCGCCACCCCCTCATCATCATCTCCGCCTCCGGCGGCGCCCGCATGATGGAGGGCATCGCCAGCCTCATGCAGCTGGCCAAGATCTCCGCCGCCCTCGCGAAGCTCGATGCCGCCGGCATCCCCTACATCTCCGTCATGACCGACCCCACCACCGGCGGCGTCACCGCCAGCTTCGCCATGCTGGGCGACCTCAACATCGCCGAGCCCGGCGCCCTCATCGGCTTCGCCGGCCCGCGCGTCATCGAGCAGACCATCCGCCAGAAGCTCCCCCCAGGCTTCCAGCGCTCCGAGTTCCTCCTCGAGCACGGCTTCCTCGACGCCATCGTCCCCCGCAAAGAGATGAAGTCCTACCTCACCCAGACCCTTACCTGGATGACCCAGTAGCCCGGGCTCTGCCGTCGCACTGCTTAGAGTTCGCTCGGCCCATCCGCCGTAGCGAGCAAGGGTGCAACTGCGAGACGCAGCTTTGGCAGGTCGCTCTTCACCGTCTCCCACACAATCGCGTCCTCGACCTGGTGATACCCATGTCGCAGCAGGTTGCCCATCCCTCGGGACGCCCTTCCAGCCCACTCCAGGGCGTAAGAGCCACGCCTCGTCACCCAGCCGGATAGCCGCCTCCGTGATGATCTGCAGCTGCCGCTCCACCGCGGACTTCGTCTTCAGATCGCTCTTGTACCCCTCCAGATCCATATCTCCTGCACAAACCGATCGATCAGCGTGATGCTGTCGAGCACGCCCTGCAGATGCGCCCGCCCTGTCTAAAAGGCACCACAGCCTCCGCGAGCACCCGCTCCCGCACCGGCTCCCGCATCCACTCCACGGAGGAGAGCTCGACCCGTCTGCCCAGCAGGCTGCTCAGGTGGCTCTCCAGACCGCCCAGCGTCACCAGCGTCATTTGCCTCGACCGATCGAACTCCGCCAGCAGATCCACATCGGACTGCGCATCAGTCTGCCCCCGCGCAACCGACCCGAATAGGCGCAGATGCAGCAGTCCTGCGGCCTTCAACTCGGCGGCGTGCTCACAGAATCATGAGCACTCTTTCCCTGTCCATCCGAATTCCCCCGTTTCCTCCCGCTGGTCCCATTCCGATGATTCCGACGACCCCATCATTCCCTCCATTCCGAGACCGCGGCAAGCTCTGGCTCCCTTTAAACTCAACCCAGCCCATGCACGAAGCCATCCCATCCCGCTCCGCCCTCCGCGTAGCCCTGCGCCGCGCCGCCCATCAGATCTACGATCCGCCGCCGCTCGTATTCCCCGATCCCCTCGCTGTCCCCATCCTCGGCGGGGAACGAGGGGAGCACGGCGAGGCCCTGCGCAAGACCGCCACCAAGCTCCACAAGCCCCACTCTGTCGCCCTCCGCGCCTTCCTCGTCGCCCGCAGCCGCTACGCCGAAGACACGCTCGCCCAAGCCGTCCACCACGGAGTCACCCAGTACGTCCTGCTCGGCGCCGGCCTCGACACCTTCGCCCATCGCAACCCCCACCCCAACCTCCGCGTCTTCGAGGTCGACCACCCCGCCACCCAGGCCTGGAAGCAGGAGCTCCTGACCGGCGCCAACCTCCCCACCCCTCCGAGGCTCACCTTCGTCCCCTTAGATCTCGAGGACTTCGAGCGCGAAAGCCTCCCCCAGCGCCTCCACGTCTCCGGCTTCGATCCCACGCAGCCCACCTTCTTCGCCTGGCTCGGAGTCGTCCCCTACCTCACCCTCGAAGCCTTCCGCTCCACCATCGCCTTCATCGCCGCCCAGCCCCCCGGCAGTGGCGTCGTCTTCGACTACGGCCTGCCCCGTGCCGCCCTCCCGCCGCACGAGCAGCTCGCTCGCGACTCCCTCGCCGCCCGCGTCCTCCAGTCCGGCGAGCCCTTCCAGCTCTTCTTCACCCCCGCCGAAGTCGCCAGCGAGCTCAGCCCGCCCCTGGCCGCCTTCACCCGCATCGAAGACCTCGGCACCCCCGAGATCAACGCCCGCTACTTCCCCCACCACCAGCAAAGCCCCCAGCCGCACCTCCAGCTCCGCGGCAGCTCCACCCGCCTGCTCACCGCCTGGCTGTAGACCGCATCGATATATCGGCCCTCGGTCAGTATCGATAAATAGCCTCTCGCGGTCTCATCGCGAGAGGCGCAGTCGAAGCACCCCGGTACCTCCCCCTGTCAACCCCCCAAACCCGCCCGAAACCGTAAATCGCCAACAAAGACACACACTTCGGCCCACAAAAAGCAGCAGCAAGCATGCCAAAGCCTAGACCTGCCGCAGCTCACTCATTTGTTTTGAAATTTTTAGCCATAAACTGCTTAGAATGAATAATTTGCCGGGACTAATGCACCGTAGGCAGCAGAAATAAAAGAATTTAGCTCCGGGCAGTACAGGGGGAGGGGGTGCGTCGCACCCGTCACACCATCTACCCCCGATGCATCTGCCGTCGCAGCCACAGCGTTCCCAGGTAACTCCACGCCGCCAGCAGCACAAAACCTCCCACGGGAAGGCCCACCAGCCGGTAGCTGAGGGAAAAATCGATACTCCGATGGGTCGTGCCATTTGCGATCAGGATGCCGATAATCCCGCAGAAGGTCGCCGCGAAGAACGCCGCAAACCCCGACGCCATCCCCATCAGCAGACTGGCAAACCATCCCAGATCGCCGATCGGAGCGCCAAAAAGCGTCGCCGGCCGCCCGCTCCGCAGCTCCTGTACCGTATGCACCTTGGAGTCCATGCACGATAGAATACAGTTTCATGGTTGAAAGCGTGCAAACCGGTCTTATTCATGCAGCGCATGTGGCCCAGGAGAGTGAACTCAAGCGGTCCCCAAACGGCGTTCGCTTCGCCGCAATCGGGGAGAACAGCCTCGCCACCGCCGACCTCGAACACCTGGTCCAGGCCGTTCCCGGTATCGTCGCCGCCGCGCTTGACAAGCGCGCCTTCTACTTCGTCCCGCTCGCGCTCTCCGAGCACGCCGGCGATGCTCCCGATGCCGGCGACACCCTGGTCGCCCTCAACCACACGCCCGAGTGGAGCGAACAGGCCGTCTGCCACCGCGACGTCCGCCTCGGCGAGCTCGACGCCGTCTTCATCTCCACCCGTCTACTCGCCGACCGCTTCGCCCTCGCCTTCGAGTTCTTCATCAACGTCGGCCACGCCTTCGTCGACGCCGCCGGCATCCCCGAACGCTTCTCCGAGCTGGTCTGGACCCAGGCTCTCGCCGACGTTCGCGGCGAGAGCAGCCACGACGCCTGGGAGAACCGAGCCCTCGCGCTCGCCTCCGCCAAGTCCCAGGGCAAGATGCAGATCGACGAAAAGGCCAAGACCAGCTTCATCGAAGCCGCCTTCGCCGACGCCGTCGCCATCTATCAGCTCTCGCTCGCCGTTGACTTCGACTACGCCGAGCTCAGAGAGCGCGAGTACCCCCTGCTCGCACCGCAAGCCCTCGCCGAGCGCCTGCGCCTGGTAGCCCGCCTCTTCCCGCCCAACCCCGGTTACGAGTTCGCCATCCGCTACCGCCGCCGCAACTAAAGCGCGCTTGGCTGTGCGCAAACGCTTTTTCGTTTTAGCCCGATGCTTTACCGCATCGCAGCCATCGCCGCGCGGAACAGCGTTTCGAAGTCCTCGGCCAGCGCCGGATCGCGCTCGAGCGCCGCATCGATCGCCTTCTGCGCCGCCGGCCGCGCATAGCCCAGATTGGTCAGCGCCGACAGAGCATCATCCCCCGCGACTCCGTAGTGAACGGACGAAGCCCTCGCATCGAGCGCGACCGCCATGTCATCCAGCTTGTCCTTCAGCTCCAGCACCACGCGCTCCGCGGTCTTCTTCCCAATGCCCGGAACCTTGGTCAACGCGGCATGATCCGCACCACGAATCGCCAGCACCAGCCGTTCTGCCGAGATGCCGCTCAACACCGTAATGGCCAGCTTCGGCCCGATCCCGGAGATGGTCAGCAGCTTCTCGAACAGCCGCTTCTCCTGCGCCTCCGCGAAGCCGAACAGAGCGATCTGATCCTCGCGCACATGAGTGTGGACATGGAGAGACGCCTCTGCGCCTTCGCCCGCCAGCGCGGAGAAGGTCGCAACCGAGATGGCGAGCTCGTAGCCGACGCCCGCACACTCGAGGACGGCCTGATTCGGGGTTTTGGTGAGGAGAAGACCTCGTAGGTGAGCGATCATGCTGGGACCATCTTATCGCTATGCCGGCTGGAGCGGCAGAGTGCAAAAGGAACCGCCGCGAGAGAGTCTCCCTCGCGGCGGTTGGATGCAGCTGCAGGTTTACCGTAGCCCTGGGGTAAAGCCGAAGGTGACGGAGACCATCACGCTGCGGCCGGGCGTCTGGGTCAGCAGGTCCCCACTCCCGATGGCGGAGGTCGCGTAGTATTGCGACGCAACTCCGTTCGTCACCGCTGCCGTCGGCTTGCCTGCGAACTTGATGCTCGTGACATCGCGGGCATCGAGCAGATTGTTGAAGCTCACGGCGAACTTGGTGCGGTCGAACCGTGAGTCGTTGCGCACCGTGTAGTTCAGGTTGAGATTGACCGTATTGAAGGACGCATCGTAGTTCTGATTGTGGAAGGTACCGTTGTCGTCAAACGAGGGACCGATCCGCTTCTCGAACACCCCCATATCAAGATTCCGACCCTGATAGGTGAGCCCGAAGCCCTCGATGTTCGCCGGTGTCCCTGCGACCCAGAGGTTCGACGGCACGCCCGTACCGGTGTAGGTTGCCTTGGTCACGCTGCCATTGCCGTAGAGGCTAAGGCCGTAGCCAAGGTAGAAGTTGCCCGAGGTCTCGAAGCCCTTCGTGATCGAGTCCGGACCGAGGTAGTAATCGGTCGCCGTGGTGACAACGATGTCAGGAACACTGATGTAGGAGTTCTGGAACTTGATGTAGTAGAAGTCGCCGTCCACGGTAAACCGCTTCAGCTTGGCGACCGTGCCGGCCTGGTAGGTCGACGTTCCGGAGGGTGCAGGCAAAGTCTTCACGCCCGTACCGGTTGTCTGGTTGACGTCGAAGACGCTGCTTGGAGGGATGATGTCTCCCTTGCCAAACTCCGCGTAGGCAGACCAGTTGGGCTTGATCCGGTAGCTGGCGTCGACCGAAGGTAGCCAGGAGTGATATCCACCGGAGTTGGTGATGAAGGAACCGGGGCCCTGCAGATACCCCACCGTCTTACCGTTGTCCGCGTACTGGGTCAGGTCCATCTGGTAGTACGCGTACTTGGTGCCGGCCGTAATGCTCAGCTTCCGAGTGGCGTGCCACTCGAACTCGGCGTAGGGCTGATAGGAGTTGGTGTAGAAGCGCTCATGGAAGTTCGGCAGGACCGAATCCAGCTGCGAGCCAGGGACGGCGATCGGATTTCCCGTGCCGCCCTTCGCCAGCGGGTTGGACGGAATCTGATAGCGATCCGTGGTCGCCCACTCATACCAGAGACCCGTGCGGAAGACGCCGAAATGGCTGGTCTGGCTGATGGTGCTCACCTCGCCATACTTGCGATAGCTGTTCAGTTTGTCGGTGGCGCACGGAAAGACCCCGACCGTGACCGTCTGTCCGCTGGAATTCTTGGTCTTAGTCGGCGTCTCCGTGAAGCAGCTGGCGTTGATGGGAGTGCCGTTGGGGTAGTACTGCGCGTTGTAGTAGCTGTAGGTGTAGGGCTTCACATCGACCAGCCAGCCGTGGCCGAGAGCGGACTTCACGCCGACGTACTCGAAGTCGGTCGGGACATGGTAGGTGTTGTAGGCGAAGTAATACGGGCTTGTCTGATCGGTATTCTCGAGCAGGTAGTTGTAGCCGTACTGCTGCACCTGCTGGCGGGTCGGCGCGGTGTTATTCGGGGTGTTGGCGTCCATCCAGATGACGCCGCTGAAGCCGGTCAGGATGGTCTTGTCGGAGACCTTGTACTGCACCTTGAGTTCGCCGGCGTTGCGCTCCTGGAAGTTGAAGGTCTGGAAGCCGTCGGAGGTCATGCGGTGGATGTCGCCTGACATCGCCAGCTTGTGACTGCTGAAGAGGCTGCCGGAGTCGAACTGGAAGTCGAACAGTCTGGTGTTGAAGGAGCCGTAGCTGACCGAGCCGCGAATCGACGGAATCGGTGAGATGTCCTTGGTGATGACATTGATCGAGCCGCCAAACGGCGTAGGCCCGATCGTCGAGGCCGTTCCGGGGCTGCGGTCGAAGTCGATATTCCCGATCCATGGCGACGGGGCAAACGCCCAGGAGTGATGCGTAGGCGAGTTGGTGTCCTCGAACGGAATGCCATCGAGGGTGATGTCGAATTCGCCATCGGAGAAGCCGCGGAAGACGGTCTTCGTCTGGCCTTCGCCCACGCCATTCGAGCTGACGGTAGCGGTGCCTGGGGCGACGTTGAGTATCTCGCCATAGTCGGAGACCGGGGAGGTGAACTCGTCGATGTAGACGCTGTTGATCTCGGAGCGCGCGGAACGGGCCTCGAGCAGGGAGCCTACCGGAGCGAGTGCCGCCGCGATCGAGCCCGACGCCGCAGCCTCGACGGTGACGTCGTCTGCCGCGTCGGCCAGATTGAGGGAGATGGGAAGATCGCGAGAACGTGACCCGTCGAGAGCGATCGCCTTGCGGATCACCGGCGCGAAGCCGGCCACGATCACCTGAACGTCGTACTTGCCGGCAGGAAGTGCTGGGCTAGCGAAGTGCCCAACCTCGTCGGCAGTCACTTTGGTGATGCTGCCGGTCGCCTCGTCTTTGACCTCGACGAGGGCATGAGGAAGGGCGCCGCCGCGTGGATCGAGGACGGTTCCGGTGATGCTGGATGCCTGTTGAGCCAGCGCGCGCGCCGGGGTGAGGGCGAAGAGAAGAGCTGCGGTGCTTAGAAATAACGAGGGGGCCCAGTACTTCAGCGGATCGGATGCCAAGGTTGCCTCCGGACTGCAAGTCGGGTTTTTGGGGGGACAGGCCGGACGTTAGTGATGGATCGTGAACTGTGGGTTACGAGTGGATTACAAATCAGTGATTACCCGGTGGGAGTGCCCCTCCCCCTCTATTGATCGAGTTAAAGTGATTCATTTTGTGTCACTTGCATTTGCGTGCCAAGGGAGAGCGGAGGGGCTGGGCGGCCATTCCGTTCGGTCGAACGGACTTCGCGAGAAATTCGCGAGAAATTAATGGGGGAATGGGTTACGGAAGGCATGTGTGTCGCGCGTTTGCCCTCTGATTGCCGGGGATACAAGGGAAACCTGAGTGTATTGGCGAGCGCTGGTGATGAGCCTGCTTTGCACAGGGCAACCCGATGAGGCAAACTATAAGAGTCGGACGGCGCGGTCGTCCCATCTAGTAAAGATCGAGCTGAAGCCGGGTCAAATACTAGCGGGTCAGCGAGCAACCGGTCAACCATAAAGTAACGGTCAAAAGAGCCGACGACGGCGCAGATTGCTGGTCTGAAGCGCACGAGGCAGGAGTTGATTTTGTCAGTCATAGTGGAGCGGGCGCTAGGCGCGGTCGGAACGGGGGAGGCGATGCTCTTTCATCGCCCATTTGGGTTTCTTGGGCTGGCAATCGAAGGTGGATCTCCGACCAGCATCTTTCGCCCGGACGCGACTCCGGCTCACTCCATCTTCGGGCTGTCGATGTTCATCCTGGCGATTACCGGCACGATCTTCGCGGTGGTCACCGGTCTTCTAATCTATGCGCTGATCAAGTTTCGCCAGCGCGAGGCCGACACCAGCGGCGAGCCGGCGCAGATCTTCGGTTCCACCCAGATTGAGACGGCCTGGACGGTGATCCCGCTGCTGATCGTGGTGGTGATGTTTCTGACGGCGGCGCGCGTGATTCTGGCGACGCAGGCCATTCCCAAGCCGGCGAAGACCCTCGATGTGCAGGTGGTCGGCCACCAGTTCTGGTGGGAGTACCGCTATCCGAAGCAGGGCTTCGTGACCGCCAATGAACTGCACATTCCGGCGAGCGACCCGGCGCATCCCTTGCCGACCTATCTGGAGATGTCCTCGGCCGACGTGATTCACAGCTTCTGGGTACCGCGTTTGGCGGGCAAGCTGGACGTGGTTCCGCAGCATGTGAACACCATGTGGTTTGATCCCTCCAAGCCGGGTCTGTACCTGGGGCAGTGCGCGCAGTACTGCGGCGTCAACCACGCCAAGATGCTGCTGCGGGTGTATGTGGATTCGCCCGAGGACTTTGCCGCCTGGGTGAAGCGGCAGCAGGCGGTGCCGGAGGGGGTGACCTCGACCGATCCCGCCATCGCCGAGGGCAAGCTGGTGTTCGAGAAGAACGCCTGCGTGAACTGCCATACGGTGTCGGGCACCGTGGCCAAGGGTCGCTTCGGACCGGATCTGACCCATGTGGGCAGCCGCGACACGATCGCCTCCGGTGCGATTGAGAATACGCCGGAGAATCTGCGCAAGTGGATCGAAGACCCGAACCAAATGAAGCCAGGGGCATTGATGCCGGCGATGCGATTGAACGATCGCGACCTGGACGCAGTGACGAAGTACATGACGGCACTGCGCTAAAGACGCCGGAGAGGAGTACGCAAAATGGCAGTTACAGAGGCGGTCGATCTGACCGCACAGCCGAAGGGGAAGCATCTTTGGCTTGAGCATGTGTATGACTGGGTGACGTCGGTCGATCATAAGAAGATCGGCATCATGTATATCGTCTACTCCTTGTTTTTCCTGGTGATTGCGGGAGTCATGGCGCTGGTGATCCGCCTCCAGCTGATGGTGCCGAACAATCATGTTGTCTCTCCGCAGACGTTCAACCGTCTGTTCACCATGCATGGCACGACCATGGTGTTCTTCGTGGGCATGCCGATCCTGTTCGGCTTTGGAAACTATCTGGTGCCGCTGATGATCGGCGCGCGCGACATGGCGTTTCCGCGCCTGAATGCGTTCTCCTTCTGGCTCTCGGCCTTTGGCGGCATTCTGCTGTACTTCAGCTATCTGGGTGGCGAGGGCTTGTTTGGCGCGGGTTCGGCTCCGGATGTGGGCTGGTTCGCCTACGCTCCGCTCACCGAAAAGGTGTTTTCGCCGGGCCACAGCACCGACTACTGGACGCTGTCGCTGCTGCTGACCGGCATCGGCACGGTGGCCACATCGATCAACCTCATGGTGACCATGATCAGCATGCGCTGCAAGGGCATGACGATGACCCGCATGCCGCTGCTGCCGTGGCTGTACTTCGTCACCTCGTTCCTGGCGCTGATCGCGATTGGTCCGCTGACTGCGGCGCAGGTCATGCTGATGCTGGACCGCTACGTGGGCTCGCACTTCTTCGACACGCAGGCGGGCGGCTCGGCCATTCTGTGGGTGCACTTCTTCTGGATCTTCGGTCACCCCGAGGTCTACATCCTGGTGATGCCCGCCTTCGCGTTCGCCAACGAGATTATCCCGGTCTTCTCGCGCAAGGCGATCTTCGGCTATCCCGCCATGGTGGCGGCTTCGGTCTCGATCGCCTTCATCAGCGCTGGCGTCTGGGCCCACCACATGTTCACCATCGGACTGGGGCCGGGGGCGAATACCTTCTTCACCCTGTCGACCATGATCATTGCGGTGCCGACCGGCATCAAGATCTTCAACTGGCTGGCGACCTTGTGGGGCGGCAAGATCCGCTTCAAGTCGCCGATGCTGTTCTGCCTGGCCTTCCTGTTCCAGTTCCTGGTGGCGGGTCTGACCGGCATCATGCTGTCGGCGGCGCCGTTCGACTGGCAGCTGGGCAACTCCTACTTCGTCATCGCTCACTTCCACTATGTTCTGGTGGGCGCCATCCTGTTCTGCATCTTCGGCGCGTTCTATTATTGGTACCCGAAGGCGATCGGCCGGATGATGAACGAGCGGCTGGGCAAGTGGCACTTCTGGCTGATGGTGATCGGCTTCCACCTGACCTTCGACTTCATGCACGTTCCCGGCATTCTGGGCATGCCCCGCCGTATCTACACCTACGAGGCGGGTCGCGGCTGGGAGTACTGGAACATGATCGTCGGCATCGGCGCCGTCTTCCAGGCGGTAGCGACTCTGGTTTTCGTCTACAACCTGGTCTGGTCGTACAAGCACGGCGAAATTGCGGGACGCGATCCATGGGATGCGTGGACCCTGGAGTGGACGACGTCGTCACCGCCGCCGGACTACAACTTCGCGCTGGCCCCGTCAGTCGGCAGCCGCCGTCCCCTGTGGGACCTGAAGCATCCGGAAGATCCGGACTCCAACTATGAATGAGACCGCTGTGACTGAGATCCGGAGAGCGAGAGGAATATGAGTACCATACCGTTGGATCACGAACTCGATGAGACGCCCTGGGTCCTGCCGGACCGCGGGATCTCGGCGATGATCTTGCTAATTATCGCGGAGTCGGCGATCTTCATTATCTTCGTCGTCGGCTACATCTTCTACCTGGGCAAGAGCCTGAGCGGACCGAAGCCAGCCGACGTGCTGGAGTTGCCGATCTTCAGCTCAATCTGCCTGCTGTCGAGCAGTCTGACGGCGCACTTCGCGGTCTCGACGCTGCGCAAGGCCAAGACCGCCGCCTGCGCGGCCTGGCTCGCGCTGACGGTTGCGCTGGGCACGATCTTTATTACGTCGACGGGCATCGAGTGGCACCACCTGATCTACGAGAAAGGGCTGACCATCCAGACCAATCTGTTTGGGACGACCTTCTACTCGTTGGTGGGGCTCCACGCCAGCCACGTGATCGTCGGCCTGTGCCTGCTGCTGGTGGCGTTGATCGCTGCGCTGCGGGGCAAGCTCAATGAACATCATGCGGAGCGGCTGGAGGTGCTGTCGCTCTACTGGCACTTTGTCGATGGCGTATGGGTGATTGTATTTGCGGTGGTGTATGTCCTGGGTCGCTAAGCTTATGGGTTCGATCAATCAAGAGACAATTGCGGCCGGCGAGAGGAGGCACTCATGAGTTCGCATCATGGAACGCACGCGAGGCGTAACGATGTAGTTGACCTGCCAGCGCCGACCAAGTGGCCGATCATTCTGGCGCTGGGGATCACGCTGCTGCTCACCGGCCTGGTGACGCACTGGGCGATCAGCCTGCTGGGTCTGGCGATGATGGTGCCGGCGGCGGCGGGCTGGTTTATGGCGGTGTTGCCGCACGAGCAGCATATCGGGGTCCCCGTGACCACACAGGCGCTGACGGAGGAGCACGCCTATGCGGCGGTCGGAACCCGGCAGCCGGCCAGCGCGGCGCGGCACGAGGTGCATCCGGTTGCGAGCTACAACAGTCTGCTGACAGGCATCAAGGGCGGCATCGCGGGCGCTCTCGCGATGACCGTGCCGGCGACGCTCTACGGTCTGCTGCGCTACCACAGCCTCTGGTACTCCATTAATCTGCTGGCGGCGGGCGGTTTCACCAGCTGGGCGAATGCGAGCAATGACTTCCTGGCGCAGTTCCATGTGCAGGGGCTGCTGGCCGGCGTTGTGATCCACGGAACCACGTCGCTGCTGGTGGGCCTGCTGTACGCTGCCACGCTTCCCATGTTCCCCAAGAAGCCGATTTTGACCGCGGGCTTCATCGCGCCGCTGGTCTGGACCGGTCTCATCTATGCCTCGCTGGGCATCGTCAGTCCGATTCTGAACGCGCGGATCGACTGGCCCTGGTTTGTCGCCTCCCAGGTGTTCTTCGGCCTGGTGACTGGCTATGTGGTGAATCTGCAGATCAAGGTGCGCTCGGCGGAGTTCCGCGCACTGCCGTTCGCGGTGCGTGCGGGGTTGCACACCACTGAACTCGATGCGCAAGAGACGAAGGATATCAACCACCGGAAGGATGGCTCGGCATGAAGCCACGTTTTAGCCTGAGTATGTTGCTGCTGGGCGCGGCATGTTTGGCCGCTACGGGCTGCGATCACTTCCCTGGCAAGCCAGGGCCGGAGCCCGAGGTTCCGCGGCCGGAGCATGTGCTCGACTTCACGACTCTCTATAGCGAGAACTGCGCCTCCTGCCATGGCGAGCACGGCACGCAAGGGCCGTCGATCGCACTGGCAAACCCGGTGTATCTGGCGGTTGCGGGCGAAGCGAATGTGCGCAATGCCATCGCCAAGGGTGTTCCGGGCTCGTTGATGCCGGCCTTTGCGCAGAGCTCCGGAGGCATGCTGACCGATCAGCAGGTCGCGGTGCTGGCGCATGGCCTCGTCACCACCTGGGGCAAGCCCGATGCGCTCGCTGCAGCCGACGCTCCGTCGTACCACGCCACCACGCAGGCCAGTGTGCCCGATGGGGAGAAGGTCTTCGGCACCTACTGCGCACGCTGCCACGGAGAGGGCGGCGTAGGCCGCGTGCGGCCGGGTAAGGCAGCTCAGGGATCGATCGTCGATCCGGCGTTCCTTGGTCTGGTCAGCGACCAGTATCTGCGCACGGTTGTGATTGCCGGCATTCCTGGACGAGGTATGCCGAACTGGGCGAACCAGAAGCTGCCTTCCGGGGACAAGCACCCGCTGACCGATGCGGAGATCACCTCGGTGGTGGCATGGCTGGGATCGCATCGCGGCGCTACGAGCGCCACGCACCCCCAGACCGTATCCCAGACCCAACCGCAGCCCGGGCCGCAGAGCCAGCCCCAGGCCGCAGAGCAGTCCGAACCAAAATAGAAGCGCTCGAACGGTGCGAAGCAGTCGAAGCGCGAGGAAAGAGACGTATGGCAACCGATCAACCAACTGAAACACACGCAAGCGAGACGCCGGTGGCGAAGGACGCCCTGATGCAGAAGTTAGTGGACCGGTCTCGGAGAAACTTTCTGTTCAAGCTCTCGCTGGCGTTGAATGGAATCGTCGGAGCCGCGCTGGCGGTGCCGATCCTGGGCTATCTGTTCGGACCGGTGAAGAAGGATCTGCCCAGCGGCGCCTGGATCGGCCTCGGCTCACTCGAGCAGTTCCCCGAGGGCGAGACCCGCCTGGCGACCTTCCGCAATCCCTCGACCACCCCATGGGATGGTCAGACCGGCGAGGTCTCCTGCTGGGTGCGGCGGGTCGCTGGCAAGAAGTTCCAGGTCTTCGCCATCAACTGCGCGCATCTGGGCTGCCCGGTGCGCTGGTTCGAGGAGTCGAAGCTGTTCATGTGTCCCTGCCATGGCGGCGCCTACTACCAGGACGGCTCGCGCGCCTCGGGACCACCCGAGCGCGGCCTGTTCGAGTATGAGTACAAGATTGTGAACAACACGCTGTCGATCGACGTGCACGGCCTGCCGACGCTGGCGACCGAAGCGCGCCTGCAGAATCCGCTCATCCAGATTCAGGGCGCCGACGGCAAGAAGACCGGGGGATGCGGATGCCAGGGCTAAAGGAAACTGTTGTTGGAACCTACAACTGGTTCGAGCGCCGCCTCGGGCTGGGTGAGCCGACCGCCGAAGCGATGATGCACCCCGTGCCCACCAAGGCCGCCAGCTGGTGGTACGTCTTTGGCAGCGCCGCCACGGTGCTGCTGGGCATGCAGGTGATGACCGGCATCCTGCTGGCGCTGGTGTATACGCCGTCGGCAGGCGAAGCGTGGAACAGCCTCCAGTTCCTCAACCACAACGTGACGCTGGGATGGTTCCTGCGCGCGCTGCACGGCTGGGGCTCAGACTTCATGGTCGCCGTGGTGTTGATCCACATGGCGCAGGTGTTCATGTTCGGCGCCTACAAGTTCCCCCGCGAACTCACCTGGATCGTCGGCGTTCTGCTGTTGCTGCTGACGCTGGGTATGGCGTTCACCGGACAGGTGCTGCGCTTCGACCAGGACGCCTACTGGGGTCTGGGAATCGGCGCCTCGATCATGAGCCGCGTTCCGCTGGTTGGCCCCTACCTCGTTCACCTCGTGAATGGCGGCCCGATCATCGCCGGACCAACCCTGTCGCGCTTCTTCGCTCTGCACGTCTTTGTGATCCCGGGCATTCTGCTCGGTGCGGTCGGTGTGCACGTGTGGATGGTGCTGCGGCTTGGGATCAACGAGTGGCCGATGCCGGGCCGTCTGGTCCGCAAGGCCACCTACGAGCACGAGTACCACGACCTGGTGAAGGCGGACGGCGAGGCCTTCATCCCCGATGGAGTCTGGAAGGACTGCGTCTTCGCTGCGGCGATCATGCTCTCCGTCATGGCCTGCGCCCTCTACTTCGGGCCCTTCGGTCCGACCGGCCAGCCCGACCCGACCATCATCCAGACCGCGCCCAAGCCGGACTTCTTCTTCCTCTGGCTCTTCGCCGTGCTGGCCTTCCTGCCGCCGGAGCTCGAGACCCCGGTCCTGCTGATCGCGCCCGCGCTGATCATCGGAGCCATGCTGCTGCTTCCGCTGGTCGCCGGCGAGGGCGAAAAGCACTGGTCGCGCCGCCCCATCGCCGTGCTGACGCTGGCGGTGATCGCGGTGACGCTGGCGACCTTTACCGGCCTTGGTCTGCACACCCCCTGGAGCCCGGTGATGAACGCCTGGTCGAGCGCTACGATTCCCGAGCGCTACCTGCATGAACTCACCCCGGTCGAGCGCCAGGGCGCGATCGTCTTCCAGAACAAGCAGTGCCGCAACTGCCACTCGGTGGCCGGCTCGGGCGGAATGCGCGGACCGGTGCTCGATGCGGTCGCGGCGCACATGACCGAAGACCAGATGGTGCGCCAGGTACTGCAGGGCGGCGGCAATATGCCGGCCTACGGCAATGCCCTCAGCCCGGACGAGACCACCGCTCTGGTGGACTTTCTGAAGACGCTGCGCGGACAGAACCTGCAGCCGGCTAAGGATGCGTCGGATGTGCTTCCGAATAGGGCGAGCGCGGCTCCAGCATCGCACTAGCCACAAGCAAAACGCCGCGGAGACGACTCTCCGCAGACGAAGGCCACTCCCCAAAGGAAGTGGCCTTCGTCGATTAAACGAGCGAGCGTGAGGGTGATCTCCGGCTATCGGTTTGCTCCCTCATTCAGCGTCCAGATCAACAGGGTGGACGTGTTGTCGTTGACCGCCGCAAGGATTGCCTTGTCATCGGTCGTGCGCACGGCCAGGCCGAAGGCTCCGCCCTGGTTGGGATCTACCGAGAGCTGCGTCACGAACTTGCCATCGACCGTAAACTCCACGATCTCGCTGGGCTGATTCGGGTCGGGGTTGATGCCATCGCTATTGGAGACCAGAAGGTGCTGGTTCGGAGCCCGTGCCATTGCCAGCGCGCCGTGCAGATGGACGTTGTCCTGATAAATGATGGTTCCAAGACCGCCAGAGCTTTGACGCTCCGCCGCGTTCGAGACGGCAAAGACGGCGTTGTCTCCGGTTGAGGCGACGTACAGTACATCGCGCCGGGGGTCGTACACCAGTCCGGTGGGCGACACAAACAGCGTGACCGGATCACCACGATGGACGTATCCATCGGCGATGGTGGCGGTACTCTGCAGGTTCAGCCCGGAGGAGCTGACCTTGAAGTTGAGCCGGATGACGGTTCCGGTGAGTGCGTTCGAGACAAAGGCGATGGCTTGGTCTCCGCCATCGACTAGCGCCATGTCCCACGGTCCCTGGATCGCTGCGTTGGTAAACGTCTGGATCAGCTTGCCCTGATTGTTGATGACCAGAAGGGAGCCCGGTCCTGCCGTGGCGGCGGAGCCATCACTGGTGGGAGCGTTGCCGACGACGATGAAGCCGTGCCGCAAAATCCCCAGTGCAGTAGAGAGTCCGAGCGGGGCCGTGCCCGGAAAAAAGGTCGTCAGCGAGCCGGTCTTCTTCGGGATCTGGACGATGGTGGTGCCGGTGCCCTGCAGATTCTGCTTGTTGTTGAAGTTCGAGACCAGAATGTCCCCTGGCTTCAAGGGGCCGGACCCGGCCTGAAAGTCGTCCGGAACGAAGGCGACGCCGTAAGGGTTCACGTCTCCATTAGCTGGTACCGTCGAGACGGTTCTTACCGGGCTGGGAAGAAAGGCGTCGTCGCTGTCAGGGTGTTGCGCGAGGCCGACGCCGGCTGTACAGGCCAGCAGGGTAAGGGGGATGAGGGTCTTGCGCCAGCCAGCGCTGCGCTGCTGGCCAAGGATGGCTCGATCGGGTTCCGCTTGCGTTTGGGGCTCGTGGATTCGCATGTCGCATCTCCTCCGTGGTGTGAGGTGCCTGCTGACTGACGAACCCGTGCCTTAGCAGCAGGTCGAAGCACAGGATACTCCACGGCGGCGGCAGGCTTCTGGGTGTGTTGTCAGCGGTCCGAAAATCACGAGCTGTTCCGCTTCCTGCCATTGGCTTTATGAACCAAAGCGTCGCCGGTTCCACTCCGACGGTATATCGGCGCAATCAACGCCTCGCTCGGAATCGCTCCAGCCTCCCAAAACTTGACACCTAGCCCCTCGCAAAAAGCAGCCCGGTCCGCGAGCGGGCCTTCCAGGTCCATACCCGTCCGGACCCGAGTTTGGACTTAAACAGACTTCTATCTAGATTTTAGGACTTCTTGGTGGGGGGAGGGGGGAGGACCTTGATCTCGAAGATGGTGGGCCACTGTTTGCCGGTAACAAAGAGACGGTCGTGCTGGGCGTCGTAGGCGATGCCGTTGAGCACAGACTCGTCGTTGATCTTCTGGTTGTCGGGCAAGATGCCGGTGAGGTCGATCCAGCCGATCACATGGCCATCGCGCGGCGAGATGCGGGCGATCCGATCGGAGTGCCAGACGTTGGCGTAGATCTCGCCCTTGACGTACTCGAGCTCGTTGAGCTGGTCGATCGTCTTGGCGCCGTCCTTGACGACGATGTGGCGGGTCTCCTTGAAGCTCTCCGGGTTGCGGAAGCGCAGCGTGGCGGTGCCATCGCTGGTGATGAGTTCACTGGCCGTGCGGGTCATGCCCCAACCCTCGCCCGTGTAGGTGAACTGCTTGATCGGCCGCAGGGTGAAGCGGTCGTAGACGAAGCAGATGTGGGACTGCCAGGTCCACTCGTAGAGATTCGGCCCCCAGTCGACGATGCCCTCGCCGAAGTACTTAGGCGCCAGCTCTACGCTCTGTAGCGCCTTGCCGGTGGCCGGCTGCACCGCCAGAAGCGCCGAGTGTCCTTCGAGCCCAGTACCCTCGTAGAACAGTCCGTTGAGATAGAGAAGGCCTTCGGTGTAGCTGTCGGCCGAGTGCGGGTAGCGGGCGATGACCTTGTAGCCGGAGACGGGAGCGGCGGAGGCGCAGCCGGCGGTGAGCAGAACGGCAAACGCGAGGACGGCGGCGTGGCGGCACAGGGCGCGGGTCGAGGAGAGCATTACGTCCACAGTACCGCAAAATGGGAAGGTTGCAGTCGTCCTTTGAACGGGAGAATATAGGTTCGAATCCGTTCCTGCTTCATCTCATCTTTGAGGATCTTCATGTCACCTGTACGACCGTGTTTCACGCTTCGTTTCGGCCTTCTCGCCGCTGCTGCCACTGTTGCACTCACCAGCTTCATTGCGCGCGCGGAGGGCCAGCGGCTGCCGCAGACGGTGCGGCCGGAGCACTACTCCCTGGCGCTGACTCCCGACCTGAAGGCGGCGACATTTACCGGCGACGAGACGATCGACGTGACGCTGACGGAGCCTTCGAAGACGATTACGCTGAATGCGGCCGAGATCAGCTTCAAGAGCGTGACGGCCACGGCCGCCGGCGCGACCGAGGCGGCTACGGTGTCGCTCGATGCCGCAAAGGAGCAGGCTACATTCATCTTTCCGCAGGAGCTGCCGGCGGGAAGGGCACATCTGGCGATCGCGTACAGCGGCATCCTGAACGATAAGCTGCGCGGCTTCTATCTCTCGAAGACGGCCAAGCGCAACTATGCGGTGACCCAGCTCGAGTCGACCGATGCACGGCGGGCGTTTCCCTCCTTCGACGAGCCCGCGTTCAAGGCGACCTACAGCATTGCCTTGACGGTGGATGCCGGCGACACGGTGATCTCGAATACGAACATCGTCTCCGACAAGCCCGCGGCGGCCATCGATGGCGCGGCCAAGCACACGATTACTTTCGCCACGACGCCGAAGATGTCCACCTATCTGGTGGCGTTTTTGGTGGGCGACTTCAAGTGCGTCTCGGGGATCAGCGATGGAACGCCGATCCGCGCCTGTGCGACACCGGACAAGGTGGAGCTGGCGCGGTTCGCACTCTCGTCGGCGGAGTTCATCCTGCACTACTACAACGCGTACTTCGGCATTAAGTACCCGATGCCCAAGCTGGACATGATTGCGCTGCCGGACTTCGAGGCCGGTGCGATGGAGAACTTCGGCGCGATCACCTACCGCGAGACGGATCTGCTGATCGACGCCAAGACGGCCACGCTGACCCAGAAGAAGCGGGTGGCGAGCGTGGTCGCGCACGAGATGGCGCACCAGTGGTTCGGCGACATGGTGACCATGCAATGGTGGAACAACACCTGGCTGAACGAGGGCTTCGCGACCTGGATGCAGACCAAGGCAGCGGCGGCGTGGCATCCGGAGTGGCACTACTCGCAGGACGATGCAGTAACACTGAATCGCACGCTAGACCTGGACTCGCTGGCGACAACCCATGCGATCCGCGCGGAGGCGAATACGCCGGGCGAGATCAATGAGATGTTCGATGGCATCTCGTATGGCAAGGGCGGCGCGGTGCTGGCGATGGTAGAGAACTACCTGGGTGAGGAGACCTTCCGGCGCGGCGTGCATAACTACCTGGCCGCGCACATGTACGGCAACGCGACGGCGGAGGATTTCTGGAACGCGCAGACCGCGACCAGCAAGAAGCCGGTGGACGCGATTCTGTCGTCGCTGATCGCGCAGCCGGGCGTTCCGCTGCTGAACTTCGGCGCGGTAACCAACGGGAGCATCGCGGTGGCACAGAGCCGGTTCTACCTTGATCCGAGGACGAAGGCGGGCGCAGCGCAGACGTGGACACTGCCGGTGTGCTTGAAGACGGGGGCGGCGGCCTCCTGCGAGCTGGTGTCGCCTACCAAGCAGCAGCTGCAGGTTCCGGCGTCCAGCTTCCTGTTCGCCGATGCCGCGGGCAAGGGCTACTACCGGAGCGTGTATCCGAAGGCGGTGTACGCCGATATCGTGGCGCACGCGGAGACCTCGCTGAGCCCGGAGGAGCGGATCAGCGTGATCGGCAACGAGTGGGCGCTGATGCGCTCGGAGCGGGCGACGGTGGGCGACTACCTGAACCTGGTGGCGGCGATTCATAGCGATCCCAATGCGATCGTTCTAAGCAATGCTCTGGGCAATATCGCCGCGATCGAGAGCCGGATCGCTGCGACCGACGAGGAGCGTGCGGAGCTGCAGGCGTGGGAGCGCAAGGAGTTCTCTCCGGTGTACCAGGCGCTGGGACCGGCTACGGCGGACGAGTCCGAGGACAAGAAGCAGCTGCGGGCGCTGTTGTTCGGCGTGCTGGGCAGCGCCAAGGACCCGGCGGTTGTGGTCGAGGCGCGGACGCTGGCGGAGCGCTATATCGCGGACCAGACTGCGGTGGAGCCGGCGCTGGCACAGGCGGCACTGGGCATCGCGGCGAGCAACGGCGATGCGGCGCTCTATGACAAGATCGAGGCGTTGCGCGCGTCTTCGGACAAGCCTGCGGTGCAGATCGAGATGCTGCATTTGACCGGCGACTTCAGCGATCCGGCACTCGTCACGAGGACGCTGGATGCCATCGCCGCGGGTAAGATCCGGAACCAGGACAGCGCGTCTCTGTTGGCAGGGATGCTGCGGGACCGCGATCTGCAAGAGCAGACGTGGAGCTATATCAAGGACCACTGGGAGCAGATCCATGCCCAGTTCACGACCAGCTCCGGAGCTTACGTCGTAGGCGCAGCAGGCAGCTTCTGCTCGGTCGAGAAGCATGACGAGGTGCTCGAGTTCTTCAACACGCACAAGGTGATGGCCACCGAGCGGGCGTTGAAGATCGCGGGCGACAACATCAACAGCTGCATCCGGTTGCGGCAGGCTCAGGAGCCGAATCTGAAGACCTGGCTGACAGAACAGAAGTAATAGCACTCGAAGAAGGTTCAGTGGCATTCGATCCATCGCGCGCCCAGGCTGCGATGCATCGGATGCCATTGTGCTTTTGTGGTGAAGAGATGCAGTTATGCTGGATACATGTCGCGAATCTTGACTGTTTTGCTCTGCTTTTCTGCGTTGGTGTGCGTGCGGGCGGCGCGTGCGATTGAGGTGAAGGTGTCGGCCCAGTCGCTGGAGCGGACGCTGAAGGCGCAGCTGTTCGACTCGCCCGATGGCCGCTATTATCTGCGCGGAGACGCGAAGAGCGCTTGTTTTGTTTATGCGGAGAATCCGCATGTCTCCTTCACCGGAGACCGCATCCTGGTGCATGTGACGACGAAGGCGCGGCTGGGCAAGGCGGTGCGGGGGGCCTGCCTGGGGGTGTCGCTGGCGACGGATGCGGATGTGACGTTCGTGCCGGAGGCGCAGGAGGAGTCGATCGGGTTCCGGGACGCGCGGGTGGAGCGGCTGAGCACGTCGAAGGAGCTGAACTTTCTGCTGGTGCCGTTTCTGAGCAGCAAGCTGCCGCAGCAGATGAAGGTCAATGCGGCGATGATGATGCGACAGCTGCTGAGCCGCTCGGCGGAGACGACCGGATACACGCTGACGCTGGACCGGCTGAAGCTGCACTCGATGATGGTCGAGGGGCAGGTGCTGACGGCGGATCTGGATGCGGATATCGGGGTGAATTAGCTCTCGGCTTACGGCGTGGCGGGTACTTCTCCACCCGTGGGGCAAAAGTTCTAAAGTCTAGATGGCAGGCGGGTTAAGGCCAAACCTGGTGGGGACTAAACTAAAGTCCGACTGCAACGGCGCCGCTTTGGCCGCCCGACGAGTGGCTACCCCTGTTTTGCGGGTCGTGTTTGTCAACTCCCTTGTCCTTCTTGCCTGGCGGCTTCGGCTCTGGCCTGCCGGCCCTTGGCGACCAGGGCGAGGGAGAGGCCCTCTTCGGCGGTGTGTTTGCGGTGTTTGCTGCGGCCGATGCGCTGGGCGGTGTAGATGCCGGAGTGGCCGGAGAAGAGATAACTGACGATGGAGGCGATGCCGGCGAAGGCGCCGACCTCGGCGCCGAAGAGCTCGACCGCCATCAGGGTGGAGGCGATGGGGGTGTTGGCGGACCCGGCGAAGACGGCGACGAAGCCCATGCTGGCGAGCAACGAGGCCGGTAGCGGGAGGAGGTGCGAGAGGGCGTTGCCCAGGGTGGCGCCGATGAAGAAGAGCGGTGTGACCTCGCCGCCCTTGAAGCCGGTGCCGAGGGTGAGCGAGCTGAGAGCTCCTTTGACGACGAAGTCGTAGGGTGGGAGCGGCTGGTGGAAGGCGGCGACGATCTCCGGGATGCCGAGGCCGAGGAAGCGGGCGGTGTGGGCGGTGCCGAGGGTGAAGACGATGGCGGCGACCAGAGCTCCGCCGGCGAAGGGGCGGACGGGGGCCCAGGGGATGAGGCGGTGGGCGAGGTTCTTGATGGCGTGGGTGGTGGAGGCGAAGAGCATGGCGGTGAGGCCGAAGGCGACGCCGGCGGCGAGGGCGGCGGCGAGGCCGGTCACGTTCATGCTGGGGACCTGGGTGACGGTGTAGAGGGTGTGGTGGACGCCCCAGGCGCGGGTGACCATCTCGCCGGCGAAGGCGGCGATGACGCAGGGGGCGATGGCCTCGTAGGAGAGGGTGCCGAGGGCGAGCACCTCGATGCCGAAGATGGCTCCGGCCAGCGGTGTGCCGAAGACGGAGGCGAAGCCGGCGCTGATGCCCATCATGAGCAGGATGCGGCGCTGGCGGGGGTTGAGGCCGAGGGGGCGGCTGAGCTGGTCGGCGAGCGAGGCTCCGGTCTGCAGCGCGGTGCCTTCGCGGCCGGCGGAGCCGCCGAAGAGGTGGGTGACGATGGTCCCGAGCAGGATGAGCGGGGTCATGCGCAGGGGGATGACCTCGCTGGGGTCGTGGATCTCTTCGAGGATGAGGTTGTTGCCGGCCTCGACGGAGCTGCCGACGTACCCGTAGAGCAGGCCGACGGCGAGGCCGGCGACGGGCAGCAGGGCGATGATCCAAAGGTGATGCTCGCGGAGGTTGGTAGCCCAGTCGAGCGAGATCAGGAGCAGGGCGGAGGCGCTTCCGGCCAGGATGCCGACCAGGGCGGCGATGGGCAGCCAGCGGAGGAGATCGGTGAGGATATGGAACTGCTCGAAGCGCGGGGAGCGGCGGGTTTCTATGCGATCGGACAGGTCTTGCAAGGCACGGCCTCCTACAGGTTTTGTAGGAGTCATCAGCGCTGGGCCGTGGGCTGGATCGAGACGGGACAGGCGGTTTTGGCGGAACTCCATCGCCAGCGGATTGGGTTCAAGGTAGCAGTTGGGGAAGGGCGCGGTCAACGCGGGTGGCGGGTGTGGCCGAAGATGGGGCAGCACAGGTTCGTCGGTGGGAAGAGGCTCTCGCGGCGACCGGCACTGGGCGCGGCTGATCGTGGAGGCTGGAGGGGGGCGTAGTAGCCCGATGGGTTGGTGATGATTGCGCCGCGGGCAGGGCTCTCGAGCCGGATGCGATGCAGGAATGCTCGTTCGCGACTAGTCGAGGTGCTGGGTGGTCATGCCGGGTGGAATTTCGAGGTTGAAGGAGTCGTTGTCGAGGGTCTTGTTGGCGGTCAGTTTGGTGACGTCGATCTTGAGTTCATACTCGTCGTAGGGGCGGCGAATGTCGATGGACATGGGGAAGTCGAGGTCGCCGAACCTCTGGTAGTTGGAGTAGAGGACGGTGGTGACGATGCGGCCCTTGTCGTCGTAGATGTCCTGCTGGAAGGGCAGCAGGGTAGAGCGGCTGTAGCGGACGACGCGGGCGGTCTCCAGAATGTTGCCGGCCTGTTTATGGAGGACAGCGAGGTCGTAGTCGGGCTCCTCGATGACCTGGTGCTTGCGCACGTCGGTGGTGAGCAGGCGATCGCTCTGGGTGAGGGCGACGTCGTCGTCGGGGCCGACGCCGTGGATCAGGAAGGCGTCGAAGAAGACGCTGGGGCGTAGGTTCTCGAGGGCATGTTTCGACGGAGTCTTGATCTCCTCGGTGCCGACGATCGCCTTGTTGTAGGGGGCGACGGGGATGACCAGCTTGAAGTTTTTCCCGTCGGAGACCATGTTCGCCAGGACCGAGCCGAGCAGGGGCGCCTGCAGGATGACGCGGATGTCGCGCGGCTTGCGCAGGAGGATATAGCCCTTGACCGAGGTGTAGGTGGTGACCTTGCCGGCGTGTCCGCCGCCGACGCTGGCGGTGAGGGTGATGGAGGTGTTGAGGGTCTGGAGGGCGTCGAAGTTGGTGTTGAGCTTCCGCACCAGGTCGGTGGCGGTGGCGTCCATGACGACCTCAGGGGGACGGATCTGCTGGACGATGCGGGTGTGCTTGTAGCAGCCGGTAAGGACCGGGGCTACGCCCAGCAGGAGCAGCCAGGAGAGCATGGAGCACGATTTTTTGACTGCCAGGTGCACAATTTTCAAGTATATCCGTCCGTTGAAGCCCGGATCGAGCGGGCACCGATAGGGCGAAGCAGCGAGCAGGAGGCCGGTTCGAAATTAGACGGCCGCTGCGGGGAGCAAGGTGCAGCAAAATTTCCCGGCCGCGGACGGCGGCTTGCGTCAGCGGCGGCCAGCGGCGCGTTCGGCCTGGCGGTACTGCTGGACCTGGGCGGCGTGCTCCTTGAGGCTGGCAGCGAAACGGCTGTGGCCATTGTCGTCGGAGACGAAGTAGAGGTAGTCGGTCTTGGCCGGGGCGATAGCGGCGCGCAGGGCGGCGACGCCGGGGTTGCTGATGGGCCCCGGGGGCAGGCCGGTGTGTCTGTAGGTGTTGTAGGCGGAGGGGGACTGGAGGTCGGAGGCGTAGATGGCGCCGCGGTAGCGGTCCTCGAGCAGGGCGGAGTAGATGACGGTGGGGTCGGTGGCGAGCGGCATCTTCTGGGCGAGGCGGTTCAGGAAGACGCCGGCGACCAGTGGGCGCTCGGAGTCCTGATTGACCTCTTTTTCGACCAGGGAGGCGAGGGTGACGGTGCGGGCCAGATCGGTGTCGGCTTGGGAGAGGCCGAGCTGCGCGGCCTCCTGGCGGAAGCGGCGGACCATGGTGGCCAGCATCTGCTCCGGGGTGGCGTGGCGGGAGAAGCGGTAGGTGTCGGGGAAGAGGTAGCCTTCGAGCGAGGTGGCGTGGGGGCTGAGGTTGGCGATGAGTTCGGTGTGCTGCTGCTCGGCGGCGAGGAAGGCCTGGCGGGAGCCGAGGCCGGCGGCCTCGACGGCCCGGGAGATGTCGAAGATGTTGTAGCCCTCGGGGATGGTGAGGGCGCGGGTGTAGACATCGCCGCGCAGCAGGCGGTCGTAGACCTCGGTGAGCGGTACGGGATGGTCGAAGCGGTATTCGCCGGCTTTGAGGGTGCCGGCCTTCCAGGCGCGGGTGAGATCGAAGCCGTAGCGGCTGCGGATGATGCCGGAGCGCTGCAGCTGGTCACCGATGGCGAGGGCGCTGGTGCCGGGGGCGATGTCGACGAAGGTCTCGGCGTGGGGGCCGTAGGGGAGATAGAGGATGGAGTAGAGGACGGCCAGGGCGATGAGGCTCAGCAGCAGCAGGAATCCAAGCAGTTTCAGCACGTGTTCTCTTATCCTCGAGCCTTATTTTAGGGTGTAGCGCGGAGGGGGCGGGCTCTCAGCCCTTGTTTTTGTGGGGCGAGGTTCCTGGGGCGATGCCCCAGGCTGGTATGGATCGGGCCTTCGGCCTTGGGTGGGTGGGCCAAGCGCCCAGGGAGTTCTCCCCCGGCTAGAAGATGGTGACGCCTTCTTCGACGACCAGGCGGTCGACGGCGATGTTGAGGGCGTAGCCGAGTTTCTTGAAGGCTTCCTTCCACTCGGTCGGCCATGAGTTGTCGCCGAAGCGGCGCAGCAGGTCGTTCCAGATGTTCTGGGACTGCCAGAGGTTGATCTCGAAAGGCATGGAGCCGAGGGTTTCGGCGATGGTGAGGGCGGTGTGCAGGGCGGTGGCGTTGAGTTCGCCGGCTTTGGCACTGCTCTCGGCGGCGGCGGCTTCGAGCCGGATCATGGCGCGTTTCATGCGCTGGCCGGCGGCGAAGCCGAGCAGGGCGGTGTCGAGATGGACCTGGTCGGTCTCGGCGCGGGCGAGCAGGGCTTGGATGTTGGCGGCGTCGAACAGGTCGTCCTCGAGCGCTCGGCGCAGGCTGGCGTTGAGCGCGAAGCTGGCGGCGAGAGCGAGTGCGGGGGGCGGGGAGATGCCGGATTCGGTGAGGTAGTGGAGCAGCGAGGCGTGGTCTTCGTAGATGCTGCGCAGCGAGTCCTCCATCTCGGCCATGGTCTGGTTGAGGATGGTGCGGAGGATGCTGTGCTGCTCGTCGGCGAAGAGCGAGGTGAGGGAGTAGGCGGTCGCGCCGAAGAAGCGATCGATGAGGCGGATGACCTCGGGCAGGTTGGCGCGGCGGATGGCGGCGCGGACGTCGGCGGAGAAGCTGGCGAAGGCCTCCTCGTCGTCGGCGGTGTAGCGGCGGACGGCGGCGGAGAGATTCTGATCGCCGAGGTGGAGGACGGCGAAGCAGATCTCCTCGGTCTCCTCGGTGATGCGGGAGCAGATACGTGCGCGACCGAGGGCGACCTTGCCGCGGCCCGAGGCGAACACCTCGTAGGAGTCGCGGTGAAGGTCGAAGCAGAATAGCTGACTGTCCTCGGGGTAGTTGCGGAAGATGGAGCTGATGGCGTAGTGGGCGCCGACCTGTTCGAGGCCGATCTTCATGCCGGCGACGTAGTGGCGATAGACCTGGGCGCCGTCGCCGATCTCGGGCAGGTTGCTCTTGGCGTTGGCGAGCAGGGCGAGGAAGCGGGTTTCGAGCTCGGCCCCGGCGCTGCCGAAGAGCTCGCAGGCGAGCTGCAGGACGCGGCCGGCGTAGGCGATGATCTGGACGGTCTCGATGCCGGAGATGTCGTCGAAGAACCAGCCGCAGCTGGTGTACATGAGCTGGGTGTGGCGCTCGAGCTCGAGCAGGTCGAGCACGGTGACCCGTTCGGCGGCGGAGAGTGGACGGACGGCGTACTGCTCGAAGAAGCGGTCGACGGCTTCGGGGGAGCCGGCGAAGGGAGCTGGATTCTCGCGGCTGAGGATGACCTGGATGTAGGCGTCGCGGGCGGCCCAGAGGTCGATGAGCAGGCCGGCGGCGAGGGCTTCGGCGAGCGGTGCGGTGGCGTCGCGGAGGAGGTCGAGGGCTTCGCGAAGGGGCTTGCGCCACTCCTGGTGCCAGCCGGGCTTGCCGCCATTGCAGCCGCAGTTGGAACGCCAGCGTTCGACGCCATGGGCGCAGCTCCAGGAGGTGTCTTCGACGACCTCGGCCTCCCAGGTGGGAGGAAACTTCTGGAGGAACTCGGCGTAGTTGGTGAGGCGGGCGAGGCCCTGGTCTTCAAGCCAGTGCATGGCGTAGGAGAGCGCCATCTCGCCGTGGCGGTGGTGGTGGCCGTAGCTTTCGCCGTCGGTGGCGACGTGGGAGATCTGCGCCTTCACGGGCTGGTTGGGGGCGACGGGGTGGAAGCCGGTGAGCAGGCGGCGGGCGAAGTCCTCGCCGCTGTTGAGCAGGCCCTCGAAGGCGATGGCGCGGGAGTTGGGGCCGTTGTAGAAGAAGACGGCGATGCTGCGGCCCTGGTCGAGCTGGACCAGGTAGGGCTGGGTGGAATCGACGGTGGCGTCGGGGGTGCCGACCCAGTCCAGGGTGGGGTCTGGAAGGGGCTCGGTGAGCGGATTTGCGTGGGCGGCGGCGCTGGGCCCGGGGTTGCCGTCGGGGTGGGGTTCGCCCTTGCGGGAGGAGCCGGCAGCGGCGGTGGCCGGCGTCTGGGTCTGGGCCATGCGGCGGACGCGGGCGCACTGATTGGGCGCGAGGATGGTGAAGCGGATGCCCTCGCGGGCCATGAGGTCGAGTACGAAGCGATTGACGGCGGTCTCGGCGAGCCACATGCCCTCGGGCCGGCGGCCGAAGCGGTGCTCAAAGTCGGCGATGCCCCAGCGGATCTGGGTGAGGGCGTCGCGCTCGCTCGCGAGCGGCATGATGACGTGGTTGTAGACCTGCGCCATGGCCGAGCCATGACCGCTGTAGCGCTGGGCGCTGAAGCGGTCGGCGTCGAGGATCATGCGATAGGAGCGCGGAGCCTTGTCGGCGAGCCAGCTGAGCAGGGTGGGGCCGAAGTTGTAGCTCATCCGCGCGTAGTTGTTCATGATGCGGATGATCTGGTCCTGGCTGTTGGTGATGCGGGAGGCTCCGTTGGGGGCGTAGCACTCGGCGGTGATGCGGTCGTTCCAGTCGTGGTAGGGGGCGGCCGAGTCCTGCACCTCGACGGTTTCGAGCCAGGGATTCTCGCGCGGGGGCTGATAGAAGTGGCCGTGCACGCAGACGTAGCGGAGCGATCCATCGACGGGCGCAGGGGCTGTGCGGGGGGCTTTGGCGGCGGTCTTTGGAGACGCAGGCTTCGGCATAGAGACGCTCTTAAAAGAGTACCGCGAGAGTATCGCATGTCGGGAGAGAGCTTGTTCGATCGGGGCGGGAGAGGATGGGCCGCGCGGAGCTAGAGCGTATCGATCTTTTGTTTGGGACGGGCCACTCAATTTGGGTGGAGAAATCTGGGCAGAAATGGACTGGCGGTCGTGGCGGGGCATACTTTGTCGGGGTCCTTCGACTGCGCCTCTCGCGATGAGACTGCGAGGGGCTCCGCTCAATCAGGATGACAGCTCTCATAGTTATCAAAGATTTATCTGAATCGAATGTGTCGATGCAGCTAGCCGGCGGGCGGAAGGGTGCCGTTGGCGAGGTCGCAGGCACGCCACAGATACCAGCTGGCGACCGAGCACCAGGGCTGCCAGCGTTCGGCGCGCTTGCGGATGACGTCGGCCTTGGGCAGGAGATCGGGCGTGACCTTCTGGCTGGGCTTGAGGCCGAGGAAGGTGAGGGCGAAGCCCTTGCGTACACCGTAGTCATCCACGGGCAGGACGTTGGGGCGGCCGAGGCGGAAGATGAGCAGCATCTCCACCGTCCAGCGGCCGATGCCGCGCACCTGGGTGAGGTGCTCGATGATGGCTTCGTCGGACATGCGGCGGATGCGGGCGAGGGTGGGGACGGTGCCGTCGATGGTCTTGGCGGCGAGGTCGCGCAGCGCGAGGCTCTTGTTGTGGGAGAGGCCGGCGGCGCGGAGCTGTTCGTTGGGGCAGTCGAGCAGGTGCTGGGGGGCGAAGTGATCGAGGCCGAGCGGGGCGCAGATAGGGTGGAAGCCTTCGACCAGACGGCGATGGATGGTGGCCGCGGCCTTGCCGTGGAGCTGCTGGTAGACGATGGATTCGACCAGGGCCTGAAACGGCGATTGCGAGCTGGCGAGGCGCAGGGTGAAAGGGCCGGCGCGTTCCATGAGGCGGCCGAGCCGAGGGTCGGCGTGGGCGAGGTCGTGAGTGGCCTGAGCGCTGTCGTAACGCGGTGGACGCGGGCTGTTGCGGGGGCGCGGCATGGGTTTTAACGGTACATGATTGCGAGCGCCGAGCCCCTGCAATTCGTCGCTAAAGCTGATTCTGACGTGGTTTGCTGGAGTTTCGCGTGAGGATAGCTGAGGATAGCCGGTTATCGAACCGCGTTTGTCCGAAGATCGAACATTGCGCCATTTTTTTCAGAACCTCTTTGCCTGGCCTTCAGGCTTTGGAGATCTTGTGGTCTTGATGAGTAGATGGCTTATATGCCCACGAGATGTAGTGTTTGTGCTTGAGATTCGACTCGATAATCGATGCCGCTATTGACAAATCGCGCAGGCCTTTCGCTTGACGGCTTTTGACTTTGTTTTTCTGGCTGCTATACCTTGGTGGGCCTAAGAAAGAAGGCTCCACCGCGTGATGTGAAGTGCGATGTTCCGACCTCGCATCAAGGCGACCGTAACAGTTTGGGTATTGAATCCGGGGTGGTGCCAGCGGCACCGTCCGGACGCAGTCAGTACAAGCCCCTCTTGACTTAAGCCGAGGGGTAACGAACGAGGAAGCGGGAAAGCACTCATGGCGCAAGTCTTTGATCGCAGTTCGAACGCTTTGGCCCGGTTCAGCCTGGTCCTGACGGGGGTTATCGTCATAGCGCTCGGCGTCACGCTGAACAGTCTGCAGCGCTCCCCGTGGGTGACACGGCAGGGGCAGCGGCCGGATCAGCCGGTACCGTTCAGCCACAAGCATCACGTCGAGGGGCTGGGGTTGCAGTGCCAGTACTGCCATACGTCGGTGGAGCGGTCGAGCTATGCGGGCATCCCGGCGACCAAGACCTGCATGAACTGCCACTCGCAGATCTGGACCAACGCGCAGCTGCTGGAGCCGGTGCGGCAGAGCTGGGCGACAGGGGCCTCGATCCAGTGGATCCGGGTGCATGACCTTCCCGACTATGTGTACTTCAATCACGAGATCCATGTGAACAAGGGCATCGGCTGCGCCAGCTGTCACGGCCGCGTGGACCAGATGCCGTTGATGTATCAGCAGAACACGCTGCAGATGGAGTGGTGTCTGAACTGCCATCGCAACCCGGGCGCGAACCTGCGACCGACGTCGGAGATCTACAACATGGCGTGGGCGGGACCGTCGAGCGACAAGCCGGTGTGGTGCGGGCAGAAGGGGCAAGGCGGGCCGACGGCGCAGAGCATCGCCTGTACGACCGAGGATCCAACCGGCGCACGTCCTGAGGTAGCGCTGCTGCAGGCTGTGGACAAGCTGCCGCAGCCCGCCAAGAGCCAGTCGGGCACGGAGTTCGAACCGCATCCCGTGACCGGCGAGGGGCGGACGGTGACCGACGGCGCTCCGTTGGGCGCGATGGCCATGCCGGTGAGCTATGAGAGATTTACCAGCCAGGCGGAGCTGGGCAAGTACCTGACCGCGCAGTACCACATACGCACGCCGAATGAGTTGGCGAGCTGCGAGACGTGCCACCGATGACGACCATGAAGACCAAGACGACCGCGATGCCCACGGGAATGACGGAGTTGAGCAACAGCGCGCTGGCAGGAACGGAAGAGGCGATGGCAGAGACGAAGATGCAGGCGGAACCCGTAGTCGTGACGCAGATAGCGCCGGCAGGCTCGATGTCGCCGGCGGCCTCGCCGAAGCAGGCGAAGCTGACCTTGGCGGAGGTGCGCGCCAAGCTCGAGGGCAAGACGGGGCGGCGGTTCTGGAAGAATCTCGACGAGCTGGCCGAGACCGAGTCGTTTCAGCAGTTGATGGCGGAGGAGTTTCCCCGCCAGGCGGGATCGAGCAGCGAGTGGGTGGATGCGGTCAGCCGGCGCGGCTTTCTGAAGGTGATGGGAGCGTCGCTGGCGCTGGCGGGGCTGGCGGGCTGCACCAAGCAGCCGGATGAGCCGATCTTCCCCTACGTGCGTCAGCCGGAGGACCTGATCCTGGGCAAGCCGATGTACTTCGCCACGGCGCATCCGTTCCCGACGGGTGCGATCCCGGTGCTGGTGAAGTCCGATGCCTTCCGCCCGATCAAGCTCGAGGGCAACCCGGAGCATCCGGTGGCGAAGGGCAAGTCGGACGCGCTGACGCAGGCAACGCTGCTGGAGCTGTACGATCCGGATCGCTCGCAGCATGTTCTTTATCGCGGTGAGGTGTCGAGCTGGGGCAAGTTCCAGCAGGAGTTTGCGACGGCGGCGCAGAGGACGGACGGCGGCGCGGGCATCTACTTCCTGAGCGAGACCATCACCTCGCCGTCCTTGGCGGCGCAGTGGAAACAGGTCTCCGCGAAGTACCCGCAGGCGAAGCTGGTGCAGTGGGATCCGGTGAACCAGGACGCCTCGCGCATGGCGTCGAAGGCGGCGTTCGGTGACTACAGGGACGCGCAGTACAGGTTGGCGGAGGCCGATGTCATCCTGTCGCTCGATGCGGACTTCCTGAGCGGCATCGCGCATCCGGGCTTCCTGCCGCTGGCGGCGGCGTACGCGGAGCGGCATCGGTACGAAGAGGGCAAGACGCCCAATCGGCTGTATGTGGTCGAGACCATGCCGACCGTGACGGGCTTCAAGGCGGAGCATCGGCTGGGGTTGAAGCCGAGCGCGATCGTCAGCTTCGCGCAGTCGCTGGCCGCGGGTTCGGCTCCCGCGGGAAGCGATCCCGAGCAGCAACGATTCTTTACGGCCCTGACTAAGGATCTGAAGGCGAGCAACGGCCGCTGCGTGGTGATTCCGGGTGAGCAGGCTGCGCCCGAGGTGCACGCGGCGGCGTATGCGCTGAACAGCGCGCTGGGTGCGGTGGGCAAGACGGTGGTCTATACCGAGACGGTGAACCCGCTGCCTTCGATTCAGACCGCCGACCTCAAGGCGCTGGTCGCGGAGATGAACGCGGGCAAGGTGCAGTGGCTGGTGATGCTGGGCGTGAACCCGCTCTACTCGGCGCCGGCGGACCTGGACTTTCTCGACGCATTCAACAAGGTGCCGACCACGGTACATCTGGGATCGCACGTCGACGAGACGGGCTTCCTCTCGGTGTGGCACATCAACAAGGCGCACTATCTCGAGAGCTGGACGGATGCGCGGGCGTACGACGGGACGATCTCGATTGTGCAGCCGATGATCGAGCCGCTCTACCAAGGCAAGAGCGCGCATGACATGCTGCAGGCGCTGCTCGAGAACCCGGTGGCCACGGGGTACGACGTTGTGCAGGCCAATGCGAAGACCTATATCCAAGGCGACTTCGCCGCCGGATGGCGCAGGGCGCTGCACGATGGATGGGTAGAGGGCACGGCGTTTTCGGCGGCCTCGGCCACACCGAAGTCTGGAGCGATTGCGGCGTCTGCGCCGGCGGCCAGCTCTGGCTATGAGATCTCCTTCCGGCCCGATACCTCGGTCTACGATGGCCGCTATGCCAACGTCGGCTGGCTGCAGGAGCTGCCCAAGCAGGTCACCAATCTGAGCTGGGACAATGCGGCGCTGATGAGCATGGGCACCATGGCCGAGCTCAAGGTGGAAGAGGCCGACCTGGTGGAGATCAGCGTGAACGGCCGCAAGCTGGTAGCGCCGGTGCTGATGGTTCCGGGACATCCGGATGGGGCGATCACGGTCCATCTCGGCATGGGCCGCAGGATTGAGGCGGGCCGCGTGGGCGCAGGCGTGGGCTTCGACGCCTACCGCCTGCGGAGCTCGGATGCGCCGCTGTATGCGGCGGGCGCGACAGTGAAGAAGGCTCCGGGTAGCTACGAGCTGTGCGTGACCAAGGTGCACAACGTCGAGCATCGCGGCAGCTTCGCGGAGCACGATCTGGAGAAGAAGGAGTCGGACAAGGACGGGGTGTACTCGCTGGCCGGGCATGAGGCGATGGAGCGGGCGATCATCCGCTACGCCACACTGGAGGAGGCGAAGGAGAACCCCGACTTCGCGCACGAGGGCGGCGCGAACTCGCTGGTGAATAAGGTGGGGTACTCGCCGGAGGGCGAGACGCCGAAACACGGGGAGTCGTTCTTCCCGGATGCCTGGCACTACGACAAGACCGATGCCTCCTCGAAGAAGATTCAGAACGCGTGGGGCATGTCGATCGACCTGAACTCCTGCGTCGGCTGCAACGCCTGCATTGTGAGCTGCTATGCGGAGAACAACATTCCGGTGGTGGGCCGCGCGCAGGTGAAGGTCGGCCGCATCATGCAGTGGATTCGCGTCGATACCTACTTCGAGGGCGACCTGCACGCTCCCCGGGCGCACTTCCAGCCGATGGCCTGCCAGCACTGCGAGAACGCTGGCTGCGAACAGGTCTGTCCGGTGGGCGCGACCGTTCATACGCCGGAAGGCCTGAACACGATGGTCTACAACCGCTGCGTGGGGACGAGGTACTGCTCGAATAACTGCCCCTACAAGGTGCGGCGCTTCAACTTCCTGCTGTACTCGGACTACGACACGGAGAGCCTGAAGTTCATGCGCAACCCGTACGTGTCGGTGCGTTCGCGCGGTGTGATGGAGAAGTGCAGCTACTGCGTGCAGCGCATCGAGGCGGCGAAGATCGAGGCGGACAAGGAGAACCGGGCGATTCGCGACGGCGAGATCGTGACCGCCTGTCAGCAGGCCTGCCCGACCAACGCCATCGTCTTCGGCAACATCAACGACCCGGCGAGCAAGGTGGCCCGGCGCAAGGCGACCGAACGCGACTATCCGGTGCTGGCCGACCTGAACTTCCGTCCCCGCACCACCTACACGGCTGGCGTGATCAACCCGAATCCGGAGCTGGCATAAATGGCGACGAAAAACCCAATTGTTGACCCGATGATTGAACCGCGTACGGGCGAGTACGCGGTCATCGCGCCCGGGCATAACTTCAAGTCGGTGACGCAGAAGATCGCCGGTCTGGTATTGACGTCGAACACGCCGCTGGGCTGGTTCTTCGGCCTGATCGTGGCCGCAGGGGTGGCGACGGGGCTGGTGGTCGGATGCACCTGGTTGTTCCTGAAGGGCGTGGGCATCTGGGGCGTGACCATCCCAGGCGCCTGGGGCTTCGCCATCATCAACTTCGTGTGGTGGATCGGTATCGGCCACGCGGGAACGCTGATCTCGGCGATCCTGCTGCTGTTCAAGCAGACCTGGCGCAACTCGATCAATCGCTTCGCCGAGGCGATGACGATCTTCGCGGTGGTCTGCGCCGGCACCTTCCCGCTGATCCACGTGGGCCGGCCGTGGCTGGCGTACTGGTTGTTCCCTTACCCCAACACGATGAATGTGTGGCCGCAGTTCCGCAGCCCGCTGGCCTGGGACGTGTTCGCGGTCTCGACCTACGCGACCATCTCGATCGTGTTCTGGTACGTGGGCATGATTCCCGACTTCGGCACGCTGCGCGACCGCGCACAGCTGCCGGCGGCGAAGTACTTCTACGGCCTGCTGTCGCTGGGCTGGCGCGGATCGACGCGGCACTGGATCCGGTATGAGTCGGCCTCGCTGCTGCTGGCCGGGCTATCGACGCCGCTGGTGCTCTCGGTGCACACGGTCATCAGCTTCGACTTCGCGGTGGCAGCACTGGCGGGCTGGCATACGACGATCTTTCCGCCGTACTTCGTGGCTGGAGCCATTTACTCGGGCTTCGCCATGGTGATTACGCTGGCGATTCCGATCCGCAAGTTCTACCACCTGGAGGACCTGATCACGCTGCGCCACCTGGACAACATGGCCAAGGTGATGCTGGGGACGGGTCTGATCGTGGGCTACGGCTACTGCATGGAGGTCTTCATGAGCTGGTACTCGGCCAGCCACTGGGAGTTCTTCATGATGTGGAACCGGATGTTCGGTCCGATGGGCTGGGCGTACTGGATCCTGATCGCGACCAACCTGGCGATTCCGCTGACGACGCTGTGGTCGCGCAAGCTGCGGGTCAACGTGCTGTTCCTGTTCCTGCTGTCGTTCGTGATCAACACCGGGATGTGGTTCGAGCGGTTCGTGATCGTGGTGACCAGCCTTTACCGCGACTATCTGCCGTCGAGCTGGGGCACCTATCGGGCGACCCGCTGGGATTACATGATCTATGTCGGCACGCTGGGTCTGTTCACCTTCCTGTTCTTCCTGTTTGTACGCTTCCTGCCAATGATTCCGATGTCGGAGATCCGGATGATGCTGCCGCAGACCAAGGTCCGGCGCGGCGGGACCGATGCCGAGAGCGTGATTGAGGAGACGATCTAATGCCACCGCGTGAGGGAATCTACGGGCTGCTTGCCGAGTTCAATACGCCGAGCGAGCTGGTGCATGCGACCGAGGCGGCGCATCATGCCGGCTACCGACGGATGGAGTGCTATACGCCGTATCCGGTGGAACAGGCGGCCGAGGCGCTGCGCTTCCACAAGACGCGGGTGCCGCTGGTCTGTCTGCTGGGCGGACTGCTGGGCGTGACGACGGCGTACCTGATGGAGACATGGATTAATGTGTGGAGCTATCCGCTGAATATCGCGGGCCGACCGCTGTTCTCCTGGCCGGCGTTCATCATTCCTGCGTACGAGTGGACGATTCTGTTCGCCGGCCTGTCGGCGGCCTTCGGGATGCTGGGGTTGAATGGACTGCCGCAGCTCTATCATCCGGTCTTCAATGCGCGCAACTTCCGCGATGGAGCGACCACGGACAAGTTCTTCCTTTGTCTCGAGGCGACCGATCCCAGGTTTTCTCTGGAGGAGACGCGCCGGTTCCTCGAACAGTTCCCCGCGGTATCCGTGGTGGAGGTGGATCATTAATACGTCGCAGACAATTCGTCGTACTGGCCTGCTCGCCGCAACCGTAGCACTGCTGCTGGCCACGGGCTGCCGCCAGGATATGCAGGACCAGCCCAAGTTCATTCCCCAGCGTGGAACGGATTTCTACGCCGACGGCCGCTCGGTGCGGCCGCAGGTGGCCAACACCGTGGCGCGCGGACAGCTGCACGCCGACACCTACTTCTATACCGGCCTGGTGAACGGCAAAGAGGGCGATGGTCTGCCCTTCGCGGTGACGCTGGCGGTGCTCGAGCGCGGACAGGAGCGCTATAACGTCTACTGCACGCCCTGCCACTCGCGCGTGGGCAACGGCGCGGGCATGATTGTGCAGCGCGGTTACCGGCCGGCGGGCAACTTCCATACGGCGCGGCTGGAGACGGCGCCGCTAGGTCACTTCTTCAATGTGATCAGCAACGGCTATGGAGCGATGCCGGACTACTCGGCGCAGATCACACCGGCCGACCGCTGGGCGATTGTGGCGTATATTCGCGCGCTGCAGTTGAGCCAGAAGGCGAAGCCGGCGGATGTAGCCAATGGATCGCATGTGGAGCCGCTGCGCGATATCGCAGACCGGGAAGGTTTTCCAGCCAGCTTCGCGACGGACTGGGGCCTGCCGGCGACGGCGGTCTATGGGACACCGAACAACCAGGACAACGGGATTCCAGGGCAGCCGATGGGCTCTGCTGGAACCGCAACCGGGAACACGACGGGAATTCCGGCGGGCACTCCGGGCAAGGCTGCGCAGGGGCCGGTAACGCCGAACGTTCCGTCTCAACCGAAGCAGTAACCGAAGACTACTCAAGAAGGTTTGAAACGCATGGCATCTGGACACGAACAACACGGCGCTGCGGGTTTCCATCACGGTCCACGAGCGCTTCCGGCAGTGCTCGATTCACCTGAGCTGGTGAAGGCCTGGCGCAGCCGGGCTCTGCTGGTCGGCATGATCTTTACCCTGCTCTCAGTGGCCTTTGCGTTCACGAGCGAGGGCCGGAACCACATTCTGCGGGCCTATCTGCTCGGCTTCATGACCTGCTTCGGGTTTGCGGGCGGCGGCCTGGCACTGTTGATGCTGCAGTATGTCTCGGGCGGCAAGTGGGGTCTGCTGCTACGGCGGCCGCTGGAGGCGATGACGCGGACGCTGCCGCTGGTGGCGTTGATGATCGTGCCCGTGCTCTTTTTCATGAAGCACCTGTATCAGTGGGCGCGCTTCACCAATCCGGCCGAGACGGCCCAGGCCGTGGTCAACCATGAGGCCTCGCTCGAGCAGGCGCTGACGATGAACGCCAAACACGCCATGCTCAATCCGGCGGCAGCGATTGTGCAGACGGTGGTGATCTTTGCGGTGCTGCTCTTGTTCAGCACCCTGTTGAATCGCTGGTCGCTCGAGCGCGACGCCGATCCGGCGCGGGACACCGAGGCGAGCTATGATCGGTGGCGGGTCCGGTTTGAAAATCTGAGCGGCATCGGCATCCTGATCTATGTCCTGCTGCTCACCGACGGTGCGATCCTCTGGATCATGTCGCTTGATGCGAGCTGGTACTCGTCGATCTGGGGATTGCAGTTCCTGGTCGGTCAGGGCTACGCGGTGCTGGCGCTGGGCATTCTGACGGTGGTGCGGCTGTCGCGCGTGGAGCCGATGAAGACGCTGCTGCGCATGACCGAGCAGCACGATCTGGGGAAGCTAGCCTTCGCCTTCGTCATGCTGAACATCTACCTAACCTTTGCCGAGTTTCTGATCATCTGGTCGGGCAATGTGCCGGACGAGATTCCCTGGTATCTGAACCGCATCCACGGAGGCTGGTGGTATATCTGCACCGCCGACTTCTGCTGCCACTGGCTGATTCCCTTCTGCCTGCTGCTTTCGCGCGACCTGAAGCGCAGCAAGAAGCGCATGACGGCGCTGTGCTGCTTCATGATCTTCGCCCGGCTGCTGGACATGTTCTGGCTGATCGAGCCGAACTTCCCCAACGCGGCTGGGAACCTTCACCTGAGCGGAAACTTCGGCCTGCTCGCCTACCTCACGGTTCCGGTGGCGGTGCTGGCCTTCTGGGCTGCGTACTACCTGACGCAGCTGAATGCGCGGCCGCTGGTCAATGTGAACGATCCTCATTTGGAAGAGATGCTGGAGCCCGAACATGCACACTAACCACAACGATCCGAGCAGGAACCATCTGCACGACATCGAACCGCAGGCGCCGGTCGACAGCGAGCATCCGGGCTATGAGACGACGGACGTCAATGTCACGGGAGTGGTCGTATTTCTCGCCGGGTTGTTCGGCTTCCTGTTTGTGTTCTTCCTGTTTTGCTACGGCATGGGCAAGGTGATCAACAACGCGCTGGCAAAGCAGGATGGGCCCGGGGACAAGTGGCATCCCGCCTCGACCTTTGCCGGCCGGGTGAACCCAAACGGCAAGCGCGAGGATCTAACCAGCAACGCGGAGCTGCAGCAGCGGGAGTTGCAGCAGATGACGTCGAGCTTTCCGACCCCGCGGCTCGATATCGACGACGGCAATCAGGCGACCGCCGATCTGCATGCGCGCGAGGACCTGCTGCTCGAGCACTATAGCTCGGAGCCGAACCAGCCGGGGGTGATCCGCATTCCCATCGAGCGGGCGATGGAGCTGATCGCCCAGCGCGGGCTCCCGGTCACCAGCGAGGGAGCTGCCGCGACCCTGATGGCTGGAGACAGCAAGCCCGAGATTCAGGCTCCGCTGACCAGCGGATTCGCCCGAACCGGATATGAGCTGGACGTGATGGAGGCGCGCAAGCAACGACTGAGCTACAGCAGCGCCGTCAGTGCAACGCATGCCGAACCGGCACCCGTCAAATAGACACACAGCCGCAAATGTAAGTAGAGAGAAGCGAAAGCGACACAGGATGCGAGACGCGATGAGAATCAGAGGCGACAAGCGAGCGGGGCAGATGCGGCGGGTGCTGCTGGCCCTCTGCTGCGCTCTGCTCGCGGCTTTGGTCTCTCCGGTCTCTCCGGTTTTAGCGCAGGTCTCGAGCTATGGCGATAAGCAGGTGGGACAGAACAGCGGCGACCAGTTGCCGCGGGTGCTGCAGCAGGTACAGGTCAGCCAGCATTTGAATCAGCAGCTTCCGCTGGATGCGGTGTTCGTCGACGAGACGGGCAGGACGGTGCGGCTGGGAGAGTACTTCGGCAAGCATCCGGCGGTGGTTTCGCTGGTGTACTACAACTGCCCGATGCTGTGCTCGGAGGAGCTGGACGGTCTGACCAGCGCGCTCGAGATGGTGAAGCTGACGCCGGGCAAGGACTTCGACGTGATCGTGATGAGCATCGATCCGAGCGAGACGCCCGCCGACGCGGCGAAGAAGAAGGCCTTTTACCTGAAGCGCTATGGACGTCCGGAGACGGCTGCGGGATGGCACTTCCTCACCGGGCAGCGGCCTGCCATCGACGCGGTGTCGAACGCCGTGGGATTCGGTTATGTGCGGGTTCCGGGGCCGGATGGAAAGCTGACGCAGTTTGCCCACGCCAGCTCGATTGAACTGGCGACGACCGATGGCAAGCTGGCGCAGTACTACCTGGGTGTGGAGTACTCGCCCAAGGACATGCTGTTGGGGTTGATCGACGCCTCCGGCAACAAGATCGGATCGCCGGTCGCCAACATTTTGACGTACTGCTACCACTACGATCCTCAGACCAACAAGCACTCTCTCATCGTGGCTCGCGTCGTGCAGTTGGGCGGGATGATTACGGTGGCGGGGCTGGGCGGTTTTATCTTCCTGTCGTTTCGGCGTGATTTGAAGCTCGGGCGCGATCATGATCAGACCAATCGCGACCTGAAGACGAATGGATAAAGGGTAACGATGCATATCAGTCCAGTGCTGTGGCAATTTCTGGTGAGGTGGCTCCACTCCTCCGCTCTGTTTCCGAGCGAGGCGTCGACGATTGCTCCGTATGCGGATGCGCTCTACTTCTTCCTGCTGCTGATCACCATCGTCGGCGTGGTCCTGGTGGGTGCGCTGGTCTTTGGCTTTTCGATCATGTATCGCAAGGAGAAGAGTCCGGTCGCTACCCAGGTCGAGGGATCGACGCTGCTCGAAGCGACGTGGACGATCATTCCGCTGGCGATCTTCCTGGTCACCTTCGTCTGGGGTGCGCTGCTCTACTTCCGGATCTACAATCCGCCAACCAACGCGATGAACATCTACATCGTGGGCAAGCAGTGGATGTGGAAGGCGGAGCACCCGGGCGGGCAGCACGAGATCAACGCGCTGCACGTCCCGATCGGGCGGCCGGTGCAGCTGACCATGATCTCGCAGGATGTATTCCACAGCTTTTCGATTCCCGACTTCCGGGTGAAGCGCGAGGTGATCCCGGGGCGCTACTCGACGGTGTGGTTCCAGGCGACGGAGGCCGGCACCTATCATCTGTTCTGCACTCAGTACTGCGGGACGAACCACTCGGCAATGATCGGCGAGATCGTCGCCATGAGCCCGGAGGACTACCAGAGGTGGACGCAGCAGTCGACCAGCGGCATGTCGCTGGCGCAGAACGGCGAGCGGCTGTTCGCCAGCATGGGATGCAACGCCTGCCACTCTGGAAATGCGGCGGCGCGCGGACCGAATCTCGCAGGGGTCTATGGATCGAAGTTGCAGCTGACCAGCGGGTCTGAGGTGCAGGTCAACGAGGCCTACCTGCGGGACGCGATCCTCAACCCCTCCGCGCACATCACCGCCGGCTACGCGCCGATCATGCCGACCTATCAGGGGCAGATCAGCGAAGAAGGGCTGATCGATCTGGTCGAGTACATCAAGAATCTCGATTCCAACTACCGCGTCCACCAGACGCTTGTCACAACCCAGTCCGAGCAAGCGGCGCCGACAACGCCGGGGATGGTGAAGCCATGAGTGCCACGAGTTCAACGATCGTCAATCTTCCCGATCAGCGAACGGCTGCCCTGCCGAAGCGCAACTATATCAACGCCGAGGATGGGTTGCTGAGCTGGCTCTTGACCGGCGACCATAAGCGGATCGCGGTCCTGTATCTGATCTCGATCACGTTCTTCTTCTTCATCGGGGGCGCGTTCGCCGGCATGATTCGGCTGGAGCTGCTGACGCCGCAGCCGGACCTGGTCGCATCGGATACCTACAACAAGTTCTTCACCATGCACGGCATCATCATGGTGTTCCTGTTCCTGGTGCCTTCGGTGCCGGCGACGCTGGGGAACTTCCTGATCCCGATCATGTTGGGGGCGAAGGACCTGGCGTTCCCGAAGATCAATCTGCTGAGCTGGTATCTGTACGTGATCGGCGGAATCTTCACGCTGACCGCGCTGGTGCTGGGTGGGGTCGATACAGGATGGACCTTCACCACGCCGCTCTCCACCCACTATCTGAATACGCATGTGATCACGGCCGCGACCGCCATCTTCGTTGCGGGCTTCTCGTCGATCTTTACCGGCCTGAACTTCATCGTGACCATCCACCGGATGCGCGCACCGGGCATGACCTGGTTCCGCATGCCGCTGTTCGTGTGGTCGCACTATGCTGCGTCCATCCTGATGGTTCTGGGTACGCCGGTGCTGGCGATCGCGATCGTTCTGGTGGCGCTCGAGCGCACGGTTGGCATCGGCGTCTTCGATCCGACCAAGGGCGGCGATCCGCTGCTGTTCCAGCATCTGTTCTGGTTCTACTCGCACCCTGCGGTGTACATCATGATCCTGCCGGGAATGGGCGTGATCTCGGAGGTGATCAGCACCTTCAGCCGCAAGCGGGTCTTTGGCTACACAGCGGTGGCCTTCTCCTCGGTGGCGATCGCTCTGTTCGGGTTCTTCGTGTGGGAGCACCACATGTTCATCATGGGGGTGTCGAACTACTCGGCGCTGGTGTTCTCGCTGCTGACCATGCTGGTCGCGGTGCCCTCGGCGATCAAGATCTTCAACTGGGCGTTCACGCTGCATAAGGGGTCGATCACCTTCGAGACGCCGATGCTCTACGCCTTCGGCTTCATGGGGCTGTTCACGATCGGCGGCCTGACGGGAGTCTTCCTGGGCTCGCTGGGCATGGATATCCACCTGACCGAGACCTACTTCATCGTGGCCCACTTCCACTTCGTCATGGTGGGCGGGATGTTGATGGCGTTTCTGGCGGGCATCCACTTCTGGTGGCCCAAGATTACCGGCCGCATGTATCCGGAGTCGCTCTCGAAGCTGGCTGCGGTGACCACGTTCATCGGCTTCAATCTCACCTTCCTGCCCCAGTTCATCCTGGGTTATCTGGGGATGCCGCGCCGCTACCACGCGTATCCGCCGGAGTTCCAGGTGCTCAATGTGCTGTCGACTGCGGGCGCAACGGTGCTGGGTGTGGGTTATATGCTGCCGCTGCTCTACCTGGCGTGGTCGCTGAAGTATGGAGCGATCGCGGGCAACAATCCGTGGCAGGCGACGGGGCTCGAGTGGCAGATTCAGTCTCCGCCGCTGACCGAGAACTTCATCGAGGTGCCCATCGTGGATCATGAGGCGTATGACTACGAGTGGCTCGCTCACAAGACCGCAAACGAGGTAACGACCGTTGGATAACGCGATCGCCACACATCCTCACACGCACGAAACGGCTGTTCCCGTGGAACATCCTCATGTTTCCCTGCCGCAGCACCGCCACCACTTCGAGACGGAGGGGCAGCAGAGGGAGGCGGCGGGCTTCGGCATGTGGCTGTTCCTGCTGACCGAGATCATGTTCTTCGGCGGTCTGTTCTTCGCCTACCTGCTCTATCGCAACTGGTACAACCCCGCGTTCATTGCCGCCAGCCACCAGCTGAGCATTCCGCTGGGCGGGGCGAATACGGCCATCCTGATCAGCTCGGGCTTCTTCATGGCGATGGGCGTGTGGGCCGCGGAGGTGCGCAAGAAGGCTCTGCTGGTGCTGTTCCTGGTGCTCACCACGCTGTTCGGCATCGCCTTTATCGGAGTCAAGGCGGTGGAGTATCACGAGAAGTGGGAGAAGCACCACATCCCGGGCGCGAGCTTCGATGTCTCGGACTTCGTCAACCCGGCGGCGCATGGGCTGCATGAGAAGCCACTTGCTCCGGACATGGCGCAGAAGACCCAGATCTTCTTCTTCCTCTACTTCGCCATGACCGGAATGCACGCGCTGCATATGATCATCGGGATCGTGCTTCTGTTCTGGCTGACCTGGCGAGCGTATGAGGGAGACTTTACCAGCGGCTACGTGGCGCCGATCGAGAACTTCGGACTGTACTGGCACTTTGTCGATATTGTCTGGATCTTCCTCTTCCCCCTGCTGTACTTGATCAATCTAGGTGCCCGTTAGACGGGAAGGAGCCGCAACCATGACCATCCAGCACGATCCAGCCAATGTGAACAACCCGGAGCACCTGGAGCACCATGTAGTCGGTCCGAAGACCTATGGCATCGTCTTCGGGACGCTGCTGCTGTGTACGCTGCTGACGGTGCTTGCAGCGCGGGTGGAGATGGGGGTCTTCAACCCCATCGTGGCGCTGGCGATCGCCTGCTTCAAAGGTGTGATCGTGATCCTGTTCTTCATGCACGTGAAGTATCAGTCGCGGCTGATCAAGATGACGGTTGGCGCTGGCTTTCTCACCTTCCTGGTGCTGGTGATGATGACGTTGAGCGACTATATGAGCCGCGCCTGGGGGCTTTGGTAGGAGCTGCTGGCGGTTGATCGATCTCTGCTCCGTCAACATCTTCCGCCGCCGCAGCTCTCCATCTGATCCACAGAGCATCGCGGTCGGGCCTGAATGCTGATTTCCCTGATCGAAGGCTCGATCCCCGTATCCATCCCCCAATCTCCCCCGGCCGCCGGTCTTCCGGCGTGCTGAGAGGGGGCCGTTTCGTCTTTTTGTCGGGTCGCTTCGTCTTATACGTAAGCTCCACACCGCTGATTGTGAGGTACGAATGCGTCTCCCGCTGCTGTCCTGTATGCTTTGCTGCGCGCTCTCCCCTGCCTGGGCGCAAAGCTCCGCCCCGCTGCCCAGTCTCTCCGATCCGGCCATCTCTCCCGATGGCAAGGAGATCGCGTTCGCCAGTGGCGGCGATCTATGGACCGTCCCCGCGGCCGGAGGCGAGGCGAGGCTGCTGGTAACCGATCCGGCCAACGAGTCCCGGCCTTTGTACTCGCCGGACGGGTCCAAGCTGGCGTTTGTCTCCACGCGGACGGGCAATGGCGATATCTATGTCCTGACGCTGGCGACCGGACAACTGCAGCGAATCACCTTCTCGGACGGCGCGGACAATCTGGACGGGTGGTCGCGGGATGGCAAGTGGATCTACTTCACCTCGTCGGTGAACGACGTCGCCGGACAGGGCGATATCTTTCGTGTTGCCAGCAGCGGCGGAACCCCGCTCGAGGTGAGTCGCGAACGTTACCTGAACGAGTTTGAGAGCGCCCCCTCGCCCGACGGCGAGCAGATTGCCCTGGTGGCCAAGGGCCTCAGCAGCACGCAGTGGTGGCGGAATGGGCACGCGCACATCGATGAGACCGAGATCTGGCTGAAGCCGGTCGGCGCCGAGCAAGGCTACAAGCGAGTGGTCACGGCGGATGCCAAGCATGCCTGGCCGATGTGGTCGAGCGACGGCCACACGCTGTTCTTCATGAGCGACAAGAGCGGCGCGGAGAACATCTGGCAGCTGGATGTTGCCTCGGGCGCGACCAAGGCGTTGACGCACTTCGACAAGGGGCGTGTGCTTTGGCCGACGATCAGCTACGACGGCCGCACGATCCTGTTTGAGCGTAACTTCAGCGTCTGGCGCTTGGATCTGAGCACCGGCAGCAGCGCGCAGGTGAAGATCGCACTACGCGGCACGCCCAGCTCGCCCGGGGTAACGCACCTGGCGGTGACCGAGTGGACGGATCTGGCGCTCTCGCCGGATGGCAAGAAGATCGCCGTGGCCGGACACGGAGAGCTGTTTGCCGCCGGTGCCAAGGATGGTGGGGAGGCGCAGCGGCTGACGCGCACGGTCTCGGCCGAGAGCACCCCGAACTGGTCGCCGGAGTCGAACGCTGTGGTCTACCGGAGTGAGCGGGACGGCGGATCGTCGCTCTATCAGTACGACTTCGCCACCAGCACGGAGCGAGCTCTGACCCATGGAACCGCGATCGATCTGAACCCGACCTACTCCCCCGATGGGAAGAGCATCGCCTTTGTGCGCAACCGCAAGGAACTGCATGTACTGGCTCTCGAGGGCATGAAGGATCAGGTGATCGCCCGCGGCGAGCTGGAGCAACAGACGCTGGCTTGGTCGCCCGACTCGCAGTGGGTTGCGTTCGTGGTGACCGGCACCAACGGATTTGCGAATCTGCATGTGGTGCCCGCGGCCGGAGGTGAGGATCGGCCGATTACCTTCCTCGCCAACGGCGAGACCGGCTCACGCATCGCCTGGTCTCCCGATGGCAAGTTCCTGCTGTTCGATACGGCCCAGCGGAGCGAGCAGACGCAGATGGCGCGGGTGGATCTAATCCCGCATGTGCCCTCCTTCCGCGAGGACCAGTTCCGCGAACTGTTCAAGAAGACGCCGGATTCGCCCGCTGACCCGAAGGCCGCGCAGGCACCTGCTACGGAGACGAAGCAGGCCGAAGCTGAGACTGCGACTGCCGCCAAGCCCGGCGCGAAGAAGAAGCCCGAGCCGGTGAAGATCGTGTTTGACGGGATTCGCGACCGCCTGACCCTGATGCCGCTGGGGCTCGGCGTGCGCTCGCCGGTGATCAGCCCAGATGGCAAGACGCTGCTGTTTGCGGCCGAGGTTGCGGGCCAGGAGAACCTCTACACCTACTCGCTCGATGAGCTGGCCAAGGAGCCGCCGGCGGCGCGCCAGCTCACCTCGACCCGGGGGAGAAAGGGTGACTATGCGTTCTCTCCCGACTCGAAGGAGGTGTTCTTCCTCGAGGGCACAGGAGCCGGCTCGAGCGTGCAGTCGATCTCGCTGGAAGCTCGCACCCAGAAGCCGGTTGCCGTGACGGCGAGCATGGACGTGGACTTCGACCAGGAGAAGGAGGTCGTGTTCGACGAGCTTTGGAGCACGCTGAACCAGAGCTTCTTCGACCCGACCTTCCATGGGCAGGACTGGGCCGGGCTGCGGGAGCAATGGCGGCCCTACATCGCCGGCTCGCGCACCGGATACGATCTGCGCCGCAACCTGAATCTGCTGATCGGCGAGCTGAACGCATCGCACTCGGGCACCAGCAAGCCGAGCACGGTGAGCTCTGTGCGCGTCGGCCGGCTGGGACTGCGTTGGGATCGGACGGCGTTTGAGAGCGGTCGTGGCTTGATCGTGCGGGAGATCGTTCCGCTCGGACCAGCGGCGATCGAGGGCAGCATCCACGTCGGCGATCGCTTGCTGGCGGCGGATGGGACAACGATCGAGGCGAGCACCAATCTGGATGCTCTGCTCGAGGAGCAGGACGGCAAGCGCGTTGTGCTCAGCGTCGCTCCGGGTGGCGATGCGGCGAAGAAGCATGATGTCGTGCTTCGTCCGGTGACCACGCAGCTGGAGGTTGGTCTGCTCTATCGCGCGTGGGTCAACGATCGCCGCGCCTATGTGGACAAGATCTCCGGCGGCAAACTGGGCTATGTCCACATTGCGGATATGAGCGATGCCTCGCTGCGGCAGCTGTACCTGGATCTGGACGCGCTGAATCAGGCCAAGCAGGGCGTGGTCGTGGACATCCGCAACAACAACGGCGGTTATGTGAATGGCTACGCGATCGATGTGTTCGCGCGCAAGAACTATCTGCTGATGACGCCGCGCGACGAGGCCACGATCCCGAGCCGGCAGGCGCTGGGTCAACGTGCTCTCGGCTTGCCGACGGTTCTGGTGACCAACGAGTCCTCCTTGTCGGATGCGGAGGACTTCACCGAGGGCTATCGCACGCTGGGGCTGGGCAAGGTGGTCGGAACGCCGACGGCGGGTTGGATCATCTTTACCGGAGCGCACGACCTGATCGATGGATCGGTGGTGCGCGTTCCAGGCGATCGCGTTCGCGACACGCGCGGGCAGGATATGGAGATGCATCCGCGGCCCGTGGACGTGGAGGTCGAACGACCGCTGGGAGAGACGGAGTCAGGCCACGATGCGCAGCTGGAGAAGGCGGTCGAGGTACTGTTGGCGAAGTAGCTGGATGATTGTGTCAAAAAAAGGGCCGTCCCATTGGGACGGCCCTTCTGTTTGGGTGCGTCCAGCATGGGCGCACCCCTGCGGGTGCAAGTCCCGCCGTGAGCTGGTCACAGCGAGCGACCCGCATGCCGGGTGGTGTTTTTATGGGCCGGGGCGGCCCGCTAATGGCCATGAAAATGAGGGGAGGAGAGGAAACTCCCCCCTATGCCGATCGAGTGGCAGTCGCAAACTAAACGGGGCGGCCGAGCACCAGGTCGTTGAAGACGGAGGCACCGACCTGGAAGGTGCGGACGCCGACCTGCTCGAAGCCGTTCTTGCGATAGAAGGCGAGGGCCTTGTTGTTCTCGGCGTGAACGCCGAGCAGAAGGCGCTTCTTGCCCATGGCGCGGGCGGCGTCGAGCGCGCCGTCGAGCAGCGTCTTGCCGAGGCCGCTGCGCTGGAAGCGGGAGAAGAGATAGATGCGCTTCAGCTCGATGTCGCTCGGGGAGAGGTCGTCGAGCGGAAGATCGGGCGCGGTGAGCAGGGTGTAGCCAAGGGGCGCTTCGCCGGGATCGGCGAGGGCGATCCAGGCGCGCGATTCGGGCTCGGCGAGGTACTTGGCGTAGACCTCGGCGGAGTGCTGCTTGTGGCAGTGGGCAACGATCGAGGCGCCGTCGAGCACGCCGGCGAAGGACTCGAGAAAGGTCGCTGCTCCGATGAGCGCGAGGGTCGGGACATCATCAATCGTGCACTGTCGTAGTGCAATTCCATCAGACTGCATGAACAACTTAAACTTCCTCCTGACAACTCTCTTCAGTTCGTGGTGCGGGGTGGCCCCCTACTATTGCCCGGCGCTAACTGATGCAATCGTCGTGACGATTCTTTACCCTCTATTCAAATTGTAGCGGTTGGAATGGGGATACTACGCCAAGTCTTTTGGGCGCGAAAGGGTGCGTCTTTGTTAGGGATTTCTCGATTTGGGGTGGTTGGGGGATTGACAAGGCGGGGAGTAGGCTAAGGGCTCAACGATCAAGTGAGGCGGCGGGTTCTTTGGGGTGGGCCTGGATGGGACCTTCGTCAGAGGGATGGAGGTCAGGCGTGCCCGCGGTATGGAAACGACTCTTCGAATTTAAGGGCTTGAGCCGCAGGAGCCGGTTGTGAATTCCCCCAGTTTGCCGAGAGACCGCTTCCTATTGCCCTTGCCGCTGGTGCCGTGCTGAAAATTCTTCTGTTTAAAACTGTTAGAAATCTCTGCCCCAACGACCACCTTTAGCGTGAGAGGAAATGAACCCATCCTGATCGCGGAGCGGAGCCAAGATGACCTGTACAGGAATGCGGCGGAACAATACGGTGCTTCACTCGATCGGCTGGTAAGAGCCTACGAGTTCGACCCAGACAGGCGCCGCGACCTAAGCCAAGACATTCATCTTCAATTGTGGCGGAGTTTTCAGAGGTACGATGCCCGCTGCTCGCTCCGGACCTGGATCTACCGCGTTGTTCACAATGTTGCTGCTTCGTATGTCATGCGTGAGCACCGGGATTTTTCTACGCTCGTCAGTTTGGAAGAACTCGATATGCTCCCGGACATGGCCGAGGGCCAAGTTGCTGCGAACCAGCGAATCAACCTGGAACGGATGTCGATGCTGATTCAGCAGCTCAAGCCGTTGGATCGCCAAGTCATCGTCTCTTATCTCGAAGACATGGACGCGGTGTCCATCGGAGAGATCACGGGCCTGTCGCCCGCGAACGTGGCGATGAGGATCCACCGGCCCGGTAGTTCTGTCCATCGGTACCCTAATCCAAACGGGAGTTCCCCCGGCTTTGCCGGGGAGGCAGTAGA
>DATMOB010000034.1:0-53547 GCA_035568455.1 Granulicella sp.
GTTCCACCAATACGCTCAAACTCGCGCTCCTGCAAAACACGCAAGAGAGCGATCTGGGTTTCAGCAGGAAGCTCTCCGATTTCATCGAGAAAGATCGTGCCTCCTTCGGCTAACTCAAAGCGTCCCAAACGCCGCTGAACTGCCCCCGTAAAGGCGCCCTTCTCATGGCCGAACAATTCGGACGCGATCAAGTCCCGTGGGATTGCCGCGCAGTTCACACTAACAAAGACTTGCGACGAACGTTGCGATCGCTTGTGGACTGCACGCGCGATCAGTTCTTTGCCCGTCCCCGTTTCGCCGGTGATTAGAACAGTGGAGTCCGTGGGAGCAACCTTAGATACACGAGAGAGTACCGCACGGAGGGCGGGAGAAGCGCCGACGATCTCCTCGAACATCAATGCACTATCGATTTCTTCGCGCAACGCGAGATTCTCGTTCTGCAGCCGCTGCTCAGCCTGCTTGCGATCTTCGATGTCGGTCGCAGCGGCGTACCAGCGAATCAGGCGCTCTTGTTCGTCGCGTAGGGGATTCCAGCGGTAGAGGAACCACCTATACGTCCCGTCTTTCCCAAGGGAACGTATTTCGGTTTCGTGTGGGAGGCCGCTTAAGAATTTATTTTGAGCGTTACGAAAGCGTTCTCGATCGTCTGGATGCACAAACCTCCAAGGGCCGCTGCTCCGCCACTCCTCATGGGTAAAACCGAAATAATCGAGCATTGCTTGATTGACATAAAGACGAGTGCCATCGGGTCCCAATACGGCAACCTGTTGCGGCGTGAAATCAAGGATCTGTCGAAGCTCCATTTCACTTTGCCGGATCTTGTCTTCCGCCTGCTTTGCTGCGGTAACGTCTGTCGCAGTGCCCACAAATTCCAGGTCGCCCGAGGAAGTCTCCAACGCACGAGTTGCGATGTGGAGATATTTGACCGAACCGTCCGGTCTCAGTAAACGACAATTAATATCATAGTCTGTCCTTTGATTGGTCGCGCGGTCGATGGTTTGCCGCATGTGATCTCTATCGTCGGGATGAATTCGCTGAAATACGAACTCCATCGTTGGCTTAACGGATCGATCCAGTTCAAAGATCTTGTAGGTTTCTTCCGACCAGTAGATTTCTCCGCTGACAACGTTCCTGCCGAAGCTGCCAGTGTGGCTTATGCTCTGGCCTCGAGCCAAGTAAGTCTCGCTGCGTTGAAGATCAGCATAGAAGTTGGCGTTCTCAAGCGAAATCGCGGCTTGCGCAGCCAGCAACTCCAGGACGGCGACCCGGTCCGACGAGAAGGCGCGCGGAGTCAAATTATTCTCCAGATAGAGTGCGCCGATGAGCTTAGTTTGTTTGACGATGGGCAGGCAGAGGACGGATCGGGCGCGCTTCGTCCGCACATACTCGTCCTCCCAGTATAAGTTCGCGGTCGAAGCATCATCGAGGACCACGCGCTCCCGTGTCCGGATGACGTAATGAAGCGCGGATTGGGGAAGATCATCGGGGGTGATAGCTGCCTGTCGAACTGTGACCTCGATTCTGCCTTGGCCGGTGGTGGCCTCCGCCTCGATCTGCTGCTGATCTCCCCGGAGAAGGATAAGCAGACCCCGTTCGGCTCCTGCATGCTCCACCGCGATGCGCATGAGCTTTTCGATCAGCTTGGGAAGAACGATCTCGCTCGAGAGCGCCTGTGAGGCCTTGACGACAGTCTCAACGTCCAACTGCCTGACCGGTGTGCCGATGGTAGCGGTGGTAGACGCAGGACCACGTTCCTCCCACAAGCGTGGGTACTGTTCGTCGAGTTGCTTCACCTTGCCGTGTGCTCCCCAGCGCTCGTAGTCGTTGCGCGCCTTGCAAAGATGAGCATGGGCGCTCGTCTCAGAGCCGTGCGCGGCGTAGAACCGGGCTGCCACTTCATGGGCCAGCGCTTCGTTCTGGACAAAGCCGTTCTCGTGCGCCGACTGAATCGCCTGCTCGTAGAGACGCATCGCCTCGAGATCTCGCCCCTCGAGACGGGCGATCTCGGCCGACACCAGAGCGTGCTTGTCGCGGAAAGTCGGCGGGTAGTTTTCGGCCCACTCGCGCAGTTGTTCCCGGTGCGCCGCAAGGAGATCGCGCCAACCCGCCTGCTCATCGGCAGAAGCGTTCTCATAGAGTGCCGCGACGGTCAGTGCGGCGTAATAAAAATATTCGAACACTTGGGGTTGGCCAGCTGCGGCCGAAAGAAACGGCTTCACCTTGTCGGCTGCCGCGAGAGCCTCCGCGTAGTCGCCTGACAGGAAGCGCGCATTCAGTTTGAGGCCCCAGTACGAGCAGATGACCGGGAACATTCGGTCCCCTGTCAGGTGTGCCTCGAACGTCGCCTCGTCGAACTGCGCGTCGCTGAAGGTGGAGAAGGTCGCGGTACTTCCCTGCATGGTTGCGATGAACCGTTGCTGGCTGCAGATGATGTCCTGGACCTCGCGGTACTTGGCCTTTCGAGCAAATTCCAGCGCCATCTCCGACTCGCGCCACACCGCGTCGAGCGGATCGTTCCGCAGCAGCAACCCCGCAACGCAATTGGACACGCTGTAGCAAGCGAGGGTCAGATCTCCTGTGTCAATCGCACCGCGCAAGGTCGCCCGCATGAAATCGATCGCGGTCGCGAGCGGCTGGGTCCAGAAGGCAACCCTTGCCATCGAGAAGTGAACCCTCCCACGGCTGGCGACAAAGCCGTGCTTCTCGACCAGATCGCACGCGAGTTTGGCGAAACGGTAGCCATCATGGTAACGATGAAAGATCGGCCCGAGCGTGGTCCCGAAATCGCCATAGGCTAGCGCGGAAGCGCTACTCGTCCCGTGCTGCATGGCTACGTTCACCATGCGGCACGCCTGCATGCAAGCCAAACGGCGGTCGGTAAAGTAGGCGGAGGGCCCAAGGACCGAGAGCACCTGCATGGCGGCCAGCAGTTCCGGATCGGCCATCATCGGCAGATCAATCAGACTCTCGATCGGGCGCCCCTCGAGGGCTTTCCAGACCGCTTCATATTCGGCATGGACCTGCTCCCAGGTCGGGTGTTCCGGAAGGTCAATGCCGAACAGGCGCAGGCACGTGAGCCCGCTGTCGACGGCTTGCGTGAGTTCGCCCTTCAATAAATGCAGTTGGTTTTTTAGGCAGGAGGTCTCCGCATACTTGACGTTCGACACCGCGCGTTGCAGCAACTCCCCAATCAGTTGCTCGGCTTTTTCGAAGTTGCCGCTCAGAAGTTCGCACTCTGCGCGTTCGAGCCACAGACTGAATGTCAACTCGTGCTGGCTGCCCCAGTCCATTTCGTCCAATAGCGCCATGCCGGTAGAAAAGTACTCGCGCGCCGACACATACGCCGTGGATGCCTTAGCCTTTCGTCCAGCACGCAGATCGATAGCCGCAAGCTCCGCCTTCTCGTTCCGATCGACCAGTAGCACGGCGCCCCGATTGAACTGGTTCGCGACATCGAACAGATGCTCGGCGAGTTGGTCCTCCGACATGGTCTCCAGCAGCACACGGCCAATTCCAAGGTGTGCCCCCGCGCGATCGCCTTCGGGGATGAGGGCGTACGCCGCCTCCTGAATGCGGTCATGGAGGAAGGCGTAGGAGCCCTCCAAACAAAGGATCGTCCCGCTGCGGACGGCCTCCAGAAGCGATGTGTGGATTTCCTCTTCTGATTCCCCGAAAACCAGAGTCAGGGTGGCGAATTCGACCACGTTCCCGAGACAAGCGAGTTGCTGTAGGGCGGTCTGCGTCGTGCCGGACAATCGCTTTAGCTTGTCGACCATGAGATCCACGACGTTGTCGGTGTAGCCTTTGGAGCGAATCCGAGCCAAATCCCAGATCCAGGCTGCGGCGTCCGGGTCGAACCTGAGCAGCGCTTCCTCGGCCAGCGCCGTGAAGAACTGGATCGCAAAGAACGGATTGCCCCCGGTCTTTTCGTGCACCAGCTTCGCCAGGGGATTAGCGGAAAGTCGTTCGCAGTGCAAGGCATCGGCGACGAGCGCGCCGACGTCCTCAAGTTCGAGAGGCGCGAGCACGATCTCCTGGACCCGAACTCCAGCTTTGCGAATTGCCTCCAGCGTCCGCAGAAGCGGGTGCGAGGCGCTGACTTCATTGTCACGGTAGGCCCCGACCAGCATCAGGTACCGTACGTTCGGATCGGTGGTCAGGTGCTCCAGGAGTTCAAGAGTTGCCGCATCCAGCCATTGCAAATCGTCGAGGAACAGCGCCAACGGATGCTCTGGCCTGGCGAACGCGCCGAGGAACCGTCGGAACACCAACTGGAAGCGATTCCGCGCGTCTTGCGGCGGCAAGTGGGGAACGGGCGGCTGTTTCCCGAGGAGGAATTCCACCTCTGGGATGAGATTGATGAGGAGCTGGCCATTCGCACCCAGTGCTTCCTGAAGAGCGTGCCGCCAATGGCCCACCTCCGCTTCACTCTTGACCAGGATCTGACGGACCAGGGTCTGGAAGGCCTGTGCCAGAGTCGCGTACGGGATGTCGCGCTTGTATTGGTCGAATTTGCCGGACGCGAAGAGGCCGCGCGGCGGAACAAGCGCCTTGTGCAGCTCGTACACCACCGAGGATTTGCCCACGCCGGAATAACCGGATACAAGCACGAGTTCGGGGCGGCCTTGGGCCACGACCCGATCAAAGGCCTCAAGCAGGGCGTCAATCTCGCGTTCCCGCCCGTACAGCTTCTCTGGTATCAGCAATCGGTCCGACGCGTCGTGCCCGCCCAGAGGGAATGGATCGATGCGACCATGCGACTGCCATTCCGCCAGACACCGCCGAAGATCGGCTTCCAGGCCGAACGCGGTCTGGTAGCGTTCCTCGGCATTCTTGGCGAGCAGTTTCATGACAATGCCAGACAGCGGCTCGGGGATTGCGGCGCGATCGCCAGGGGGTGCTGGCTGGCGCGCAATGTGGGAGTGGACCCATTCCAAAGGGTCGGCGGCGGCAAACGGCAACGCGCCCGTAAGCATCTGGTACAAGGTGACGCCCACAGAGTAGAGATCGCTGCGGGTGTCCATCGAGCGATTCATGCGACCGGTCTGCTCGGGAGCCATATAGGCGAGCGTGCCGGCAATAATCTCGATCGGAACGGGCGACTGGCGCTCGTGTGGCAGTTGGGACGCAATCCCAAAGCCGGTGAGCCAGACGCTGCCATTGTCGTTGACCAGCACATTCGCAGGCTTGATGTCTTTGTGTATGAGGCCACGCTGGTGGACTTCGCCGAGTGCTGCCGCCAAGCCGACAGCGATGTGCAAGACGCGGGTCAGTTCGAGCGGTCGTCCCTGGTCCCGCTCAAGAACCAGATCCAGAGGCTCACCGCCAGGGTCCGTCAGTATAAGGATCGTCCGCCCTTCGTGACGAGTGAGCGTCAGAGGCTTGGCTGCCCACGCAGGTTCAAGTTCGGCTGCGAGCGAGTATTCGTGCTCGAGCTGCCGGAGGCGCTGAGGCGAAGGCTGCTCGCTCGTTAACGCCACCACCAGCACCGGCGACGGGTTGCCGCGCTGCCGGCCGCGGTAGAGTGTGAAGTCCAGGCCTTCCCGGAGCGGCTCCAGCGCGTATTCAGAAGGCGCTGCCATTTGAGGACATCCTCGTCACCGCAGCTCGGCGTTCGGCCGAAAAATGCTTGCCTCGGTGAAACTCCATGGTTGCATGCCAGGGAAAGTTGACGCCACCACTAGAATTCTACCTTTAGCGCATATTGCTAAGGCGCTGGATCACGCCAAAGGTGCTGGGTCTCGAAACATCGGTGGATGGACTCGCGAAATTGGGCCTGTTCAGTGCGTTGAAGATCTCCCACCGAAAGATCAGCTTTACGCGGCCTATGAGAGATGTGCTCTTAATTGCTGCGATATCGAAATCCTGTTGATCACGTCACCTTCGAATTCGAGTCGGTGCATCGCCACGCGCCTGCGCTCCGACCCGGAACATCCGCCGCTCTGCGCCAAACAGATGGCGCTGGACCCCGACCACTGCCTGGAGAAGCTTCCCCACTGAGCTCTGCACCGGAGCATCGAAGACGAACGAACAGTCACAACGGCGTGCCTGAAATCTGTTTGTCACAATGGTCTCCACGACGGTTCGGCTTATTAGAACAGGCACGCGCGGAACTCATCTTGGCCAGGAGAACACTCTCCACCCAAAGGCAGGATACATTGACGCAGACCGCTTCTCTCGTCCAACCGCTTTCTCTTGCAGTCGTGCGGCAGACCATACATTGGGACACTTCGAAGGCCGGGGCTGGCCCGGTTTCATCATCACGCTACGCTCGCGATCGCTGCCTGTGGCTTCCTCGTCGCCGAACGAAGCGGTTTTCCCCCCTCAGCCCGCAGCGGCGGTCAACTCTTACAGCCGCAACGAACCGATATTGCCTGCAAGATTGCGACTGCACGAAGGGTGCGGATGCACCTAGACTCGGATTCAAAGGTGACGTGCTTATGGCGATTCGTAGCGACCTTGAAACATATGCGACCCTCTCATTCCCGAGCGGATCTCCGGATCACTTACCATCAGACCACGCTTTGGCGGCGATCGTTACATGCCGGAGGGGTTGGCGGGGCCGTACATGGAGGCGCCGGGACCTTCGGTGGCTGCCTCGGACCGCACGAGATCCTCGGCTACCGCAGCAACCTGCTCTATGGAGATGGCACCCAGTTCGTCGCCGAGAGCCGCCCGCCGCCTGGCCGAGTTCGCCTTCGACCCCCGCCCCACCGACCGCACCACCATCGACGCCCTCTACAGCGTGTACGACATCTTACAACGTGGCTACCAGATAGCACCGTCAGGCATCTTCATGGACAGCTCGAAGCAGTTTTTGATTGGTCTTGAACCATCTCCTCCGCCAAACCACATCTGGCAGGAATACGCCGGATACAGTATCTATTCGGCCGAACAAGATCCCTCCCTTTGGAGCCAGCATAGTAACGACTGCACTCAGATCTCGATTGCGTCGAGCCCCGCATACGTCCGGGCGGAGTGGCAGGCAGACGCCGGGCGACTCGGAGATGAACGGGGACATGGTCTCGGTGGTTCCTCCTGGGGTGCAACACACCATCCACTGGAACCGCCGCGCTCCGCTGCTTCACACTTATCTCAATGAAAAGTTCTTCGATTCCATGGAGAATGTCCCAACAAGATCTCCACAAAGCTAGCGCCTTCTTTGCTCGTGCGGGATCCATTTCTGGTCGAAATGGGCAAGGAACTGTGCCGGGAACTCCAGTTCGGTCAGATCAACGAATTGTTTACCACGTCAGTTGCGACGCTGACGGCAACCCATTTAATTCGGGCCTATAGTTGCAAACCTAGCTCAGTTACCGTCTATCACGGCGGATTGGGGCCATCGCGAGAAAGAAAAGTTCTCAAATACATTCAGGACAATCTAGACCAGCCACTCTCGCTCGATGATCTCGCGAAGGTCGCGCTGCTTAGCCCGAACTACTTCATTTCCTTGTTCCAGCAGTCGACAGGAATGACCCCCTATAAGTATGTCTTGCACCAACGGGTCGAATACGCCAAGGAACTGCTCACGTATTCCAAACTCTCTCTGTTCGAGATAGCGCATAAATGCGGTTTCCCCGATCAGAGTCAGTTCACCACTACCTTCCGCAGGCATATGGGCGTCACACCCGGCCAATACAAACGAGCGTTAGATCCGGGCACTACTCGTGCTTCGCGGCCTTCGACTTCTCGAGTGCCTCGCTGCGGCTCTCCGGGACCGATGGTGGGGTTGCCGAGGTAGGGTCCGAGGGTGGAGCCGATGGCTCCGGTCTCGCCGGTCGTCGGGAGCCTACCTCTTCGCCCACTCGGAGTTCGGATACCGCTGCTGCAGGACCGTAAACAGTTGATGATCGAGCTCCGTCGTCCCCGCCGTCCGGCATCCCACGCACCACGCGCTTGGCAAACCCCAGCAGGTCCGCATTGCGCGGTCCCCCGGATGCGCCTTGTACCGGGCCAGTGCCTCGGTCGCAAAGTGGTCGGGAGCCGCGGAATCGCTTGTAACAGGGCTGCCTCCCGCGCTGCGTCGGTCCTGTCCTGTGCGCTGAGAAACGGAGCGAAGGCAATTCTTGCTCAGAGAGTATCGGACTCCCGACCCGGTTACCGGACTCATCCTGCTTTGCGCAGTGGATATTTGACATTAGGCAGGCGTAGGGTGATCCAATGGTTGCGGATCATCGCCTGAGGTGTTCGTCATTGGCCACCTATCCTCATTTCGGCGTGACAAGGCTACCCTCCGGCTGGCAATTGGAGACGGTACGGCAAGATTCCGAGTTCGCCCTCTATCGAGGGAAGCTGGAAGCTGATGGTACTGCGATTCTGTTGTTGACGCTCGCCGCGGAACATCCCGCCGCGGAAAGCATCGGGCGGCTCGAACATGAGCATAGCCTGAAGGACGAACTTGCTCCGGAATGGGCGGTTCGACCGCTGCACGTCCTGCGACAGGATGGCCGCCCGATGCTCGTGCTTGCGGACCCGGGCGGTGAGTTTCTGGATCGCCTGCTTGGGCAACCGCTGGAGCTGACTGAGTTTCTGGATATTGCCATCGCACTTTCGGCGGCACTCGCTCGGCTGCATGCCGGCGGTCTCATCCACAAAGACCTCAAGCCAAGCAACATCCTGGTCGAGTTGGAGAGTGGCGCTGTCCGGCTGCTGGGCTTCGGCATAGCCTCCCGCCTGCCGCGCGAGCGCCAAGCGCCTGCGCCGCCGGAGGTCATCGCCGGAACGCTGGCCTACATGGCTCCCGAACAGACCGGGCGGATGAATCGCTCCATCGATGCCCGCAGCGATCTTTATTCGCTGGGAGTCACGCTCTACGAGATGCTGACCGGTGTGCTCCCGTTTACAGCGAACGACCCGCTGGAGTTGGTCCACTGTCATATCGCCCGGCAGCCGGTGCCGCCCCAGGAGCGGGGAAGAGGCATTCCGGAGGCGGTTTCGGCGGTCGTCATGAAGCTGCTGGCCAAGACTGCCGAGGAGCGGTATCAGACCGCCGCCGGTGTCGAAGCCGACCTGCGGCGCTGCCTCGGCGAGTGGGAGACCGAGGGACGTATCGCGGCGTTCGCGCCGGGTGCGCACGACGCATCGGACCGGTTGCTGATTCCGGAGAAGCTGTACGGGCGGGAGCCGGAGATCGCCGTACTGCTGGCGGCATTTGACCGCGTCGTAGCGAGCGGCACACCGGAACTTGTGTTAGTGTCCGGGTATTCGGGAATCGGCAAGTCCTCGGTCGTAAACGAGCTGCACAAGACGCTGGTTCCACCACACGGCCTATTCGCCGCGGGGAAGGTTGACCAGTACAAGCGGAACGTGCCCTACGCCACGCTGGCACAGGCCTTTCAGAGCCTTGTCCGGCAGATTCTAAGCAAGAGCGATGCCGAAGTGGGGCTCTGGCGGGATGTGCTAAGGGAGACACTGGGGCCGAACGGGCAGCTGATCGTAGGGTTGATTCCTGAGGTTGAGCTCATCGTCGGGAGACAGCCGCCGGTTGCGGAGCTCCCGCCTCAGGACGCGCAGCGCCGCTTTCAGATGGTGTTTCGGAGGTTCCTTGGGGTGTTTGCGCGGCGGGAGCATCCGCTAGCGCTGTTCCTCGACGATCTGCAGTGGCTGGACGCGGCGACGCTGGCGTTGATGGAGGACCTGGCCACGCACGCCGAGGTGCGGTATCTGCTGCTGATCGGAGGCTACCGAGACAACGAGGTCAGTCCCGCACATCCCTTTCTGCGGGCGCTGAAGGCGACCCGCAAGGCAGGAGCGAGGGTCCAGGAGATCGTGCTTGCGCCTCTCGGACTCGACGACGTCGGCGCGCTCGTCTCGGATGCACTGCATTGCGCTCCGGAGCACGCGCACCCCTTGGCGCAGCTGGTGCAGGAGAAGACGGGCGGAAATCCGTTCTTCGCCATTCAGTTCTTGACCGCGCTGGCCGATGAGGGCTTGCTTGTGTTTGATCCCTTCACGCGGGCCTGGCAATGGGACATGCAGCGCATCCGCGCCAAAAACTACACCGACAACGTTGTGGATCTCATGTCCGGGAAGCTGAGGCGGTTGTCCGCGCCTATTCAGGAGACTCTCAAACACCTTGCCTGCCTGAGCAATGTGGCCGAGGTCGCCACCCTGGCTCTGGTTCTCGGGGAGACGGAAGAGGCCATGCACACCGCCCTGCTGGGAGCAGTACGCGCCGGGCTCATTTCCCGGCAGGAGAACAGTTACAAATTTCTGCACGACCGGATCCAGCAGGCGGCGTATTGCCTGATTCCCGACGAGCAGCGTGCCCATATGCACCTGCATATCGGTCGCGTGCTGCTGACGAGCATGACGGCGGACCAGCTCGCCGAGCGGCTGTTCGATGTCGCAAACCAACTGAATCGTGGCGCCGTGCTGCTGATGGATCGCGACGAGAAAGCACAGGTTTGCGACGATCGATCTGCGCGCTGGAGAAAAGGCCAAGGCGGCAACCGCCTATGCCTCGGCTTGCGCGTATTTTTCGGCGGGCACGGCGCAGCTGGACGAAAAGGACTGGAGCAGCCAGCACGCGTTGACGTTCCGTCTGTGGCTCGAACGGGCGCAGTGCGAGCTGCTGAGCGGTAACTTCGAAAAAGCCGAGCACCTGATCGGGGAGCTGCTGCAGCGTGCGGCTTCGAACGTCGAGTTCGCGGACGTCTCCTGTCTGAAGATCCAGTTGCATGAATTGAAGGGCGAACGCTCGCAAGCCGTCGACAGCGCGCTGACCTGCCTGCGCCTTTTCGGCATGGACTTTCCGGCACACCCGACTTGGGAGCAGGTCCAGACCGAATACGAGGCGGTCTGGCAGACCCTCAATGGGCGCCCGATCGAGAGCTTGATCGATCTGCCGATGATGACCGATCCCGATCTGCAGGCCGCCATGCATGTGCTCTCGGTCCTTGCTTCACCCAGCTACTATACCGACTTCCATTTATGGTGCGTGCACCTGTGCCGCATGGTGAAGGTCAGCATAGAGCATGGGATGTGTGGCGCGTCCGCGCACGCCTATGGCTATTGGGGGTTTGTCCTCGGCCCAGTCTTTCACCGTTACAGCGAGGGTTATCGATTCGGCAAGCTCGCATGCAACGTTGTCGAAAAGCACGGCTTCGTCGCCTACCAGGCAAAGGTCTATCATTCGATGTGGCTAGCTGCTCCGTGGACGCAGTCGGTTACGACGGCGATCAATTTCACGCGAGCGACCTTTCGTACCGCAACCGAGACGGGGGATCTGACCATCGCCTGCTACAGCATATGGCAATCCGTCACAGGCCTTCTCTTGCGGAACGATGCTCTGGACGCGGTGTGGCTCGCGTCGGAGAAGAGCCTGGACTTCGTTCGAAAAGCTCGGTTCCACGACATAGCGGATGCCATCGTGACCCAGCAACGCTTCATCGCGACCATGCAGGGCCGGACGGCGACCTTCTCCACCTTCAGCGACGGGCAGTTCGATGAGGCGGCATTGACGGCAAATCGAACGGCCACGATACGCTGCTTTGACTGGATCCTCCAACTGAAGACGCGGTTCCTGTCAGGGGAGCACGCCGACGCGCTCGCTGCAGCTGACAAAGCGAAGGCGCTGCTTAGCGCCGCAACCGGCCGGATCCAGTTGCTCGACTACTTTTACTACACCGCGCTGACGGTGGCAGCGCTCTATGAGAAAGCTTCTGCCGATGAGCAGAACAGGTGGCACGACCTCCTAACCGCGCACTGCGAACAACTGCGCGAGTGGGCCGAAAACTACCCACCTACCTTTCTCGACAAGCACGCATTGGTGTCGGCCGAGATGGCTCGCATCGAAGGGCGAGATCTGGTGGCGATGCGTCTCTACGAGCAGGCAATTCAATCGGCGCGCGAGCACGGTTTCGTGGAGCACGAGGGCCTGGCCTGTGAGCAGGCCGCAGGGTTCTATGCTGAGCGCGGCTTCGACGCAATTGCCCAGATGTACTTGCGGAACGCACGCCACTGCTATCTTCGCTGGGGTGCTCTTGGCAAGGTCCGACAGCTCGAGCAACTCCACCCGCACCTCAGGGAAGAAGAGCCGGTGCGAGGGCCGACGAGCACGATCGGAACGCCGGTCGAACACCTGGATCTCGCGACTGTGATGAAGGTGTCCCAAGCTGTATCCGGAGAGATCATTCTGGAGAGGCTGATCGACACGCTGATGCGCACCGCGATTGAGCACGCAGGGGCGGAGCGGGGTCTGTTGATTCTGCTGCAAGGGGGAGAGCAGCGGCTCGGGGCGGAGGCCACAACCGGCGGCGACGCGATTCGTGTGCGGCTGCACGAGGCGCCCATAGCCGGGGCCGAGCTGCCGGAGTCGCTTGTGCAGTATGTCGTGCGCACCCAGGAGAGCGTACTTCTCGACGATGCCTCCGCCCAGAACCCATTTCCCGCCGATGACACGTATCTCCGTCAGCATCACGCCCGTTCCATTCTCTGCCTGCCGTTGATCAATCGGGGCAAGTTGATCGGGGTGCTCTATCTGGAGAACAACCTGACCTCGCACGTCTTCACTGCGGCCCGGATCGCGGTGCTGAAGCTGCTGGCCTCGCAGGCCGCAATCTCGCTGGAGAATGCACGTCTTTACGGCGATCTCCAGCAACGTGAAGCCAAGATCCGGCGCCTGGTCGATGCCAATATCATTGGAATCTTCCTCTGGAAGGCCGAGGGTGAGATTATCGAGGCCAATGAAGCGTTTCTCTCCATGGTGGGATACAGCCGCGAAGATCTCGTCTCGGGGCGCATGCGCTGGACGGACCTGACACCGGAGGAATGGCGCGAACACGACGTACGCGCCGTGGCAAAGGTGAAGGCGGCCGGGACTGTCCAAACCTTCGAAAAGGAGTACTTCCGGAAAGACGGCAGCCGCGTGCCTGTGCTGGTCGGCGCCGCGATCTTCGAGGGTAGTGGGAACGAGGGGGTCGCTTTCGTGCTCGATTTGAGTGAACAGAAGCGTGCGGCGGAGATTCTACGAACTACCCAGGCGGAACTTGCCCACGCAGCGCGGCTGACGATGATGGGCGAACTTGCCGCCTCCATCTCCCATGAGATCAACCAGCCGCTGGCGGCGATCGTAACCAACGGCTCTACCGGGTTGCGCTGGCTGAATAAAGACCAGCCCGACGTGGAGGAGGCGCGGAATGCCTTCTCGCGCATCATCAGCGCGGGCAATCGCGCGGGGAGCGTCATCCGCAGTCTGCGGGCGCTGGTCAAAAAGGTCGGACCGGAGTTAGCAAAGTTCGACATCAATGCAGCCATCGAGGAGGTGCTTGCGCTGACCCGAAGCGAGTTGATGCAGCGCGAGGTGTCGGTTCGCACCACCCTGTTCCCGGAGCAGCAAATGGTGATAGGGGATCGCGTGCAACTGCAGCAGGTGCTGCTGAATCTGGTCATCAACGCCAATGACGCCATGAGTACCATCACGGATCGCACGAAGGTGCTGGAGATCCGAGGACAGATCACTGAATCGGGCGACGCCCTCATTCTTGTTGAGGACAACGGGGCGGGGATCGATGTCGTGACCGCAGAGCGGATCTTCGAGCCCTTTTTCACCACCAAACCCACCGGGATGGGCATGGGACTCGCAATCTGCCGTTCCATCATCGAGGCCCACGGGGGCCGACTCTGGGCGTCACCACACTCGCCCCATGGCACTGTCTTCCAATTCACCGTGCCAACCGCTGAGGGATGAAGCGTGCTCGAATCAACGTGTTCCGAGGGATAGCAACTCTGCTGGAGACTCGGATAGTGTCGCTTGCTGGCTCAACTTTTGCACCGTGGTTGGGCTGGTCCCCATCTCCGACACCAGCCGCTTCAGCTTCGCGTTCTTTTGCTCCAGCTCCTTCAACCGACGCGCCTGGTCTACCTTCAGACCGCCGTACTCCTCACGCCAACGGTAGTACGTCTGCTCCACGATCTCAGCTTCTTTAGCACGCCTGCGCCATCGTCTTCCCGTCGGCTACCCCGACCTCAACGTGCCGCAGCAAATTCACAATCTGCTCCGCAGTATGCTTCTTCCCTCGTGCCATCCAACAGCTCCTTCTGTTCCAGTTTGTCGCATCTGAACTGGTACAAAAAACGCCGGGCACTCCAACCTTTGTCGGGTCGAGGTAGTTGCTTCGAAACTCGGAGGAATCGGACGGAATACGCAGACCTGCCGAATCGCAATATTCGGCAAAGGTTATCGCACTGCTGCACGCATAAAGAATGCCGCCGACGCTTAAGGGCGTCGGCGGCACCGAATGATCAAATTTGTTCGGGATATTGTTTGCCTACTGGTTTGAATCGGCTCAAATTCTCGGACGCTAATCCGGGCATCACGACTGCCGCGTTTTCCTGCGCGGATCAACGGCAAATCAGACCATTGGCTGGGCACCCCGCCAGACCGGCCATGCAGATCGTGACCTTGCCGGGTGTCCCATCGTCCATCCTCCTGGAACCTCTATGCCTCGCTCCACAAAGGGCCCAGAGAAAGCTCCCGCACTGATCTCAGCGGGGACTTGGCCGAACTTGCTTCAAAACTCCGTATTTCGTGCACTGCGACTGAAGCGGTCGGTATAGCCGGAGCCAGATAACTTCCGGATCGCCGACCATTCACCCACAGCCTCCTTTCAGGAGACGCCAATTCGGCTCGTCGTTCCCATCTGAGCAGGATGGAGATCATGGCCGCGTCTCGAGTGTTCTGCTAGATCCGCAGGCAGGCAAGGACGCGCGGTATAATTCAGGTTGCATTTTCGGCCGCTTTCCAGATCGATAAGCGGAGCAAGAGTCGTAATCTCCCGCGCCGCAGACTTTTCTCTGCGACTCCTGCGCCACAGCAAACGAGACGCAAACGGAGATTGCTTCCACAGCGGAGGCAGCGATGCTCAAGCGCCCGCGCATCGTGGTGTCGGCATTACTCGTCACGTTGTTCCTGAGCCGTCTGTGGGCGCAAGGAGGCGCAACGGGATCAATTAGCGGCATCGTGCAAGACGTTAAGGGTGGCGCCATCGCAGGTGCGACTGTCAGCGCGGTATACGAACACACCAACGAAGTTGCACGCATACAGACGACGGACGTCACGGGACTCTTTACCATGACGCTTCTGCCTGTAGGAACTTACACTCTCCTCGTGCGAGCCGCCAATTTCGCGGAAGCACGAGCGACCGGAGTGGTCGTGCGTGTAACCGAAGCAACGCGCGTAACCATTCCTCTGTCCATAAGCCCACGACTGGAATCGGTCGAGGTGAAGGCAGAGGTTTTGCCCATCAAGACGGCGGATGCGACTACGGGCGAGTCGATTCGAGGCAGCACCATCACCCAACTCCCGCTCGCTACGCAGAATTTCCAGCAACTGTTGGCGCTCTCGGCAGGGGCGTCAGCGGCCCTCAATTCCGCATCGCAACTCGGCCGCGGCACGGTGAGCATCAACGTCAACGGCGGCCGCGACGACAACAATAACTACCAAATCGATGGGATCGGCGCGAATGACTACTCGATTGGCGAACTCAATAACACTCCCCTGCCCAGCCCGGATGTCATTCAAGAATTCAAGGTGAACACGAGTCTCTACGATGCCACGCAAGGGAGAAACGGCGGAGGAAATATCAATGCCATCTTGAAGACCGGAACTGCAGATTATCACTTCGACGCCTTTGAGTTCTTTCGCAATACTGTGCTCGACGCGAACGATTACTTTCTGAAATCACTCGGCGAGCCCAGACCGGTGATCCAGCAGAACATCTTTGGCGCCAGTGGCGGTGGGCCGTTGATCAAGGGCGGGAAGCTCGGCTATTTCTTTGTGAATTACCAGGGGGCACGGCAGCGCAGCGGCGATTCCCCGGGGACGTTCATCAGCACGGAGATCGCATACGTGCCTGCGGCCGCCCGTGTTTCTCCAGCGGCGATGCAAGCGGATTGTCTTCCCGCAGGCTCGGCGGCTGTTGATCCCGTCGCCTACAGCCTTCTCACCACACCAAGTAATCAATTTAGAGCGACCGCGGGAGGCTACTTATACCCGGCACCAACGAATGTGATTTCGACCACACCGTGCGGCACACTGGTTCCATTTGCGGTCAGCAGTCCCGGGAGGTTCACGGACAATCAATTTACGACGACATGGGATAAGGAGTTCCAAGAGGGACGGAATCACGTTTCGTTCCGTTTCTTCTGGTCTGATTCCGAGCAGTTTCAACCGTTTGGCGGCGACTCCTACGGCATCGAAACAGGCGGATCGGCCTCTCCGAGCAACCTGAATTTTCCTCTCAATATCCCATTGCGCAACCGCTTCGGCAGCGTCGCGGAAACGCACGTTTTTACGTCTTCTCTGGTGAACGAATTCCGTTTCGGCGTAACTGTCATTCACTACGCCTTCGACAACGTGCCCATCGTTACCGCAGAGCAGTATGGCATCAACCGTCCGACAAACAACTTTACGCCGGACATCTACCGCTTCTCGCTCGCATCGTTCCAGTTCGGACCCTATCTTACCCAGTTGCAGTCCTCCCTGAACGACAGCCTTACGTACCAGGATACTGTCAGCTATACCCGAAGGAAACATCAGCTCAGGTTTGGCGCGGCCGCCGAGCGGTCGACTCAGCGGCGAACGCTGCCGGAGGTCGATAACGGAATCCTGTATTTCGTGCCGACCGGGACACCGGGTTCTCCGGGCTTTGTGTCCGACTTTCAGTACTTCATGCTGGGGCAGCCCACGATTGCGGAGGCTGCGGGGGGCTTGGGAAACCACGATTATCATGTCCCGTCGTTCGCCTTGTTTGTGCAAGACGATTACCGCGCGACGGAGAACTTCACGTTGAATCTCGGGCTGCGTAACGAGTTTCTTGGCGCCCCCGTGGACCAGCTCTGCCATGTCGGCAATGTAGATCCCGCGCTGGCCAATACAACCGGCCAACCCTTCTTTTATCCGACCTGCGTCAACCAGTTCCAGTTGCCTGGACTCGTCGGGAGCGCACAGTCCTCGGGTCTCGACAACAATTGGACCGACGTCTGGGAACCGCGCATTGGCTTCGCCTACGATCTGGCCGGGCGTCACACCATGTCGCTGCGCGGTGGCTTTGGCATCTTCGGCATCCGCGAAGACTCCGAAAATATAGACCTTATGTCCTTCTCGCCCCCATTCCTCTCGAGTGCCGTCCCCGTGGGCGTTCCACCAGGTAGTTTGGCCAACCTCTTCAATGGGGCGATTCCGCCGATTGGACAAACCAACGCGAGTTTTGTGCCCACTGCCTCGATCTTCCAGGGTTTTGTTGACGCAAATGGGCAACCGACGACGGACACGACGCAAACACCAGTCTACTCTGGCAGCGTGATCAACACCCTGTGCGTTACGGTGCCGAGGAAATGGATCGCGCCAACATTGCAGCAGTGGAATCTGACCCTGGAGCGCTCCCTCGGCAAAAACTGGGTGCTCGCCGCCGGGTACGTGGGCACCCATGGCGTGCATCTCCGCGAAAACAGCGATCGCGACCTCGCTACTCTCGTAAGCCCACAGAACCCCATCACGCGCACCGCGCCAGACGGCACACAATATGTGATCACGCAGAACACCGTGGCCAACGTGAATGCGCGTGCTCCATTGCAAGGCATAGCGCCAACGGCGTATCAAGCATCGATACCCGATGCGAACTCGCACTATGATGGCCTGCAAATTACAGTTGCCCACAGGCTCGGCTCCGGATTGTATTGGCAAAGCGCATACACCTATTCCAGGTCGATCGACGACACCTCGACAGCAAGCATATCGCTGAGCACCCGCTTCAACGACCAAAATAACCCACAAGATTCTGTCGGGCCATCCGATTTCGACCGCACGCACCGCTTCATTACCAGCTTCGCCTATCAAGAAGCATTATTTCGGGAGCGCCAGGGGCTCCTATCGCCCCTGCTGCGGGATTGGACGTTCAGCGGGATACTCACGCTGCAATCGGGGTCTCCATTCACGATCATCGATTCGGCGGGAGGGTCCGCGGTCGGATCGAGCAGTCCAGGTTTGATCACGCCGCTGTTGGCACCTGGCTTCACCTGTACCAACGCCCCAACCTCTGGCGCGATGTCGAGTCGGATCAATGGTTATGTCAAATTGGCTGCCTTTCTGCCGGCCCCCGTGGTGGGACCGGACGGATCAACAGGCTATGGCGATGTTGGCCGAAATTGCTTTCGCGGACCATGGCAAAAAAACCTGGACTTTTCTATGGGAAGAATCCTCAATCTTCGCGGCCGCGAAACCGTGAAATTCAGCGCGGATTTCTTCAATCTCACCAATACGCCCTCCTTCGCCAACCCCTCAGTCGTTGACATTGAGGCTGGTCCCGCAGCCTTCGGCCACATCACATCGACAGTCGGGACACCGCGGCTCGTGCAATTCGCACTCCGCTATGCGTTCTAAGAGGCATAGGGAAGTCTGCAGAGGAACTGGATGGCCAAAGCACGCATACTGTGGAAGCGGTTAGCGCGGTCATTCAGGCACCTCGACCTAGGCGGGGAGGGTAAGATGAAAGCTCGCTCCGCGCGGTGCGTTGTCATCGGCCCACAGGCGGCCGCCATGCGATTCCACGATGGAACGACTGATCCGCAGTCCCATGCCTGTGCCATGAGTCTTGGTCGTAAAGAACGCATTGAAGATCTGATCCGCCTGCTGTGGCAGTCCAGAGCCCGTATCGCTGACCGAGAACACGAGCTGGCTGTCTTCGGCTTGCTGCGAACGAATGGTGAGCTCGCGCGTCCCATCTACATCCTTCATCGCATCAATGCTGTTGCTCATAAGATTCATCAACACCTGCTGCAATTGGACGCGATCTCCCATGATGTGGGGAAGATCTTCCGCCAACTCCGTCCGGACCGATATGGAGTACCGCACTGCTTCACTGCGCATAAGGAGAACCATCTCGCGGATGACTTCGTTGACATCAACCAACTCGCGTTGCGCAGCGTTCTGTTTGAAGAGCTCGCGGATGCGGTTGATGATCTCCGACGCAAGGGTTGCATCCTTGACGATTCGTGACGCAGCTGCGCGTGCTTGTTCCAGATCGGGTTGATCACGGGTGAGCCAGCGGACGCAGGTGGAAGCATCGATGACGGCGGCGGCAATCGGTTGCTTGACTTCATGTGCCACGGAGGCAGTCAACTCTCCCATGGTGGTCAGTCGGCTAACGCGTACGAGATCTGAGTTCGCCTGACGCAAAGCCTCTTCGGCACGGTTGCGTTTCTCCTCCGCATGCTTGCGCTCCGTGATGTCCTCGCACGCGATCAATACAACGGGCTCGTTCGCTCTCAAGGCGCCTCTCGCGGTATCGCGGACCCAAAGCATGGAGCCATTCCTGCGTACTTTGCGGAGCTCCCAACTCAACGACTTGCCGCGTTGTCCCAGGCACGCGGCGACACATCGCTGAAACGCCTCGCAATCCGATTCACAAACAACCTGGAGCAGAGGCTGCCCCACTAACTCATCGACGTTGTAGCCAAGCTGCTCGGCGCCAAAAGGGTTAACGGCCAGAACCGTCCCGGCGGTGTCGATCATGAAGTACATGGTCGGGTTATTTTCAAAGACATCCCGCCATTGTTGCTCGCTCTCCTGCAGTTTCTCTTCGGCCTCTTTCATGTCATGGATGTCCATTTCGGTCCCGTACCAACGGACAATATTTCCGGTGTGATCCAGGAGCGGGAAACCGCGACTGAGAAACCAACGGTAAGCTCCGTCGAACCTCCTGACGCGTACTTCTGCCTCGAAGAACCTCCGCTCCGCCACTGCGGTGTACCATTTGCTCGTTACTAGCTCATAATCGTCCGGGTGAAGTACCTGTTCCCAACTCGATCCCAGCGATTGTTCCACTGGGATTCCTGTGTAATCCAACCAGCGTTGACTAATAAAGTCGACCCAGCCGTCCGGTCGGGCAGTCCAGAAGTGTCCCGGAACCGTGTTGATGGTGAGTTCCAGCCTCTCTTCCGCCTCCTTCGCTGCGGTAACATCCATCACCGCTCCGACACACTCAAGCTCGCCTGACTTGTTTCTTTCAGCATGAGCCACAACGTGGATGTGTTTGACGGAGCCATCCGGCATCAGCAATCGATGTTCAAGATCCATCCCATCCTCGGACGCTCTCTCGATTGTCTGTTTCACCAGGACCATATCATCCGGATGTACCCGTTGGAGGACGAGATCCACGGTCGGCTTCGTAGTATGGTCGTATTCGAAGATTCGAAACATCTCGTCTGACCAGAGGAGCTCGCCGGTGGAGACCGTCCAGCCGAAACTACCTGTGTGGCTTAGTTTCTGCGCCAAGAGCAAATCCCTTTCACTGCGGCGCAATGCTTCTTCGGCCCGTTTCCGCTCCGTGATATCGCGAATCGCGCTTGAGACCAGTGTGCCTTCTTCCGTCTCCAGCGGGCTTAGGCTGATCTCCACCGGAAATTCATGACCGTCCTTGTGCAAACCGTATAGTTCCAGCCCCGCACCCATCGGACGTGTTCGCGGCTCGGCAAAGAAGCCGCCTCGGTGGCCCACGTGCTGACTCCGGAAGCGCTCTGGCACAAGCACCTCAATCTCGCGTCCCAACAATTCCTCTCGCCGGTATCCGAACAACCGTTCTACCTGGGCATTGACCAGGACAACGTTTCCTTTTCGATTCACCACAACCATTGCGTCCGGAGCGGCCTCCAGCAACCCGCGAAACTTCGTCTCCGCCCGCGTCCGCTCAATGGCAGTGACGGCAATCTGCCCTGCCGCCTCTATCAGTGCAAGGTCATCGGCGTTCGGAGTCCGCGGCTCGGTGTAGTACATCGAGAAGATACCGAGAAGAGTTCCCTCCTTGGAAATCAGCGGATCAGAGCAAGAGGCGCGTAGGCCGTGACGCACGGCGAGATCACGGTAGTCGTCCGGACAGCTTGAATCGGTCGCGATGTCGGGGATGATGACCCGTTGTTTCAGAAATGCAGCCGTCCCGCACGAACCCCTATTGGGTCCAATCGTCCAAGGAGTAAGAGCCGCCTTGAGTTGAGCGGGAAGATGCGAGCCAGCCCCTGGCCACAAGTGATCCCCGTTCTGATCCACCAACAGAACTGCTGAAATCACACCGGACGCGTTGGCGTCGATGGCGGCACATAAGTTGTTCAAGACCCCTGAGAGGCTCGCACCGCTGGCGATCATCTCCAGTGACCGCTTTTCTGCGGCTACGAGGTACTCCGCATGCTTGCGCTCGGTGATGTCCATCACGGCCCCTCAACCTCTCTATACGCTTGGACGCGGTATTGGGCTGGCTTGTCCTGGGGTTCGCCGTCTCACCCATAGTGCTGTGCGCCTACTTCTTGTCCGGGTATCCTTGAACTCGCTTGATCACCTGCTACGCGCAGTTCAAAGGGCGACGACTCTTTTTCAGCAAGCCGAGCGTGCATTGCACACGTACCGCAGACACGTACCGCAGACACGTACCGCCGACACCACCGGGCGCGGCCCCATTCAGCCGACACAATACTACATCACGAAGAACACCGGTTTTGATCATTCGGCGCTACACTCCGACTTCTTCGGCCAGAATCCCACCGTTTGACGGGAGCCGCTCGCGTTTAGCGGCGGATGCGGTCAGGCTATGGGCATTGAATTGACTTTCTCCTGCAACATGCTGAACGATAGCGACTTAGCAGAAATAGGCGAAAGTCGCTTCAGCATGCTTTGGCGGCCTATGATTCCGGAGTAGCGCACGCGTAGCAGACGCCGCACTTCAAGCGGCTTAGTTCAAGTCGCTGTACCTGCAGCGCCCAGCAAGCGCCGCTTGCACGACGAACAGTCGCTGCGGGCGCCGCAGATACAGCACTAAGACTTCTCGGCAGCGGGTCGCGTAGCTCCTGGATGACGGACGAGAACGAAGCCGCTGGCGCGGCCGGACGCTGCCGCGTTGGTGGTCCCCAGCATTTGTGCCGATGTAAGGTGTGAGTCACAAGGAGGCAGCTGTGACCCATCTACGCAAGATCATGCTGGAGGAACTCCAGCGCCGTATCTACTCGGATTCCACGATCCGGCACTACCTGCACTGGGTCGAGGAGTTTGCCCGCCATTTTGACACGTCACCGGACAAGCTTGCCTCACCGCGCTTTTTGTAGCAAGACGTCGTCTCTCGCGCACGATGCTCTGGACCGTTGGTAGCCTGGGCACGGCGCTCCTTGTGTTCAGTCTGGTTTTTTCGATCCGGGCGTACATCTGGGGCTTTGGCCGAAATGGGCTGAATATGACGATCCTCGCCGTCGGCGCTTGCATGGTCATCGCTGCAGCGGCTCAGACACAGTGGCGGGCTCCGCGCATCTTTGAGCCGATCCTCAAGTTGGGCCAGCGTAGCTATGAGGTCTACCTGACCCATGTGTTTGTGGTCTTGATCTCTTCGTCGCCCTCGATTTCGATTTTGACAGCGGAATGTCCCATTCATGCGAGGGGACTACATGAATGGGACAACCCTTACGTGGCTGGCTTAATTGTGGCCCTCGTCCAACCCCTAACGGGTTCCTGGAATTTGAAAGAGTGGCTACTATGGTTCGAGTGGTACCCAATTTGGGCGAGGGACACCCAATTTTGTCCATTTACACGGGCATGCGTGGTGTGGCAGACGGGCGTTAGCCCATGTACATGCCGCCGTTGACGTCGAGGGTGTGTCCGGTGATGTAGGCGGCGTCGTCGGAGGCGAGGAAGGCGACCGCGGCGGCGACATCCTGCTCGGTTCCCGCCCGCTGCAGGGGGATGATCGACATCATGGCGGAGCGCTGCTCCTCGTTGAGGATGCCGGTCATGGCGGTCTCGACGAAGCCGGGGGCGATCGCGTTCACCGTAATCGTCCGGCTGGCGAGTTCGCGGGCCAGCGCCTTGGTCAGGCCGATGAGGCCGGCCTTCGAGGCGGCGTAGTTGGCCTGTCCTGCCTGGCCGGTCTCGCCCACTACTGAGGTGATGTTGATGACGCGGCCGAAGCGCGCCTTGAGCATGGAGTTCATTACCGCCTGGGTCATGAGGAAGGCGCCGGTAAGGTTGGTGGAGAGAACGTCGTCCCAGTCCTTGCGCTTCATGCGCAGCGCCAGCATGTCGCGGGTGATGCCGCCGTTGTTGACCAGGATGTCGACCTTGCCGAAGTGGGCGATGGCCTCCTTGGCGCAGGCCTTGATGGCGTCCTCACTGGCCAGGTCAAGCGGGAAGATCTGGGCGGTGCCGCCGGCCGCGGTGATCTCGGCGGCGACCTCGGCGAGCTTGTCCTGATTGCGGGCCGCGAGGGCGACGGAGGCTCCTGCCTGCGCGAGTCGAAGGGCGGTGGCTTTGCCGATGCCCTGCGAGGCTCCGGTGACGAGTGCGATGCGGCCTGCGAGTGTGCTCATGGTCTCCATTCAGTGCTGCTTTTATTTCGGTGCTGCTCTGAAATTATACGAAGCTTGGGCTGGGATTATCCGAAGAAGGAGTGGGAGGTGATGGGAGGCTGGGGATGACGTATCCTGTTCTCGACCATGCCTGACGATGTTATCCCGACCATGGGCTCGATGCGAGACCCGAAACCGAATCCCATTCCGGAGCAGACTCCGCGCAGCGAGACCGATGTCTATGCCATCCACGGAGCCGATCCCGAGGTACTGGCCTACGCCATGGCGAAGTACTCGCGCTCGGCGCTGACCATGCGCGAGTCGCTGGCGGAGATCAGCTCGCAGCGGGCCGAGCAGTTCCTCAACACGTTTTACTTCCAGTACGGCCACCGCTCCATCGCCGACCTGGCGCATATTCCCTTCGCCATCGAGCGCCTGAGCCTGCTCGCGGCCATCTCGCTGGTGGACGAGCAGCGCTGGGACGGGCAGGAGCGCTCGACCCGCTACCAGGACTTTCGCCGTTCGGGTTGGTACACGCCCGCTCTGGGTGCGGCGACGCCGGTCTTCACCGCCGGGGTTGAGGCGATGTTCCACGCCTACGACGGAATCAGCTCCCGGATGCTCGATGCGCTGAAGGGCGCGATCGCTCGGCCGGAGGCGATGAAGCCCGAGGCCTATGAGCGCACGCTGAAGGCGCGGGCCTTCGACGTGGCGCGCTACCTGCTGCCGCTCGCGACCAACACCTCGCTGGGGCAGATCGTAAACGCCAGGACGCTCGAGACCCAGGTCTCGCGGCTGCTGACTAGCGAGTTTGCGGAGATTCGTGACCTGGGCGAGCGCCTGCGCGTGGCGGCGACCGAGCCGGCCTGGAATGTGCAGGCGGACGCCGCCCGTGTGCTCCACCAGGAGGTGGAGTCGGTGGACGCGGTGTGCGGCCAGAGGATCGCCGATCTATTGCTGCGGCCGGTAAACACGGCTCCGACGCTGGTGAAGTATGCCACAGCCTCTGGATATTTGGCTGGCAGCCGTGGACAACTGACGGCTGCGGCGGCGGAGTTGATGGCGGGCCAGGAGATCGAGCAGGCGCCGGTGGTCGACCTGCTGGATGACGAGGAGCCTTTGGAGGTGGAACTGGCGACCTCGCTGCTCTACCCCCACTGCCACTACTCCTACCGCCAGCTGCGGCGCGAGGTGGCGGCCCTGAGCGATGCGCGGCGCATGGAGCTGATTCGTCTCGGAGCCGAGCGCGGCCGCCATGACGAGTTGTTGCGTGGCTTCAGCGCGGGCCAGGGCTTCCGCTTCGACATTCTGATGGATATCGGCGGCTTCCGCGACATGCACCGCCACCGGCGCTGCGTGCAGCTGCTGCAGGGCTACACCGACGCCCATGGCTACGAGATGCCGGTCTGTCCGGGGCAGCCGACGCTGGCCGAGGCCGGGCTCGAGGCGACGTATACGGCGGCGATGGATGCGGCCTTCGCATCCTATCGCAATCTGAAGGGCTCGGGCGAGCCCGAGGCCGAGCAGTCGGCGCAGTACTGCCTTCCGCTGGGAACGCGCTGCCGGGCGATGTTCAAGATGGACTTCGCCGAGGCACTGTACATCGCCGAGCTGCGCTCGGGAGTGGCGGGGCACTTCAGCTACCGGCGCGTGGCGTGGGAGATGTACCAGGCGGTGGCGAAACGACACCCCGCGATGGCAGGGCTGTTCCGCATCGAGGATGTGAACCAGCCGGTGGACCTGCTGCGGCGGTAGGGCGCTTTCGATGCTGTCTCTGCCGGATTTGCGACGGGTGAGAACGGTCTGCCGGGGCGACTTCGGGTAGAGGGTCAGTGTGAACTCAGCCGGTGGGCAGCGTGCGGCTGGATATGCGATGAATGTGTACACGCGGACCGTTCAGGCGCAGAGCCAGCGCCAGCATGCAGACCGCGCTGAAACCAAAGTAAGAGCCCAGCCAATAGAAGGTCTGCGCAGGTGACCCCGGATCCAGTTTGATCGAGCGAAGCACGAAAGCAAGAAACGCCACAGCAAAGCCAATCGAGACCACTCCGGCTGCGCCAAAAAGCCATTCGTCCGCGAGATGCCACCACAACGCCCGTGCGGTTGCCAATTCATAGATGCCGATGCTTACTGCCATCACGACAATCAAGAGCGCGATAGTACGAAAGGCGATCGGTCTGGTTGCTCCAAGGGTAACCAACAGCCCGAATGCGCTACAAGCAAGGCCGTTCAGCACCAGAAGCCAGGAGTCACCCTTTCTTGAACTCCAAATGCTGGCTGCAATCGTGCAAGCCCCGGCTGCCAGCGCGAGCATGCCCAAGAGTGCAATCGTGCTTCTGCTGTGCATAAATGTATGCAGAATCAGAGATCCATCCGGGCTCGCCATCAAAAAGATCATGACGGCAAATATCGCGTCAAGAATCCCGCACAACGCCAGCAGCCACCAGCTTTTGATCAAGGTTTGAATCACAGCGCGCCTACCGATCGCGGTCCAGCCCTTTGGGCGGTCGAACCTTGCCCGGAATCATAGCAGCTGATCGCATGATTTTCGCGACGGTAGCCACAGCGGTACTCCTGTATGGTGCCGGGTTTATGTCAGGTCAGTTTGAATCCACAGAGGGGAGCGGCCTATTCGAGACTTACCCACTACCTGACTTCGCTTTTTCTTTGCCTCTCTCTATAATGGTGCTAGAATCCGGTGACGTTCCAATTTTAGGAGAAATACAGCGTGGCAGATGACCGTGGCAAGGCGATAGAGACAGCACTTTCGGCACTCGAGAAGCAGTTTGGCAAGGGGTCGGTGATGCGGCTCGGAGCGAAGGAGGCGATCGTGCCGATCTCGGTGATCTCGACCGGATCGATCTCGTTCGACGCCGCGCTGGGAGTGGGCGGAGTGCCGCGCGGCCGGGTCATCGAGATTTTCGGGCCGGAGTCCTCGGGTAAGACGACGATTACGCTGCAGATCATCGCCGAGGCGCAAAAGGCTGGCGGTCTGGCGGCGTTTGTGGACGCCGAGCACGCGCTCGATCCGGCCTATGCCCGCAAGCTGGGCGTGGATGTCGATAATCTGCTGGTCTCGCAGCCGGACTACGGCGAGCAGGCGCTGGAGATCGTGGAGGCGCTGGTGCGCTCGAACGCGATCGACGTGCTAGTGGTCGACTCCGTCGCCGCCCTGGTGCCGAAGGCGGAGTTGGACGGCGAGATGGGCGACTCGCATATGGGCCTGCAGGCACGGCTGATGAGCCAGGCGCTGCGCAAGCTGACGGGAACGGTCTCGAAGTCGCGCACCTGCCTGATCTTCATCAATCAGATTCGCGACAAGATCGGCGTCATGTTCGGCAACCCGGAGACCACCACCGGCGGACGCGCGCTGAAGTTCTACTCCTCGATGCGTATCGATATCCGGCGCATCGGGGCGGTCAAGGAAGGCGACACCGTGGTGGGGTCGCGGACCAAGATCAAGGTGGTGAAGAACAAGGTGGCGGCGCCGTTCCGCGACGCCGAGTTCGACATCCTGTACGGCGAGGGCATCTCCCGCGAAGGCGACGGACTGGATCTGGCGGTGCTGCATAACATCGTGGACAAGAGCGGCGCCTGGTACAGCTACCAGGGCGAGCGCATCGGCCAGGGACGCGAGAATGTGCGCAGCTTCCTCAAGGAGAACAAGGACGTCTTCGGGCGCATCGACGCCGAGGTGAGGAAGAAGCTGGGGATCGGCGCGGCTTTGCCCGGCGCCGAGGTTCCGGCGGCTCCTGCCAACGGTGCTGCGGTCGCCGCTGAGGTGATCAAGGGCAAGAAGTAGATCGCTCTAGAGTTGCAATAGGAAGGGGAGTTCGCCTGGCGCGAACTCCCTTTTTTTCTTGCATGAGCTGCGATTACTCGGAGGGCGGCGGGGTGGGTGGGTTGCCGGGGGCGGCTCCGTCCTGACCGTCGGGACCGCGATGGTCGTGGGGGCCGATGGCGCCGTCCCGCCGCATGTGTTCGCGGAAGGCCTCGCCGCGGCGGTTTTCCAAGGACCGCAGCTTGGTCCATTGCTCGGGCGTGAGCACGGTACGGATGCTGAGCAGCATGCGGGCGCGAGACTTTTCGAGGTCGGCGCGGGCCTGGGCCAGCTTGTCGATCTGCGCCAGCACCTGGGGGGTGTTGGGCGGGTTGGCGTCGAGCATGGGTTGTAGCAGCACCTCCTCGCGCTCGACGTTGGCCTTCAAATCGATGAGCTGCAGCCGGCTCTTCTGCAGGATCTCGTCCATCTGCTTCTGCTGCTCGGGGGTGACGCCGATCTGCTGGACCAGCATGGGGTTCTTCCACCAGAGTCCGTGGGGCAGACCCTGGAAGCCGCCGGCCATTCCGCCTGCTTCGAAGGGCCCCATTCCGGGGCGCCCGGCGAAGGGCGGATTGGGACCGGGATTGAAGCCGGGACCGGGCTGCTGGGCGGAGGCGATCGAGACAGGGCCCAGAAGGCCGAGTAGGACAGTGAGAGAGAGCAGATTTTTCTTATTCATGGGGGATCTTCTTTGCTGTGACATGGGGAAGCATGTGCGTGGAGTTTGAGTTCTGGTCCGCTCCGGCATCCGCGGTGGAGAGCGGATCGTCCAGAGGCTCGAGCGCCGACGGCACCGACGAGGACAGGTCCTGGTCTACCTCTTCGAGCAGCGCCTGGTCGGATTCAGGCGCAGGCGAGCTCTGCCGGGCGGAGGCGATCGCCGCCACGGAGGAGGCGTCGAAGGCATGCTGCCGGTGCAGGTGCAGCGGCAGAACGGATCCCACGGTGGCCCCGACCACAAGGACAGCGGCGACGGCCCAGAGGAAGGGCTTGCGGTAGAAGCGGTCGCTCGAGAGTACGGCCCGCCGGGCTACCATTGGCTGATCTGACTCCCGCGACCGTAGCAGGGAGAGTTCATGGTTGGCGAAGCTGGTGGTGGCCTCGCGGAAGTTCACCAGAGCTGACTGGAGCGCGTGCAGTTCTCCGGCGCAGAGCGGGCAGGCGCGGAGGTGGTCTTCGATGACATGAAATCCGGCGACCGGTGCAGCGGCGCTTCGGGTGGGGACGCGATCCGGCGTCTCGGCGAATTTCGTAATTTCCAGGAGGTGATCGCAGAGTTGCTCATGCGAGAGGTGCAGGGTTTGGTCATCGAGGTGAAAGTTCATGGCTAATCCTTTGCGTTCCCGGCGCTGGCGAGGCCGGAGCTTCCGCTGTGGCGGCTGCGGATGGTGCCGAGCGCACGGTAGAGGTGGCTTTTGACGGTGCTGACGGGCAAACCGGAGACCGAGGCGATGTCGGGGATCTCGAGGCCTTCGACGAAGCGCAGGAGGAAGATCTCGCGCTGGCGGCTGGAGAGTTCGGCGACCGTGTCCCAGATGAGGGCGAGCTGCTCGCTGGCGATAAGCCGGGCCTCGACCGAGGTGCCGGGCTGGGGGATGTGGCTGGCGACGTCGGCGACATCGACGGCGGTGGCCGCGGCCTTCTTCCAGAAACGGAAGCGGTTGGTGCGGGTGTGGTCGCGCACCAGGTTGAGCGCGATGCGCATCAGCCAGGTGTTGATGGAGGAGTCGCCGCGGAAGCTGGCGCGGGCGTTCCAGGCGCGCAGGAAGGTGTCCTGGGTGAGGGTGAGGGCGAGATCGCGGTCGCGCAGCGAGGTCAGCAAAAAACGGAAGATGCGCGGCTCGTAGAGGACGACGATGGATTCGAGATCATCAAAGGGGGTGGCGACCGGGGTGCTGTCGGCTGCTTCGGAATGGCTGATGCTGACGGGATTGAGGGTCTGTTGGAGCATCGTGTTCTCGCTATAGGGACAGACGGGGGGAGAGCCGGTAAGACTACATCGAACCTAGTTTATTTTGCGCGCAGGCAAAGCAGGATATGCTTTTCAGTGCATGCATACGGTCAAGGCAATCTATCCCGGGACGTTCGATCCGCTGACCAATGGCCATCTCGACCTGATTGCTCGGGGCGCGAAGATTGTGGATGAGCTGGTGGTCGCGATTCTGAAAAACAGCGAGAAGGGGACGCCCCTGTTCACGGTGCCGGAGCGCGAGGCGATGATCTTCGAGGCCACCCGGGAGTTCGGGAACGTTTCGGTGACGACGTTCAACGGTCTGCTCGTGGACTTTGCCCGGCAGCAGGGGGCGAAGGCGGTGCTGCGCGGGATTCGCGCCATCTCCGACTACGAGTACGAGTTCCAGATGGCGATGATGAACCGCAAGCTCGACCCGGAGCTGGAGACGCTGTTCATGATGCCGGCCGAAAAGTACACGTATGTGAGCTCGCGGCTGATCAAGGGCGTATTTCAGCTTGGCGGGGATGTTTCGGCGCTGGTGCCTCCGCTGGTGATGGAGCGGCTGCAGGCAAAGAGGGTGGCTCTCGGTGGAAGGTAGCGATCGGGTGAACGGTGGGCAGATGAGCGTGCAGGAGCAGTTCGGGCAGATCGATATCTATGTCTTCGATCAGATCCTGCGCGGCAATATCGCGCCGGGGATGCGGGTGCTGGACGCCGGGTGCGGCTACGGCAGGAACCTGGTACATCTGCTGCGCGAGGGCTGCGAGGTTTTCGCGGTGGATGCGGACCGGGGTGGGGTGCAGCATGTACGCGAGCTCGCGGGGCTGCTGGCGCCGCAACTTCCGGCGGAGAACTTCCGCGTGGCGGCGATCGAGAGCATGGGGTTTCCCGACGACTTTGCCGATGTGGTCATCTGCAGCTCGGTGATGCACTTCGCGCGCGACGAGCGGCAGTTCCTGGCGATGCTGAAGGAGTTGTGGCGGGTGGTGCGGCCGGGGGGAATGCTCTTCTGCCGACTGGGTTCGCGCATCGGCATGGAGTTCGAGCGGCTGCGCGGCAATATCTACCGGATCGGCGATGGGGCGGAGTGGTTCCTGGTGGATGAGGCCATGCTGCTGGGGCTGACCGAGCAGCTGGGGGCGGTGCTGGTGGACCCGCTGAAGACGACCGTCGTGCAGGGGCACCGGTGCATGACGACCTGGGTGCTGCGGAAGCGGCGGTAAATTCCTCCCCTTTTGGGAAACCCCGGCTTTATCTCGCGGGGGAAATCTGAAAGACTAGGGAGCATGAGCACTGCTACTGCCACCAAAGTGTTTGCGGACCGGATTGGCCGCATTGAAGTTTCGGCCACGATGGCCATTACTGCAGCCGCGTTGAAGCTGAAGTCGGAGGGCATCAGCCTGGCGGACTTTGGTGCGGGCGAGCCGCACTTCTCGACCCCGCGGCACATCAAGGACGCCGCCATCGAGGCCATCGAGAAGAACTTTACGCGGTATACGGCGGTGGCTGGGACGCCCGAGGTGCGGCGCGCGATCGTGGACCGCCATGCGGCGGACTTCGGCTCGAACTACACGCCCGAGGAGTGCGTGTTCACGACCGGCGGCAAGCTGGCCCTGTTCAATGCGATCCAGGTGCTGGTCGATCACGGCGACGAGGTGATTCTGCCGGTGCCGTACTGGGTCTCGTTCAAGGACATCATCCAGTATGCGGGGGGCGTGGTGGTGCCGGTCGAGAGCCGCGAGGAGGAGAACTTCCGCATCACGGCCAAGATGATCGAGGCGGCGATTACGCCGAAGACCAAGGCGATCATTTTGAACACGCCATCGAATCCCTCGGGCGCGGTGGTGTCGCCGGCGGATCTCGAGGCGATCGTGCGGCTGGCGCATAAGCACGGCATCTTTGTGCTGCTCGACGAGTGCTACGTGTACCTGAACTTCACCGGGCAGATCGTCAGCGGAGGATCATTCACCGACTGCAAGGAGCATGTGATCGTCCTCGGCTCGCTGTCGAAGACCTACGCGATGACCGGCTGGCGCGCAGGCTTTGCGCTGGGGCCGAAGGCGGTGATCGCGGCCATGAGCAAGCTGCAGTCGCAGAGCACGTCGAACACGGCGAGCATGGTGCAGCGGGCGTCGATCGCGGCGGTGCACGGATCGCAGGAGTGCGTGGCGGAGATGCGGGCGGATTACATCAAGCTGCGTGACCGTGTGCTGGCCGGCTTTCAGACGATTCCCGGGCTGACCTGCACCGTACCCGAGGGCGCGTTCTATGTGTATCCCAATGTGAAGCAGTTTATCGGCAAGGGTGGGATCACCTCGGCGACCGATCTGGCGGCCAAGCTGCTCAGCGAGGCGCATGTGGTGGTGGTGCCGGGCGAGGCGTTCGGGACCAGCGAGCATATCCGGCTGTCGTATGCGGTCTCGCCGGATGTGATCGACGAAGGCGTGAAGCGGATGCGGGAGTACTTCGCGAAGCTGGGCTAGCGGCTTCTCGCCGCTGAGGCGAGAGGCTTCGCGGATCTCAGCTCTAGCCCGTCGCCTCGCGCCGTTTAGGCGAGACGCTTCGCGGCGCGGGCGGTTTGGAGCTGGAAGAGAGCGGCGGATTCACCGGGCCCCTGGAATCACTTCTTCAAGTCCGTGTTCTATCGATAGAGGTTTATGCCGGAATCAACGAAGCAGTTTGCGGTGCCGTTTGCGCCAGTGATCCTTGCGGGCGGGAGCGGGACCCGTTTCTGGCCGCGCAGCCGGCGCAATCGCGCCAAACAGGTGTTGGCGCTCGACGGCGAGCAGACGATGATTCAGCAGACGGTGGGTCGGCTACTGTCGCTGACCCGGGCTGAGGACATCTGGGTGATCACCAACGAGCTGCTCGACGGGGTCATCGGAGAGCAGCTGCCGGAGGTGGCGCGGGAGCACATCCTGAGCGAGCCAGCGGCGCGCAACACGGCACCGGCCTGCGCTCTGGCCGCGTTTCTGCTGGAGAAGAGCTCGCCCGAGACGGTGATCGGGATCTTTCCCGCCGACCATGTGGTGAAGAACACCGCGCGGTTCGCGCAGGTGATCCGCGCGGGGATCGCGCTGGCGGCCAGCGGCGCGAAGATCGTGGTGTTGGGAGTTCCGCCGACCCGGGCCGAGACCGGCTACGGCTATATCGAGCAGGGCGAGGTGGTCGACGCCGGCCTGAAGGACTGCGAGGGGCTGCGGGTGCGGCGGGTGAAGCGGTTCACCGAGAAGCCGGAGCCGGAGCGGGCGGCGCAGTTTGTGGCCTCGGGCAGCTACGTATGGAACAGCGGGATCTTCATCTGGAGCGCGCGCACGCTGGCAGCAGCGATTCGCGAGCACTGTCCGGCGATTGCCCCGCAGCTGGAGCGGATCGCAGCGGCGTACGGCACGCCTGAGTTCGCGGCGGTCTTCGCGGAGGTGTATCCGCAGTGCCAGAATATTTCGATCGACTATGCGGTGCTGGAGCCGCGCTCAGCCAAGGGCGAGCTGGCCAGCGAGATCTACTGCCTGCCAGCCGACTTCGAGTGGAACGATCTGGGCTCGTGGGCCTCCTTGCATGAGCACCAGGCGGCGCTGCCGGCTTTCTCGGGACGTACGGACGCGAATGTGATCGATAGTGCACAGGATGTGGTCATCGAGGCGCGCGCGAACTACGTCTACGCACCCGGCAAGATGGTGGTGCTGGTTGGGGTCGACGACCTGGTGGTGGTGGAGACCGACGATGCTCTGCTGATTACGACGCGGTCGCGCTCGCAGGATATTGGCAAGGTGGTCAAGACGCTGTCCGATGCCGGACGGGAAGAGCTGATCTAAAGTTATGAGCAACAGCAAGACGGTGGTCAAGTTCGGGACCGACGGTTGGCGCGGCATTATTGCCGACGATTTTACGTTTGCGAATGTGCGGGTGGCGGCGGCGGCGATCGCCCATTACGTTCTGGCGCATGAGGACGCGGCGCGCGGCGTGTGCATCGCATATGACACCCGGTTCGGGTCGCGCTCGTTTGCTCAGGTAGTGGCCGAGGTGCTGGCGGCGGCGGGGATTCCGGTGGCGCTGGCGGGGGAGATTACGCCGACGCCGGCGCTCTCCTATGGGGTGCGGGAGCGGGGTGCGGCGGGCGGCGTGATGATTACATCGAGCCACAATCCGGCGGAGTGGAACGGCGTGAAGTACAAGGCCAGCTACGGCGGGTCGGGCAAGCCGTCGATCATCGCGTCGATAGAAAAGTATCTGGGCAGGCCGCTGCCGCAGGCGGAGGCGCCGGCGGCGATCGAGCAGGTGGACTTCAACACCGACTACGTGGCGGCGATTACGCGCTTTGTGGACCTCGAGGAGATTCGCGATTCCGGCTACAAGTTCCTGATCGACTGCATGTATGGCGCCGGCCGCGGCGTGATCGCGGGTATCTTCGAGCGCGCCGGCATCCCCTTCGTGGAGATGCGCGCGGAGATCAATCCGGCGTTTCCAGGCATCAATCCGGAGCCGATCCTGCCGCATATTCGCGAGACCCAGAAGCGCGTAGTGGACGAGAGCTGTGATGCGGGGCTGATCACCGACGGGGATGCGGACCGGATCGGCGCGGTCGATGAGCACGGCAACGTGGTCGATGCCCACAAGATCTTCGCCATTCTGCTGAAGTGGCTGCTCGAGCGCAAGGGCTGGCCGGGCGATGTGACCCGCGCGTTCAACACCACCAAGATGCTGGACCGGATCGCAGCCAAGCATGGGCGGACGCTGCACGAGCACGGCATCGGCTTTAAGTATGTCTGCGACCTGATGCTCGAAAAAGAGATTCTGATCGGCGGCGAGGAGTCTGGCGGCGTAGGCATCAGCCGCCATCTGCCCGAGCGCGATGGCCTGCTGAACTCGCTGCTGCTGGCGCAGGTGATGGCCGATGAGGGCAAGACCCTGGGCCAATTGGTCGCAGCGTTGCAGGAGGAGTTCGGCGAGCACCAGTATGGGCGCATCGACATGCATATCGATGACCGTCTGAAGCTGGCGGCCATCGCCCGCGCCGGGGCGATCCACGCGGGCCAGCAGTTCGCCGGTCTGAAGGTGCTGCGGGTCGAGACGATGGATGGGATCAAGTTCTTCCTGGAGAACCCGGCCTGCGCCGGGAGGAAGAATGCGGCGGAGACGTGGCTGCTGCTGCGAGCCTCGGGCACCGAGCCGCTGCTTCGGGTGTACTGTGAGAGCTGCTCGGTAGAGTCGGTGAACCAGGTGCTCGAGGCGGCCAGGGAGTTTGTGCTGGAGGGAGCGACGGTATGAGCTACGAACTGCAAACCGAAGGTGGGCTGACGGTGATGGGGATCGCGGTACGGACCTCGAACGGGACGGCGCATCACATCGGCGAGCTATGGCGCAGGTTCCATACCATGGGCAATCAGGAGGCGATTGCCGCGCGCGAGAGCGAGGCGATCTACTCGGTCTACTGCGAGTACGAGGGCGACTATACGCAGAAGTTTACGGTGGTGATCGGATGTGCGGTCGCGCCCGATGCGGAGGTCCCCGAGGGTATGAAAAAGGTTGCAGTCGAGGGCGGCGAGTTTGCAGTGTTTCCGGTAACCGGCGAGCTGCCGGCTGGGGTCTTCCGCACCTGGTCGCAGATATGGGAGATGCGGCTCGAACGCCGCTACCAGGCGGACTTCGACCGCTATCAGGATGGCGCAGTGACGATTCATGTGGGGGTTCGGTGAAGTCTGAAACAGTGAAGGCGGGGACGGTGAAGGTAGAGACCAAGGGCCTCTTGTTCGATATGGACGGAGTGCTGATCAGCTCCATCGGCTCGGTGGTGCGCTGCTGGCGGCGCTGGGCGGCGGCCTATGGCATCCCGGACGCAGAGAACTTCGAGGTGCCGCACGGCATGCGCGCGCTCGAGATTATCCGCTCGCTGCGTCCGGACCTGGATGAGGCGGGCGTGCTCGAGGGCGTTCGCCTGATCGAAGACATGGAGATTGAAGATACGGGCGACCTGAAGGTGCTGCCGGGGGTGCGGCGGCTGCTGGAGTCGATTCCGCCGGAGCGCTGGGCGATTGTGACCTCGGCCACGCGGCGGCTGCTGCTGGGACGGCTGGGGGTGGCGGGTCTGCCGGTTCCGTCCAGGATTATCTCCGGCGATATGGTGGAGTGCGGAAAGCCGCACCCGGAGCCGTACATGCGCGGCGCTGCGCTGCTGGGATATCGCCCGATCGACTGCGTGGTGGTGGAGGATGCGCCGAGCGGAGCGGAGGCTGGCGCCGGGGCAGGCTGTCCGGTGCTGGGCGTGCTGGGCACACACGCGGTGGAGGAGCTGTCGGCCTGTACCTGGGTGGTGCGCTCGCTGGAGGAACTGACCGTGACGCCGAAGGCGAACTCGCTGGAGTTGGAGTTTGTGCCGGTGGATGGGAAGATCTAGCGGCTCCCGAAGACAAGAAGTTTCCTGCTCGCACACGCTGTTCTAGCCGGAAGCGCGCTATGCTTGCCTGAGCCGCTGGGCGCGCTGATACGACAGCCCCGGAGGCGTTTCGGTGACGCCGCGCCGTGAGCGAAGCGAACTTCCAAAGCCGGCCCGTTATCTGCGTGGCCGTCCGCCCGAGCAGCGAGGAGGACGGCGCGAGGTTAGGCGAAGCCTTGCGCGATCTCGTGATACGGGATCCGATGATCAGAATCACACCTGCCCCCCGGAGCTTATCGACGGGCAGACCGTCGTCAGCGGGACGAACGAGTCGCATCTGGGATCAACCTGCGCTCGCATCGTGCAGGAATACAAGATTCGGCTTCAGGTTGGGGAGCCACGGATCATTTACCTGGAGACGGTTCGCCGGTGCGCGGAAGGAGAAGCCAGGTATATCCGGCAGTCGGGAGGTTTAGGCAACTACGGCCACGTCAAGATCCGAGTGGAGCCGAATGACGCAGGATCCGGCTTCGAATTCGTGGATGCGGTCAAGGACGGCGTTGTCCCGCGGCAGTACATCGAGGCCGCGGAGCAAGGGATTCGCGGCGCGTTGCACGGGGGCGTCGTCGCCGGATACGAGGTAGTCGACGTAAAGGCGACGCTGTTCGATGGCAGCTATCACGATGTCGACTCAAATGAAATGGCCTTCCGAATCGCTGGTGCGATGGCCTTGCAGGAGGCCGCGCGAAGGGCCAGGCCGGTGCTGCTTGAGCCGGTGATGGTGATTGAATTGGTTGTTCCGGAGGAGTACCTAGGCACAGTCATCGCTGACTTGAACTCGCGCCGTGGCCGCGTCGAGGGTATAGAGCAGCGTGCGGGTACTCGGGCCATAAAGGCCAATGTGCCGTTGAGCGAAATGTTGGGCTACGAGACGAATTTGCGCTCGCGCATGCAAGGACGACTCGAGTATTCCACATGCTTCTTGCGCTATGGGGAAGCACCTTCTCCCGGTGGCGGCTGGGAGGATGATGGCGCAGGTGTCACCGTCAACAAACCGAAATCACCTCGAGCAGGAAGCGGTTCCGCTGCTGCGAGGCTTGATACAGAGTCCGACTGCCTTTGACTCTACCCCCGTTTAATGGCGCCGCCGGAGCAACGCCTCGACGCGGAGGAGGTCGTCCTCGGTATCGACGCCGATGGTGTCGAACTCGGTGGCGGAGACGTAGAGGTTGAAGCCGTTCTCAAGCAGGCGGAGCTGCTCCAGGCGTTCGGTGCGCTCGAGCGGGCTGGGGGGCAGGGCGGCGAAGCGGTTCAAGGCGTCGCGGCGATAGGCGTACAGCCCAATGTGCTTCCAGTAATCGGGATGGATCTGGTCACGGTCGTAGGGAATCGTGGCGCGGGAGAAGTAGAGGGCGCGGCCGTCGGCGGCGGTGACCACCTTTACGGCGTTCGGATTGGCGATATTCTCCTCCGTGCAGGCGACCTTGAGGGTGGTGACGTCGACGTGGGCCTGCGCAAAGGGAGCGAGCAGCGCGGTGAGGTGCTGCGGCTGGAGCAGCGGCTCGTCGCCCTGAATGTTGACGTAGATGGCGGCGGAGATGCGCTGGGCGATGGCGTGGACGCGGTCGGTGCCGCTGGGCAGCTCGGGCGAGGTGAGCTCGACCGGCCAGCCGTTCTTCTGGCACAGCTCAGCAATCTCCTCAGCGTCGGTGGCGATGACCAGATGGTCGAGCTGCGGGCACGCCCGGGCGGCTTCGTAGACCCAGGCGAGCATGGGCCGGCCGGCGATCTCGCGTAGAACCTTGCGGGCAAGGCGGGTGGAGGCGAGGCGGGCGGGGATGACGCCGAGGGTTCCGAGGGGGTGATGGGTGTCGGGCATGGATTGAAGTATTGTTCTACGTTTGTCCTCCTTCCGCGCAGCGGGAGGACCTGCTTTACCTTTTACAGGATGTTGACCGCGCGGGCGGCGAGCAGGACGACGGTCGCGAAAGAGATCAGCGACTGGATCATCATCAGCCCCTTGGCCCAGCGCGAGAGCACCGGGGTGTCGGTGGGGGAGAAGGCGGTGCTGGTGTTGAAGGCGAGGAAGAGGTAGTCGACGAAGCCCGGGGTCCAGCAGGCCTCGCCCATCTCGCGGCGGGCGGCGGCATCGAGGGTCATCTGGGGAAAGAGGAAGGCGCCATCGGTCTGGGCTCCGCGCAGCTCGCGGGCGTGGGGGCCGCCGGCGTCGAGCCGCCAGTACCAGGAGGCGAAGACGAGGATGTTGGTCAGCCAGAGGGCGCCTGCGGAGCGCAGCAGGTCGTGGGGGCTCTCCTGGTGCGAAGGCAGTGCGGCGACCAGCAGATAGAGCGACCAGGTCATGTCGAGGGTGACGATGGAGGTGATCAGGTGGCCGAGGACCCGGTTGAGGCCGTGGTTGTCGGCGTATCGCGACCAGACCGTAGGGACCATCAGGACGCCAACGACGGTCAGGAGCAGCCAGTTGGGGCCGATAGAGAGGCTCTCGGGCATGGCCAGGCGCAGACCACCGACGGCGAACAGGGCGAGCATAGCGGGCCAGCGCGGTTCCCTGCGCATGCGGGAGTGGATGGCCGGTGGGAGGGCGGAGGATGCGGCGGCCTGGGAGATATCCATAGGGTTCAATTCCATGATGTAGCGGGCTGTTCCATGATGCCTTGCGCGCGCGGCGGGAGCAAGCGTAGGCGCGCGCAGCGAGAACCATCTCAAAGAGATGAGAGCTCGGCGCCCAAGAGATAACAGATCGCCACCGCGGATCGGGGGCGAGTTTTACCGGGCGCGGGGAATCAAGTATCATCAGTTCAGGCCGTTTGGGAGCGCTCGCTTCCAGCCGCGGGGTTCTTCCCGGGGCGTAGAAACGGTCCTTCCACACCGGGCGGTGTAGCTCAGATGGTTAGAGCGACGGACTCATAACCCGTAGGTCGACAGTTCGATTCTGTCCACCGCCACCATGCATAAACCACGTAGAGATAATGTTTTAGATAAGGAAACCTGGCGTTTCAGACCCTTCGGGTTTGGCCAGCGCCGATCCCATTCCCGCGACGGGATCAAGTGCGTAGAAGATGAACTGCTTCCTGTCGAGTGTCTCGCCGAGGACGCCGATCCCCGCGCGGGAGATGGAGCAGTGAAACTCGATCGCGCTGCGTATGACCATTTGCGTGAGTCGCCGGTGAAGATGGGCCGGGATGATTCCGGAGAACGATGACTGCTCCCATGGATATCGCGATGGTGAGCGTTGCGATTGCAAGAAGGATCGCCCAGAGGGGAAGGCGGTGACCTACGGCTTCGATTGTCGGCGAAACATCCACTCGTTCGGTCCGTTCCATCGGCAGATCAGTGGTCGATGCGATGCTCTGTTCCTCTACCGGCGCTCCGATCTCATCGACAGGTGCGACGAAGCGGTAGCCGATGCCGATCACGGTTTCTATATAGATCGGAGAAGCAGGATCGTCGCCCAGCTCGGTTCGCAGCCGGTTGATCGCCGTATTGATTCCGTTGGAGATATCAATATTTTGGGGATCGGTCCACAGGCGCTGGGCGATCTCTTCTCGCGTGATCAGAACCCCAGCCCGGCTGACAAATAACCCCAGCAAGCGCATCAACGACGCAGGCAGACGCTGCCGTCTGTCTTGATTGCGCAGTTCGTGACGGCTCAGATCGAGCTGATAGGGACCGAAGCGGAACATTCTGACCCTGAATCCTTGTTTGCTGGAGTTTTCCAAGACTACATCAGCGGTCGGGAATCAGGGGCAAAAAGTGGTTCCTTCAAGAAAATAAATGCTTTACGACGTTAGACCGATTTTAGAGCGATTTTAGACCGATTTCATGGCTTTGGCCGACGGAACCGTCTAGGGTTGTCGGGCGTGTGGTGCGGGATGCAACCCAGGGGTGGGCGGCGGCGGTGAGGTCTCCAACGGCGGCTTCGAACTCGGCGCAGTAGGAGTCCCTCCAGCGCCCTGGGCTGTGCAGACGTTCCTGAACACCACTGGCTTTACGCCCCAGACGCCCCAGACCTACGCCGGCCTGAACCTGGTGTCGGGAGGCAAAGGAGCGACGACGATTCAAAACTCCCCAACCGGGCAGCAGTCCCAGATCGACCCCGATCTCGGACCCACGGCTTCGCTGCGCTGGCCCAGATACCAGAATCAAGATGCTATGGTCAATTTCCATAGCAGTTCCGTCTACAGCCTCAGTCAGAATGCAAACTCCCTCTCCCAGACCTTCACCCTCAACACTGCCTCCATCGATCCTTTAGACGGCCAGGTTCACCTCCGGTTCGTCCTCGCTCCCGTCCTTCAAAACCCGCTGCACACGGAGACGCAACAACCGTACTACTTTGTCCAGGTCACCGATCTCTCGCAAAACCGTGTCGTCTACTCTCAGTTCGGCGTGAGCGGACAGCCGGGAGTTCCATGGAAGAGCATCAGCACGGCGAGCCCCACCGAGATCGATTACACCGATTGGCAGCTCATCGACGTTCCGGGCAATCTCACCAACGGCCAGTTGATGTTCGGCGACCAGCTACAGGTTCTGGTTCTGGCCAGCGGATGCCAACCCGGTGGGCATTTCGGCGAGGTCTATGTGGATGGAGTAGGCATGGCGCCCCCGGGAATCTTCATCAACGGTTCAGCGCCAGCGACGACGAGTGCGACCCAGCCCTTGACCTATAGCATGGTCTATCGCAACAGCAGTGCCATCACCGAGACCGGAGTCACCGTGAACTTCACCACCCCGCCGAACACTACGTTTCAGAGCATCGTCCCTGGAGCTGGGTTAGTTTGCGCAACTCCACCAGTTGGAGCGTCGGGCACGGTGAGCTGCACGGTCGTCAATCCGATGTCCGCGGGCAGTGCGGGGACGCTCGCAGTGAAGCTGGCCATCAACCCCGGAACCACCGGCAGCATCGTCTTCAGCAACTACTCCATGAGTAGTACCCAGGAGACGACGATACTCGGAAACCAGTTGACCACGGTGCTGCAATGAGGGCGACGCAAACCAGAGCCTCGAATTGGAATAGGAGTCAATGGATGATCAAGAGAATCGGTCTGTGGTGTGGTCTGGCATTTGCTCTTCCGGCCCTTGGCGTGCTGGCTCAGGACAAGATACCGGGCGCCGACAGCGGCGCTGCGCCGAAGGCTGTGCAAACCGCGCCGGCCGCCTCCAACCCGTCCGCCGGCATCACCAGCGCCCAGGCGGATGCTCTCCTCAGCGAACTTCGCCAGATCCGCCAGTTGCTCGAAAAGCAGCAAGCTGCGGCGGCACAGCTCAATCGGCCGGCTCTGGAGCAGCTCGCATCGGCCGATAAGGTAGCGATGACCGTCGGGCAGGGGTGGCACGTCCTTGGCCGCGAAGACGCGCCCGTTACCATGGTCGAGTTCACCGACTATCAGTGCCCCTTCTGCCGCCGCTTCGAAGCCGATAGCTTCGCTCAGCTGAAGAAAACCTACATCGATACCGGCAAGGTCCGGTTCGTCAGCCGTGATCTTCCCCTCGAGTTTCACCCCAATGCTCCCCGGGCCGCCGTCGCCGTGCGTTGCGCCGGAGAACAGCACAAATTCTGGGAGATGCATGACACGATCATGCAGGACACCGCAACCGACCTCGGCCCCGCGTCCCTTCTGAACTACGGAAGGAAGGTCAACCTCGACATGCCAGCCTTCGGCGCCTGCCTCAGCGACCAGAAGCTCGTCGCCGCCATTCAGAAGGACACAACGGATGCCGCCACGCTCGGAATCAGCGGAACCCCCAGCTTTGTCATCGGCAAGACGGCCAGCGATCGCATCGATGGTGTTCGCATCGTTGGTGCCGTTCCCTACACGGTGTTTGATTCCACCATTAAGACCATGCTGGCACAATAGGACGCAAACCTCGACGGTAAGTGGAATCCGTGGAGAATGGGATTCGTTCGATTCTGTCCACCGCCCGCATGCGCTTTCATTCCGTGCATCTTCGAGAGTATGATTCAGGCAATCCCTGCTTCGCGCCTGCTGTTGCGGGCCGACTACCGGGGGTACGCCGAGTTGCGTCTAACCTGAATTGAGCGATCCCCGGTGAGCTTGTGTCTGCGCGGGACGCTGGAGAAGATTCCGACCTATGCCCAAGAGTTCAAAGATATTTCTGCTTGCCATCTCGGTTGCCCTGGTACTGACGATCTTCGTAGGCGTGAACTCGAGCGGGGTGCGCGCGGCGTCGGCGGACCAGGATGGGGCGTACCGGCAGATCAATGTCTACAGCGAGGTGCTGCAGCACATTCAGAGCGACTATGTGACCGACCCCAACATCAATGCGGTCACGAGCGGCGCGCTGCGCGGCCTGCTCGAGTCGCTGGACGCGGATTCGAGCTACCTGACGGCCGATGACTACAAGATCTACAAGGTCGACACCAACCGCACGGGCAAGGCGCAGGTGGGGCTGAATGTGTCCAAGCGGTACGGCTACGCTACCGTGGTTTCGGTGGTACCGGGTGGCCCGGCGGACAAAGCGAACCTGGTCGACGGGGACATTCTCGAGGCGGTCAGCGGTCAGGATACACGGAATCTTTCGCTGGCGATGATCCAGCTGATGCTGGAGGGGCAGCCCGGCAGCACCGTTACGGTCTCGGTAGTTCGGCCGCGGCGGGCGGAGCCGGAGAAGGTGGTCATGACGCGTACAGCGGCGCCGGTGCCGCCGGTCCAGGACAGCATGTACGAGCAAGGGAGCATTCTTTACCTGAAGGCCGAGATTCTAGACCATGAGCATGTACAGCAGGTCGAGGCCAAGCTGAAAGGCATGTCCCGGGTAGGGAACAAGAAGGTCCTGCTGGACCTGCGCGATGTGGCCGCGGGCGATATGGCGGAGGCGACCCGGCTGGCGAACTTCTTCCTGAAGACGGGAACGATCGGCAGCCTGGAGGGGCAACGGTTCGCCAAGGTGACGTTCACCGCCGACCCGGCGAAGGCGATTGCGCCGACCGCTCCGGTGGTAGTGCTGGTGAATCATGGGACGGCCGGACCGGCGGAGCTGGTCGCCGCGGCGCTGCTCGACAACAAGCGGGCAGAGCTGGTCGGCGAGCATACCTTCGGCGAGGGCGCGCAGCAGAAGACCTTCGAGCTGCCGGATGGCGCGGCGCTGATTCTTTCCGTGGCCAAGTACGAGTCGCCCTCAGGCAAGAAGCTGCAGGACGATGGCGTGACCCCGGGTGTGCAGGTCGCCTCGGCGGTTCCGGACGAGGGTGGCGCGGAGGACCAGTCAGAGCCTGGAGCGGCCCAGGGAACAACGGCACCGCTGCAGAAGCCCAAGGTCATGGTGGACGAACAACTGACCAAGGCGCTGGATCTCTTGAAGAGCAAGGCAGCTTAGTTCGACGAGCAGGTCGACCATTTGTTGAGCCCCAGGTCTCGGCGACGAGATCTGGGGCTCAATGCTTTAGCGTCCCGCCTGGGGATTTCACCATAGCCATGCGTGCTATCGTGAAAATTGCCGTGCACAAGACCTTGAAGAACAAGACCGAGCCGGTGTGGACTGGGAGCCAGAGGCGAGTGGCTGGGTCCGGCTCTGGAGCCGGGCTCGGGTACGGCGATGGCGGCCCGGAGCTTCGCCCGCGGGCGGCCCGGATCACCTTCTATCTGCTGCTGGCTCTGTCCTCGCTGTTCGGGGTGATGTGCGGCTTGATGCTGGTGTACTCGATCGACCTGCCGCAGATGGACGATCTAGTCCGCTACCGGCCCGCGACCACGACAGAGCTCTACGACATTCACGGCCGCATCTTCGGCTCGTTCGCGCTGGAGCGGCGCGTTGTGGTGCCGTATACGGACTTTCCCCCGGTGCTGCGCCAGGCCATCATCTCCATCGAGGACAAGAGCTTTGAGAGCAACTGGGGGGTCAACCTCTTCCGCGCGGTGAGCGCGGCCTACCGCGACGTGCACTCGCAGGGCCACGTGCAGGGAGCGTCGACGCTGACCATGCAGCTGGCGCGGAACCTGTTTCTCTCCGCGGAGAAGACCTACGGGCGGAAGATCCAGGAGGTCTTCCTCTCGATGCAGATCGAGCGCCGCTTCACCAAGGAGCAGATCTTTGCCCTGTATGCCAACCAGATCTACCTGGGGCATGGGACCTTCGGCTTCGAGGCAGGGTCGGAGTTCTACTTCAGCAAACATGTCCGCGATCTGACGCTGCCTGAGGCGGCGCTGCTGGCTGCGCTGCCCAAGGGGCCGGAGTACTACTCGCCGCTGCGCGCTCCGGATCGGGCGCTGCGCCGGCGCAATCTGGTCCTAGCGGAGATGCTGCACGACCGCAAGATCACTCCGGCGCAGGCGACGGCGGCGGAGGCGGCGCCGCTCGGTCTGCACATCGAGGCCCCGGTCAACAGCGAGGCGCCCTACTTTGTCGAAGAGGTGAGGCGCCAGCTGGAGAAGGAGTACGGAGTCGAGGCGGTCCACGGCGCCGGTCTGCGGGTGGAGACGACGCTCGACCTCGATCTGCAGCGCGTGGCCAACCGGGCGGTGCTCGATGGCACCGCGGCCTATGAGCGGCGCCACGGCTGGAAGGGCAACCTGCAGAATGTGGTGCTGGCGGGGCTCGACGCGGAGATCTACCGGCATCCGGATTGGACCCAGCCCGTCGAGCCGGGGAGCTACCTCCACGCTCTGGTGACCGAGGTGCGTCCGGAGAGGGTGACGCTGAAGATCGGCAGTCGCAAGGCGGTGATGACGGCGAAGGATTGGGCGTGGACCAAGTTTCCGACCGCCGACAGCTTTCTGCGCAACGGCGACCTGGTGTACGTGAAGATCGCAGCGGAGCCGGGCGAGCAAACGGAGGGGACGGTGCATGCGCTGCTCGAGCAGGACTCGGGCGCGCAGGCCTCGATGATGGCGGTGGACAACTCAAACGGCGAGGTCCTCGCGATGGTGGGCGGACGAGACTTCGCGCTGTCGCAGTTCAACCGCGCCACTCAAGCCCAGCGCCAGGTGGGGTCGTCGTTCAAGCCGTACGTGTACACCACCGCGGTCGAGGCCGGAGCGAAGCCCACCGACATCATCGTCGATGGGCCGACGACCTTTCCAACTCCAAGTGGTCCGTACACGCCGCACAACTACGAGGCCGACTTCAAGGGGTCGATAACGCTGCTCAATGCCTTCGCCGAGTCGAGGAATATTCCCGCGTTAAAGCTGGCGGACCGCGTAGGGATCCGAAAGGTCATCGCGACCGCGCACCGCTTTGGGGTCACCAGCGACATCCCAGCCTTTCTTCCAGTGGCGATCGGCTCGGCCGACATCACGCTGGCCGAGCAGGTGGGCGCCTACAGCGTCTTCCCGAACGGCGGCGTACGCATCGAGCCGCACTACATCCGGCGGGTGACGCAGGCGGACGGGATGCCGCTCGCGAGTGCGACGCCCGCAGTCACGGAGGTGATCTCGCTCGACACGGCGTGGACGATGATGCAGTTCCTGCAGGCGGTTGTGTCGGGCGGCACCGGGGCGGCGGCCGCGCAGCTGCACCATCCGCTGGGTGGCAAAACCGGCACGACCAACGATTTTACGGATGCGTGGTTCATCGGCTTCTCGCCCTCGGTGACCTGTGGGACGTGGATCGGCTTCGACGACCGCCAGTCGCTGGGAGAAAAAGAGACGGGGGCGCGGGCGGCGCTGCCGATGTGGATGGACTTCATGCGGGCGGCGATCGCGAACAAGCCGAACGAGGCCTTCGCCACCGCGGGGGCTCCCAAGAAGGAGCTGGATGTGCCGGCGGCGCCGGTTGTGCCAGTTCGTCCTCAAGCTGCTCCCCGACCGGCTCCCAAAGCGGCTCCGGAGCCGGCGCCTCATGACGTGCCGGAGGCTCCGGCGAAACCCGCAGGCGGAGTGACCGCGCCCGCTGCAGCGCCTCCGGAGAAGCCGTCCGTCGCGCCGCCACGGTTTGCGACGCTGCCGCGAAGTACGGCTGCGGGAAGCGATGGCGAGCGGTTCGGTGCACGACCGGTTTGATCGCAGCGCTTTATTATCTTGGAGTTTCTCTAGGAAGTTGAAGATGGTAGTAGTCGGTGAGAAGCCTTGTGGCAAATTCCGCTACGAGCGGATCTGGGTCGTGCACCGCGCCGCGAATAACAGGCACAGCGAGGCTATCCGGGGCGCTACGTAGAGCACTCAGGCATGACATCCGCACTGAGTTGTCGCTAACAGATTGCAAAGCTCGGCTCTAAGCGGGCAGGTGTTGCGGAGCGGCTGCAGGTCTCGCGATCACGGCGCGGCACAGGCTGAAGTAGCGGCGTGCGCGCTGGACGTCGCGGCCGATTTGTTCGCGTAGCGCCTCCGCGCTGGGCCAACGCATCTCCGGTCGCAGACGGTGGAGAAAGGCGAGCTCGAGCGGCGTCTCTTCGGTCAGCTCCAAGGGGTGAAAGTTCAGCAGATGCGATTCCACGGTGAAGGAGTCCGCGCCGAAGGTGGGTCGATTGCCGACGTTCGTGACTGCGTCGAACGTCTCCGCCCCAGAACCCTCGCCGACGGTCAGGTTGGTGATGTAGACACCATTGCCCGGCAGCAGCTCGGGATAGGGCGCCAGGTTAATGGTGGGCACGGTGTAGCGGGTGCCGTATCCGCGGCCCGAGGCCGGCGTGCTGAGGATGGTAAAGGGGCGGCCGAGCAGCGTGCGCGAGCTGCGGACGTCACCGGCAGCGATGCACTGCCGGATGCGGCTCGAGGAGACAATATGGCCCCGCAGGCTGCGCGGTGTGTAGACGCGCACCGCGAACCCGAGCTCGCGGCCGAGCTGCTCGAGACCGTCGATCCCGGCCTCGGCCTGGTAGCCGAACCGGAAGTTCTCGCCCTCATGCACCTCGAGGGCGTGGACCGCATCGTGCAGTACCTGGGCGGCGAAGTCGCGCGCAGTCAGATGGGAGAAGCTCTCGTCGAAGGGCAGGATCAGGGTGGCGTCGATGCCGGTGGCGGCGAGCAGGCGAAGCTTCTCCGCGAGCGGCGTGATCAGCGGCACGGCGAGCTGCGGGCGCAGGACGCGGGCCGGGTGCGGATCGAAGGTGATGGCGAGCGAGCCGATGCCGAGCGCCTTGGCCCGGGCGATGACCTCGGCGATCACCCAGCGGTGTCCGCGATGGACGCCGTCGAAGTTGCCGATGGTGGCGACAACGGGGCCGAAGGAGGCGGGGAGTTCGGAGAGCGAGCGATAGATATTCATGAGGCAATGTCCGACTTGGCTCCGTCAAGCTGAGCGATCTCGAGCTGGGCGATTTCAGACTGGGCTGCTTCCGACTCCGCGATCTCAAACTGCACCTGCAGGCCGTCGTAGGCGAGGCGGATGTGGGGCGGAAGAGCAGCGTCGGTGGGGCCGTGGTCCAGGTCGTGGCTCATGTGGGTGAACAGAGCCCGGCGTGGCTTGAGCTCCTCGACTAGCCGGATCGAATTCTCCAGGTTGGAGTGGGTGGGGTGCGGCTCGCGGCGCAGCGCATCGAGGATGAGCAGATCCAGGTCCTGTAGCAGGGGGATGCTCTCGTCCGGGATAGCGCTGGTATCGGTGAGATAGGCGGCCGAGCCGAAGCGGAAGGCGCTGATGCGCTGGCGGCCGTGCAGAACGGGGATGCGGCGAAAGCAGGCTCCGAAGAGATCGACGCCGGCGCCCGGGGTCTCGTCGAGCCGGTGCAGGTGAACGCGTGCGCTGGTGGCGTAGCGATTGGCCGGGCTGAAGGTGTAGGCGAAGACGTGCTCGATGGCGGAGGCGGTGGCCTCGTCGGCGTAGAGCGGCAGGTTGCCGGGAACGCCGAAGCTGAGCGGGCGCAGGTCGTCCATGCCCAGGATGTGGTCCGCGTGGCCGTGCGTGTAGAGGACAGCGTCGACGCGGCGGAGGTCCTCGCGAATGGCCTGCGCATGGAAGTCGGGGCCGGTGTCGATGAGAACGGTGTGGCCAGCGTAGTCGATGCGCACCGACGGCCGTGTGCGGCGGTTGCGCGGATCGCCGCCAGGGGAGACGGCTGAGACGCAGACGGTGCACCGGCACCCCAGGGTGGGGACGCCCATGGAGGTGCCAGTGCCGAGAAAGGTGAGGGTGGCAAGCATGCGTTGGCGGTCGAACGGGCTAACTGCGGGACGTACGGGCTAGCGGGAGAAAGGACTAACGAACGATGCTTGGGCCGAAGCCGGGACGCGGTCCGCCAGGAGCACCGCCGCCCGGCGGCGGGTTCTTGGCCGCCGCAGAGCGCGCCAGCGCCTGCGTGATCTCGAGGAAGCCCATGCGCAGCTCGAACAGCGCGCTGTCGATCAGGCGGGACTCGTCCTCGCTGAGGTTTCCCTTGGTCTTCTCCGCGATGACGGTGAGCATGTCGATGCTCTGCCGCGCGCCCAGAATGTCGACATGCGGGGCCTGCCCCTCAGGAGCGGCGCCACCCAGCTGCATGATGGCGGTCATGTAGACGGATTGCACAAGGCGCTCGAAGCTCATCTCTGGAGCGCGTTCCATGCCCGGGTTGGTGGCGCGGATGGCGGTGTCCAGGCGATCGGCGGTGGCGTCGAAGGCCAGTTTGGACTGCTCCATCTGCTCGCCGGTGGGTGGCGGGGGCAGGTCGGGTTCGCTGGATGTGGGTTCCGGTGGCGCGGCGGCCGCCGCAGGCTGTGCGGGGGGAGCCGCGGCGGGGCGCTGCTGTGCCTCCTGCTGCTCGCTTCTCTCGTGGCGCTCGCGTTCTTCCTTGCTGTCCTGGAACTCCTGGCGGGGCTCGCCATCGAGGGTGAACTTGCGGCGATCGGTTACGACGAAGGGGATGGGTTTTTCAGCCATAGGAATACTCTTTCAAGAAAGCGATGGATTTGCAGATTGGCCGATTTCGATACGGAGCCTAGATACTCAGAATGCCAGATGCGCAAGGCTTCCGCCATCTTAGAGCCTCAAGCGATCAACCCGGGCGTAAGGCGTCGCGGAAGGGGAAGGCGACGGGTGTGGCCTCGCCGCCGGAATAGTGAATGGTTAGGCCGCGGTCCAGTGCCTCGCGACGGATGTAGCCGAGCGCGAGCTGCACGGTGCCGCTGGCTAGCGGAACGGAGGCAATGCTGGTTAGTTCGCCGACCGCCTTGCCCTCCGACTCGAGCGCGGCGCTGGCGGCAGGAAGCTCTCCGCGGAGCAGAAATGCCTGGAAGGTGCGGTGGACGTTGCCCCGAGAGCGAATGCGTTCGACGATCTCCTGGCCGAGGTAGCAGCCTTTGGCGAAGTGTAGGGCGCGGGTCAGGCCGGTCTCCTGCGGCAGCTCGCGCTCGCGGATATCGACGCCATAGCGCGGGGTACCTTCGAGCAGCCGAAGCTGTTCGAGGGCATCGGAGCCGTCAGCCGCATCCAAGTGGCGGACGCCGGCCGTGCTGAGGGCTTCGGCGAGCGCCTGCACGCCGGCGGCGTCGGTCCACAGCTCGAAGCGCGGCACGAGCGGGCTGTAGGCGCTGACCAGCGTGACCTCGAAGTTTCTCCAGGAAATGGTGCGCAGCTGGAGCGCATCGCCCGGCGCTGTCTCGATCCCCAGGGCGGCGAGACAGGTGGCAGCAACGGGACCGGCGCAGAGCAGTCCCCGGCGCTCGGCGCTGATGTCTTCAAGCAGCACGTCGTCCATGATGATGAAGCGATCCAGAAGCTCCATCAGAACCGGGATATGGGCGCGTCCGGTCTCGAGCAGAAGGCTGTCCGGAAGGGAGAAGGCGTAGGCGTCGCCCTGAATGCGGCCCTGCGCGCTGAGCAGCAGGTTATAGTTGCCTTCGCCGGGCTGCAGTTGCTGGATGGAGTTCGTGGTCATCCCGTTGAGCCAGCGCACCCGGTCGTCGCCGGTGATCTTAATCCAGCCCGTTTCCTCCAGCGAGGCGAATGCGGCGCCCTGAAGAAGCGCTTGAAGCGGCGAGACCGCAGCGGCTGCGTCGGCGATGCTCGGGTTGGCGGGATGGACGGAGGCGGTCATGGGCGTCAGGAGCTCGATTTCGATCGCAAACCAATGCGGACACGCGCAGAATACTCTGCGTACACTGATTATAACGATCTGGATGGGGTGGAGCGGAGGCGTATGACAGAGTTGAGTCGGGGTGGAGGGCGCTGGGGAGTGGCGGCGACGTTGCTGGCGCTGGGGATGTCTGTGGCCGCAGGGACGGCGCGTGGGCAAGAGCCGCCGCCGGCCTCGGGCAGGACGCCTGTCCCGACTGAACCGTCTGCCCCAGCCGCGACGCCTGTCCCGATACCGACTGGGACGCACGTCACCAAGGAGCAGGCGAAGGAGCTGTTTCGGTCGGTTGACGAAATCCTGCAGTTCGCCAGCACCGACTCCAAGCTGCCGATCGAGCACACCGTGAAGCGGAAGCTGATCTCGCGCGATCAGGTGACCCGCTTCCTGCGGCAGAAGTTCGACGAGGATGAGAGCACCAAGCGCATGGAGCGCTCCGAGCTGGTGCTGAAGAAGTTCGGTCTGCTGGACCGCGATTTTCATCTGCGTCCCTTCCTGGTGTCGTTGCTCACCGAGCAGATCGCCGGCTTTTACGACGACAAGACGAAGACCGTGAATCTGCTGGATTGGATCGAGCCAGAGGAGCAGAAACCCGTGCTAGCGCATGAGCTGACCCATGCCCTGCAGGATCAGCGTGTGGATCTGAGCAAGTGGTCGGACGTGGAGGCCAAAGGCGTTGCCAAGGACATGCGCGAGGACAACCGGCACCTCCAGTTCGACGAGGGCGACACGGCGCGCGAGGCGGTCACCGAAGGCCAGGCGATGGTCGTGTATGTGGACTACTCGCTGCGCTCGACCGGCAAGACGCTGGCGGACGCGCCGGACCTGGCCGACAAGCTGAAGGATATGACCAGCGATACCGCTGGATCGCCGGTCCTCGCGCGGGCGCCGCTGCTGCTGCAGCAGTCGCTGCTGTTCCCCTATGGCGACGGGCTGAGCTTCGAGCAGTCGGTGCTCATCAAGGGGGGCCGCGAGGCGGCCTTCGCCGGGGTGCTGGCGCATCCGCCGTCGTCGAGTTTCGAGATCATCCATCCGGACGCCTATCTGGCGCATACCCCGGTGCCGGTGCTGCGGCTGCCCGATATCCATCCGCTGCTCGATCCCGAGTACACGCCCTATGACATCGGCGTCATGGGCGAGCTGGACGCACGCATTCTGCTGGAGCTGTTCGGCGGCCGGCAGATCGCAAGCGCGCTCTCGCCCATGTGGAAGGGCGGCATCTACTATGCGGCGCAGCGCAAGTCGGCGACCGCTGCGGAGAAGCAATCCAGCGCCTCGCTGGGTCTGATCTACTACTCGCGCTGGGCCAACCCGGACTCCGCGCGATCGTTTCTGCGCGTGTATACGGACCAGCTGCCGCGGAAGTATTCGGGATTGGTTCGCCGCAATCAGGAGGAGGCCGACGACCGGGAGCAGGTCTACAGCACCAATGAAGGCGACGTCCTGATCGCGATCTACGGCACTGGGGTGTTCATCGCCGAGGGCTTCGCACTGCCGCTGGCGCGCAAGCTCGAGGACAGCATCGTCGCCGCGCAATCGAAGGGACCGATCCAGATTGCCTCCTCTCCTGCTCCGAAGCAGGAGCCCGGGGAGCTGACGCTGGCGCTGGCACGCTACCTATCCAGCTTTGGCATGGTGAAGGCGGGCATGTTGAATGAAGCCGGACGATATACTTTGGATCGGCGGTAGCTTTTTTCGAGCACGAGTTCGACGCCGCAGAGATTGATCAAAAGAATGAAAGAGCCGGGCTCGATCCGGTGGAGGAGCAAGTTCATTGCAGAAGGCAGAGATTGGGATCATCGGTGGCAGCGGGCTGTATTCCATGCCTGGACTTACAAATGTACGTGAAGAGCGCGTGGAGACGCCATTTGGCGAGCCATCCGACGCCTTCGTGCTAGGGGATCTGGAAGGGCGCAAGGTCGCCTTCCTGGCGCGTCATGGACGCGGGCATCGCCTGCTTCCCAGCGAGTTGAACTTTCGCGCAAACATCTATGCGATGAAGAAGCTCGGAGTCGAGCGAATCCTTTCGATCTCCGCGGTCGGCTCCTTGAAGGAAGAGCACAAGCCCACGGACTTTGTGATCCCGGACCAGTTCATCGACCGCACCTTTGCGCGAGTGTCGACCTTCTTCGGCGACGGCATCGTCGGCCACGTCGGCTTTGGCGATCCGGTGTGTGGTACGGTCGCCAAGACGTTTGAGGCCGCGTGCGCCGAGGTTGGCGTCGTCGGCAAGCGCGGCGGCACCTACGTGTGCATGGAAGGGCCGCAGTTTTCGACCCGCGCGGAGTCCAACCTCTACCGCAGCTGGGGCGCGGACGTCATCGGCATGACCAATCTGCAGGAGGCGAAGCTCGCTCGCGAGGCCGAGATCTGCTACGCCACCGTGGCCATGGTGACCGACTACGACTGCTGGCGCGAAGGCCATGACGACGTCACCGTCGACCAGATCGTCGCCGTGCTGCACCAGAATGCGGAGAACGCCGCCAAGGTGGTCCGGGCCGCTGTGGGCGCGATGCCCACCGAGCGCAAGTGCGCGTGTGCGACCGCTCTGCAGTATGCCATCCTCACCGACCGCAAGGCGATTCCGGATGCGACCAGGCAGCGGCTCGCTCTTCTGCTCGATAAGTATCTCTAGTTAAAATTGCGTAATCGTAACTATCACTGTTTCATTTGATTTTAGATTAGGAAAGCGAGATCCATGTCCATTCTTGTAGTTGGTTCCGTGGCGTTCGATTCGATCGAGACGCCGCATGGGAAGGTCGATCATATTCTGGGCGGCGCTGCCACCCACTTTGCGCTCGCAGCGAGCTACTTCACCGATGTACGAGTGATTGCGGTGGTGGGCGAAGACTTCACCCCCGAGCACGAGGCCGTATTCACCCGGCGCGGGATCGATACGCGGGGCATCGAGCACGCCCCCGGGCTCAGCTTCCACTGGAGCGGCGCTTACGCCGGCAGCCTGAACGAGGCCAAGACGCTCGGGACCGACCTCAACGTCTTCGCGTCCTTCGAGCCGAAGATCCCCGAGGCCTACGCCGACAGCGATTTTCTCTTCCTCGCCAACATCGATCCCGTGCTGCAGGCCCGAGTCCGCAGCCAGATGACGAAGGTGAAGATGGTGTGCGGCGACACCATGAACTACTGGATTGCGGACCACGGCGCAAACCTTGCCGTGGTGTTGCGCGAACTCGATGCTCTGCTGATTAACGACGGCGAGGCGCGCATGCTCTCCGGCGAACAGAATCCGGTGCGCGCTGCCGAGAAGGTGATGGCCATGGGGCCGCGCTCGCTTGTGGTCAAGCACGGCGAATACGGCGCAACGGCGTTCTTCAGCAAGCGCTCCTTCCCCGAGTTCGCAGCCGCGCCGCGGCCGTTCCGTGCGCCTGCGCTTCCGCTCGCCGAGGTGGTCGATCCCACCGGCGCTGGCGACTCTTTCGCCGGCGGATTCTATGGCTATCTTGCTTCGCAGCCCGAGCTGACCCCAGCCGCCTTTCGCACCGCGATGTTCTACGGCGGCGTGATGGGTTCGTTCGCGGTCGAGCGCTTCGGCACCGAGCGCTTGCAGGCGGTGACGAAGGAGGAGATCGACGCACGCTTCAAGCTCTTCCGCGAAATCTCTCACCTGGACCACGTGGAGGCATAAGTGGCGAGGCGAAGCAGGCAGCAGACGCAGCGAACCGCGGTGGTGCGGAGGCCGGACAGAGATATTCCCGACAACCCCGACGAGGTTCGCGCCGCGACCCGCCAGGAGACTCTTCCCATCGCGATGATTGCGGTTCTGCTGGCGTTTGTCGCCCTTCTGCTCTGCTACCAACGCGGTTACATGCTGCTCTACGGGGATGCGGTGGCGCATTTGGGCACCGCGCGCCGCATCCTCGACTCGCGCAACCCGGGGCTTTCCCAGCTGGGCGGTGTGTGGCTGCCGCTGCCGCATCTGCTGATTCTGCCGTTCGTGCAGAAGATGGCCTGGTGGCAGGACGGGCTTGCCGGCGCCTGGCCCTCGCTGCTGTGTTACGTGGCCGGTGCCGCCGGTTTCTATCGCCTGGCGCGGCGCCTGCTGGTGCCTCGCTGGGCGGTCGTGGCGACCGCCTTCTACGTGCTCAATCCCAACCTGC
>DATMOB010000035.1:0-7939 GCA_035568455.1 Granulicella sp.
AATCTCGGCCTCGACTGGGCGCAAAGCGGAATTGAAGGTGACTTGCTGGAATCCATCCAAACCTACAGATCGAAATAGAGAAAGAACTCATACGGCACAGGCCGCAGGTTCACAGGTGCAAGTTCGCGCTCGCGCTTATAGGAGATCCACGTCGCAATCAGATCCGAGGTGAAGACATCCCCCTGCAACAGGAAAGCATGATCGTTCTCGAGCGCGATAAGAACTTCGCCAAGCGAGCCTGGTGCGCTCTTGATCTTCGATGCTTCTTCCGGCTCCAGGTCGTACAGATCCTTGTCCAGAGATTCGCCTGGATCGATCTTGTTCTGGATGCCGTCAAGACCTGCCATCAGCTGGGCGGCGAAGCAAAGATATGGGTTCGCCGAGGGGTCGGGACAACGGAACTCAATGCGTTTTGCCTTAGGACTCTTCGAGTAGACCGGGATACGCACAGCCGCCGAGCGATTGCGTTGCGAATAGGCCAGATTCACCGGCGCCTCGTAGCCCGGAACCAGCCTGCGGTAGGAATTGGTTGTCGGGGCACAGAAGGCAAGCAGCGCGGGCGCATGCTTCAGCAGACCGCCGATATAGTGCATCGCAGTCTTGCTCAGGAGTGCGTAACCCTTCTCGTCATAAAAGATATTTGTGCCGCCTTTCCACAAGCTCTGATGCGTATGCATGCCTGAGCCATTGTCGCCAAAGATGGGTTTGGGCATGAAGGTCGCCGTCATATTGTGTTTCCGCGCAACCATGCGAATGATGTATTTGTAATACAGTAAGTTGTCCGCCATCTGGGTGAGCGGACCAAATCGCATGTCGATTTCGCCCTGTCCGGCTGTTCCGACCTCGTGGTGGTGCACTTCCACCTTCACGCCCACTTCCTTCAGCGCCAGGACAATTTCCGAGCGCACGTCCTGCAGTTGATCCGAAGGCGGCGCGGGGAAATACCCTTCCTTATGCCGCAGCTTATAACCAAGGTTCGGAGTCTCCTCCTGTCCCGTGTTCCAGACGGCTTCCCTCGAATCGATATAGTAGTAGCCACTTTGGGCGCTTTGATCGTAGCGGACGCTGTCGAAAATATAGAACTCTGCCTCCGGACCCCAGTAACTGATATCCGCGATACCAGTGCCTTTCAAATACTGTTCCGCCTTTTGCGCAACATACCGCGGGTCGCGGCTGTACCGCTCCCGGGTGATGGGATCCAGCACGTTGCAAATAAGGTCGAGCGTGGGAACCTGAAGAACAGGGTCCACATATGCTGTCTCCGCATCCGCGATGAGCAGCATGTCGCTTTCGTGGATCTGCTGAAATCCGCGGATGCTCGACCCATCGAAGCCGATGCCTTCGCTGAACAAATCGTCTTCGAGGTCTTCTACTGGTATCGAAAAGTGCTGCCACATGCCGGGCAGGTCCACAAACCTGAGGTCCACAAACTTTACACCGGCTTCCGTAGCAAGCTTTCTTACTGCATCGGGGGTACGCGGCATTTTGCTGTTCCTTGTGAATAAGAAATAAGAGTCGGTGCTTAACTGAAAGGGTCTGTCCAGGGAAGGCAGCAATATTACCCTCGCCGCTCTAGCAAGCAATATGTGGCGCGGTTGGGAGGGTTTGCGGCTCCGAAGAGTAACAATCCACAGATAACGGTCTGGATAAGGACTCCTGCTGGCCTTTCGGGCCGGAGTATTCTCACGGGGTCTACGACAGACGGTCTCTCGGCGGTATTCGGGGCGAGGACTAAGGCAGGGGCACTGAAGCGTCCAAACCTAATCCACAGGGCGTAGTTCCAGTGGTCCCTACTGGCGGGCGACGGAACGCGAGCCCTGCGATCGGCCGACAGCCATTGATCCCGCGTGATTGCTATCCTGAATCGCGCGCGGAACGGGTCTCAAATCGCTTATTTGGGAAACCTTCGATCTCTTCGAGCAACGCGCCATATTCATCGGATATGACTCTAGCTACACCTGCTTCTGAATACACCGGTAGATCTGCTGCGGGGTCAGCGAGCGGTCTATCGAACGCATGCGCCCGCCGCTTCCTGATAATCTCGATTATCTTCTTCGTATCCATCGCACTCTCCTGAACATGGACGGTCGAAGTATAGCTCTATGAGTTTGGCCCGTGCCGATACCTGTGATCTGCTCAATTTGATTGAGTCAAAAGTGTCGCCTCAGAAAAACGGATCATACCGTGCGCGAAGGCGGGGTTAAATCGTAAGTCATTCGTAATCAGCAGGATAAAATAGACACTGAGTCGGCGGCGTTAAGGCAGTCGTATCTCGCCCAGCGCCAACGCGCTCGCTAACCCGAACCCTCCCATCCGACAGCCATACCCAGGTCTACCCCAGGTATACCCAAGGGGGACCTTCATTTGGACTTATCCCACCTGTTTCCTAGGCTTTAGAACTTCAAGTCCTGGGGGAGGGAGTACGACCTTCCCCCCGGACGGGTCGCCCGATCATAACCCGACCATCTTGGGTGCCCCATTCATGCGCAGCCTCACCGTTATCCGACAGGCCAAGGGCGAGCCAGCGTGTCATGACCCATTCATGGACAATAGACAAGCGTTTGCCTATGATGGGTGTGCCTCGAACCCGGCATATACCTTGATCCCAGGCGCTTCGGTCTTATGGCATAGCGCCTTCGTGATCGTCCTACATGGCATACAGCGATTGAAGAGGATCCGTCTCTTGAGAATGTGGACCTGCCGCACCTTGCCCCTGATCCCGATTCTGGGAACGCTTCTGGCGCTGACGTTATCGCTGCACTCCTCCCAGCCAGTCACGGCGTATGCGATGGAGAGGACAAGCTCCCCGCAGGACGCCGCGTCCGACCAGCAGGCGCAGGCCTTCGTGCGCGATCTCCTGGGCAAGATGACGCTCGAAGAGAAGATCGGCCAGATGAGCCAGGTTGCGCTCAACACCAAGCAGGACGTCCCCCCCGAGGAGCTGGCGCGTAAGGGGAAGATTGGTTCCTTCCTCTTCATCACCGACGCCGCCGAGATCAACCGACTGCAGCACATCGCGGTGGAGCAGAGCCGCCTGCACATCCCCATTCTCTTCGGCTTCGATGTCATTCATGGCTTCCGCACCATCTATCCGGTGCCGCTGGCGATGGCCGCCAGCTGGGACCCGGCGGTGCCCGAGCACGCGCAGAGCATGGCGGCGCGCGAGGCCCGCGCCGTCGGGATCCAGTGGACCTTCGCGCCTATGGTCGACATCGCCCGCGACCCACGCTGGGGACGCATCATGGAGGGCGCCGGCGAGGATCCATTTCTCGGCGCACGCATGGCGGCGGCGCAGATCAAGGGCTTCCAGGGCGAGACGCTGGGCGGTCCGGATCACATCCTCGCCTGCGTGAAGCACTTTGCCGGCTACGGGGCGGCCATCGGCGGGCGCGATTACGAGGAGGCGAATATCTCCGACGAGCAGCTCTGGAACGTATACCTCCCGCCGTTCAAAGCCGCAATCGACGCCGGCACTGGATCGCTGATGAGCGCCTATCTGGATGTCAACGACGTGCCTGCGACCGGCAATCGCTTCCTGCTGCACGACGTCCTGCGCGAGGATTGGAAGTTCACCGGCTTTGTGGTGAGCGACTGGGAGGCGGTCGCCAGTTTGACCACCCATGGCTTCGCGAAGGACCCCGAAGACGCGGCGGTGCGCGCCGTCAACGCCGGAGTCGACATGGAGATGACCAGCCACACCTTTCGCGACAACCTCGCCCTGGCGCTGCGTCAGGGCCTGGTGACGCAGGCCTCGATCGACACGGCGGTCACCAATATCCTGCTCGCGAAGTACCGCCTCGGTCTGTTCAAGAATGCCTACATTGACGTCTCCCGCTCGGACGCGCAACTGGTCACCCAAGAACAGCGCGATGCCGCTCGCCACGCGGCGATCCGTTCGTCTATCTTGCTGCGAAACGAGCATCAGCTGCTGCCTCTCGGCAAGCAGGTGAAGTCCATCGCTCTGATCGGCGCGTTGGCCAACTCCAAGCCCGACATCATGGGATCGTGGAGCCTCGCCGGCCATCCGTCTGACTCGGTGACCGTACTCGAAGGCCTGCGCAAACGATTCACTCCCGGCGTACAGATCGCCTACACGCCGGGCGTCGAGATCGAGCGCGAACAGCCCTCCATCTTCGATCCGCAGTTCTCCAGTCCGAAGCCGACGCTCAAGACCGAGGCCGAGCGAAACGCCGAGTTCCATCACGCCATCGATTTAATTCGCTCCTCCGACGTCGCCGTGCTGGTCATGGGCGAGCTGCAGAGCATGAGCGGAGAGCGTGCCTCGCGCTCCAGCCTGACGCTGCCCGGCAAGCAGGAGCAGCTGCTCGAGGCCGCGGTCGCCACCGGCAAGCCGGTCGTCCTCGTTCTGCTGAACGGCCGCCCGCTCAACATCACCTGGGCCTCGCAGCATGTCGGCGCGATCCTCGAGGCCTGGTATCCGGGCACCGAGGGCGGCGACGCCATCGCCGATCTGCTCTCGGGCGACGCCACCCCCGGCGGCAAGCTTCCCGTCACCTGGCCGCGCAGCGTAGGCCAGGTGACGCTCTACTACGCGCACAATCTAACGCAGATTCCGAATGAGCCGAACACGCGCTACTGGGATGGATCGAGCGCGCCGCTCTACCCCTTCGGCTATGGCCTCAGCTACGCCAGCTTCTCGACCGGCAGCCTGCAGCTTGCTGCTCCCTCGGTACGCGCCGGAGCGAAGCTCAACGTCTCGATCGATGTCGCGAACACCAGTGCGCGCGACGGCGATGAGGTCGTGCAGCTCTACACCCACCAGCGCGCCGGCAGTGCCTCCAGGCCCGTGCGCGAGCTGAAGGGCTTCCGTCGGATCTCTCTCAAGGCCGGCGAGAAGCAGACCGTTACCCTCACGCTCGACACCAACGACCTCGGCTTCTGGAGCCCGCAGACCCACCACTGGAGCATCGAGCCCGGCGAGTTCGATCTGTGGATGGGGAACGACTCAACCGCCGCCAATCACGCCACCTTCTCGCTTCTGCCGTGACCTGGCGGCCGCGTCTGCGAGGTCGGTTGCGAGAAAAGGGTAAAAAAACGAGCAGCGAAGGAGAACAGGAAGATGAGCAAGTCGATGGGGTGTGGTCCGCGTATGGCCAGAAGTTCAAGAGCGGGAGTACGGTTTGGTCTCCTATTGGGACTGCTCGCGCATTCCGCCAGCTCGGCTATGGCGGCCAGCGGGGTCAAGCCGGACTTCGGTCCTAATGTACTTGTCTTCAATCCGTCTATGCCGGCGGCTGCGGCCCAGAGACAGATCGATGAGGTCTACGCCAGCCAGAAAAAGAACGAGTTTGGCCCAGCGCGCAATGCGCTGCTGTTCCTGCCCGGCAACTATAACGTGGACGTGCCGATTGGGTTTTATACGCAGGTACTTGGATTGGGAGATTCGCCCGATGCGGTGCAGATCAAGGGCAACCTGCATGCGGACGCGGCTTTGGGGAACAACAACGCCACCACAACATTCTGGCGCGCGGTGGAGGGGGTGTCGGTAACGCCTTCGAGCGGCACTCTGCAGTGGGCCGTTTCCCAGGCCGCCCCCTTCCGCCGCATGCATGTTCGAGGCGATATCGTGCTTCATCAGAACGGCGGATGGGCGAGCGGCGGCTGGATGTCCGATGCCCTGATCGATGGCAATGTCGCTGCCGGTCCCCAGCAGCAATGGATCTCGCGGAATAGCGAGTGGAGCAGTTGGACGGGTGCGAACTGGAATATGGTCTTCGTTGGCGTGGTCCATCCGCCGGCGGGGGATTGGCCTACGCCGCCCTACACCAAGGTCGCCCAGACACCCATCGTTCGCGAGAAGCCCTTCCTGCAGGTGGACGGGGCGGGCAGCTATAGCGTCCGCGTTCCGTCGCTCACCAGCAACAGCTCGGGCATCACCTGGCACGCGGGGTCTACTCCGGGAAGGTCCATCCCGCTGAGCCGGTTCTACATCGCTCGGCCGGATGTGGATACCGCGTCGACCCTCAATGCGCAGTTGGCCAAGGGCAAGGACCTGCTCTTCACTCCAGGCATCTATGAACTTGCCGATGCTCTCCGCGTGACCCGGCCCAACACGGTGGTGATGGGGCTTGGCTTTGCCACGTTGAAACCAAACAACGGCACCGCGGCCATGACCACCGCTGATGTGGACGGACTCATCATTTCGGGCTTGTTATTCGACGCTGGGGTCAGCAATTCGCCTGTGCTCCTGGAAGTAGGACCGGATGGAAGCAAGGCCCACCATGCCAAAGATCCCATCTCGTTACACGATGTCTTCTTCCGGGTGGGCGGCGCTGGGGCTGGCCGCGCATCGGTCAACCTGAAGATCAACAGCAACGACACGATCGTCGATCACACCTGGATCTGGCGCGCCGATCACGGCAACGGGGTGGGCTGGGACAGCAATCCCAGCGCGACCGGACTGGTTGTGAATGGTAACGATGTGACTGTTTACGGCCTGTTCGTCGAACATCACCAGCAGTACCAGGTTCTCTGGAATGGCAACGGCGGCCGGACCTACTTCTATCAGTCCGAGATTCCCTACGATCCTCCCACGCAGGCGAGCTACACGAGTGCAGCGGGTACGAACGGCTGGGCCTCCTACAAGGTTGCTGACCATGTGAGCAGTCACGAAGCCTGGGGGCTGGGAGTCTACAGTGTCTTCCGGTATCCCGGCGTTGTGCTGAGTCGAGCCATCGAGGCGCCCGCCAACCCGAACATCCGGTTCCACGACATGATCACGGTCTGCCTGGGGAAGAACGGCGAGATCAGCAACGTCATCAACAGTGTGGGCGGGGCAACTGCAGCTGGTCCACGCGTCACCCCCAAGGTGACGGCCTTCCCGTAGACGACATTGCTCAAATGGCGGATGCTCCCTTGAATTGACTAATATTGTGGATATTTTGAGATGCAATTGACCCACAAATGCTGGGGATCAGAACGGGATCGACAAAAGACTTTGATTGCGGAAATTTTGCACTATTTCGTCGTCAGCACGCATGCGCTTACCGGAGCCCCCCGTCGGGACCCACGTAGCTGCAAGTTCGGTCTAAATTGCAAGTTTCACCAACGGGAACTTGGAAACGGTAAATAAAAAGGCAAGGTACCGGTTGGATGCCAATCGGTACCCTTGCTTGTCTTTTTGCTGCCTCAGCATTCGCCAGACCAACGATCGATCACACCGAGGTCCGGCCAGATATCTTCCCCGCCATCCAGCTTAGACGGTCGTGACTCGCTACCGAATATCGCTGGAACAGAGACATTACGCTCCATCCAAATCCGGGAGCTTCAGGACCGTTTTGGGAGCCCGCTTTCGCTTCGATGTGCTTGTTCTCGCCATCGCGACGGCCTCCTTCATGCCGTGGCAACAGCATCAATGACGAATTTATCTCCTGACCATCTGCGCGTTTTTCAGGACTGATACGGCAGACCTCTGCCGTATAGCGCAAAGTCTGAGCTTGGGAGTGATGTCCCCTTCGTGTCTACTTCGGGAACGAGTCGCCGAACATCGGATTCTCGCTCTCGGCCTGTTGCTCGGTAGCCTGGTCCCGAACACATCACCTTGGCATCGTCAACTTAAGGATGTGAGAAGCTAGGGCACTTTGAGCCATTCTTTACTACCAAGGGAGAGAATGGGACCGGGTTGGGTCTCTGGGTGGCGAGCGGATGACTCCTGCAATGAGCGAGATTCAGGAAGTCGAACCCGCTCACGTAAGTGTGACTCGAAAACGAGGTCGAAGGGTCGGAGGACAGTGGAAGTACCTATTCCGCGCGGTGGATAAGTATGGCCGGTTGATCGACTTCATGCTGCTGGACCGCCGCGACACCCGCGCGGCACACCGCTTCCTGAGCAAAGCGATGAAGACGATGCGTAACTGGCCGCCACAGTCGATCACAACCGATAAGCTGGGATCTTATCCCAAGGCCATTCGCCAGTTGC
>DATMOB010000036.1:0-42488 GCA_035568455.1 Granulicella sp.
GGAGCTATCCCGCCGCGCTGCGTCAACAAGAACCGAATGGAACCGTGGCCCTTGCCGAAGGCGCGCCCAATCTCATGCAACGACTCTCCCGCTTTCCAACGGCGCCACATGTCGGCCCGCCGCTCCGCGGAAAGCCTCTCCAGCTTCTCCGCATGATACGGCGCGGTCATCTGCACACGGTCGCCCTGGGCGAACGTGCGCTCCGCATCCCGGTAGATCGTAACGCCCTGCAAGCGGCGAGGATCGTAGCTCAGCTCTTCGCCAGCGTGGCGCTTGATGGTCACTGTGTTGCTCTCTCGATCTGTGCGCGTGACGCGGGCATACTCTCCGGCCTCGATGCCGAGAGGCTTCGACCCCTTCGAGTAGCGGAGAACATCGCCTTTCACATAGTTTTGCGCGTGCTGTCGATCTGCGCCGCTCATCTCCTGCCGCACATACAGCACATGGACGCAATGCTCCTCCGTATTGACAGCGCCCTGGCTCTGCATCGCTCGATGGATGTGCTGATTGATCTCGCAACGCGATTCATTATCGGGCGAAACCACAAGCGTTCTTTGCGGCGAGCGCACATACTCGCGGGCTATCTCGTCGATCCGCTCTCGGCGGTCCTTAATCTCCAGCACGCGGCCTTGGCTGTTGAGATTACCAATGGCTTCGCGGACCTCGCCTCGCGCAAGCTGCTCGACGGCTTCTCTGAGTGCCGGATCTCTCTGTCGGATGATTTCATCCAAGTGCGCCGTTCGCAGCCCTGCGTCCTGGAGCTGCGCATATCAAGGTAAGCGAACGGTTCAAATGAGAATTGATCAAGTTCGACGGCATTTCCTTAGGGATACGGAGTTGCCTCAAATCCGAAATGTGTTGAACGCAATTGATATATCGGCTATCGAGGGGCGAAGCATCTCAGTCGCCGAGTGTTGTCAGCATAAGGACCTTCACTGCGCAAACGTGGTATTCGATGAAACTGGACGACCGATGATCATTGATTTCGGGGATGTGGGTATTTCCCTCGCGTCCGCCGATGCTGTGACGCTTGAATTGAGCACTGTGTTCCATCCGATGCACGCGCAGCTACCAACCGGATGGCCAAGCATGACCCATATGTCCTCTTGGCTGCAGGTCGATGTGTTTGCAGCAGAATCTTCATTTGCCGCATTCATACAGAGCTGTAGACAATGGGCTGTAGCCGAGGCGGGGTCTCGTGAAGAAATTGTCGCGGTCGCTTATGCATACGCTCTTCGACAGCTTAAATATCCCGGCACTGACAAAGAATTGGCCAGGACTCTAATTCAAACTTGCATCTCCTACTTTGACCTCATGCAGCCGCAAAATTGAAGGGCGGCGCTTACGCCTCACAAAGCGCATCAAACATCTGCCGTAACATCCTCATCGCTCATGATTTCAAGACCAAGGAAGGTAGAGTCAGAGATGAAAAGCTCTCGCTGGGCGAGTCTTCGGTCTCTTCATGCTCCTCTTCCTCTGCTTCTTCAATGGCTTGTTCTAAGCTGTTGATCGTCGCACGAATCGTGTTTCCGCTTGGGCACAGTTTGGGCACAGAAAAACGCATCCGAAGATGCGTTAATTTGCTAAATCATTCATTTTATTGGTGCCGGGAGGGGGGGTCGAACCCCCACGAGGTTGCCCTCGGCGGATTTTGAGTCCGCTGCGTCTGCCAGTTCCGCCATCCCGGCTCTGCACTGCAAGTGCAATCAATTGAACTATTTATGCCAAACCCATTACATCACTGAAACGAGCTCAAAAGCTCCGGTGGCAGTTTTGGTGGCACTTTCGTTCACAGCCTTATCAGTATCGCATAGGCGCTGGACCGCCGCCAGCCGATGTTGGGGTCCAAGGTGTGCATAGCGACAGGTCATCTGAATCGTTTTGTGTCCCATCAGCTCCTGTACGGTACGCAAATCAACGCCAGCCATAACGAGGCGACTGGCGAAGGTGTGCCTCAGGCAATGCCAAGTAATTCGCGGAATGCCCGCTTTCTTTACGGCGGCCTCAAACCACTCGCGCGGTTTTGAGAGCTTTTGCCCATAGCAGTTCAAAAACACATGCTCGCTTCCATTGCCCTGTGCATGGGCCTGCAAGAGAGCTGCAACCGCCGCGTCGTTGAGTTCTATATGCCTGATTCCGCCGTGCTTGCTTCGGGGAATCGTGATGAACCTCCTCTCCATGTCTACGTTTTCCGAGACCAAGTTGTACTGTTCCCCTTGCCTCATCCCCCTGTTCAAAGCAAGATCAAGTTCAGGTACATGGTGCTGGTAGAGTTCATTTGCGACCGCCCTCAGCTTCCGCTCTTCTTCTGGAAGACGATAACGAATGACTGCGTTTTTCTCCCGCCTCGGCCGTACCAGCCGCGCGGGGTTTGATGATATCTTGCCGTTCTGCAGTGCAATCCGAAAGGTCAGCGACAGCAGCGCGCGATATCGATTGAGCGTGGCCGGCTTCAGAGCAACTTCTTCGCCCCTGACCTGTCGCGTCAACTGGTTGAGCCAACGCTCGAGTGAGCCCCTAGTAGAGGAAAACACCTGCGCTATTGTTTCGCGTATCGTTACGCGATACAATAAAGAGGTGATCAAGACGTTCAGACATGCGGGGCTTGAGAAGTTCTTCAAGGAAGGCTCCAAGCGCGACATCAACCCCGATCACGCCGCCAAACTGTCTGCGCAATTGACCACTCTGAACGCTGCAAGAGACCACGCCGATATGAATCTTCCAGGTTGGAATTTACACCCGCTGAGGGGGGAGATGGCCGGGCATTGGTCAGTCAAAGTGAATGGCAACTGGCGCATAACGTTCCGCTTCGAGGACGAAGATGCCATCCTTGTGGATTATCAGGATTATCACTGAGCAGCCGCTAGCCGGAGCGGTATCCGGCTTTGTGAGGTTCCCATGCAGATGCACAATCCAGCACATCCGGGAAGGGTTCTTAAGGACGTCCTTCCCAACATCCCAATGACGGTTACGGAGTTTGCTGCCCATATCGGGGTGTCGCGTGTCACTCTTTCCCGCGTTCTCAATGAGCGGGCCGGCGTCTCAGCCGAGATGTCCATCAAGATCAGTGAGGCATTCGGCCAGTCTCCGGATCTATGGTTCAAGATGCAAAACGCCTATGACTTCTGGCAAGCGTCTCGAACCAAGCGCAGCAAGGTAAAGCCGCTGCAACTGTCGGCGGCGTGACTTTGTAGCTTGTCGCTCTAATGCATCGATATGTGCATCTATTCGCTATCCAGCAATGCCGGCCGCAAGGCTGTCAAACCACCCTGCCGCGAGCCATAAGACGCCGGCCGGAAACACGGAGCAGGTCTAAGCCACACGCGACGGTTACTACAAAAGAGAGGCTGTATGGCGAGGTACGACGGTTCCCCGTGCTCCCTGCTGGAGCTACACTCGGATGCAAATTCGACCACGCTTTCAGAACAGGAGCGCGCACGGTAGATGCTTCTGATCGAACTCTACAGTGCCATACACCATCGCTTCGATCCGCCATCGGTAGCGGAAGCGGCATTCTGGGATAAGGGCATCTGCATCACCGATCCTCCAAGATCGAGTACGAGGCCTGGCACCGGGCGCGCGGGCCGGGAACCTATCCAGTCTCCTAGCTTCTGCGCGCGGGCCGGAATGACCGCACATCACCCCTCCAGCAACCTTCGACAAGGACATCCACATGACGGAAACCCGACGACGGACACACACCATGGCGGACTGGTTGACCATAGACGAACCGCTGTTGCTGGATGACAGATTCATCAACCTCTTCGCGAAGGCCGAGACCCATCAACGGAAGTTTCGTCCCCAGGAAACCGCGAATCTGGAACAGGAGAACCAGTTGGCTACGGTGCTGTTCGAGCGGACGAAGGACTGCTGGGAGAACCTAAAGGCGGCGCGGCAGAGTGGAATGACGATGAGCGAGGCGCAAGAGGTAGCCTTCCCCATCATCCTGGTCCCGGATGAGAACGAGCAGCCGTAAGCGATCGCGATGTATCGCATAGCGCATGCATCGCTTCCAACTCGGATACGCGCCTGCTTCAAGCTGGGCGATTCCACCTCAGCGATTCTTACTGCACCTCTCCCGATGGGCGCAGTTGCAGCAACTCCACCGCGCATGCCACCGCATGCGCTGCCGCCAGTCTCAGATTATCCGCCGCAACCCACAGCTTGAACCTCGTCGCCTCTTCGCCCTGGCTGCCGGCCGCCTGCACCGACACCATCAGGTCCTCCTGTCCTACCGCGTCCACATTGTTCGGCGAATCCGGTCCTCCCGCAGCCACCGACACATGTTTCCCCGCGATCGCCTCTGCCACCTCGCCCGCCGTAGCCGCGTCCTTCAACTCCACCAACAGAGACCCTCCATAGCCATGGAAGATCGGCGCATGCACCACCTGCAACACCAACGCAGCCGCTCCCTCCCCGCATAGAGCATCGTAATGCGCCTGAATCCTGCGCTCCGTAGCTTCGATCGGCATCAACTTCGCCGCCTCCCCAAAGCCTCGCACCAGGTTGAACGCGACCTGCTGGTCGTACTGCTCGCGCGGCAGGCTCTGGAACGAGAGCAGGCTCACCGTCTGCTGATGCAGCTCATCCATCGCGGCGCGGCCATACTCAGAGGCCGGAAGCAGCAACGTCGCCACAAGGCTCCGCACCCCGAACCTCGCCCCCAGCCGGCGTGCGATCAACGCAAGCATCACCGCGGCCGGATGCGCCGCCACCACCGCCGGCGTTGCAATATCCGGAGTCGGCCGCGTCTCAGCACCATCTCCGCGCTCTTCCCCTGAGGCGGTCCACGGCGCCCGCACCAGAACCCCCGGCTTACCCTCCAGGGCTCCCGTCAGATCGACGATGCTGGCCGACGCGCTCACCGCGCTCTTCCAATACTTCGCCGCCACCTCCGCATCGCCGGCGAAGAACACCAGGTCTTTGCCCTCAAACGAACTGGAGTCGATCTTCTGGATGAAGGAGATCTCGTCCCCCGCCGCGGCCACGCTCCCCGCCATCTGTTCCTCGTCGAGCAGCGTAAAGCTCGACGCACCCAGCGCCGATTCGCTCAGCACGTCGCTCAGCTCCTTGCCCACCAGCGAGGAGGCGCCCACAATCGCGATCCGATAAATCTTATTGCTCATCAATCATCCTTCTACAACAGAAGCCGCAGCAGCCATCGACACCACAGCCGCTCACCGCGTCTGTCGACGTCTCCGTTCCCACGAGTACGCCAGCCGCGCCAGCACGCCCGAGACCAGGTAGCCCAGCGCCACCACAATCAGCATCCACTCCGAATACATCACCAGCAGAACGCCGACCAGCGCCAGCAGAGCCACCATCTGGAAGGGATGGCGATCGCCGAATCCGATCTCCTTGCCGCTCCAGAAGCGCCAGCTGCTCACCATCAGAAAGCCCGTCCCGGCAATCAGCAAGAGCCACAACACCGACATCCGCGGATCGTAGATCGGAGATCCGTCGAAGAAGTGAATCACCGCCGCAATCACCCCCGCGCCCGCCGGAATCGGCATACCCACGAAGTACTTACTCCCCGGCCGCCCCGGATTCCGCGGCTGCGGATTCACGCTGATATTGAACCGCGCCAGCCGGCTCGCGCCGCAGATCAAAAACAGAAAGCAGACGAACACGCCGATATGCACGATGCGCTCGCGCAGCTGACCATACGGCGACATCGCCAGCATGCGGAAGCCCCAGATATACGCCAGCACACTCGGCGCCACGCCAAACGTAATCACGTCGGCCAGCGAATCCAGCTCCTTGCCGAACTCGCTCGACGTATTCGTCATCCGCGCGATGCGCCCATCCAGACCATCGAACAGCACCGCAAAGCCGATCGCCAGCGCCGCGCGATTGTAGTACTCGGGCTCGGCCGCACTGCCCTGCACGCTCTGCATAATCGCATAGAAGCCCGCGGCAATATTGCCCGCCGTAAACAGCGAGGGCAGCACATACATGCCGCGCCGCGGATTGCGCAGGGGCCTCGCCTCGAGGTTGCCCCCCGCCTTCCGTTCCGCCGTCAGCTCGCCTGCCATGGGTTCCGGCATCAGGCCCCCACGGCGCGCGATCGTGGCGACTCTGTATCCACCGCCACCGGAAGCACCGCCAGCACGGTCGAACCGCCCTTCACCCGCGTTCCCTTGGCCACCTTCAAATCCGCGTCCGCAGGCATCAGAACATCCACCCGCGAACCGAACTTGATCAAGCCAACGCGCTGGCCCCGCTCCACCACGTCGCCAACCTTCACCTTGCACACGATGCGCCGCGCCAGCAGCCCGGCAATCAGCTTGAAGCTCACCTCATACCCTCCCGCATCGATCATGATCATCGTCTGCTCGTTCAGTACCGAGGCCTCGCGGTTCATCGCGTTCTTAAACTGACCCTTGCGATACTCGCACAGAGCCACCCTGCCGCCCACCGGCGCACGATTGACGTGCACATCGAACACACTCAGAAAGATGCTCAGCCGCAGACGGCTCCCGCCCTTGGTCTCCACCCACTCCGCATCCGTCACCACGCCATCCCCGGGCGACACCACCAGACCCGGACCCGTCGGAATCGTCCTCGCCGGATCACGAAAGAACCAAAGAAAAAACAGAGCCAGAAGCATCGGAAGCGCGACCAGAGCAACTGCGTGCGTCAGCGACCACAGGATCGCAGCCGCAATCCCCAGTCCCAACGCATAGAAAAAACCATCCTTAACCATAAGCCCATATTATAGAGCCACAACCGGGCGACGCCGCAGAACGCGAGAAGCATGGTGACCAAGCACCAGCAGCACTCCCGGTGGGAGCGTGGGGCTTCAGCCCCACGAGTCAAGCACCGCCCAGACGCGGGCTTCAGCCCCGGCCCAGCTCCAGCCGCAGCAACAGCGCATCGTCCAACGGATTGCGATAGTACCGCGGACGCCGCCCGAAGCGAACAAACCCCAGCCGCTCGTACAGCGCCACCGCCCCCACGCTTGCGCTCCGCACCTCGAGCTCGAGCGTGACCGCGCCCTGCTCCTCGCACCACTCCCGCACCGCCCCGCACAACGCCGACCCCACTCCCATGCGTCGCGCCGCATCCAACACCGCCACACTCTCCAGTTCCCCCCGCAACTCGTCCGCCACCGCCACCACCCCGCCGACCGCAAACCCCACCAGCCCATCCACCGACTCCGCAACCACCAGCCTGCGCCGCGAGGCCCCAGCCGCCTGATTCTCCTCCAGGCAAGCCACATACTCCGCCGCCGCCCAATGCGGAGCCGTCGCCGCCCCCCGCTCGATCGCCAGCACCTCCTCGAGATCGGCCGCTCCAGCCAACCGCACCCGCACCGGACCGCTCTCCCCCTTCGCGCTCAATCTTCCCTCTCAGTTCTTGCCGTTGTTTGTTTTCGTCGTCATCCTGAGCGAAGCCTCTCGCAGCTTCATCGCGAGAGGCGAAGTCGAAGGACCCCGGTAGCTTCCGCACCCCGCACACCGTTCGCACCTTTCAACCCAGATCCAGTGGTTTAGCGTTCTTGCCGTTGTTCGTTCTCGCCATCAACCTGAACGCAGCGAACAACCGGCCACTGTCTCTCTTCGCCCCCACCCGGCTTGGCGAAGATCTCCGCATCCGTCCTGCGCAGATAGTTCGCATCCATCGTCTCCGCATCCTCGAACAGCCCCAGCCGCAACCGCTCTAGCACTATAGGCAAAGCGTCCGCCGCACTCGGCTCCTCCACCAGCTCGAGCGACAACGCCTCCGCCACCTTCGCCTCGCAGGCAACCGCCACGCCAGCCTTCCCCGCCAGCCGCAAAGCCTCCTCCAATCCCACCAGCGACTCCGTCACGCAATCGCCTCCCACATACCGCCCGCAATAGAACTCTCCCCGCCCAGCATCCAGCACCGCACACACATCGCCCGTATGCGATTGCGCCACCCCCACCACCAGTGCCAGCCGCGACACCGCCACCAGCGGCACCCCGCTCGCCTCACTCAACCCCTTCGCCGCGCTCAGCCCCACCCGCACCCCGGTAAACGACCCCGGCCCCGACACCACGGCAATCGCTCCCAGCTCCGCCAGGGCCCAGCCCGCCCCCTCCATCAACTCCCGCACCGCCGCGACCAGCCGCTCCGACGCCGTCCGTCCGGGCATCCGCGCCTCCGCCACAATCGCCGCAACCAGCCCCGTATCCGCCAGCGCCGCACTCGCCTCCGCACCGCAGGTATGCAGCAGTAACACCTTCATCCAACTCGCCCCTTTACTGATCTGTCTCGTTCATCCTATCGCCAACCATCTCCACCAGAACCCCGCCCGTACCCGCCGGATGCACAAAGAAGTAACGATGACCGCCCGCTCCCGTCCGGATCGCCTCGCTCGCCAGCCGAACCCCCTGCGCCCGCAAGCGCACGAACAACCCATCCAGATCCTCACAGCGCAGGGCAATATGATGCAGCCCCTCTCCACGCCGGGCGAGAAACCGTCCAATCACCGAGTCCTCGGCCACCGGCTCGATCAGCTCCAGCCGCGTCTCCCCCAGCGGCAGCATCGCCGTCCGCACCTGCTCGTGCGCCACCACCTCCTCCGCCGCGACGCTTATCCCCAGCCCCTCATAAAACCCCCGCGCCGCCGCAATCGACCGCACCGCAATCCCCAAATGATCCAGCCGCAATCCCCCCTCAATATCCCCAGAAACGGTGTCATCTTCCCCAAAAACGTTGCCATCCTTCCGCGAAGCGGGAGGACCTGCTTCTTCGACACCCCCACCCCCGAGCAAACCCCGGCGCGAGCCACTTCCGCGTCGCTCAATCGCCTCCAGCAGCTCCCCCACCCCCTCACCTCGCAGCGCATCGGTGCGCACAACCGGCGCCGCCGACTCCCCCTCCACCAGTCCCTGCATCGCCAGGATCTCCGCCTCCACCCGCTCCGCTCCGCCGCGATCGCTCTTGTTCACGACGTAGACGTCCGCGATCTCCATAATTCCCGCCTTCAGACTCTGCACCTCATCACCCATACCAGGCACCAGCACCAGCACCGTGACATCGGCTAACCGCGCCACCTCGATCTCATCCTGCCCCACCCCCATCGTCTCCAGCAGCACCACCTCACGGCCCGCCGCCTCCAGCACCAGACAAACCTCCGCCGCCGTCGCCGCCAATCCGCCCCGCGCCCCCCGGGACGCCATGCTGCGGATATACAGCCCCGGGTCGCCGCCCGCTCCCTGCATGCGAATGCGATCTCCCAGCAGAGCGCCGCCGGTAAACGGACTCGACGGATCGACCGCAATCACCCCCACCCTCCGCCCCCGCCGCAGCAGCTCTCGCGCCAGTCGATCGACCAGCGTGCTCTTCCCTGCCCCAGGCGGCCCCGTGATCCCCACCCGCAGCGCCCTGCCCCGATCGGCCGCACACGCCGCCAGCAGCTCCGCCGCCCCAGCCGCGCCATCCTCCACCACCGAGATGGCCCGCGCCAGCGCCCGCACCTCCCCCCCACGCAGGCGCTCGAGCAACTCGGCAACGTCCGTCATGCGCAAATTCTAGCCCAACCGCCGAGGCACGTTTTTGCGCTGCGCGAATGACAGATTTTTGTCCACGCTAGCCACACATGTTCCATCTTTTACCGCACTCTTTTCGCGCACTAGCGGCGGTTTGCCTGCCTAAAAAACAGGAGAGCGAGCCGAAGGATCACGCATCAAAACAAGAAATCGCCCACAAACACCTGAAATCAACCACAAATGCCAGAGATACAAAGCCAGGCGGTCAAATCTTGGAAATCGCCAACATCTGCCCACAGATACCTAAAACTCAAATTGGCAAGCAACAACTCCGCAAGGGCCGCCCTTGACAGGTGTAGCCGACCAGAGACTATGCTCATTGCCAATCGCTCCGGACCCATCTTTTCAATTCGATAGGCGCAAGTCTTCCTCTATGTCGACCAAACTAGCGGCCTCTACCGTCTCGGCTCCCGCGCAGCAATCGAACGTGCGCTGGTTCGTCTGCGCTCTGCTCTTCCTCGCCACCACCATCAACTACATGGACCGCTCGGTGCTCTCTCTGATCGAGCCGCTGCTGCACACCTTACCCTTCATGGGCTGGGACTTAGCCAAGGACGCTGCGCACCAGACCGTCTTCAATCACAACTATCGCGACATCGTGATCTGCTTCCAGATCGCCTATGGCATCGGTCTGCTCACAGCCGGCCGGCTGATCGATAAGCTGGGCACAAAGCTTGGATACGCCCTGGCGATCGGGGTATGGGCGCTCTCCTCGATGGGCCATGCCTTCGTCTTCTCGGTCGCGGGCTTCTGCATTGCGCGCTTCCTGCTGGGCATCGGCGAGTCCGGCAACTTCCCTGCCGCCATCAAGGCCACGACCGAGTGGTTTCCCAGCGAGGAGCGTGCTTTAGCCACTGGCCTCTTCAACTCCGGGACCAACGCGTCGGCCTTCATCGCCCCGCCGCTGATCGCCTACATCACGCTGAAGTACAGTTGGCACGCGGCTTTTATCACGACCGGGTCGATGGGCCTGCTGTGGCTGGTGCTGTGGCTGATCTTCCCCTACAACCGCCTGCGTCGCGGGGCTACGATGACCCAGGAGAACCTCGCTTCGGTGATGCCGGAGGGGCCACGCTACGGCGTGCTCTTCCGCAACCGGGGGCTCTATGCGTTTGCCATCGCCAAGGCGCTGACCGACCCCATCTGGTGGTTCTATCTCTTTTATTTACCTAAGTTTCTGCATGAGAACTACGGCCTGGACCTCGACCACGCGAAGGGTCCGATCATCGCGGTGTATGCGTGTTCGAGCGTGGGATCGATCGCTGGGGGGTGGCTATCGGGGTTTTTGATTAAGCGGGGAAATACGATCAATTATGGGCGCAAGTTTGCCATGCTGGTGTGCGCGCTGCTGGTTCTGCCGATCATGCTGGTGCCGCACATGGGGCATCTGTTTCCTTCGAATGCATGGCCTGCGGTGGCGCTGATTGCGCTGGCGGCGTCGGCGCACCAGGGCTGGTCGTGCAACCTGTTTTCGACGCCAACCGACATGTTTCCTTCAACTTCCGTGAGCACGGTGGTGGGGTTGGGAGGGGCGGCGGGGGCGGCGGGCGGCGCGATTTTTACCTGGATTGTGGGGTCGTACTTTTCGCTTTATCCGCTGCTGATCTTCGTTCTGGCTGGCCTGGCGTATCTGTTTGCGCTGGCGATCTTCCACCTGCTCATACCTCGTCTGGGGCAGCGGCAGACTGGCAATTAGTGCGATTTCATTGGGGTTTGTGGGCAGTTGTGGACGAAGTTCGGGTTTGAGCTGCCATCCTCGAGATTTCGCTGAGTTCCCAGGCATTTGTGTTTGTTTTTTGGCGTCTGTCGGCGATTTTTGATTTGAATGGTTGTTGCTTCGGGTCTCTTCACTGTTTTCTTGGCACGCAAACGCGGCTTTTGCGCAAAAAGTGCGGTAAGACGTGGAGAAATGTGTGGCTAGCGTGGACAAAAAGCTGGCTATGGCGAGCTCGGACAAGAACGCTGCTGAGGACGGTAAAGGCAAAAGGCAAAATACAGGGGTCCCTCCACTGCGCCACGGACGATGAAGCCGTCCGCGGCTTCGGTCGGGATGACGTTTTTTCAAAAGGTGGCCTCGGCTTGGTTGTGGTGACGTCCGTTTAGAGGAGGGGGTTCGCTAGATGGGAGATGTCCCCCTGCTAAACTGGGCTTTACGATGGCTGAGAATCGACAGAAGTTTTACCTGACCACACCGATCTACTATGTGAACGCGCGCCCGCATATCGGGCATGCCTACTCGACGATCGTGGCGGATGTGATTGCGCGGCGGCACCGGCTGCTGGGCGACGACACCTTCTTTTTGACCGGGACCGACGAGCATGGGCAGAAGGTCGAGCGCTCGGCGCGGGCCGCCGGGGTGCCACCGCAGCAGTTCGCCGACCAGCTGTCGAAGACCTTCGAGGACCTGTGGAAGCGGATGGGGATCACGATCGACGACTACATCCGGACCACGGAGGAGCGGCACAAGCGGGGCGTGCAGAAGCTGTTTACCGTGCTCAAGGAGAAGGGGCACATCTATCTTGACACCTACACCGGGCAGTACTGCGTGTCGGACGAGGCGTTTGTGGAGGTGGGTCCGGGGGAGCCTTGTCCGGACTGCGGACGGATTACGGAGACGGTCAGCGAGTCGAATTATTATTTCCGGCTCTCGGCGTTTCAGGAGCGGTTGCTGACGCTGATCGAGTCGAAGGAGCTGTTGATCCAGCCGGAGACGCGGCGCAACGAGGTGCTGTCGTTCGTACGCTCGGGGCTGAAGGACCAGAGCATATCGCGGACCAGCTTTACATGGGGGGTCACAGTCCCCGGCCATGAAGAGCATGTGATCTACGTCTGGTTCGATGCGCTGATCAATTACATGACCGCGATCGGGTATGGATCGGATGATCCGGCAGACATCGCCAAGTTCGAGCGGTACTGGCCGGCGGATCTGCACCTGATCGGGAAAGAAATATCGCGTTTCCATTGCGTGTACTGGCCGGCGTTTCTGATGGCGGCAGAGCTGCCTTTGCCGAAGGCGGTGGTGGCGAATGGATGGCTGCTGTTTGAAGAGTCGAAGATGTCGAAGTCGCGCGGGAATGTGGTGCGGACGGAGACGATTCTCGATGCCTTCGGCTCGCTGAAGCCGGATCTTTCGAAGAGCGAGCAGGATCTGTTTGGCGCGGATGTGCTGCGGTACTTTCTGCTGCGGGAGATTCCGTTTGGGCAGGATGGAAGCTTCAGCTTTGATGCTCTGGTGACCCGGTATAACGCGGATCTGGCGAATGGGTATGGGAATCTGGTGAGCCGGACGCTCAATCTTATCCAACAAAACTTCGATGGCGTGACCCCTGAACTTACTGGGTCAGATGAGAGTGCCTCAGTAGAGGACCTCCCATTCAAGTCGGTTGAGATCTACGCTGAAGAGCTTTCAAGATTTCTACTTACGTCGACGCCGCAGATTTCTAAAGAGATTGAGAGTCTCGCCTTTAGTGAAGCCTTGTTTGGAATTGCCTCTTGCATTGCGAGGACTGATCTCTTCTTGGCTTCCACGAAGCCGTGGGTGTTGGCCAAGCGCGATATTGCTGCTAAATCGGGCGGCCTACGACTTAGCCTATACGCAGCAGCTCAAGCAATTCGTCTGATCACGGCGATGCTCTATCCGGTGCTGCCGTATACGACGGCCCGGGTTTGGGAACAGCTTGGGCTGGGGGATATTGAGGCTGCGGCGAAGAGCGGTGAGTTGAAGAACATTGAATGGGGTGGTTTGAAGCCGGGCACGAAGCTGGGTGTGCTTGCCCCGATATTTCCACGAGCAGATAAAGGACTGATACAGACGATGGCTGATGCAGAGACGATGAACGCGATGAATGCAGCAAACAGCGCTCCTAAGGCGACGCTGACCGATGAGCTGGTGACGGGCAAGGATGGAGCGAGCGCGACCACGGCGCCCGACGCTGGGCCGCGCACGATCGCGGAGCCCAATCCCGGGGCGCATGTAGGTGGGGCGGCGGCTCCAGGGCCGGCGCTGGTGAAGACGCCGCCGCATGGCGAGGCGCAGGCTTCGGCGCCGTTCGCGGCCTCGGCGGCTGGCTCTGCGGTTCCGGATACGGCGCAGATTGCGATCGACGACTTTGTGAAGATCGATCTGCGGGTGGCGCAGATCGTGGTGGCGGAGCGGATTCCGAAGGCGGACAAGCTGCTGCGGCTGGAGGTGGACCTGGGGTATGAGCGGCGGCAGATTCTTTCGGGAATCGCGGAGTGGTATCAGCCGGAGGAGCTGGTGGGGCGGCGGATTGTGGTGATTGCGAATCTGGCTCCGCGCAAGATGCGGGGGCTGGAGTCGCATGGGATGCTGCTGGCGGCCTCGCATGGGGAGAATGGGAAGCCGGTGCTGGCAACGTTTGGGGAGGAGATCGAGCTGGGGGCTCGGTTGAAGTAGGGGTTCTCTTGGCTTGGTCTCGCTCGCGCTCGATGCGGCCTTCGGCCGGGTGGTGGTGCGGGCTTGGTTGCTCCCATCCATCGCGTGATGGATGGGATTCTTGGCTAGGTGGAGGAGGGCGGCGGTCTCGCTCCCGCTCGATACCCCACCCTGCGACGGTAAAGCTGTCGCGAGGATGGTGCACCCCGGGGTTCTCGGATGGGGCACCCGGGTTCCGTCGCGGGGCACCCGGGATTTTAGTGCGGGGGATTTATGGCATGGCCATCAGTGCGGCCATGGTTTCGATCCCGTCCCAGAGATTCTGTAAGCGCAGATTTTCGTTGGCGGCGTGCTGATTGTCGTCGTGGTTGGCGATCGGCACATCAATGTTGGGCGAGCCGGAGGCGCGTTGCATTGCGTCGAGCGGCACCGTCGCACCCGAGGTCGGCAGCAGAACGGTCTTGCCGCGTGCGTTCTCGACGATGCGGATGACATCGGCGGCGATGGGCAGGTCCATCGGGGTGCGGGAGGCATTTTCGCCGGCGTCGATCTGAATCCTGGCCACCTTGGCGTGGTTCAGCCGCTGCTCGCGGGTGGGCTGCTCGGTGGTGACGAAGTAGCCCTGCGAACGCACATAGTCGATGACGCGCTGTTGCTGGGTCTTGGCGTCGATGCCGAGGACCAGCCGCAGGTCGAGGTTGGCGGTGGCGGTGGGCGGAATCGAGTTGGTCGTCTGCGCCCCGGTCTGGCCGGAGGTGAAGCCGGTGACCTCGAGCGAGGGCTGGTTGTAGAGGGTCAGCAGGCGTTTGCCGCCGCCGCTGGCCTGGCCGACGGCGAACTGCTGCCGCAGCATGTCGTCGTTGACCGGGGCCAACGCCAGCGCCTGCTGCTCGGTTGCGCCGAGCGGAACGATGCCGTCGTAGAAGTGCGCGATGAGCACCTGTCCGTCGGGGTCCTTCATGCCAGCGAGAAGCTGGGCGAGCATCATGGCGGGGTTTGGAGCCCAGTTGCCGTAGTGGCCGCTGTGCAGGGCGTGGTCGGGACCGTAGACGGTGATCTGCACGTGAGCGTCGCCGCGGGCGCCAAAGATCAGAAGCTGGCGGCGGGTCTGGTCGACGGGGCCATCGCAGACCAGCCAGAGATCGCCGCCAATCAGTTCGCGATGCGCCGTGAGGATCTGTTCGAGATGCTTCGAACCGGCCTCCTCTTCGCCCTCCCAGACGAAGCGGATGTTGGCCTTGAGCGGGAGATGCGCCGCCTGGAGGGCGCTGAGCGCCGTGAGCTGGGCGAAGATGGCGGACTTATCGTCGGCGACGGCGCGGGCATAGAGCCTGGGCTCGCCGTCGACCTGCTTGAGCAGCGGGGTGAAGGGGGCCTTGTTCTCCCACTCGGAGGGGGTTACGGGCTGACCGTCGTAGTGCGCGTAGAAGACGATGGTGCGTTGGGCGCCGGGGGCCTTGATCTCGCCGTAGACGACCGGGGGCGCGGAGTCGGGCAGACCTGGGGCGGAGAGCAACTGCGTCTGTACGCCGCGCTGCTGCAGCTGGGCGACGAGGTAATCGGCGTTGCGGCGCTGGCCGACGGGGTCGGCTGCGACGTCGGGGATCTTCAAGAACTCTTCGAACTGCTCAAGGAGTTCGGTCTGGTGAGTCGCGGCGTAGCTATGGGCTGCCTGGGTCGGGGTGATCTGCGCGGGGAGCGACGGCAGAAGCAAGGAACATGCAACCGGGACAACGGTCCAGATTTTGGGCATGGAGGGAGATTAGCATAGGCCCATTTGCTGTTGAGCGATGGTCTCGCTGCGCGGCCTTTGGCGGGTGGTGGGGCTTGGTTCGTCACCCGGCAAACAGTACGAGCCAAAGCAGGTCCTCCGCTTCGCGAAGGATGACAGGGTTTATGGAGCGCCATCGTAGCGGCTCGCCTTGTTTGCTAGGTTTCTTTGGTCTGGGTGCCGATAGCGACGACGAAGTAGCTGGCTTCGGTGGTGCCGGTGTTTTTGAGGCCGTGGGCGACGTTGGAGGCGGTGAAGATGACGTCGCCGGGGCCGGCGGTTTGGGGGACGCCGTCGTTGAGGAACTCGAGCTGGCCGGAGCGGATGAGGAGCAGCTCGGAGTGGCGGTGATGGTGGGGCGGGTGGGGCATCTGGCCGGCGGGCAGGGTGGTCTGGTGGACCTCGATGAACTCGCCGGTGGCGAGGGTGCCGGAGAGGACGGGGCGGGCGGCGCCGCCGTTGGGGTGGTGCTGAACGGGGAGCTGGCTGTAGGGGAAGACGACGGACTTGGAGAGCTTGCCGTCGGGGCCGGCGGCGGGGCTCGGGGTGGGGTTGGTCTGGGCTTCGGCGGTGAGGCTGGCCGGCACACCGCTTAGGGCGGCGAGAGACGAGAGGGCGACACAGAGATCACGGCGGCTCAGGTTTTTCATGGCCGACATAGTACGGCGGTGGGGGTGGGTTTGTCAGCAGGAGTGTCAGCAGGAGTGTTGGCTTGGGTGGCGCTGGGTGATCGCCGACCTCCGCGGCAAGGGCGGCCGGATCCGTACCGTCGCGGTGCCAGTCTGGGTCAAGCAGGGCATCGACGCCTGGACCACCGCAGCGCACCTCGACGGGGGCATCGAGCGCTTCGGCGCCCACGACCTCCGCCGCACCTGCGCCAAGCTCTGCCGCAGGAACGGCGGCGACCTCGAGCAGATCAAGTTCCTGCGCGGCCACAGTTCGATCCAGACCACCGAACGCTACCTGGGCTCGGAGCAGGAGATCGCCGTTGCCGTCAACGATACCCTCGGGCTGTAGGGGCTTCACATCCCGTAGCTGGTTTCACCATCCGCGACGAAGCCGGTAGACGGTGAGTTCACCAATGATAAGCCGAAGGCTCACAATCGTATTCAACCCGCCACGCCACCAGGCTCAGCAACCTTAAGCGATTGCATGGATATGTACAAATAACTATAATTGCCTATTAATGTACAACTTCGGGGAGTTTGGTGTGATTAATCAGAAACGTTATGCCGTTATCACCGCCGGTATAGTGGGTTCCCGCAAAATCGAATCATTTCGCGCTAAGCGCGACGTCAAACTTCAAGAGGTGTCGAAACTGCACGGCGGACACAAGCTTATTCTTTCCCCGTACGCCGTGACAGCTTGGGACGAATTTCAAGTTATTTTGAGCAAACCTGAATATCTCCCCCGCGTCATGCTTGACCTGCGGCGCCTTTTTTATCCCTTACAACTTTGGATCGCCGTTGGCATAGGAGCGGTAAGCGAGGCCCACAAGCGCCCAGTAAATCTCTACGCTGGAGGGGAAGCGTTCGAACGAGCTCGTAAGGCTGCTGACCGTCTGAAGAAGGGCTATCCAAAATACCGAATCTTAACCAGCTTTGAATCGGGGAATGAAGTCTTCGACACGATCGCCAATACGATCTACCACCTTCACGACACCCTTCTCGAAGGGACGACTGAAAAGCAATGGGCGGCAATCAATATGCAATTCGTAACCGGACGTCAAGACATCACGGCTGAGAAGCTTGCTCTGGACATCTCCACTGTATCGAGAAATCTGAAGCGAGGTTACTATTGGCACTTGATTGAAACGCTCCAGGCTATGGAAAGCATCATAAAAACGTATTTTTGATTGGTAATCACCGCCATCGCAGTCCAGTCTCCCGCGATAGTCGGATTAATCCTGACCGGCAAATCTATTGCGCGCTTTCCCGAACTAAAAGAATCTCGGTTCGCCGAATATTTTCTTATTGGAACACTAATGAGCATCGCATTAGCGTATTTGGAGGGCTTATCCTTGCGCGAATGCTCTATGGAACGTTTTCCCTAAAATGAAGATTTACAATCGCATCCCTACTTCATAATTTCCTTGCGTGCCAACGTTCTGATATTCAGTGCTGAATATCAGAACCTGTAAGGGCTTGTTGAACACATGTCGCCATGGAACCTTTGCTGCTCGTACCGGCGCGATAGGCGATGACCCCATAAGGCAAAAATGTCGCAACGTAAAGGATCAGCGAAATAGTCATCAGACGAAGCGCGCGAAGCGATCGGGTAGCTTTTACATCACAGATAATAGCGGTTGTCTGAACCTGAGTTGCCAATTGATGAAGTGCTTGTTCTTCATCCAGAGCAATCAAGGACTTGGCTGCCGCGTGATATTTGTGACCATACATCTCGACCAGGTGAAGCAGCGACATGTGGATATTCGTGCTCTTGTTCGTTCCGATGCTGAATGTGGCTGGTTGGTCTCAACCAACGCAGCCAAGCGTCAGCGCAGCACAAAAGAGTCAGCAGTTCGATGGCAAATGGTGGAGTAAAAGTAGCTCTGATGGCTTGGGGGTGTTCAGCGACGGTCTCGCTGCGCTCGATGCGGCCTTGCGGCCGGGTGGTAGCGCGGGCCTGCTTCCTTCCACCCATCGCGCGAGGCTGCGATGGATGGGGCACCCGGATCTTCGCGGTTTCGGTCGGGAGCCCAAAACCGCGGGAGGGCGGAGGGTGGGTGGTTCGCGATAACCTGAGGGATATGGCACTGATCGATTCGCATGCACATCTGGATTTCTATAAGGACGACCTGACTGAGGTATTGGAACGAGCGGAGGCGGCGGGCGTTGGCGGCGTGCTTGCGATCGGGATCGGCGATGGGCCGGAGACGATGCACCGGGCGCTGGAGATCGCGGAGGGGAGCTCGCGCGCGGGGCTGAGGATCTGGGCGAGTGTGGGGATCCATCCGCAGGAGGCGCACCAGGCGACGGCGGAGCATCTGGCTCGGCTGGCGGAGCTGGGGGGGCGGGAGCGGTGCGTGGCGGTGGGGGAGATTGGGCTCGACTACTACCATGTCGAGAACCCGGAGATTGCGGTGCAGAAGGCGGCGTTTGTGGCGCAGATGGAGATTGCTGGGGCGGTGCGGAAGCCGATCCTGATCCATTGCCGGACCAGCGAGCTGGCTACACCTGAAGCAAAGGCACGGTACGGCGCGGCGAACGCGGAGGCGGATCTGATCGAGCTGGCGCTGGAGCATTGGGCGGGGAGAGGGATTCCGGGGGTGATGCACTGCTTCTCGGGCGACGTGGAGCATGCTCGGCGGTCGCTCGATGCGGGGTTCTATCTGTCGTTTGCGGGGAACCTGACGTATCCGAAGGCGCAGGGGATTCGCGAGGCAGCGGTGTTCGCGCCGGCGGATAGGATTCTGGTGGAGACAGACGCTCCGTTTCTGGCTCCGGTGCCGCTGCGCGGGCAGAGGAATGAGCCGGGGTATGTGGCGCATACGGCGGCGGCGCTGGCGGAGCTGCGGGGGGTGTCGCGGGAGGAGCTGGAGCGGGTGACGACGGAGAACTTCGGGCGGCTATTCGGGGTGTGAGGCTTCGCGGTAGCCGGAGGAAGAAGCAGATCCCTCCGCTGCGCTGCGGGATGACAACCAAAGGACGTGCATAATAGAGAGCGTTAGCTTTCGATAGCTTAAAGAACAAAGGATGGGAAGGACTTATGGCGGCTGATAACAGTTTTGATGTGGTGAGCAAGGTGGAGTTGCAGGAGGTTAAGAACGCGATCGACCAGGCCTCGAAGGAGGTGCATGCGCGGTTCGATCTGAAGGACTCGAAGTCGAAGATTGAGCTCGAGGGGACGGAGACGATCCAGCTGGCGTCGCAGGATGAGTACAAGCTGCAGGCGGTGGTGGAGATTCTGTCGCAGAAGCTGGTGAAGCGCGGGGTGAGCCTGAAGAATCTGGAGTTCGAGAAGATCGAGCCGGCGGCGAACTCGAGCGTGCGGCAGAAGATCAAGCTGGTGCAGGGGATTCCGTCGGAGAAGGCGAAGCTGATTGTGGCGGCGATCAAGGACTCGAAGAAGAAGGCGCAGGCGAGCATCCAGGGCGACACGGTGCGGGTGGTGAGCAAGGACCGCGACGTTCTGCAGGAGGTGATGGCGCTGCTACGGGGCAAGGACATCGGAGTGGAGCTGCAGTTCGTCAACTTCCGTTCCAATTAAAGAACTGAAGGTTGAAGCGGATTAACGCAATCTGTTGAAGCGCATTAACGCAATGGCCCGGAACGGGACGCGGACGGCGTTCTCCTCCGGGCCATGTAACTTACGCTGGACTGTCGATTAGCGATTGGGTTTTAAGCTGTCGGCGCAGACACTTAGGGCCGGGGCCTGATATTCTGAGGTACGAGTGAGTACGCTCTCCATTGCGACAGCCAAAGAGGTCTTCGACCTCCTGCGAGACGATCTGGCAGCGATCGAACGTGAGTTCTCGCGGCAGTCGGCCTCGAACGTAGCGGCGATTACCGACATTGCGGAGTACCTGATTTCGGGTGGCGGGAAGCGGATACGTCCGCTGCTGCTGCTGCTTTCGTCGAAGGCGCTGGACTCGGGGCTGGATGCGTCCCAGGAGAGCCGGATTCGGCTGGGCGCGGTGGTGGAGATGCTGCACACGGCGACGCTGGTACACGACGACATCATCGATGAGGCGGACACGCGTCGGGGACGGCCGTCGTCGAACACCACCTGGGGCAATGCGAAGTGCGTGCTGGCGGGTGACTGGCTGTACATGCAGTCGTTCCACACGGCGCTCGAGGAGCGGAACTTCCGGGTGCTGGAGCTGCTGATCTCGCTGACCCAGCAGATGGTGGAGGGCGAGCTGCTGCAGATGGAGAAGCTCGGCCACCTGATCAACGAGGAAGAGTACTTCGATCTGATCTTCCGCAAGACGGCGTGCCTGTTCAAGGTGTCGATGCAGCTGGGTGCGGCGATTACGCAGGCCGGCGATGTGGTCGACGGGCAGTTGGGCGAGTATGGGCGGAACCTGGGGCTGGCGTTCCAGATCGTCGATGATGTACTGGATTTGACTGCGGCCGAAGAGGTCCTAGGCAAGCCGGTGGCGTCGGATCTGCGCGAGGGCAAGGCCACGCTGGCGGTGATTCATGCGCTGGAGCGCGGGACGGGCGCGGATCGCGAGGCGATCCGGACGGTGCTGTCGGAGCGCAGCTTTGAGCATGTGACCCATGCGCAGATAATCGAGATTCTGGAGCGGCACGGGTCGATCGAGTATGCGATGGATACGGCGTGCGCGTATGCGGAGGCGGCGCGGCTGTCGATCGCCGATCTGCCCGACTCCGACGCCAAGCGGGCGCTGCTTTGGGTGCCGGGATTTGTAACCAGCCGGGATCGCTAGATTTTGGCTTAGCCGGTGGGACGGCTTCCCTGTTCCTTCGAAATGCTCTTAGGCGATTCGCAGAGATAGGTCGTGCGCTAATCGATCGATTGCGGTTTTGTCGCGATGCTCCGTTTTACCGCGGTGCTAGGATGAACTCATGACACAGCTTGATGTTTTGTATCGCTATGGAGTTCCTCCGAGCGAGGCCGCGACTCTGGCCATCGCGAAGGTGCGCGAGGTGTACGGGGTCAGGCATCTGGAGTTCAACGAGGCGGAGAAGACGGTGCGCGTGGAGTACGACGCTTCGCGGCTGACCGAGCCGGTGATTCACCAGCTGCTGCGGCGGGCCGGGCTGGATGTGGTGGAGACGCTGCCGATGTTCGCGGCGCCGGCTGCGGTTGCGGTGGCGAGTTAGGATCAGGCGAGCGCCTGTTTTTCCTCCCAGCCATTGCGGTGAGGCTGTGATGGATGGAGCAACTCGGGGTTCTTGATTGGGTGGAGAGGAGGGCGGTCTCGCTGCGCACGATGCCCACCTTAGCGACGATGAGACCGTCGCGAAGATGGGCGGTTCTTCCCTTACCTCCGAATAGTTCATCGCGTCCCACCCTTTCCGATGAGACTGGAAAGGTTGGGGCACCCGATCTCATTGGTGGGTTGCGGGCTGGTTTTGAACAGCTTGCTCTTGGGTGCGGATCGCGGTATCCTGATGTTGTTGCAGCACTGCAATGTGCGCCCGTAGCTCAGTTGGATAGAGCGGCTGGCTACGAACCAGTAGGCCGGAGGTTCGAATCCTTCCGGGCGCACCATTTTCTTCCCCTTTCTATTTCCTCCCCCTCATAAAATTTGTGTGCGTCTTCTGGCGCCGCTGCTGGCTCGTCTGTCATGGCCTATTCGGGGCTACTTTGCGTTGCGAGAGCTGGGACACGCGGTTTCTTGGGGGTGGGGAGAGCGGTCTCGCTGGCGCTCGATGCCCACCTTAGGCGCGAAAAAAACGCGCCGAAGATGGGGCACCCGGATCCTTGGGGTGGAGAGAGCTCCAGTCGCCGTTCGATAGGCGACTATTCTGGTCCGAATGATTGACGACCAGATTAGTCCGAAATTAGACTTGAACTTAGCGCGCTGCCCTTGAACGGTTGGCAGCGCGGGTGGCGGATTCGCTTCGGCGATAGCCGGCGCCTTCCCAGGCGGGACGATCAGGATCGAGAAACGGAGTCGAAAGAACACCCATGCTGCAAGCTTTTATTATTACCCTCCGGGAGGGTGTTGAGGCTTCCCTAATTGTTGGGATCATCTTTGCCTATTTGAGCAAGATCGGTCGTCCGGAGTTGAAGCGGACGGTCTTCTGGGCGATTGGGGCGGCGGTTGCGACCAGCGTCGGGGCGGCGGCGGTGGTGGCGCGGACCCAGTTCAACAGCGACATTATCGAGGGTTGGGTAATGCTGGCGGCGGCGGGGTTCGTGGCCAGCATGATCTGGTACATGCATAAGACGGCGCGCAGCATGAAGGGCGAGATCGAGCAGAAGATCGCCAGGCTGACGGGGTTGGGCAAGAGTTCGGTCTCCCCATTCGGGTTGTTTTTCTTTGTGTTCCTGCTGGTGCTGCGCGAGGGGGTGGAGACGGTACTGATCCTGTCGGCGGTGTCGCTGAACTCGACGGAGCTGCTGAGCTTTACCGGGACGGTGCTGGGGATCGGGGTGGCGGTGGTGTTCGGGGTGATGTTTATCCGGGGGAGCGTAAAGATCAATCTGCAGCGCTTCTTCCGGGTGACGACAGTGATTCTGTACTTTGTTACCTTCCAGCTGGTGGTGAGCGGGCTGCATGAGCTGTCGGAGAACGGGGTGCTGCCGTCGAGCAAGGCGGAGATGCGGCTGATCGGACCGATTGTGCGCAACGATCTGTTCTTCTTTGTGACGATGCTGGCGCTGGCCGGGTTGATGGTGCTGCTGGAGTACAAGCGGCGCGCTCCGGTGGTGCTGGCGGCGGACGCCACGGCGGCGGAGAAGCGCAAGGCCGCATGGAGCGAGCGGCGCGAGAAGATGTGGATGAATGCGGTGGTGGGGACGAGCTTCGTGTTCATCTTCCTTTCGACCGCCGAGTTTATCTACGCCAAGAGCAGCACGGCGCTGAGCCCGACCACGGCGGTGACGCTGGTGGGCGAGCAGGTGACGGTTCCGACCAGCCAGGTGAACGACGACAAGCTGCACCGCTATGGCGTTCGGGTGGATGACGGCAAGCGCGACGGCGGGACGGTCGAGGTGCGGTTCCTGCTGTTCAAGAAGCCGAATGGAGAGATTGTGTCGGTGGCGGATGCGTGCCAGATCTGCGGGCCGGTGGGCTTCTATATCGGGAGTCAGGGGATTACGTGCAAGATGTGCGCTAGCCCGCTGAATGCGGCCTCGATGGGACAGCCGGGCGGGTGCAATCCGATTCCGCTGAAGTCGACGGTGGGCGGGGGAGCGGTGACGATTGCGGCGGCGGACCTTGGGGCTCTGGTCCCGGTGTTCGGAAGGTAGGGGGCGATGTTCTTTCGCCTGTTGCTTGAGAGCTTCCGCCGGCAGCGGCGGAGGAAGCTGCTGGCTGGGGTCGCGATTCTGCTGGGAACGACGGCGGTGACGGCGATGCTGGCGCTGGCGACGACGATCGGCGACCGTATCCACAAGGAGTTGGCGGTGTATGGCGCCAACCTTGTGGTGTATCCGAAGACGGACCTGCTGGATGTAAAGATCGGCGGGGTGAATGTGAAGCCGGCTACGGGTGGGAGCTATCTGCATGAGAGCGATCTGAAGAAGCTCGAGGGGATCTTCTGGGCGAACAATATTACGGGGGTGAGTCCGGAGCTTTCGTTTGAGGCGAAGGCTGAGGCGACCACAATTCCTGCGGTGGGATTTTGGTTTCATCATGCGTTGAGCGACTCGCTGACGACGGGCGCGGCGGAGTTGCATCCGTGGTGGAAGCTGAGCGGTGCGTGGCCCTCGGCGGCGGATCAGGCGGTGGTGGGAGCTGCGCTGGCGCGGAGATTGGGTCTGCAGGTTGGGGATCGGCTCTTGCTGGCGGCTGGGGCTGCGCCGTCTGGGACTGCGGCTGGCGGGTCGCCGCGAGCCGTGACGGTTACGGGAGTGGTCTCGACGGGTGATGCGACCGATGCGAAGCTGCTGCTGCCGCTGGCTACGGCGCAGGGGATCGCGGGGCTGCCGGACGCGGTGTCGCGGGTGGAGGTGAGCGCGCGGACCAAGCCTGAGGATGCGTTTGCGCGGACCGATCCGCAGAAGCTTTCGCCCAAGCTGTACGAGATCTGGTACTGCCGGCCGTATGCCAACTCCATCGCGCTGCAGATTCGGGAGGCGATTCCCGGCTCGCAGGCGGAGCAGGTACGGCGGGTGGAGCAGAGCGAGGGGACGGTGCTGGAGCGGATCAGCGGGCTAATGTGGCTGATCAGCGCGGCGGCACTGCTTGCGGCGGGATTTGCCGTCTCGGCGGCGATGGCGACGGCGATTCTGGAGCGGCGGGCGGAGATTGGATTGATGCGGTCGCTGGGCGCCAGCCGGGGCGGGATCGCGATGCTGTTCTATACGGAGACCGGGCTGCTGGCGGTGCTGGCGGGCGGCTTTGGGTATGTGATCGGGTCGGGGCTGGCGGCCTTTCTGGGGGCGAAGATATTTACGGGCGACGGTCCGGTCGCGCTGGGCTCGGTGCTGAACCCGGTGCTGCTGCCGGTGGTGGTGGGGCTGGCGCTGCTGGTGGCGGTGGCGGGAAGCACGCCGTCGATTCGCGCGGCGCTGAAGCTCGATCCTTCGGCGATTCTGCGGGCGGACGCATGACCCGGGGCATGAATCAAGATAAGAATCAGGGCAGGAAGCTGACGCTGGGCAGGATACTGCGGCGGTCGATTGCGCACCGGCGGGCGAGAAGCCTTTCGGCGCTGGTGGCGCTGACGGTCTCGGCGGGGGTGGCGACGGCGCTGCTGACGCTCTACCAGGATCTCGATGCGAAGCTGCACCATGAGTTCCGCAGCTTTGGCGCGAATGTGGTGGTGACGGCGGGGGCGGGCAGTTCCCTTCCCGCGGATGCGGCGGCTCGGGTGCGGGAGGCGGCGGGGGCGGATGCGAGCACGGCGGAGTTTGGCTATGCCGTGGCGACGACCGATCGCGGAACGCAGGCCGTGGTTGCGGGGACGGACTTTGCTGCGGTGCGGCGGCTGGATGCGTGGTGGTCGGTGGACGCGTGGCCGGCGGCTGGGGACGCTGCGGCAGCTCTGCTGGGGCAGCGCGCGGCCAACTTCGTCGCCGATGAACATGCGGTGAAGCTGACGTATGCGGGAAAGACGCTGGCGCTGCATGGGGTGGGGCGGCTGCGTACCGGGGGCGATGAGGACAGCCGGATCTATATGCCGATGGCGGCGTTTTCGGCGTGGACGGGCGTGGAGGCGAGCGTGATCGAGGTGCAGGTGCCGGGTGGCGCGGCGAAGGTCGAGGCGGTGATGGGCCGGCTGAAGACGGCGCTGCCGGGGCTGCAGGTGGCTCCAGTGCGGCAACTGGTCGAGGGCGAGTCGCGGATTGTGGATCGCACGCACGCTCTGATGTATGCGGCGGTGCTGCTGATCGCGCTGACGGTGGGGGTGTCGGTGCTGGCGACGCTGTCGGCGAGCGTGCTGGAGCGGCGGCGGGACTTTGCGTTGATGAAGGCGCTGGGGGGATCGCAGGGGCAGCTGATGGGGCTGTTTCTGCTGGAGGCGCTGGTGCTGGCGCTGGGGGGAGTGGCGGCGGGGTTTGTCGTAGGATCGGGATTGGCGTGGGCGATCAGCGAGGGCAACTTTGGCACGGCGACGCTGCCGCGGATCCAGGTTCTGCCGCTGGTGTTACTGCTGAATCTGGCGGTGGCGGTGCTGGCGGCAATTCTGCCGGTGCGGGTGCTGCGCGGGTTGCAGCCGGCCGCGCTGTTGAAGGGCGAGTAGGAATTGGAGTCTTGGCGAGGCGGGTTTTGATGGCGGAAGGAATGGACAAGACGGCGCGGGAGCAGATGGTTCCCGAACAGGCGGTTCCTCAGCAGACCCGAGCGGAGTGCGCTGTGATCGCGCTCGATGGAGTGACGCGGGAGTATGCCGGGCACGGCGGCGTGGTGCGGGCGCTCGATGGGGCGACGTTCTCGATTGTGGCCGGGGAGTGGGTGGCGATCACGGGGCCTTCAGGGTCGGGCAAGAGCACGCTGGTGAACCTGCTGGGCTGTTTGGACCGGCCGACGGCGGGATCGTTGAAGATCGATGGGGTGGATACGGCGTCGCTGTCGGCGAAGGAGCTGGACCGGTTTCGCGCGGACAAGATCGGATTTATCTTTCAGCAGTTTCATCTGATTCCCTACTTGTCTGCGCTCGAAAATGTGATGCTGGCGCAGTACTTTCACTCGATGACGGATGAGAGCGAGGCGCGGGCGGCGCTGGAGCGGGTCGGGCTGGGCAAGCGGGTGTCGCATCTGCCGAGCGAGTTGTCGGGCGGAGAGCAGCAGCGGGTGTGCATTGCGCGGGCGCTGATCAACAATCCGCCGATTTTGCTGGCCGATGAGCCGACGGGGAATCTGGATGCGGCGAACCAGGGGATCGTGGCTAATCTGCTGGGCGATCTGCACCGCAATGGGCACACGATCGTGATGGTGACCCATGATCCGGAGATGGCGGGGCTGGCGCAGCGGAAGATTGCACTGAGCCATGGGAAGGTATTCTGCCATCCGACGATGGCGCCGGTGGTGAAGCTGCGGCGGTAGGACCGGACGCAGCTTCCCTTTCCCATCGGGGACGAGAGTTGATCACAGCACCGGCCTTAAGCAGCCGCCTCCGCCCTGGCCGCAAACGAGCTCAGCAGCAAACTCCAACCGCCCACTGAGTCGACCTTGCCGCGCATGTCTGCGAAGTCGCCGCCATGACGCTCGAAGTCGCGGTGCTCGAGTTCCACCAGGGTGGTTCCGTCGTCGGTGGGGATGAAGCGCAGCTCGACCTCGCTGCATCTGGCCATGTCGGGCTCATGCTGCCACTGCGGGGTTATCTGCCAGGCCATGACGAAGCGATGTGGCGGTTCCCAGGCGAGCACGGTGGCCCAGGGACAGGTGGTTCCATCCTCCTGGTCGGAGTAGATCGCGCCTCCCTTCCGGCCCTCGACGACGACCCGCTTCATGGGCGAGCTTCCGATGTGGTGGGTCCTCGGCCACCAGCTGTCCATCTCCTCGGTGAATACGCGAAAGGCGCGGTCTGCGTTGGCTCGCACACGGATGCTCTTGCGCACGGGCTCGAGGGGTTGCTGCTGGGCGAATCCGGATGCTGTCGACTCGCGGTTGATCGTCTCTACGTCGGCCATCTCTCTTCCTCCTTGGTTGTCTTCGTTCAATCTTCCTTTTCTTCAATCTTTGCTTCGAATGCCTCGAGCGCCTCTTCCCAGAGGCTGTCGAAGAAGGAGCGCAGGGCCGCGAATCCGCGTGGATCCAGACGATAGTACCGCCTGGTTCCTACCGCCTCATCGCGGACCAGGTGTGCCTGCTTCAACACGCGCAGGTGCTGCGAGACGGCGGGCCGGCTCACCGGCAGGTTGCGCGCCAGCTCACCGACGGGCAGCGGGCCGCGGCGCAGGCGCTGCAACAGAGCACGCCGGGTGAGGTCGCCGAGAGCATCGAGTTGCCGATCATGGTAAGTTTCCACTTACGGTAAGTTACTGCTTACCTATTTGCCTGTCAAGAGAGGGTTTCGCTTGCCAGAATGCAGAGGCCTTCTTCACCTACCCAGTTAAATGGTGGCTCGCCGCCGCGATGATGCTCTCTGGCTGGTGCCGCTCTACTCTCTCGGCGGTGCTGCTCTAATGGAGAGAGCAGGAGCAGACCGCAATGGAATTTCGACAGCTACGATCGTTTATCGCGGTGGCGCGCACGCTTAACTTCAGTCGTGCCGCGCGCGAGTTGCATCTCTCGCAGCCGGCGTTGAGCGCGCAGATCAAGACGCTGGAGGACGACCTTGGCATCCTTCTGCTCGAACGCAACAAGCGAACGGTACGGCTGACGCGCGCGGGCGAGAGCTTTCTGGCGGATGCGGACGTCCTGATCAGTGACGCCGATGAGGCGAAGCGGCGGGCGGGGCGCTTTGCCTCGGGCGAGGCCGGTCATCTGCGCATCGCCTTTGTGGCCTCGGCGACGCTCGAACTTGTTCCTACGATTGCGCTGGCGTTTCGGGCGAAGTACCCGCATGTGACGCTGGAGCTGAAGAATCTGCCTACGGTGGCGCAGGTGGAGGCGCTGGAGGCGCACACGCTGGACGTGGGATTTGTGCGCCTGCCGCTGACCGCTCCCAAGCTCTCGGTGACGCGTTTGCATAGCGAGCCGCTGGCTATCGTTGTCTCGAAGAGCCACCGGCTGGCGCGGGAGAAGGATCTGACGGTGGCTCATCTGGCTGGCGAGCCGTTTGTGGCGTACGGACAGCGGTGGGCGCCGGAGTTCTATCAGACCTGGACGGGGATCTGCCGGCGGGCGGGGTTTACTCCGGTGGTGGTGCAGGAGACGGCGGAGATGGATACGGCGCTGGCGCTGGTGGCCGCGGGGATGGGGGTCGCGATTCTGCCCGAGGGAGTGGCCAATCGCAGCCGGCGGGTGTTGAAGGTGAAGTCGCTGCTGCAGGAGAGCACGCGCTCGCAGATTGGGATTGCGGTTGCGCGCGACAACTCGGATCCGTTGCGGGAGAATCTGGTGGCATTGGCGAAGTGGGTGGTCAAGCGCTAGGCGTATCGACTTAGACGAAGCGCTTCTGGAGAACTCGGGAGAGGCGGGAGGCCGGGTAGAAAGGTGCGGGCGGTATGGGTGTGGCCCACGGTACCGAGGTTCCTTCGGCTTCGCTCAGGACAGGCTCTTCCACTCCGCTGCGCTCCGCTCAGGATGACAGCTCTTTTATTTATCCGATTTACCACGACAGCTCCTTTATTTATCCGATTTACCGAAGGCCCCTATGCTCGATGCGGGCCCAGGGTGGTGGTGAATCGGTTATCCGATATTTGGATGACTGTGTTCCAAAGATACGGTTGGACTGATGAGTGTTGCTGGCCTTTAATTGCGGTGTAGGCAACACGAAAGGCGAAGATTGTAATGAACACAAAGGATTCACTGGAACAGGCAGGGATGAACCGGCGCTCGTTTCTGGGCGCCGCGGCGGCAGCTTTGAGTGCAAGCGCCATGATGGCACCGGCTGGGCTGGCGCAGAGCCGGGAAGAGATTCACAAGGGCAAGGTCGACCACTCGCAGAGCAACCCGGGGCCGATCAACAAGCCACTGCAGGCACAAAACGCCGCTTCGTTTATGCCGGAGGACACGGATGCAGGCGATGTGGAGACCTTCTGGTACTCCTTTGAGCTGGCGCATCGCCGGGTGCAGGACGGCGGCTGGACCCGCCAGGTGACACAGATCGACCTTCCGCAGTCGAAGGATCTGGCGGGCGTGAACATGCGGATCACCGCCGGCAGCTACCGAGAGTTGCACTGGCACACGGCGAACGAGTGGGCGATGATGCTGACCGGCTCGGCGCGCATCACGGTGCTGAATCCGGATGGCACGGTCTTCATCGACGACGTGAAGAAGGGCGACCTATGGTTCTTCCCTGCGGGTTATCCGCACTCGATCCAGGGCCTGGGCCCGGATGGCTGCGAGTTTCTGCTGGTATTCGACAACGCCCTGTTCTCCGAGTACCAAACCTTCCTGATCTCGGACTGGGTGGCGCATACGTCTCCTGAGCTGCTCGAGAAGAGCATGAACCTGCCGGCGAGCGCGGTGGCGAAGCTGCCGAAGCACGAAGAGTACATCATGCCGGGTACGGTTCCTGGCTCGCTCGAGGCCGACAAGGAGGCCGTGGGCGGCAAGGCGGTGGAGTCGAAGATATCCTACAGCTTCCGCATGGAGGACATGAAGCCGCAGTTCGAAGATGCCCAGGGCAGCGTACGCATTGTGGATCAGTCGAACTTCCCTGCCACGACGATCTCCTCGGCGATGGTGGTGCTGAAGCCGGGCGCGGTGCGGGAGATGCACTGGCACCCCAATGCGTCCGAGTGGCAGTACTGGATTCAGGGTGAGGGGCGGATGACGCTGTTCGCGTCGGGCGGCAAGGCGCGCACCATGGAGTTCCACCCCCAGGATGTGGGCTATGTTCCGTCGGTTGCAGGTCACGTCATCGAGAACACCGGCACGGAAGATCTGATCTTCCTGGAGATGTTCAAGAATCCGAAGTACGCCGACATCTCATTGAACCAGTGGGTTCGCCGTCTGCCCGAGCAGATGATCAAGGAACACCTCTATCTCGATTCGCAGGAGATCAAGCAGATCCCCGCGAAAAAAGAGCCTGTGAGAGCGTAAACGCCACAGCAGGTAGTAGCGCAACTTCCAGAGTAAGGGACGGCTTCGGCCGTCCCTTTTTTTGTGAGTCAAAAAGGGTCGTGCTTCCCCTTCGACAGACCTGCGGGGACGGACAGAGCGACGTGTCTAATGTCTGCTTCTGAGCACCGCTCCGGAGAGGCGGAGTCCGGGTAGAAAGGTGCGGGCTGGCTCGTCACCGGCCAGGTCCTGCCCACCAACCCGCGCACTCTGTCCGGGGGCCGCGCCACTCCGTCCATAAAGGATCGACCCCGTGCTCTCCTCCGAAGAGGCCACGCGAAAGGATTGGCATTTAGGGGCGATAGAAGAAGCACCCAAGCCTATCCTATGCCCCAGAGACCTAATTAGTGTCGGTCAAAAGTGGCTTTGCTGATGTGCCCCGGCGAGGGACTCACGTGGTTTGGTCCCGATGGAAGCCTTCAGAGCTTTTGCAACTTCGCCGGCGATGTCGTCCTGGACCATAAGGATGTCGCGAAATGATCGGTCGTAGGTTTCAGACCAGACGATATATCCGTTGTCCGCACGAATCAACCGCGCGGCGACTCGCAATCGAGTGCCCGACTTGCGCACGCTTCCATCAAGTACATAAGCGACCCCCAGCGTCTTGGCGATATCAGAGATGGGTATTTGTTTGCCCTTGAAATAGAACGAGGATGTTGGGCTCGGTACCCGAAGGCCCGGTATCTTGCTGAATCTGTCGATCAGTTCCTCGGTCATGCCGTCGGCGAAGGGCTCCTCGTTCATCTCTTCGGTCAGGTCGAGAAACGGGAGTACGGCAATGGATTTCTGGGGCTGCAGAGCAATGACGGGTGGAACTGAGCGGTGGTTGGTCGCGGCCTTGTCGCGGAATAGGAAAGCAGCGACGACCGCGAGGCAAAGTGCCGCTCCTGCGGCCAGCACGTAACCAGCTCTGAGGCGCGGGCTCGGCGGCGACGACACATCGCTGCTCGCCGGGATCGGCTCTTCGCTACCCGAAGCTCCCAAAGAGCCCGTCAGGGCCACGGACCGATCCTCCCATCGACTGACCGTCGCCACCATCCGATACCCCAGCCGCGGCACCGTCGCTATATACGTGGGATACTTAGGATCGTCGCCGAGCAGCCGCCGCAGCGAGGCCACAGCCTGGTAGACGGAGTCCGGAGTGACGTTGACCTCAGGCCAGACCCGGCTGAGCAAGTCATCGATGCTCACCACCTCGCCCGCATGCTCAGCGAGACACAGCAACAGTCGCATCGTCCGCGCCTCGACCCGAGCCGACTCTCCATCACGTGAAATCTGGCCGGACGTCGGATCGACGCACCAGGCGCCGATGTGCAGCGCTGTCGCGGTTGGGCGTTCCATGAAGATCGGCTATCCCTCTCTGTTCTAAATAGATAGCCGATTATACCGACACCGTGAGAAATGCCGATTGCATTCGCGCTGGCCTTGCCTGAGCGACGCTCCTCCAACTCAGTCCCTCGCCGTTGCAGCGACATTTCAGAACTATTCAGGTGGTTTCAGAGCAACCTCAGGACTTCCGCGTCGCGCCTGAGTACCGTAACCCTCAGCGAGCATGAGTTGGCCGATCATGGCCCGCTGCCTTGCCGGCTTCAAACAAATCAGAGAACGAGGGACATCGGATGATTGGCGATTCTGCACCTTTGCCATTGGAGCAGTCACTGGAGCAAGAGCAGCTTCTGGAGAAGTCATCGGGCAAAAAGAAAGCTCTTTTGGCCATATCCGTGGGCGGCACGATTGCCGGGACTTTGGACCTTCTACAAGCCTGCATCCTCTTCGGATGGGACATCCCCCTCTCGATTGCGGGGGGCCTGCTCGGGCCGAGGGCAGACCACGGAGGCGTCGGCACCTATGTTCTGGGTGTCTTTCTGCATTTCTGCATCGCCTTCTCAGCAGCGGCTATCTACTACGCGGCAAGCCGCAGGCTGTCTTTTTTGAAGGAGCACCCACTGGTGTGCGGTCTGTTCTTTGGCGCGGCGGTCGAAACGGTCATGAACCTGATCGTCTTGCCGCTCTCCGCGCTGCACGCAAGGGGTCCGTATGAGCTCCATGACCTGCTGCAAGGGCTACTTGTACACATGGTCACAATCGGGCTGCCGATCGCCTTCAGCATCCGGCGCTTCGCGAACTAGAGGTAGGCAATCAGTAAAACCAGGACAGATCGAAGGAATCACAATCATGCTCAAGAAACTGCTCCGTCTCTTCGAAGCTACGGCGCTCCTTACAATTTGCGTTGGGTTTCTAGCAAACTTGGCCGCAGCACAGCATAACAGTAAACCGGGGCAGAAGGCGGCGGCAGCACAGGCGCTCCCCGCTCCAGGAACTTACCAGATCGACGGCGACCATAGTTTCGCGTTCTTCGGCGCGCGGCACCACGTCATCGGGTTGGTGCGTGGCAGGTTTGACAAGGTTCTGGGAACGATCACCGTATCTCAGAACCTGACCGCCTGCAGTGTCGACATCACCATCGATGTCTCCAGCATCAGCACGCAGGTTCACGAGCGGGACGAGGATCTTCTCAGCCCTGCTTACTTCGATGTGAAAAAGTTCCCGACGATGACATACCAGGGTCGCGGTATTCGCCATATCTCAGACAATTCCTGGACCATGGACGGCTCCTTGACAATTCACGGTGTAACAAAAGTAGTGCCGCTTACATTTATCTCCAACGGGATGGATCTGTCCGTTCAGCGTGGCAATCCGGCGCGGGCCTCGTTCCATGCGTCCGCAGCCACCAAGCGTGCCGATTTCGGTATGGGTGGTCGCGATAACCTCCTGGAGCTCGGCGACGCCACGACACCGGATGTCCAGATCGAAATCGATGTTGAGATGGCCGAAATCGGCCCAAAGCATCGAGGCACGATATGAACAAAGACTGGTTTCACGGTCCGGCGCATGATCCGGGCCGCAGCCTCAATGTCGTACGGGTTGTGGTGGCCTTCATTCTCATCACCCACCCTGTCTTTGCGCTGCTGCATCCTGCCAATGTTCGCGGGTTCGATCACATCCTTGAATCCCACCACATTCCTTTCGGAGTGGGCCTCGCTTGGTTTGTGATGTTGATTCAAGTCGGATGCTCCTTGGCGCTAGTGGCTCGACGGCTAGTCATCCCAGCTTGCATCGGGCATATCTTGGTGCTCGTAGTGGGCATTTTTCTTGTTCACGCGCCAAAGTGGCGCACAGTGGGCTTACCGGATGGAGATCATCAGCCGGGGTCAGAGTTCAGCGTATTGCTAATTGCCTGTTTGCTCGCAATCCTCTGGGCGCACCGACGCAAGGCAGCAGAAGAGTCGCCGCTTCCAGGTCACGATACTCCCTCCGCCCGTCGGGCGCTTGAATTCGTTCGCGTCTCCTCGGCGTCGATTCTGATCATTCACCCCATCGGCGGATTGAGGGATCCAACCGGCCTCAACGACCTCGGCCTCTATTTCTCTTCAATTGGCTTCCCATTCGGTGTTCAGTCGGTATGGGGCTCCATGTTCCTTCAGATTGCGTCCTCTTTGGCATTGATCGCGCGGCGCTTCGTCGTTCCAGCCTGCTTTGGGCACATGCTCGTGCTGGTCACGGGAATTTGGCTCTTTCATGCGCCTCACTGGTTTGTCATCGGACCGGATAATGTTGTCGGTCCCGGCAAAGAAGGTGTCGAGTACAGCACGCTGTTGATCACTTGCTTCATAAGCATCCTAATTGCCTATTGGCCGAAGCGAATACATTCCTGAGGCGCTCGCGCAAGCTCGCGGAGAGGCACGCGGCCCTCCTTGGTCGATAGGCAATGCAGCCCTCTTCGCGATGGCTAGGTTTACTGATCATTTCCCTTGATCAATTCAGTGGAAACTGCGGTCAAGTACCCGAACAACCCTCCAGTGCTGTGAACGGGGCCGGCTGTGAAGTACAACTCGGCAGCCGGGGCAGATGCGGCGTCATCGTTGCCCGGGCTGGCATTTCCGGGGCTGATTGCCCAAATTCCATTGATCGCGACCGGCTTCCCACTCGCATCTTCCAGCAGGCCATCGAAGCGTCCCGTAGTTAGGTCGTAGGCGGCGATCCAACCGCTGGATTCGGTCGTTCCGCCGCCGGCGAACTGCGCAATCAGGAGGTGGTGACTGAAGCGTCCAAAGTCGAGTGGAGCCAGCGCCACTCCCCATGGAGCGTTCAGCCAATCCCCATGTTCCAGACGCCGCAACAGCCGGCCATCCGACGTGTATATATCCACGTACCCCAATCCGGGGCCGTCGGTTTCAACCGGCGACCCTGCTTCGTGGAGCGCATAGGTCACGACGATGTCATCGCCAATGGCTTGTACATTGAAAGGCACGTAGTGCGGCGGGAGCCGATCATCGTCGAACCGTTTCTCGTCCAACCACTCGCTACGCTCCTTGCCGAACTGCACCTGGTGGAACGCGTTGTCGTACACATCCACGCGGCCTTTGCCAAAATTAGCCGCGTAGAGGTAGAGCTTGTCATGCACGAAAGCGCTGGTCAAACCCGTGTAAACCGAGCCATCCGTGGTTTTGACCACGGTCACGGCATGGGTGGCAGCCACTCCCGGGTTCCAACCGGCAATGGTTCCATCCATTGTGGCGAATAGGAATATGGCCTGTTTACCCGGAGCGAGTAGAAAATCGGTCGGACTGCCGTTGAAGATCGCTCCGGTAGGGGTGCCTTGACTGCCGGACACTGCCGCCGGAATGGTTACAACCAACGCCTGCTTGGCCCCAGCGCCACTGTAGAGTGTGCTGAGTCCCGTTCCGTTATCTGCGACCCACCACGGACTACCTGAACTACGTGCCATCCCCCAGGGATTGATCAATGATGCATCGGTTGCGGCTGCAACGCCGGTTGTGTTCGAAACGAGATTGGTCTGGTTATAGTGCTGTCCAAAAGCGACAGCTCCCATCAGAGACAGAGCTAGCGCTGTTCCGGCGGTAAGGCGGAGTTGCGTTTTCATGTGCGAGCCTCCTTGATGCGTAAGGCCCCGCTGTGCTCATGCCGCCTCTCTCGCCGGCCCATCTCGACACGAGGGGCAGGAATAAAGCGCAGCCAGGGACAAACTATGGTCCCAATCGCGCCGTAAATAGTACCATTCGTCCGCCCGTAGTGTCACAATCCCAACTCCCGCCCTCAGGGTCCCGACGCATCGCAGATTCCGAGCAGTTTGAGCTAGTAGGCGCGGCGACGTCGCGGAAGCGCCAGGATTACCTACGACAAGTGGCATTGTCGTGGGTAAAACATCGGAGGATGTACGCTTACATAATCTTCCGGATTCGCAGCATGTGCTTCGTTCTTTTCGTAGCCGCATGCTACGGATGCGGCTTCGTCAAGCCGATCCACTGTCAAGTGTCTGGACGTCAGGATGACGCCCCCACGCGGGTCGAAGGGACAGGCAGCATCACGGGTCACGTCTATTGCGGAGACATCAACCTGCCTACTCGACTCGCGAGCGTGACGATACAATCTGTCGCTTCTGTAGGCATAGGGCCGAGAATCACGGCATCAACGTGAATCTGCAATCAGACGATAGATATGTGCTCCATATTTTTGCACGATGCTCATGCCAATGCCCGGCACAGCCAGTAACTCCGCATCATTGTGGGGACATTTGGTAGCGATATCTTTCAGCGCTCGATCGCCAAAGATCCGAAATGCCGGAATGTTTCTGGCCTTCGCCTCGCTCAGGCGCCAGGCACGTAAAGCCTGTTCAATGCGAGTCTCTTTCTCTGGCGCCGACGCAGCCGTTCGTGTTCTTGTCGGCCTGGCTTGAGTTCGACCGGTGGGAGAAGCGTTCGACTTACTGGATTTTTTCTGGCGCTTGCGCTTGGAGACGGGCCGTTCAGCGTCCTTCATAACGAAGAGCACCGGCGTGGTCTGATCGGTGGCTCGCCCCGCTGGAGTAAGGCTGACAGTGCGATAGGGAATCTGTTTGCCTTGTTTTTCGAAGACAGCATCCGCAAACTTGATGAGTTCTGCCCGGGCCATGGCTCCAAGGACTTCTTCGAAGTGGTCTCGGCTCATCTCGCCTCCGGGACAAAGCTCAGCGTGCAGCTTGCCGGTCGATTTGTTGGAGACGGTCTGCAAGACGTGCAACACTCGATGAAGAGTTGTTCGTTCCTCTTCCGTCGCGGTTCGGAATCTCTGGGCAACGCACTTGGCGGGAGCACAGAAATCGCACACGCCACAAGCCGTAGCACTATCCGACTCATCGCCGAAGTGACGAACAAGGGACGTCATGCGGCATTGATTGCTTTCCGCAAAACGAATCATCTGATCGATCTGGGCCCGCTTCTGCTCGGCCTGCAGGACGTAGGAGGCGCGCCATAGCCCATCGCCCCGGCTCATATTCTCCGCAAAGTCCAGCACGGCTCCCTTATGGATCCAAAGCTTCTCGATTATTTTGTCGAAGAGTTCTTCCTCCATCGCCAAGGATCTGCGCAGCGCCTCCTTCGGTTGGGGTTCTGTACGAAGGCTTGCAAATACTCGATCCAGCAGTGCAACCGCCGGGTAATCCCGACTGAAGAAGAAGTCATGGGTATGACGGTCTCCATACGAGTGCATCAAAATGGCGCGACTCGTTTTTCCGTCGCGCCCAGCGCGGCCGATCTCCTGGTAATACCCTTCCAGACTGCCTGGCAGGGCGGTGTGAATCACGGTTCGGATATTCGTCTTATCGATCCCCATACCGAACGCCGTGGTTGCCACCATGATGTCCAGCTTGCCCGCCATGAATTCTTCCTGCACTTGCCGCCGTCGCTCGGCATCCAGTCCGGCATGGTATACGGCTACGGCAAACTCGCTTGCCCACTCTTCCGCCAGGGCGTCAGCCTGCTTGCGCGTAGGGGTGTACACGATGGCTGGGCGGTGTTTGTCTTCGAGCAGGATCTCCCGAGCGAGCTGAGGCCGTTGCGAAGGCAAAGCTTCTACGATCTCGATACCGATGTTCTCGCGGCGGAAACCATGGATGAAGTGTGCGGGCTCAGTCAAGCCTAGCTGAGTTGCAATGTCGTTTTGGACCAGCGGTGTTGCTGTGGCCGTTAGCGCCAGCATCGGAGCAGGACGAAGACCAGGTAGATACTGGCCAAGCATCCGATAGTCAGGTCGAAAATCGTGGCCCCATTGCGAGATACAGTGCGCTTCATCGATCGCGATCAGTGATGGTTTTCGCTTGGCCAGCATTTCGGGAAAGCCGGCCACCCGAAGTCGTTCGGGGGCAATGAAGAGAAACTGCAATTTGCCGCCGAGGTAGTCGGAACAGATACGGCGCGATGTTTCACGATCACGACCTGAATGGATGCACTCAACAGCGAGGCCTTTCTCTTTCAGCTTCTGCACCTGATCGTCCATCAATGCTATGAGTGGACTGATCACGAGAGTGGTTCCACCTCGTGCCAATCCTGGCAGCTGGTAACAAAGCGACTTGCCAGAGCCGGTCGGCATGACAAGCAGCGCGTCTGTTCCCGCGGTTACTGCCTGACAGACGGCTTCCTGGTTAGGGCGAAACTGGGCGAAGCCGAACACGTTTTGCAAAAGCTCGGGGAGACTTGTGCTGTTGAGGAATTTCTTTGGACTGAGGAGACCAGAAGGATCGGAAGTCTTTGGGGATGCGGGGGGCGGCGGCGCAAGTTGAACCGGCGAAGTCTGACGAACCTTGCTGACAACCGAACGCACGTATTGACGGATGCCATTCAGGAATGGCTCCAGCTGAGATTCACCGAGTTGGATCTTCTTGAGAAAGGCCTCCCATTGGCCGGTCATCGCGGGACTCTTGACTTCGGGATGAACCACTTCTATAAGATGGATCCCCTTTTCTGTTGCCTCCAGACTCTTCCCCGAGCGAACGATATAGCCACGCTTCAATAGCACTTCGATCGTGGCCGCCCGTGTGGCAGGCGTACCGAGGCCGGTCTCTTTCATCGCCTCGGACAGTTCTTTCTCGTCGAGGCTTTGGCCCGCCGTCTGCATCGCGGTCAAGAGTGTGCCCTCGGTAAATCGCTTCGGGGGTTTGGTCTTCTTTTTCTTGGCCTCTATATTCGCGATGTCCTGTGGCTGTCCTGTGGCAAGATTTACTGGCAGGATCTGCTCCGGAGCTTTCTCCTCATCCCTGCCCTTTGTCTCTCTCTTTCGCCCCTCCGACCCAATGTCAAGGACCTTCCAACCCAACTGTTGCACGACGGTCCCCGTGGTTCGATAGCGGTCCACAAATTGCTCATGCGTGATCGCGGTAATTACGGTCGTCACGGACTGAATGTGATCGTCATGCCACATCATGAGGAAGCGGCTGCAGATCAAACCGTAAATCTTGCGTTCCTTTTCCGTCAGGTTGGCCTTCTCGGGGGAAACCGCATTGGGAATGATGGCGTGATGGTCGCTCACCTTACTGTCGTCGACAAATCGCTTGCCAAGTGGGCGCTCTCCTGTTCCTGCAGCCAGTTGCTTCTGATAGCTTGCGGAAACTGCGGCGACAATGCCTGGAGCTGTAGCGGCAACGTCGACAGAGAGATGACGACTATCCGTCCTTGGATAGCTGATCAGTTTGTTCCGTTCATAGAGTGCCTGCGCGATATCAAGAGTCTCTTGGGCACTAAAGCCAAACAGACGATTCGCATGCCGCTGCAGCTCAGTGAGGTCGTAAAGCAGGGGTGGTTGCATCCGCTGCGTCTCGGAAGAGAGTGACTCAATGACTGCTTCTCCCGCACGAGCGCGAAGGATGATGCTTTTGGCATCTTGGCCATCGGCAGGCAATCGCGAGTTGTTGGCCTGAGCGTTGGTGCCCTTTTTCGACCCTGTTTGCGGACGGAACCATGTGCCTTGATAGGTTTCCTTATCCTGATTTTCCCGTCCCTGAAACGTCGCGACAACCTCGATGTAGTCTTCGGAGACAAAATTGCGGAGCGTAAGTTCGCGATCGACAAGCATGGCCAGGGTCGGCGTCTGCACCCGTCCGACGGAAAGCTCCTCACTATAGAAAAGTGAATAGGCCCGTGACAGATTCATGCCCACAAGCCAATCGGCTCGGCTTCGGCCACTGGCCGCGTCCGCCAATCGATCATATTGGCTGCCTGGGCGAAGATTGTCGAACCCTTTTCGGATGGCATCCGGAGTCAGCGAGGAAATCCAAAGTCGGCTGACCGGCTTTTTGCTTTCAGCCGCATCGTAGATGTAGCGGAAGATCAGTTCGCCTTCCCGCCCAGCATCCGTCGCGCATACTATCCGTGACACACGCGCCGACGTTAGAATCTTTCGCACCACTTCGAACTGATCTTTGGTTCGCTCGTAGACAACCAGTGGCCACTGCTCGGGCAGGATCGGCAACAGATCCATGCGCCATTGCCGCCATCGAGGATTGATTTCGTGCGGTTGTGCAAGGGAAACCAGATGTCCAATCGCCCAGGTGACCACATAGCCGTTTCCCTGGAGATAGCCTTCGCCCCGCTTGTCGGCTCCGAGGACACGGGCAATGTCTCGTGCGACAGAAGGCTTTTCAGTCAGGACCGCAACGATACTGGATTCGCTTGCTTTCATTTGTACCTTCAGGTCTAGACGCTCAACTCGATCGTAAATTGTCGACCTCTGCGATCGAGGTCCTGGAAGCAGCACGAGAGCCAGGTCATCGGTCAGGCATGAGCCGCCCTCGGCCATCGAACGATCGTGTTGAGGCCTTCCAGCCAACTACGGAATGAGCAAGCTCTGCCCTGCGCGGCCCTTACAGCCCGAGGGTATCGTTGACGGCGACGGCGAGATCCTGCTCCGATCCCCGGTAGCGTTCGGTGGTCTGGATCGAGCTGTGGCCGAGCAGAAACTTGATCTGTTCGAGGTCGCCACCGCTTTTGCGGCAGAGCTTGGCACAGGTGCGGCGAAGATCGTGGGCGCCGAAGCGTTCGATGCCGATCTCGTCCATCCCTGGCCTGCGGCTTCGTTCATGTACCATTGCCGAGCGGGATCGCTTTCTACCCTCAGAAGCGTGCGGTAATGGGTCCAACTCAATTCAGGACGCAATGCGTCGCGAATCGGGAAAGCCTGGGTAAAAGCCCCGCATATGTCTCAGATTAGAGACATCGAACCCCCTTCCGAACTCAGCGGCAAGCGACGAAGACAGGCTCTGGAGCAGTCCCGCACCATATTCGGCCCGTGCGGAGCCGCCCTGTTCGAACTCGACGATATGACGCCCGATCTCCCAACAGGTCTGCACCTGAATCGCATCGACGGCTCGTAATGCCCTGTGACGAGCATTTTGAATGCGGCCGCGAAGATTGTGAAGAAGCTTGGATGTCCCTTCGTCTGCTTCGACCGCTTTGCGCAAATCCTTCGTCATCTCACCTTCCCTTCGTATCGTACTCGGTCATCCATCGGCTTGGCCCCAAAGATCCCTGGAGGCCCCTAGGGCGTTACCAGCGCGAGCGAAACGCTTCTTGTATATCAGAGACCCAAGCTGTCGTTTACCGCCACTGCAATGTCCTGCTCCGAGCCCAGGTAGCGTTCGGTGCTCTGGATCGAGCTGTGCCCCAATAGAAACTTGATCTGCTCGAGGTCTCCGCCACTCCTGCGGCAGAGCTTGGCGCAGGTCCGGCGAAGGTCGTGCGCGCCGAAGCGTTCGATGCCGATCTGTTTGGCCGCCTGCTCCACCGCTGACAAGATCGCCCAGTCGCTCAAGCCCTCCCCGAATACAATCTCCTCGCCTCTCCACAACGCTACGGTCTCGCAAGAATGACTGGGTGGAACTGACCTAGTTCACCGTGACGACGTCCAAATCCTTCGCCGTTATCAGTTTCCCGTCTGCGTCCTCGACCTGAATACGACGCAGCGGCTTACGCTTCCGTTTGTCTATGATTTGAAGGCATTTCTCTCCAGATGCGAAGAGGTGATCCTCGCCCCACTGGCGTAGGGCGACCACGACGGGGAGGAGAGTGCGGCCCTTCTTCGTCAAGGCGTATTCCTGGTATGCGCTCCCGTTAGCGGCCGGGACCTGTTCCATAATGTCGCACGCTACGAGTTTCTTAAGCCGCGCACTCAGAATATTGCCGGCTAAACCCAGGTTCGCCTGAAAGTCCGAGAACCGGCGTACGCCCAGCATTGCGTCCCGAATGATCAGCAATGACCACCAGTCGCCGATTGTGTCGAGCGCGCGCGCCATGGGGCAGATGGCATCCTGTAAGGATTTTCTTCGCATATTCGACCCTTCAAGTTTTCATCAATCTACTTGCATCATTATACCGCATGCGGCATCCTATGCTTGTTGCATGATTAAAGTATGAGCGACAGGAGACGCAATACTTCGTAATGGCTATGTTTTTCGACGGCTTACGCAGCGTTTCCCCGTCACTGATTGGCTGACTGTCGAAACGTGGCTCTCCTCAGGGTGTCACTGAAGGTTGCATCGAGAGGTGATTTCACATGGTTCCGCTCTTAGAACTGGCTCTTGACGCGCACGGCGGCCTGACACGTTGGCATCAGGTCAAGAGCATCGACCTGATGCTGTCCATTGGAGGACAACTGTGGCGCGCCAAAGGACTTCCACAAAGTCTCAATGTTGCGTTACATGTTGAACCGAGCAGAAAGCTGGTCGTCGTCTCGCCATTTGACGGCGAAGATTCGACCGGGTACTTCACTCCAGATCGAGTCTGGGTCGAAAATGCTGCGGGAACCGTGGTTCAGAAACTTACCTCGCCGCGTGGCTCTTTTTCCGGTCACGACCTGATGACGCCGTGGAGCAAGCTACAGGAGCTCTACTTTGTCGGATACGCTTTTCTGAATTACTTGTCCTCTCCATTCAACCTCGCCGAACCTGGCTTTGAGGTTACGGAGATCGAATCGCATGAAGAAAACGGTGAGACGTGGCGTCGAATGGTGGTCAGGTTCCCGGACGACTATCCCACGCACTCCGCCGAACAAACCTTCTACTTCAACCAGCAGGGGCTCCTGAAACGTCTCAACTACGTCGTAGGCATCCTTGGAGACGGTCCCGCCGCCGGTGCCGCCCACTATTGCTTCGACCATCACAAGGTCGGGGGAATCGTTTTTCCGACGCACCGTCGCGCGCTGGGACGAGACCCGAAG
>DATMOB010000037.1:0-19081 GCA_035568455.1 Granulicella sp.
GAGTACATTGGGCGTCAACTCGGCAACTTGGCCTATGTTCGAAATCGACCACAAGAGTTCAGCTCGAAAGGCCTTCCCAAAGAAGAATTGATTCGTCGCATCGCGGCGTTGTGCCGCTCCATTCCATCGATAGTAGAGTCTCTTTCTGACACTCAGATTGATGAAGTGTACCCGGAGGTCGTTTTAGATGTCCCGTTGACTACCGGCCAATTCCTTCTGCACTTGTATGGGCATCTCAGGCACCCTTCGGGGTGCCTTTCTACGTCCGGCCTTGGTACGATGCCGGGTTGAAAGTCGTACCATGAAGGTCTTGGTAAGGCTGATCCTGGTATACAAGTCCATGGCGGGGAAATCTCCATAAACCATATGGAATCACCATGGTACGAAAAAACAGCCTTGGTACGATTTTCGGGGGTCAGAAGTGAAATAGAGGGCAAAACAGGCAAAAATGGCAATTCAGGCGAAAACCTAAATTGCTGATTCCTTGCAAGATATTCATTTTGAATGAGTTGTGAAGTGAGTGGTGGGCAGTGAGGGACTCGAACCCCCGACACCCTCGGTGTAAGCGAGGTGCTCTAACCAACTGAGCTAACCGCCCCTGGTAGGACTCTTCCAAGTGTATGGGAGGCGGGGACGGGATGCAATGGCGGAGCTCTTCCCCGAGTAGCTGCTCGGGGAAGAGCTCCATCCAACTGCGGGTACGTTCAGCGGGTCATCAGGTAGTAGACCTCGCGCTCGATCTCGCCGATTGCGATGGGCGGGATGCTCTGGGACTTCAGCTGTTGGTTGAGGTCGGCGAGAGCGCCCTTCTTCAGAGAGGCCCACTCCTGGACGCGGGCGGCCGAGGCTTTGCGGGCCTCGGCGTAGACCGCGAGCGCCTGCGCTGGGGTGGCGCGGTCGGAGCTCTCGGCTACGTTGAGGGCGGAGGTCAACTCGGTGTTCGCCTGCTCGAGGCCGATGGTCCGTTCGGTGGAGTGCGGGTCGCCGTCGAGCAGGGCGTGGATCGAGGTGGTGAGGTCAGCGGTCTGTTTTTGGAGGGCGGGAGTGCTCGCGATTTTGGCTAGTTGCTCTTCGAGCGAGCCGATCTCGGCGAGTGCGCGGCGGCTTTCAAGGGAGTCCTGGAAGATTTTGTAACTGGTCTCGAACTGTTGTTGCAGGACGGTCGGGCTGGCGGGGGAGCGCGGGTCCATGACGACCACCAGAGTCTCGGGGGCGGCCTTCTTTCCGTCGACCTCCAGCTCGAGGGTGTAGCTGCCGGGCGCGACGCGTGGTCCGCGGGGGATGCTGCCCTCGCCGTCGTCGGGATCATCGCTCTCGGCTACGCCGGAGGTTCCCCACGAGAGGTTCCAGATGAAGCGGTGCATGCCGGGCTCGGTCTCAAGATGCTGGGGAACGGGGAACCAGCGCTCGGCGATGGGAAGCGAGGCGTGATTCTCTTCGCGCTCCTTCTCGGATTTGTCGCCGGAGTCGTTGCCGGATTCCTTTTCCGAGGAGACGTGGCGTACCAGCTTGTGCTTTGCGTCGTAGATGCTCAGCTCGACGTTGCGAGCTGTCGAGGGAAGGTAGTAGTCGAGGATCGCACCGTTGGGAGGGTTCTGTGCGGTGGGCTCCTCGGGTGGCAGCGGGGTGCCGGGGAAGCCGTCGTTGTCGATGCGGATGGTGGTCTGCGGCTGATAGAGGAAGGGCGTGGAGCTGTGCGCGTGGCTGGCCGCCTGGCGCAGGGGAGTGATGTCGTCCAGGATCCAGAAGGACCGGCCGTGGGTGGCGATGACGAGGTCGTCGCCGTGGACGACCAGGTCGCGGACGGAGCTGACGGGGAGGTTGAGCTGCAGGGGCTGCCAGTGGTCGCCGTCGTCGAAGGAGACGTAGACGCCGAACTCGGTGCCGGCATAGAGCAGTCCCTTCTGCTTCAGATCCTCGCGGACGGCGTTGACGAAGGCGGGTGCGGCGAGGCCGGTGGTGATCGGCTCCCAGCTCTTGCCGTAGTTTCGGGTGCGGTAGATGTAGGGGGACTGGTCGTCCATGCGATGGCGCTCGATCGCAGCGTAGGCCACGGCTGCGTCGAAGCGGGAGGGTTCGATCAGAGCGACTCTACTCCAGCTCTTGTCCGGCGCCTGCATCACTGCCGGTGTGACGTTGGTCCAGGATCTGCCGCCGTCGCGTGTGAGCGAGATGATGCCGGTATCGCTGCCGGTCCAGAGGACGTCCTTGTCCACATAGGAGGGAGCTACGGTCGCCAGCGTGCCGTAGCCGCGGGCGATTGCGTCCTCAATCGTGGGGGCATCCTGCTTGCCGGCGTCAGCGATCGTGTTGTGGGCCGCAGCTCCGGGCGAGGCTACGGTTGACGTGGAGGAGGGCTGGTTGGCGGCGGAGCCGGTGAGGTCGGGGCTGATCTGAGTCCAGTGCAGGCCGCCGTCGGTGGTCTTGAGGACGTATTGATTGCCGAGGTAGAGCGAGGTCTTGTCGACGGGAGAGAAGACGAGCGGCGGGGTCCAGGGATCGCGGTACTTGCGCGCGGAGAGCTCGCTGCCGAAGACGGGCACGGGCCAGGGTGTGATGTCCTGCGATAGGGAACGCTTCTTGTCCCAGCGGGCGACGGTGCCGTAGCTGCCGCTGGCGTAGACGATATTGGGGTCCTTGGGATCGACGGCGAAGGTGCCGCTCTCGCTGCCGCTGGCGGGAGACCAGTCGCGGGGTGTGATCTCTAGGTGGTCGGTGCGGCTTAGGACGGCGGCGCCGCCGCTGTCCTGCTGCGCGCCGTAGACGGTGTAGGGGAACTGGTCGTCGGTGGTGACGTGATAGAGCTGCGCGGTGGGCTGGTTGTACCAGGAGGACCAGCTTTTGCCGCGGTTGAGGCTGATGGTGGTGCCCTGGTCGCTGCCGAGAATCATGCGGGAGGAGCTCATGGGATCGACCCAGAGCTCGTGGTAGTCGTCGCCTCCCGGTGCGCCGCGTACGACGGAGAGGGTTTTGCCGCCGTCCGCGGAGCCGAGCAGGGCCACGTTGGGGACGTAGATCACGTCGGGGTTGCTGGGGTCGACGGTGATGCGGCTGAAGTACCAGGCGCGGCTGGTGAGGCGGGCGTCGGTGTTGGTGAGATGCCAGTTGTCGCCGCCGTCGCTCGAGACGTAGAGGCCGGACTGTTTGGCCTCGATGAGAGCGTAGACGTGGCGGCCGTCGGAGCTGACGGCCACGCCGGAGCGGCCCCAGGGGCCTTCGGGCAGACCGTGGCCGGCGCAGGGCTGCCAGGTCTGGCCGGCGTCCTGCGAGCGATACAGGCCGCTGCCGGGGCCGGGGAGAGGGGCGTAGGTGCTCCACGGGACGCGATGCGCGTTCCAGAGCGAGGCGAAGAGGACGCTGGGCTTGGCGGCGGCGATGGCGAGGTCTGCTACACCGAGGTTCGCGCCGCGATCGAGGACCCGCCTCCAGGTGACGCCGCCGTCGGTGGACTTGTAGATGCCGCCCTGGTGGTTGGAGTCGGCGGGGGAGTGGGAGTCGGAGACGTAGGCATGGCCGAGGGCGCCGACGTAGACGATGTCGGGGTTGGTGGGGTCGATGGCGATGCGGCTGATCTGACGGGTGTCGTCGAGGCCGAGGTGCTTCCAGGTGGCGCCGGCATCGGTGGTTTTGTAGACGCCGTTGCCGGAGGCGAGGTCGGAGCGGATGTCGCTCTCGCCGGTGCCCACATAAATGACGTTGGGATTGGAGGGGGAGACGGCGAGCGCACCGATGGAGGCGACGGGCTGGTGATCGAAGACCGGCTTCCAGACGGTGCCGGCGTCGGTGGTCTTCCAGACGCCGCCGTCGACCGCGCCGAAGTAGAAGGTGGCGGGGTCGCCGGGGTCACCGGCTACGGCGACGGCGCGGCCGCCGCGAAAGGGGCCAATCAGCCGCCACTGCATATCATCGAAGAGCTGCGGAGAGACGGACTGCGCGGCCGCGGGCAGTGCGAGCAACAGGGAGAGGACGGCTCCCTTGAGATACTTTGCCGTTTTGCTGCTGCGATGCTTTGCCGTTGTGCTGCGAGTTCCACTCATGCTTTGCTCCGGGGATTTTGGAAATTGGTTGGGTTGGCTAGGCTGGATTCCTGCTCAGTCCACGTCGCCGCCTTCGGGCATGGTCTGCGGTCTCCGTTCGAGGTTGATCTCGGGTAGATGCGCGGCGCGTAGCTTGCGATTCAACTCGGGAATCGACGAGCGCTTCAGGCGCTCCCAGGGCTCGAGCGCTTCGCTGAGCTCTTTGCCGGTATGCTCGGCGGCCTGGAGCTGGGCGGCGGTAGGAGCGGCGTCGGCCATGCCTGTCTGTGTGTAGAGCGATGCGACCTCGCTGGCGACATCGTCGAGGCCGGGAGATTTCTCCTCGATTGTAAGCGGCGCGATGTGGCTCGGGGATTGGATTCCCTTGGGCGGTTCTGGCTGCTTGGGCTGCTCGATTGGAGGAGTGGTCGGCTTGGCGTGTTCGGGCTTCCGTTCGCCGCTGAGCAACGTCTGCAGCTGCTTGTCCAGCTGTTCGATCGAAGCCTTCTCGGATAGGGGCGCCGTCTTCGCCAGCTCCGCGAGCTGTTCGCTCGCGGAGTGGGCTTCGAGCGATGCGATGGAGCTGGTGGAGAGCATGCCGGCGAGTTTGCTTTCGAGGGCGAAGAGAGACCGCAGCTCGGCGTCGGTTGCCTTCACGCGTGGGTCCATCTTGATGGCCAGGGGCGCGGTCAGGACCTTGCCGTTCGCGGTGAGGCGAACCTGGTAGGTGCCGGGGAGCGCGAGCGGACCTTGCGGGGTGCGCGGGGTGGCGTGGGGGACGGCGGAGATGGGGTACTCGTAGTGGGTCGAGGTGGGGGTGGTGGAGCGGAGGTCCCAGACCCAGCGGTGCATGCCGGGGCCGCCGGGCAGTGTCTGGGGCAGGCGCAGCCAGTAGAGCGGGATGAGCTGCTGGGCGAGCTCGGCCTCGCTGGCGTAGGGAGCGTCGGTGCTGGCGTAGCGGCGCACCAGCTTGCCGCTGGCGTCGAGGATCTCGAGGGTGACCGGGCCGGAGATGGTGTTGGGAAGGGAGTAGTCGACGATGGCGCCGTCGGGAGGGTTCTCGCCAGCGGGCTCGTCGATGGGCAAAGGGGTGTCGGTGTTGGTGCTGCGCCGGAGGCGGTAGGCGCTGGCGGGCTGGAAGAGGTAGGGGTTGGCTGCGGGAGTACGGTCTTCAGAGTTGAGGGAGGCGAGCTGGCGCAGGGGCGAGATGTCGTCGAGGATCCAGAAGGAGCGTCCGTGGGTGGCGACGATCAGGTCGTTGTCCTGGATCCAGAGGTCGCGCATGGAGGTGTGGGGCAGGTTGAACTGGAGCGGCTGCCAGTGGTCGCCGTCGTCGAGCGACATCCAGACGGCGGTCGAGGTGCCGGCGAAGAGCAGACCCTTGCGGATCGGGTCTTCGCGGACGGTGTCGACGGGGGAGTTGTCGGGCAGGCCGGCGACGATGGGCTGCCAGGTGACGCCGCCGTCATGGGTGCGGTAGAGGTAGGGGTGGAGATCGTCGAGGCGCAGCCGGCTGACAGAGGCGTAGGCGGTGGCGTCGTCGAAGTGTGAGGCGCTGATCTGGGTGACCTTGCTCCAGGGGGTCATCTGCCGCGGGGTGATGTCCTTCCAGCTGCGGCCGTGGTCGTGGGTAATCCAGAGCAGGCCGTCGTCGGTGCCGGCCCAGAGGGTGTCGGCGGTCTTGAAGGAGGGAGCGATGGAGTAGATGGCGCCGCGGCGCTTGGCGGCTTCTTTCGCTGCATCGTCGGCTTCGGCGGCCCGACGCTGTGGCAGGGTTGCGGGCAGGCCGGAGTGTTCGCGGCTGAGGTCGGGGCTGATCTTCTGCCAGGTCTTGCCGGAGTCGCGGGTTTCGAAGAGCACGTTGGCGGCGTAGAAGAGCAGGTGGGGGTCGACGGGGGAGAAGGCGATGGGTTCGGTGCGGTCGGCGCGGTACTGGGGGTCGTGGACAGGGATGGGGGTGACGTTCTGCACCTGTCCGGTGATGCTGTTGTAGCGGGAGACCTCGGTGCGGCCGGCGCCGAAGACGATCTCGGGGTGGAGGGGGTCGGGGGCGGTGTAGCCGTACTCGATGACGCCGGCGGGGTGCCAGTCGCGGAAGGTGATGGAGCCGTCATTGCCGCGGCTGGAGATGCAGACGGAGCCGCTCTCCTGCTGGCCTGCGCAGACCTTGTAGGGGAAGGTGTTGGTGGTGGCGACGTGGTAGAGCTGGGCGGTGGGCTGGTTGTACCAGGAGCTCCAGGTGGCGCCGCGGTTGACGCTGACGAGCGCTCCCTGATCGCTGACCAGGAGCAGGATGTTGGGATTGTCCGGGTTGATCCAGAGGTTCTGGTAGTCGTCGCCGCCAGGGGCGCCGCGCAGGCTGGTCCAGGTGCGGCCGCCGTCGGTGGAGCGCAGGGTGACGATGCTGGTGCTGTAGACGACGTCGGGATTCTTGGGATCGACCTTGGGGATGGGTAGGTCGCCGCCGCCGATCTTCATGGCGGGGCGGGGGTCGTCGGTGGCCTTGGACCAGGTCTCGCCGGCGTCGTCGGAGCGATAGATGCCGAGGCCGGTGCCGGAGGCGTAGCCGTCCTCATGGGTGGTGGAGACCGAGGCGAAGAGGCGGCTGGGGGCGCTGGCGGCGATGTCGACCTGGATCTGAACGAGGTCGCTGGGGAGGCCCTTGGTGAGGGGGTGCCATGTGTCGCCGCCATCGGTGGACTTGAAGAGGCCGCCGTGGGTGCCCTGGTAGTTATTGCCGTCCTCCCAGGGTCCGAGGGTCGACTCCCAGAGCGCGGCGTAGACCACGCTGGGGTTGGTGGGATCGATCAGGACGTCGGAGCCGCCGACGGTCGGCCCTTTGTCGAGAACCTTCGTCCAGTTCTCGCCGCCGTCGGTGGAGCGGTAGATGCCGCGCTCGGGGTTGGGGCCGTAGGGGTGGCCGAGGACGGCGGCGAAGAGGCGGTTGGGCTCCTGGGGATCGACGGCCAGGGCAGGGATCTGCTGGGCATCTCTCAATCCGCGCAGGCCACCGTCGGTCGTGCCCGTATGCCGCCAGGTCTTGCCGGCGTCGGTGGACTTGTAGATGCCGTCGCCGACCGAGAGGTCTGGGCGGTGCAGGCCCTCGCCGCTGGCGACGTAGACGATGTTGCTGTCGGAGGGGGCGACGGCGATGGCTCCGATGGACTGGGTGGGCTGGCTATCGAAGATGGGGTTCCAAGTGCGGCCGTAGTCGTCTGTCTTCCAGACACCGCCGTCCACCTGGCCGACGTAGAAGACGTTGGGCTGGCCGGGGACGCCGGCGGCGGCGCGGGTGCGGCCTCCGCGATAGGGGCCGATCATGCGCCAATGCAGGTCGGGGGCCGAAGTCTGATTGGAGGACGGCTGCTGGGCGGGCACCGACACGGGCGCGAGCGTGCAGCAGGCGAGCAGGCTTAGGGCGAGGCAGCGATTCGGCATGGGGCGGAGGCTCCGAAGAGATCAAGCGAGGATGCAGGTCATCTTAGAGCTTCCGGCTCGCAGGGAACAAATCCGCTTCTGTAAAGCTGCCCAATCTCTGGATTGGGTACGCTGCGGGTCTTCTACCCCCCCCCTCCCAGGGTGAAGTCCTAAAGTCTAGAAAGCAAATGACCTAAGCCCAAATGAAGTCTGGTCCAAGTCAGGTCTTTAAATGCGAAGGTCCCGGGTTGGCCGGGGCTTGGTGCTATGTTTACTTCTTTATTTAATCGTAGCAACCGGGGAACATCCTTTGCTTCAGGTGGATGTGCCTTGTTTTGTGGAGGTTGGATGGGTTCGGGGGGGTGACAGCGGTCTTCCGCTTTAGGCATAAAGCGGTCTCGCCGCGCTCGATGCCAACCAGACCAAAACGCGGCGAGATGGCGAACCCGGCTGCGGGCAAATGAAATACAGGGGTCTCTCCACTGCGCGGCGGACGGCTGTCCTCATCTTCGGTCGAGATGACGTTTCTCTATTTGATCTTGGCTGGGGAGGAGGTGCGGTTTCGCCGCACTCGATGCCAACCTTAGACGCTCTATCACCCCGGCGAGGGAGAAGACCGCTCGCTGGGGACCCCGACGGGCTGCGCCGAAGATGGGGCACCCGGAGAAAAGCAGATTCCTGTCGGCGATGACAAGCCAAAGAGGCAAGGGAAACAGCAAAGGAAACAGCAGGTCCTCCCGTTTCGCGGAAGGATGACAAGCTTTTGGGGTTTGGGGTGAAGAGGCGGTGAAGAGGGGAAGTCGCAGTATTGGAGAGAGTTATGGGCCGGTGTTGAATCGGGCTATGGGCGGGGCTTGACTGGCGGGACGGCGTATATGATGTGTGCACAGTGAACAGTAATCTTAGATATTGGCAAGCCTTTGTCTGTGCGGGAGCCGGTTCCTATCGGGGGGGCCGCAGTAGTCTCAGAGTGCGATCGTTTCGAGCCGCCGGGATGGATCGAAGCGGTGACGCGCTGGCTGGGAGGGATTAATGGCACATGCGTCATTTGATAGACTGCGCGTTCTTTCGCTTGAGTCCCGCCGGGCGAAGGAGGTGGCCAAGCTCATCGCGACCTACGGCGGCGAGCCGTTCGTGGTGCCGGCAATGCGCGAGCTGCCGCTCGAGACAAACGCGGCGGCGCTGGAGTTTGCTGGGGGTGTGATCCGGGGGGAGTTTGAGCTGGTGGTGTTTCTGACCGGGGTCGGGGTGCGGGCTCTGGTGGAGATTGCGGCGACGAGGTACAAGCGGGAGGAGTTTCTGGGGGCGCTCGGGCGGGTGCGAGTGGCGGCGCGGGGGCCGAAGCCGCAGGCGGTGCTGCGGGAGTTGAAGGTGCCGGTGAGCGTGCTGGCGGCGGAGCCGTCGACCTGGCGGGAGCTGCTGCAGGGGCTCGATGGGGAGTATGGCGCGGAGCTGGCGGGTTTTCGGGTGGCGGTGCAGGAGTATGGCGCGTCGAATCCGGAGCTGTTGGCGGCGCTGAGCCAGCGCTGCCGGCAGGTGACCAAGGTTCCGGTGTATCAGTGGGCGCTGCCGGAGGACCTGCGGCCGCTGCGCGAGTGCGTTCTGGGGATTGCGAACGGCAGCATCGACGTGGTGCTGTTCATGACGGCGGTGCAGGTGATTCACCTGTTTCTGGTGGCGGAGCAGATGAGCTGCGTGGAGGAGCTGCGGGCGGGGATGGAGTCGATCGTGGTGATCTCGATCGGGCCGACGACCTCGGAGGAGCTGGCGCACTATGGGGTGACGCCGGACTTCGAGCCGTCGCATCCGAAGATGGGCTTTTTGATCAACGAGGCGGCGCAGTACGCGGGCAAGGTGCTGAAGCGGAAGCGCAGCGGCATGGATGTGGCGCTGGCGGCGCGACTGGCTGGACTGACGTTTTCGCCGCCGGGCGAGGCGGTCGAGCATGGGGAGGCGGCGCCGAAGCGGGTGGCGAAGCCGGTGCGGCGGGTTGCGGCTTCGACGGCGACAACGGCGGGATTTCGCGATGCTCTGGAGCCGATGGACTTTCTGCATGAGATCAGCAGCCGGATTGCGGCGGCGGATTCGATCGACGTGGTGCTCGAACGGATCGTGCAATTTGTAACTACGGTGGTTCCATGTGACTCCTGCTTCATTTATGTGCTGGAGGGCGAGAAGCTGGTGCTGCGAGCGTCGAAGAACCCGCATGCGGACGTGCTGGGGCAGCTGGGCGTGTCGATGGGGCAGGGAATTACGGGATGGGTGGCGGAGCATCGCGAGCCGGTGGCGATTGCGTCGAACGCGGCCAATGATCCGCGCTTCAAGGCGTTCAAGAATCTGCCGGAGGACCACTTCGAGGCGATGCTGTCGACGCCGATTCTGTGTGCGAGCAAGGTGGTGGGGGTGATCAATCTGCAGCATCGGCTGAGCTATCAGCACACCGAGCACGAGGTGCGGCTGCTTTCGATGCTGGGGTTCCTGGTGGGTGCGGAGATTGAGCGGGCGCGGCTGGAGAGCGAGAATCTGCAGCTTGCCGAGCGGCTGGAGACACGCAAGGCTGTGGACCGGGCCAAGGGGGTGCTGCAGCGGGATCTGGCGGTGGGCGAGGATGAGGCCTATCGGCTGATGCAGCGCCAGAGCCGACAGCGGCGGAAGTCGATGCGGGAGATCGCCGAGGCGATTCTGCTGAGCGAGGATCTGCGAAAGAGCCGGGTTAGCGAGGGTGAGGCGAAGTAGGGAAGGGCGGCGGGCGCGACGCGGGCAGTCGCGGGGAAGACGATAGAATGGAGTGATGAGCAGCCTGGCGACGTCATCCGAGATCTCTTTGACCGCGATTGCGGGGAAGGTCGAGCGCGGCCAACGTATTGATGTGACCGAGGCACGCTGGCTGTGGCAGTATGCGTCGGATGCGGAGTTGCGGGCGCTGGCGGCGCGGGTGCGGGAGCGCTTTTATGTGCCTGGATCATGCACATATATGGTGATGCGCATCATCAACTACACGAATGTGTGCGTGGCGCAGTGTGACTACTGCGCGTTCTACCGGCTGCCGGGCCAGGCTGGCGGATATGTGATGGAGCAGGAGCAGGTCTTCGCCAAGCTAGACGAGCTGCTGGCGCTGGGCGGAGATCTGGCGGCGTTCAATGGCGGGTTCAATCCGGCGCTGCCGCTGAGCTACTACTGCGATCTGTTCGCGGCGATCCGCGCGCGCTATGGCGACACGCTGGAGTTCTATGCGCTAACGATTGCCGAGTTCATGTATCTGGCTGACCATGCGAGGTTGAGCTTCGCCGAGGCGGCGGAGCGGCTGAAGGCGGCGGGGGTGCGTTGGATTACGGGCGGCGGCTCGGAGATTTTGACCGAGGGGTTCCGGGCGCGGCACTCGAAGTTCAAGTACACGGTTGCCGAGTACTTCGAGGCGCAGCGGGCGATTGTGGCGGCGGGGTTGAAGACAACGGCGACGATGGTGATCGGCTTCGACGAGACGCTGGACGAGCGGCTGGAGCACATGGAGCGGACGCGGGCGTTTCAGGATGAGACCCAGGGGCTGGCGAGCTTTCTGTGCTGGACGTTCAAGCCGTACTTCACACAGATTGGCGGGATCGAGATTACGACGGCGGAGTACCTACGCCACCTGGCGTTGTGCCGGATCTTCTTCGACAACATTCCGCGTATACGCACGTCGGTGCTGACGCAGAATCAGCGGGCGCTCGAAGGGCTGCACTATGGGGCGGATGACTTTGATCTGCCGATCGAGGATGAGGTGACGCAGAAGGCCGGGGCGACGATCAGCCTGGACTTCGAGCGAATCCTCGACTATGCGCGGGAGCTTGGGTATGCGCCGCAGTACCGGCATGTGGCGGGTACGGGTACGCATGCGGGTGCGGTTGCGGGCGCTTAGCTCTTCTCCAGTTTTTCTGAAAATTCTTGCGGGTTGTGAAGAACTCTGTGTCTTAGGTGCGAGACATGGAATAGGGAGTCTTGCGCCCACTTCTGGCTTTGACAAGCTATATCTATCCGCCTAAATTCGAGATTGTGAAACGATTAGAAGCGTTTCGCTTGGATTGCCGCGTCACACATTGAGTGACACATCAGGGCTCCAGATTCAGGAATGGAATGAGATACCTCCCCGCTTCATGGTTTTGTAGTGATAAGTTTTGCTTCGGTCGAAATATTGTCTTGGGTCATGTGTTCTTGCTGGGAGTGCTGCCGGCGTTTGCGCAGTCTGGGCAGAGCGGCGCGGTGAGTGGCGATACGCAGACGGTCACGGTGACGGCCGCGCAGCCGGGGAGCGCGGAGAGCGGGTACCGGGTCGACAGCGTTGCGTCGGGGATCCTGGGCCGTGCTCCGATCCTCAACACGCCTTATGCGATCAGCGTGCTTCCAAGCGATGTGATTGCGAACGAGCAGCCCAGGAGCTTGAAGGATTCGATCAAGTATCTTCCGCTGGTGTCGTTCCAGGAGCAGCAGGGCTCGGAGATTATTCGTCCGGAGACGCGTGGGATCGAGGGCAGCAACATGCAGAACACGCGCATGGATGGCATGGGGATCGCGATCACGAGCGCGAACGCCATGGAGCAGTATGAGCAGATGGAGGTGGTGAACGGGCTCGGTGGGTCGATGTATGGACCGGCCAATCCTTCGGGCATGTTCAACTTCGTGCTGAAGCGGCCGACGGAGGAGCGGAGCACCAAGCTTACTCTCGATTACGACGACAGGTCGGTTGGGACGGCGTATCTCGATACGGGGGGCCGCTTCGGTGCGAACAAGATGTTTGGCTATCGGGCGAACCTGCTCTATGGCGATGGCACGGCGTATGTGCAAGAGAGCCGCATGCGCAGAAGGCTGGCGGAGTTTGCGTTTGATGTGCGGCCGAGTGCGAAGACCTTGATTGATGCGCACTATAGCGCCTATGACATCGTGCAGCGTGGATATCCGGGATGGTTTACGTACGGACCGAGCAAGACGGCCACGGTAACGCCTGCGCCTACGGTGCTGCTGCCGGCGGCTCCTGATCCGACTCGCGTGGGCTTTGGGCAGGCCTATGCCGGGGTGAATCTGACGACGCAGAGCACCAGTGTGCGGCTGCATCAGGAGATCACTCCGAACTGGCACCTGATGCTGGGCGGACTCGGGCAACGGCTGGATCGGATGATGGACACGCCGGTCAACAACATTACGGACAACAACGGCGACTATAGTTCGTCGCTGGCGTCGGGCTTTGCGCCGCGCTTTGGAGTGCTCAGTGACCTGGGGTATCTTGAGGGCAACGTGCGCAGGTGGGGGATCGCGCATGATGTGGTGATCGGCAGTACGGGATATAAGTTCACCACCTATGCCGACGGGATGGTGCCTTCGGCGGCGAGTCTGTTCCTCGGGACGGCGAACGTCAACAATCCAGTGATCTTTGCTGCGCCGGCGGCCGGGCTGCCTAGGAATAAGGATCTCTATCAGTCGCTTGTCGTGCATCAGCAGGGCTTCAATGTGGGGGACCTGATGACCTTTTCCAAGCACATTCTGGTTCGGCTGGCGGCGAGCCAGGACTGGATTGGAGTGGACAACAACAATGCGGCGGGGGTGCGTACGAGCGGGTCGAACAAGAACGGCATCAGTCCCTCGGTGAGTGTGATGTATAAGCCCGAGGATGGGATGACGATCTACGCGACCTATGCGAGCAGTCTGCAGCAGGGCGACGTGGCTCCGGGCAACGCGGTCAATGCGAATCAGGCGCTGGCGCCCTATCGCAGCAAGGAGTGGGAGGTGGGATACAAGGCGCAGGTCAGCACGATCAGCCTGTCCACGGCGCTGTTTCGGATCGAACGGCCGTTCGCGAATACGAATGCCGCGAATGTTTTTATGATCACCGGGAATCAGGTGAACTATGGGGCGGAGATCTCGGCGCAGGGCAATGTCTTTCGTCGTCTGATGATCGATGGAGGATTTACGGCGCTGAATCCGCGGCTTACCAACACGGGCATCGCGGCGACCAACGACAAGCTGTTTGTCGGCACGCCGGCGTATAAATCGAATCTGTTGAGCGAATATCGGGTGCCGGGAATCGAGGGCTTGATTGTGAGCGGCGATTGGCAGTTCGTTGGCCGGCGTCCGCAGGACGATGAGAACCTGCATTTCACCGCGGGGTACAACACCTTCGATGTCGGGCTGCGATATTCGCACGCGGTGCTGCGCAAGGTGACGACGTGGAGGGTGGCGGCGGAGAATGTCACCGACACGCGCTATTACTCCACCATTGGGCCGGGCGACATCACGGGAACCAATGCGAGCAGCAATACGGCGTTTCTGGGTGCGCCGCGCACCGTGGCGGCGTCGATGCAGATTGCCTTTTAGGCTGAGTGCCGGATGCGGCCGAAAAGCGCATCATCACCGCGGCGCCCGGCATCTTATAAGATATAGGGTAGTGGGTGTCTGTAATGGGGACTGAGAGCGAACTGCTTGCGGATGTAAAAGCGCCGGAGGGTTTGGGCGACCGGACGACCGCAGAGGTGTCGGTCCGCAGGTTTTTTGGGGCGGAGGCGCAGCCAGCCTCGGATCTGCTTGCGGTGGAAGAGCCACTGGAACTGCAGTTGATGTATGGACCGGCGAAGGATCGCCGGGTGAAGTCCATCTCGGTCACGATGCGGACTCCTGGAAACGACTTTGAGCTGGTGGCGGGGTTTCTGCTGACCGAGGGGATTGTCAGCGATCTCGATCAGATCCGCCACATCGGTTACGTGGTGGGACGGTCTTCGCAGTCAGGGCAGGTTCGTGACGGAGATGAGGCTGTCGATGTCCACGATGGCGGAGAGCCACTCCCGAGTAACACGGTGCTGCCCTATCAGCCGGAGCGCAACGTGGTGCGGGTGGAGCTGGCCGACGATGTCACGGTGAGTCTGTCGAACCTGGAGCGCAATTTTTATACGACATCAAGCTGCGGCATCTGTGGGAAGGCCTCGCTGCTGGCGCTGCGTACGGTCTGTCCGCCGCGCTCGGTGAACCGCTTTCGGGTAGATGCAGAGCTGCTCTACTCGCTTCCGGAAAAGTTGAGAGCGGCGCAGAATGTGTTTGAGCGGACGGGTGGGTTGCACGCGTCTGGACTGTTCGACGCAGCCGGGAACCTGCACGCGATTCGCGAGGATGTGGGCCGGCACAATGCGGTCGACAAGCTGCTGGGTTCGGAGTTTCTTGCCGATCGCACGCCATTGCGCGACGGGCTGCTGCTGTTGTCGGGCAGGGTGAGCTTCGAGCTGCTGCAGAAGGCGCTGATGGGAGGGATTCCCATGGTGGTCGCGGTTGGAGCTCCGTCGAGCCTCGCGGTCCAGGTTGCGAAGGAGTTTGACATCAGTTTGGTAGGGTTCCTGCGCAAGGACCATTTCAATGTCTATCACGGGGCAGATCGCGTTCTGGGTCGCTCTGGAGCAACAAAGGAAACGATATGAAGCTGCGTATCAGTGGTAATTCGATTCGGTTGAGATTGCTTCGCTCCGATGTGGCGAAGCTGGTCGACGGTGGACGCATTGCGGAGACGCTTTACCTGGGACCCGGTGCAGAGGCCTCGTTGACGTACGCGCTCGAGACGGGGGCTGGGCTGAAGGAGACGCGGCTGCGCCATGAGCCGAAGGAGATTGCGATCGTGCTTCCGCAGCAGGCAGCGGCCACCTGGGCGGCGGACAACGATCAGGTGGGGATCTATGCGAAGGTCGATGTTGGCGCGCACGGAGCTTTGGACCTGATGGTGGAGAAGGACTTTGCCTGCCTGGATCTGAGCGACGCGGAGAACCAGGACACCTTCCCGAACCCGCAGATGGGCGCTGCCTGTTGAGCGTTCTTGCCGACTGAGGTGAGCGATTGACGGTTGTCGAACAGCGTGGTTCGGTAGGACTGGCAAACCGCACACCATCTCTTCCGGTGGACGCGCTTCTGCCGGAGATCGTGGCATCGCTGCGACGTACCCCGAACCTGGTGCTCGAGGCACCTCCGGGCGCGGGGAAGACGACGCGCGTGCCGCCGGCGCTGCTGGAGTTGGTGAGCGGCGAGGTGGTGGTCCTCGAACCGCGGAGGATTGCGGCACGACTGGCTGCGCGTCGCGTGGCGTGGGAGCTGGGCGAAGAGGTGGGCGCGACGGCCGGCTACCAGGTTCGGTTCGAAGAGGCGGTGGGACCGCGCACGCGGGTGCGATTTGTAACTGAAGGAGTGCTGACGCGCCGTCTGCTTACTGATCCCACGCTGCGCGGCGTGGACGCAATTGTTCTAGATGAGTTTCATGAGCGCCATTTGGACAGCGACTTCGCGCTGGCATTGTTGAAGCGACTGCAGCGGACGCGGCCCGAGCTGCGGATCGTGGTGATGTCGGCGACGCTCGATGCGGCTCCGGTGGCGCGGTTTCTGGATGACTGTCCCATATTGCGTTCGGAGGGACGGTTGTTCGAGCTCTCCATCGAGCATCTTCCCTATTCGCCTGCTCCGCTGGAGGCGCAGGTGAGGAGTGCGGTGGAGATACTGCTGCGTGAAGGGCACACGGGGCACACGCTGGTCTTTCTGCCGGGAGCAGCGGAGATTCGGCGGGCCATGCGCGAGTGCGCTGCGGTGGCGCAGAGGGGCGATCTGCTTGTGCTGCCGCTGCATGGCGACCTGCCGCCAGCGGAGCAGGATCGCGCAGTGGCGCCTTCCGCGCAGCGCAAACTGATTCTAGCGACGAATGTGGCTGAGAGCTCGGTGACGGTGGAGGGGGTCAGCGCGGTGATCGACAGCGGACTGGCGAGGTTCGCGACGTACTCGCCGTGGACGGGATTGCCGACGCTGCATGTGGGCCGCGTGAGCAAGGCCTCGGCGAAGCAGAGAGCGGGGCGAGCTGGGCGCACAGCAGCGGGGCGGGTGTTGCGTCTGTATCCGGAGGAGGACTATTTGCGGCGGGCAGAGCACGACGCGCCGGAGATTGTACGCAGCGATCTGTCGCAGCTTGGTCTCGCGCTGCGGGCGATGTCGATTACGCACTTCGACGGCATCGAGTGGCTGGACGGGCCTCCGGCGGCGGCGGTGCAGCAGGCGGAGGCGATGCTCGACCGCCTGGGGGCTGCTGGGGGCATGGCGCAGCGGCTGGCTCGATATCCTCTGCCGCCGCGTCTGTCGCGCATCGTCACGGAGGCGATGGAGCGCGGTGTGGGTGAGGAAGGATGTGCGGCGGCGGCTCTGCTGGGGTCGGGTGCGCGCAGCGAGGTGAATGATCTGCTGGCCGCGATGGAGCTGCCGCGGGACTATCGATTGACTCAGCACCTAGAGCAGTTGCGCAGAGTGGCTCGGCCTCCGCGGCAGGCAGGGCATGACGATGACGCCTTGCTGCTGAGCGTGCTGGCGGGCTTTCCGGATCGGGTTGCGCGGCGGCGCGCGGGCAATCTGGTGATGCTGTCGAACGGGGTGTCGGCGGAGGTAGCGGGAGAGGCTCCGGCGTATGAGTTTATGGTCGCGCTCGATGTCGAGGATCGCAAGGACAGGCCGATGCCGCTGGTGCGCATGACGGCACGCGTCGAGCCGGAGTGGCTGATTGATTTGTTCCCGGATCAGGTACAAGAACGTACGAGCGTCAGTTGGAATCGTGTGGCGGAGCGGGTGGAGTCGGTGAGCGCGCTGTTGTATGACGACCTGGTGATTCAGGAGTCGAGAGACGCGGCGCCGGATGCGGAGGCGGCGGCGGAGATGCTGGCGCGCAAGGCAATCGAGAGCGGGATCGAACGCTTCGTGGATGCCGAGGCGCTCGAGCATTTGATGGCTCGAGTGGAGTTCGCTGGTCTCGATCGGCCGGATGTTGAACAGGGTTTGCGGGATGTGTGCTCGGGACTGCGCAGCTTTGCGGAGTTGAAGGGAGCTGCGGCGGGTTTGGTCTCCATGCTGGAGCAGAGGATGGATAGCAGGCGGCTGCAGGAGATTGCTCCGGTGAGCGTGCGGCTGCAGAACGGCCGGCAGACGAAGATTCACTATGAGAGCGGAAAGTCGCCGTGGATTGCGTCTCGCCTGCAGGACTTCTTTGGGATGCGGGAGACGCCGCGCCTGGGGCAGGATCGTACGCCAGTGGTGGTGCATCTGCTTGCACCCAATCATCGGGCGGTACAGACGACGACGGACCTGGCGGGATTCTGGGAGCGGCTTTACCCACAGGTGCGGCGCGAGCTGATGCGGCGCTATCCGAGACATTCCTGGCCTGAGCGGCCGTAGTCGATAGACCACATTTCTCTTATTTGCCTATCTCACCTATCTATTTGTCTAATATCAAGGGAAATTATGGACGGGATACAATTATCGAAAGGATTTCGGTGTATCTGCTTGTTCAGGGAGTGCGGGGTCAGGCGTTTGCATGGATAATTCGAAGCAGTTTTTGATTGGGCTTGAACCCTCTCCGCCGCCCGACCATACCTGGCAGGAGTATAGCGGCTACAGCATCTATTCCGCGGAGCAGGACCGTTCGATCTGGAGCAAGCACAGCCACGACTGCACCCAGATTACCGTGGCTTCCAACCCCGCCTATGTGCGCGCGGAGTGGCAGGCGGGGACAGGGCAACTGGGCACCAAAGAGATGAACGGGGACATGGCTTGGATCGTTCCGCCTGGGGTGGAACACTCGATCCATTGGAACCGCCGCGCTACCCTGGTGCACATCTATCTCAACGACCAGTTTTTTGAAGCGGTGATGCAGGACAATTCCCATGAGGTGTCCTCGAAGCTCTCGCCTTCGCTGCTGGTGCGCGATCCGTTTTTGATACAAATTGCGAAAGAGCTGTATCGGGAGCTGCAATTTGGCCCGGTCAATGAGATGTTTGCGCGATCGGTGGCGACGTTGACCGCGAGCCACCTCATTCGCAGCTATAGCAGCAGGCCGAATGCCCTTCCGCTGTATCGTGGCGGTCTAGGGCCATCGCGTGAGCGGAGGGTGCGGCAGTACATTCAGGATCATCTGGAAAGGCCGCTCTCGCTCGATGAACTGGCGAAGGTTGCGGAGATCAGCCCCAACTACTTCATCTCACTTTTTCAGCAGTCGACCGGGATGACGCCGCACAAGTATGTTGTGCAGCAGCGAGTGGAGAAGGCGAAGGAGCTGCTGGCGTACTCCAAGCTGCCGCTGCTGGAGATCGCGCATCGGTGCGGCTTTCCAGACCAAAGCCAATTCACCACTACGTTTCGCCGATACATCGGCGCGACCCCCGGACAGTACAGGCGGCAGCTTTAGGCGCAGCGTCTAACCGTGCTTCTTTGGCTGCTGCTTATCGAGCGCGGCGCCGAGGACGTTCAACAGCCCCACTGCAACGGCCATGCCACGGCGTGCCTCTTTCGAGGTCGCCTGCTTGCCGATGGCGAGCAGCGTTGGCGGCTCCTTGCTGCCTGCCGCCAACGCCGCGGTGATCTTGTCCGCATCGATCGAACCCAACAGATTGACCATCATCAGCCCCAGGCGGGTGGCCGTAACCGCCTGCGGGGAGCTAATGACGCCCACGACATGATTCACCACCGTGTCGCCGGCCGCCAGAAGGCCGGTGAGCAGCTCCAGAATGCCCTTCTCATGGAGCTGCTGCAGCAGCTCATAGGCTGCCAGCACCGCCTCGGCGTGCTCCACCGGAGCACCCTCGACCTTCTTGATCAGGTCGACGCGCGCATCGACCGGGGTG
>DATMOB010000038.1:0-12344 GCA_035568455.1 Granulicella sp.
CATCGTGGCGAGCCGGCTGCCCGCCGAACTGGTGGAACGTCTCCACCGAGACCGCATCACGAAGAACGCAGCCTAACCCCGGCCATGGACGGTCTTCCCTCTTCTCCGTCGCGGTACCAGTCCTCGCCCGAAGGCGAGACGCATCGGCCGATGGAGGAACGGGTTCAGGTTCCGGAGTATGCGCCGGGCGAGAGCGGCTCCTCCTCGCAGGCAAGATCCCGCAGGCTGGACCTCTTCGGAGCGCCCGGCACCTATCTGCTGGTGGGGGTGAACTGCGCGGTCTTCCTTTGGATGGTGCTGCACGGCGTGTCGGCGCAGTCCCCGACGCCCAACGATCTGGTTCGCTTTGGCGCCAACTATACGGGTTCGGTGTTGAACCACGGCGAGTGGTACCGGCTGCTGACGGCGACCTTCGTTCATGTGGGCTGGATCCACCTGGGAACAAATATGTGGTGCCTGTGGAACCTGGGTCTGCTGGGTGAGCCGCTGCTTGGGCCGTACGGCCTGGTGGCGGTGTATATGCTGACCGGGGTCGCGGGCAATCTGCTGTCGACCGCGGTGAACCTGCTGCAGGGCAACGATGGTTCCGTGGGCGCGGGCGCCTCGGGCGCGGTCTTCGGCATCGCGGGAATTCTGATCGTGCTGCTGTCCAATCGCAGGCTGCCGATCCCGTGGGAGGAGCTGCGGCGGCTGCGCCGGTCGGTGATCCAGTTTGCCGTGCTCAATCTGGTGATCGGCGGAGCGACCGCCATCCCCGGGCTGCAGATCGTCCGCATCGACAACATGGCGCACCTGGGCGGCTTCTTCTCCGGGCTGGCGCTGGGAGGTCCGCTGGCGCCGCGCATGACCGCGGGGCGGCAACGCTATCTGGGGCGGCAGAAGATTACCTTTGGGATTGCGGCGTTGCTGCTATCCCTGTTCGGCTACCTGATCGCCAACCTGCGCTAGGCGATCCCGCTCGTGTGGTGAGTTCCAGGTCCGACCCTACGCCAGAGCGGTGGCGGCGAACTTGCGCACCATAGCGAGCAGCAGGCGGCGATCGCTGTCGCTGAGGTGAGCGGAGTAGCGCTGAATCTGGGTGAGGAAGCGAATCTCATCCTCGCTGAGGCGGAGGGGGGACATCTCCTTGCCTACGGCATCCTCGGTAAAGAACTGGGCGAGCTGGAGGTCGAGGGCGCGGGCGATCTTTTGCAGGGTCTCGAGCGAGGGGATGGTGTGACCGTTCTCCACCCGCGACAGATAGCAGCGCAGGAGGCCGGTGCGCTTCTCAATGTCGCCCTGGGACATACCCTTCTGCAGCCGGTAGTCCCGAATGGTGGATCCGATGTTCATCGAGATCGAGAGGGGAATAGCCGGCTCGGCGGCCGAGTTGGGCGTGAAGGTATGCATGGCAGTCATTAGCCACAAGGTAAACACCCCAATAGTGGCCGGTCAATGGATTTTGTGGGCTATCTTCTCCGGAAGCATGACTTTGTACCATTCGAGGTTCACGAACAGGAAGATAGCGGAGAGTTCTTGAAGTTTTACTTGAATGGGGTGGCGGGGTGGAACCAGGAAGGTACAGAGCAAGGTGGTAAACAGGGGGAGACGGCCCGAATGAGAGATGCCCGCCGCGCTGCCTGGAACGCAGTACCGGTTGGATGATTCAAGCAACCGGTACTTTTTTCGCAGCAGCATCGTACACCTCGTAGTGAAGGACGTCCTGATAGGAGACGACACCATCACAATCCGCCACAGCATTCCAGTCTCGCAGGGGTCTCCGCAAGGCGATTGTCCACCGCCAAGTCATCGACCTGTCGGCGCTTAATGACAATAAGCGTCATTACTATCCGCTGTGCATGCTGGACGAGAGTGAACGGTATTCGAACATCTCTGAGAGGATCGCCAATTACAGGACATCACCGATGCGTGAAGTAGAGAAGGCGCCAGTCTGACTCCGAGGAGGGAGACTGGGCGGCCTGGACTGCGCGGGTGGATAGCGGGAGGCTATGGTTGCGCAGCGGCGGGGGGGGCTGTAGGGCTGCGCATAGTAACCCTGGAGCGTGCGCCCGACCAAGTTAGAGTTGTTCAACTGCACCTCGAGATGATGGTATTCGTCGGGATGCTCGGCGGGCGGGGCGTCGAAGGAGAGCTCGTAGTAGGCGCTGGTGTCGGCCATGGCCTTCTGCAAGAGGGAGGTGATGTCGTTGTCGGCGTTGAGCACTTGACCGCCGCTTTGGGTAGCCAGGACCTGCAGACTGAGGTCGCCGATGTCGACCTGGCTGGGCCTCTGGACGCCCTTGATGAAGGCCTCGTAGTAGTTGGTGCGCATGACCCCTTCGCTGGTGCCGAGGGGATTGATGTTGTAGAGGGTGGTGCGGGTGTTGCGGAACTGGGTGGAGAGGGCCACGATGTCGGAGAAGATCTGCTGCTCCTGCTTCGATCCGAGGTCGAGCCGTGGACCGGAGAGCAGGGGCCAGCCGGGCGAGACCCAAAGGATGAGCTTGCGGCCGGGACGGGTGCTCTCGCGGGTCATCAGCGAGCTGAGCCCCCGCAGGCCGAGATCAGAGCGATCCTCGGCGCCGTAGATGCCGGTGTCGCGGCGAAGAGATTTGAGGCCGACCTCGTACTGGTCGAAGGCGGCACTAAGGGCATTGCCGTCGGTGGTCGCGTTCTGCTGAATCTTGGTGCCGGTATCGGTGACGACGGCCAGGGTGGTGGGGTAGGGGAGGTGGCCATCGTTGGCGCGCAGGAACTTCTCGATCTGAGGGCGGGCATAGGCGATGGTCTGGTATTCGGTGTTGACGTCGTCGATGACGAGGACGACCTCGGCCGGCTCCTGGCTCTGCGCGAGAGCGCGGAAGGAGGTGATGAAGCGCGCGGTTTTGTTGTCGAGGAGGGTGAAGTCCTGCCGCTGCATGTTGGGAACGGGAGCTCCCCCCTTGGGCGTGACGACCACGTCGAGGGTGATCCTACCCGAGGGCGGCTGAGCCGCGGGGGCGGTCTGCTGGACTGTCTGCTGGGCAAAGGTGCAGGCGGTGGAGAGCAGAGAGCCGAGAAGAATGAAGGCAAAGCGGCGATTGATGGACATGGTTCCCTTTCATTACGTAAGTGTGCAATGCGCACTTGTTTGTCTTCACGCTCTGAGCGTCCACGATCAGCATCGGTCGATGTGCGGTCAGATCCTGGCTGGCTGGGGCGAGCTAAGTTGGTGAAGGTCGATGCACGGAGGCGTCAGGGTGCTTGGCGCCCGCCCATCCGCCTCCCAGCGCCTTGATCAGCACTACCGAATCGATCTCGCGCTGGCCCGCGATCTGCGCTGCGATCTGTTCATTCATCAGCACGCTCTGTTGCGCGGTGACGACCGTGAGATAGCTGTCGATTCCCCCCTTGAAGCGCTGCAGAGCGATCTGCTCCGTGCGCTGGGCATCCTCGATCGCCAACTGCTGCAGGTGAGCCTGCGTTTCCAGGTAGCGCAGCGCCGTCAACTGATCCTCCACCTGCTGATACGAGACCAACACCGCCTTCTCGTACTGCGCCAGTGATGCCTGGTACGCAGCCTGCGCCTGTTCCACCCCGGCGCGCAGTCTCCCCCCGGTAAAGATGGGAGCGGTTACTCCAGCGCCAAGCGAGGCAATCGTGTTCTGCCAGTTGACCAGCGTGGCGGCATTGCTGCTTTCATAGCCAACTAGGCCGGTCAACGAGAGCTGGGGAAAGTATGCAGCCTTGGCGATGCCAATCTGGGCGTTGGCGGCGGCGACCTGGCGATCCGCTGCGGCGACGTCAGGTCGCCGGGTGAGCAGATCGGCGGGAAGTCCGACGGGAATCTTCGGGGGCGATAGGTTGGCCGGCTGCAGCGGGATCGTCAGACTCTCTGCCGTACGTCCGAGCAGGACCGCCAGAGCATGCTCAAATTGAGCCCGCTGAACGATCAGGGTTTGCTTCTGTGCCGCGGTCTGATCGAGCAGTGTCTTCGCCTGCGCGACCTCGAGATCACTACTCAGCCCGTGTTGGAAGAGGCTCTCCGTCAGATCCAGCGCCTGCTGCATGTCGACCAGCATGTGGTCGATAACAGCCAGCTGCTGATCACTCTCGCGAAGACTGTAGTAGTCGATGGCGACGGTCGCCTCGGTGGCCAGGCGAACGAAGCGCAGATCGTCCTCCGACGCCGATTGCGTGGCCCGTGCGGCTTCGATGGTGCGCCGCACCCGGCCCCAGGCGTCGATCTCATAATTCATCACCAGCGGCAGCTGAATATCGTTGTAGGTTGCCGCTTTGCCGTAGGTATTGCCGTTGTTCGGACGATTGAGCGACTCGCGGGTGCGCGAGACATTGGGATCCGCGCCAACCGTGGGCATCTGGTAGGACTGGGCGAACTTGGTCATCGCCGCTGCTTTATCCACGTGCGCCAACGCCATCCGGATATCGGTGTTGGCCGCGTCCGCCTCTACTTCGAACTTGTCCAGCAGCGGATCATGAAAGACCTTCCACCAGTCGCTGTACGAGATGGCCGCCTGCTGCGCCGGCGTGGCTGTGGTTGTCGCCCCGGTGAAGGCTGGCGGGACCGGCGCCGGAGGAGCATGATAATTAGGCCCGACCCGGCATCCGGAGAGTACGAGCGTGAGCAGGCCGATCGCGGTAAGCGATGCGGACCGGCCCTCGAAGCTGCTGCGTCTTGCCTTTGCCATACTATCCCCTTGTCATTCTTTGATTCCCGCTGCGCCTTGGCTCGTTCACCTAGCTCGCTCCGCCTGCCGCCGGCACGATCGTGACCGGCATGCCATCGACCAGGTAATCCGGTGGGCTCGAGACAATCTGATCCGACGCGGTAACCCCGTTCATCACCTCGATGGTGGTGCCGAAGTCCCGGCCGAGCGTCACTTTATGTAAGTGAACTTGTTTCTTGTTATCGACCACCGCCACCTGCGGCCCGGCTGCCTGAAACAGCACCGCACCTTCGGGAATGATCAAATGCTGCGTCTGGTTGGCGAGATGGATGTGCACCTCCGCATACGCACCTGGCAGCAGCTTACCCGTAGGATTGGGAATATCAATCTCCGTCAGCAAGGTGTGCGATCCCGGCGTGATCTCGTCGCTGCTGCGCGTGACCGTGCCCTCGAACTCCTGCCCCGGCAGCGCGGTCAGCTCCAGCGTCGCTTTCAAATGATCCGTGATCTGATCGCTGTAGCTCTCCGGCACCGGTACGAAGACACGCATGACATTGGTCTTCGCGATCCGGAACAGCTGCGCCCCCATGCCGCTGTTGCCGGCGTTGATCAGGTCACCGATATCGGTGAGCCGCTGGGTGATGACGCCGTCGAAGGGCGCAATGACCTTCTCGAATCCCTGCAGCTCCACCAGGCGGGCCACATTCGCCGCCGCCGCCTGGGCGCTGGCCTTCATCGCAGCCAGGTTCTGGGTGTTCTGGTCCACCATCTGTTGCGGCACGGCGTTGGTCGGACTCAGATCCTGGTAGCGCTTGGCCGTAATCCCGGCAAGGGTCAGGTTCGCCTTCGTCTGCTCCAGCGTGGCGCGCGCCTGGGCCAGCTCCTGGTCGATCTCCGGTGTCGAGATGACCGCCAGCAACTGTCCCTGGTGCACATGCGTTCCAATGTCCGCATACCAGTGCTCCACATAGCCGTTGGTGCGCGCGTAGATGGGTGAATCGGTATACGCCTGCAGCGTCGACGGCAGGCTGATCTCATTGTCGAGAGCACCCTGCTGCGGGCGCGTTACCGAGACCGCCTCCGTATCCAGCGCCTTGGTGCTGGCGTTCAGTTGCTGGCTCTCCTGCGCGCGCAGGAAGAAGGTCAGGGCGCCGGCGCCGCAGAGCACTGCGGGCACCAGCAGGAACCACTTGATGCCGTCCCCACGAGATGAGGACGTGACGTTGTGGGTTGTCTTCCTTTGATGTGTCATGGGATTCTTATCCCTCCTGAGTCACCGCAAGAGCGGTCTGGTTTGAGGAGCTGCGTTGCCGGACAACAGCGAAGATGATCGGCACGAAGAAGAGCGTCGCCACCGTGGCGAACAGCAGGCCGCCAATCACGGCGCGGCCCAGCGGAGCGTTCTGTTCTCCGCCATCGCCCATTCCGAGCGCCATCGGAATCATGCCGATAATCATCGCCATCGCGGTCATCATGACGGGGCGCAGACGGGTCGCACCGGCCTTGAGCGCGGAGCCGAATGCGTCCTTGGTCAATTTGAAGTCTTCATTGGCAAAGGTGATCACCAGCACGCTGTTCGCCGTCGCCACGCCGATGCACATGATCGTCCCCATCAGCGCGGGCACGTTGAGCGACGAGTGCGTCAGCAAGAGCATCCAGCAGATGCCCGCCAACGCTCCCGGCAGCGCCGTGATGATGATGAACGCCTCGCTCCACGATTGGAAGTTCACCACCAGCAGCAGGTACACCAGCGCCACCGCGAAGGCGAGCCCGCCAAACAGGCCCACGAACGATGCGTTCATGGTCGCGACCTGGCCTCGGGTCACCAGGTGGCTTCCCCGCGGCAGGCGCTTCGCTGCCTCGTCCGTAATGCGCTGCACGTCCGTTGCGACGCCGCCCAGATCGCGCCCCTGCACGCTGCCGTAAATATCGATGACCGGCTGCACGTTATAGTGGCTGACCACCGCAGGCTCCTGCATTGGGGTCATGCCGGCCAGATTCTCAAACAGCTGCGGCGTGGGCGCGGTCGGGGAGTTCACCGGGATCGTACGCAGCGTATCGAGCGAATGGATCTTGTACTGCGGCGTCTGTACGGCGATGTTGTAGGAGACGCCGTTCTTCGGATTCAGCCAGAAGTTCGGCTGGGTCTGGAAGCTGGAGCTGAGCGAGATCAGCACGTTGTTGGCAACGTTCATCTCCGTCAGCCCCACCCGCTGAATGCGTGTGCGGTCGACATCAAACTGTAACCGTGGCTGGTCCAGCTGCTGTTGAATATGCACATCCACCGCGCCTGGTATGGTGCGCATCTGCGCGGCAATCTGCGAAGCCACCGCGAAGTTGGCAGCCACATCCTTGCCCACGATCTGGATATCGAGCGGCGCGGGGATACCGAAGTTCAGGGTCTGCGCCACGATGTCGGCCGGCTCGAACAAGAACGAGGTGCCGGGGAAGCGCTTCGGCAACTCCTCTCTCAATTTGGCGACGTAGTCGGCCGTCGGATGATGGACGGGTTGCAGCGAGCCGAGAATCTCCGCATCGGAGTTCCCAATGGTTCCGCTGTTGTCGTACGAGAGATTGATGCCGCTGGTCGGCACCCCGATGTTATCCAGAATGCCCGCCATCTCGCTGGCCGGAATCTGGGTGCGGATGTAGCGATCGATCTGGTCGACCAGCCGCGCGGCCTCTTCGATCCGGGTTCCGGTCTTGGGGCGCACATGCAGACGGAACTGGCCGGCATCGACGGCGGGAAAGAAGTCCCGCCCCAGGAAGGGCACCAACAGCAGGCTGGAGAGGCAGAAGCCAAGAAAGCAAGCGATGAAGACCTTGCGATGTTCGAGGCACTGGCTCAACAAGCCGGTATAGCGCTCCACCAGCCGCTCAAAGGCGTGCTCGAAACGGCCGTGCAGCCGGGCAAACCAACCCGGGCGCTGGCCGGGCGCGGGGTTGCGGTGCTGCTCCACCTCCTTGGGCAGCAGAAACATCACCATCGTCGGAATGATCGTGCGCGAGAAGAAGTAGGAGGCGAACATGGCGAACACCACGGCCTCGGCCAGCGGCACGAACAGATAGTGCGCGACGCCGGTGAGGAAGAACATGGGCACGAAGACGATGCTGATACACACCGTGGAGACGAAGGCCGGGACCGCGATCTCCTCGGCGCCGGCAAGAATCGCCTCTCGCAAGCCCTTGCCCAGGGCCAGGTTGCGTTGCATGTTCTCGATCTCGACCGTGGCATCGTCCACCAGCACGCCCACCGCCAGCGCCAGCCCGCCCAGCGTCATGATGTTGATGCTCTGGCCAAGTGCGCTCAGCACCAGCAGCGAAGTCAGAATCGACAAGGGGATGGAGACGCAGATAATCAGCGTGCTCCGCCAACTACCCAGGAACACGAGAATCATCAGCGAGGTCAGCGAGGCCGCGATCACGCCCTCGCGCACTACCCCGTCCAGCGCCGCCCGCACGAATACCGACTGATCCGCGAGAGGATGTATCTGGAGCTCGGGCGGAAGCGTGGAGGCGATCTGCGGCAGCGCCTTGCGAATGCCCGCGACGATGGCCAGGGTGGAGGCGGTACCAGCCTTCTCCACGGTGAGCAAAACACCGCGTTGCCCATCCTGGCGAACGATGTTCTGCTGCACCGCGAAGCCATCGCGTACATTGGCCACGTCCTTGATGAAGACGGTGCCGCCGGCGACCGTCTTAATGGGCAGGTTGTTCAGCTCCGCCATGGTCGCCGGCGTTCCATTCAGGCCGATGTTGTATTCCGTCGTGCCGATCTTGGCCGTGCCGGCGGGGAGAATGACGTTTTGCGCATTAACCGCGTTGACCACGTCCAGCGGCGAGAGTCCCTCGGCCTGCAGCCGATTCGAGTCGATGTCAACCATCACCTGACGCACCTTGCCCCCGTAGGGCAGAGGCACCGCGGCGCCCGGAATCGTGGCCAGCTGCGGACGGATGAAGTTCGCCGCAAAGTCATTGAGCTGCTGCTCCGACAGCCCTGTTCCATTCAAACCAAGCTGCAGAATGGGCACCGTCGATGCACTGTAGCGAATCACCAGCGGCGGCGTGATCCCCTGCGGCAGCTGCTTCATCGTCGCTGCCGCCTCGGCATTCACCTCGGCGATGGCCCCATCCACATTGGCCTGCGGCTGCAGGTATACCTTGATCACCGCGACGCCGTTCAGGCTCTGCGATTCAATGTGTTCCACGTTGCCGACCGTCGTCGTCAGGGCGCGCTCGTAGATGGAGGTAATCCGCTTCTCCATCTCCGACGGCACCAGCCCGGTGTAGGTCCAGATAATGCTGACCACCGGGATGTCGATCTCAGGAAAGATGTCGACAGGGGTCTGAAACAACATCACCGGGCCGATCAGAAATAACAGCAATGCGAGGACCACGAAGGTATACGGTCGGTTGAGCGCGAGTCTGACAATCCACATAGTATTCCTCTAAGAAGGCAACAGAGCGACGGCTTACTTCACTGCGATCTGCCTTTGAGCTTTAGCATCCCATTCGTAGACACTGGTAAGTTCTGGACGAAGCGAATGGTAGGTCAGATAAATTCATGCTTCGCTTTTGCAGCGATCGGTCACCGAGATGCGGAGATCGGTGATGGCGCGGCCATGGCTGTCGCGGAGGCGTCCCGCGGGCGTGAATCCTGCTCGAGCATTGCCGTGCCGATGGTCAATATCGATGCTTTCAAATGCGTGCAACTGCTGGTTAATGTCCATAGCCCTCCGCGTGCTGCGAGACCTTGCCGCGAAACAGCCAGTACACGAGGGTGAAGTACATCAGTGCCAGCAGCATGCCAATCGACCACCACACCATCCCGATGTGCAGCGTGTGCGGACTGGCGATGGCACGGGCCACGGTCAGGTCCTGCCCGGCGCTACCCACCGAGGGCAGCAGTGCAGGATACAGACCCGCCGCCGCGCCCGACAGCATTGCCGCCAGGTACACGCACGAGCCCAGAAAGCCGCGCAACGGCTTCCGCGCACGAATCGCCTGCCGGATCACGCCCAGGCTCAGCAGCACCAGAATCGGTGCGAGGAAGTCCAGCGGATGGGTGCGGTAGTTCGCCAGCGAGTTGGGCCGCGCCAGCACCGTCGCCGGAAGGCTGATCGCCGTCACCAGCAGGACCGCAGGCCACAGCTTGCCGGCGAACCGCAGAGCCCGCTGCTCGAGAGCGCCCTCGGTCTTCTGCGCCAGGTACAGCGCCCCGTGCATCGCCAGCGCAATCACCGCCAGCACGCCGCCGATGACGGTATACCAGTCGAGAATGCCTGGGTTCGCCCCGGTGCGCCAGTTGGTCCACAAGGGGAGGAAGAAGTAGTTGTCCGTGCCTAAGGGAACGCCGCGGACCACGTTGGCCAGCGCTGCGCCGAAGAACAACGCCAGCAGCACACTGGCGAAGGTGAACACGCCGTCGAAGAAGGTGCGCCACAGCGCGTCGTGCGAGTGGCTGCGCAACTCGATGCTGATGCCGCGCAGCATCAACAGCCACAGCACCATCATCAACGGCAGGTAGAAGCCGCTGAAGGCTGAGGCGTAGACCAGCGGGAAGGCGAAGAACAGCGTTCCGCCCGCCGCCAGCAGCCATACCTCGTTCCCGTCCCAGACCGGACCAATCGAGCGCAGCGTAAGCTGCCGCTCCTGCTCGGTCTCGGCCACAAAAAGATACACAATGCCGACGCCCAGATCGAAGCCATCCAGGATGACATACGCCGCGAGCATAAAAGCTACGATCGAAAACCACAGTACTCCCATTGATCTCTCCTATACCGCCGACAAGCTTTGGCCGCCGTGCTCATGGTCATGGGGCTGCGGCCCCTCGTGGATGATGTGGTACACCAGCACGATAAACAAGATCGACAGCATCGAATACATCCCCAGGAAGCCGAGCAGGGTGAACAAGCTGGTGCCCGCACCGACGTGGGGCGAGGAGCCCGCCGAGGTCCGGATCAGGCCATACACAATCCACGGCTGACGTCCGATCTCCGCGCACATCCACCCTGCCGTGGTGGCAATGTAGGGAAACGGAAAGCTCATCAGAATCGGCCATAGGATCCAGCGCGACTCATATAGCTGGCCGCGCCACAGTAGAAGTCCGGCCAAGCCCATCAGACCGACCATGTACGTGCCCAGCCCCGCCATGATGTGGTAGCTGTAGAACAGCAGCGGTAGCGTCGTAGGCCACTGGTCGCGCGGTGTCTGGTCCAGCCCCTGTACCTCGGCCCGGGTGGTGCCGTAGATCAGGAAGCTCAGTACTTTGTTGACCGCCAGCGGATTGTCGATCTTCTCATGTTCGAAGTCCGGCTGCCCCAGCACCACGAGCGCAGCGCCCTTCTCGGAGTGGAACAGACCCTCCATACCCGCGATCGCCGCCGGCTGATGCTTCGCCAGATACTTGCCGTGCATGTCGCCGGTGGGGAAGATCTGCGCCGCCGATGAGATCAGCGCCGCGGTCACACCCACCTTCAGGAAGGTGCGGCCATAATTGCCATCGCGACCCTGCAGCACATACAGCGCTCCCACCGCCGACATCACGAATGAGCCTGTGACCACCGCCGCCGACATGGTGTGCATGTACTCCAGCCACGCCCAAGGATTCAGCATCAGTGGCCAGAAGCTGCTGACCTCAAACACCCCATTCGGCAGCTGATGATAGGCCACCGGATGTTGCATCCACGCGTTCGCAACGATGATGAAAAAGCCTGAGAGCCACGATCCCGTACACACCAGGAACGCCGACGCCCAATGCGCCTTGGGCGACAGGCGCTTGTGCCCGAACAGGAACAGACCCAGGAACGCCGACTCGAGGAAGAAGGAAAAGATGCCTTCCATCGCGATGGGCATGCCGATGACACCGCCGCTGCGCCGCGAGAACTCCGACCAGTTGGTGCCGAATTGGAATTCCATCGGAATGCCCGTCACCACGCCAAGCAGGAAGTTGACCGCGAAGATCTTCGCCCAGAACCGAGCCGACAGATCGTAGTGCGCGTCGCCGGTGCGCAACGCCAGCGTCTTCAGCACCACGATGAGCAGTGCGAGTCCCATGGTGAGCTGCGGAAAGAGATAATGATAGGTAATGGTGAAGGCAAAATGCAGTCGGTTAAGTGTCAGCGCGTCCATTGCATTCCCCTAATAAATTGCTGCTGATTGTTCGTCATTGAATGTTTTCCCAGTTAGAAGAAACAGATATCCCGCTGTGCCGGATTGACAGCACACCTGCGCACGCCTCAAGAGCCATGGGCTCCCTCGGCATCCATCGACTATTCATGCTTCTCCGGTTTCTGCTTCTCGAGTGCCTCACCGAAGGCGGTCAGCAATCCCAGCCCAACCGCCATCGCGCTGCGCGCCTCCTTCGAGGTCGCCTGCTTACCCATCGCCAGCAGCGACGGCGGCTCCTTGCTGCCTGCTGCCAGCGCCGCGCTGATCTTGTCTGCATCGATCGAACCCAACAGATTGACCATCATCAGCCCCAGGCGGGTGGCCGTAACCGCCTGCGGGGAGCTGATGACGCCCACGATATGATTCACCACCGTCTCGCCCGCCGTGAGAAGGCCGGTGAGCAGCTCCAGAATGCCCTTCTCATGGAGCTGCTGCAGCAGCTCATAGGCTGCCAGCACCGCCTCGGCGTGCTCCACCGGAGCACCCTCGACCTTCTTGATCAGGTCGACGCGCGCATCGACCGGGGTG
>DATMOB010000039.1:0-29693 GCA_035568455.1 Granulicella sp.
CTCTGGCATATAGGTCTCGTGCCCAGTTTATCATCGCCTCCGCCGCGATACACTGGAACCACGTGGCCCGGTAGCTCAGTTGCATAGAGCAGCGCACTCCTAACGCGAAGGTCGCAGGTTGGACTCCTGCCCGGGCCACCACACAAAACCTCAAGCAGCACCGGCACATCTTGCATGCAAGCCTAAAGGTAGGCAGCTCGGCAAATAGCCTGTGTGAGGCAAATGCGATACACCCCAAAATTATTCCTGCATCTACCCGCACCGATTCGCACGCCAATGCATGAAAGGTGCCGCAATCGTGGGTTGCGGTGAGGAGTTATGCGGGAGATCTGGTGACGAACAGGGCGCTTAGTAAACCTTTCAGGAACGTGGAACGAACGCTCACGGAAACGGTACATACGGAGCGCTTAGCTGATGTGAGGCGATTTACCGCTCAGCGTAGCTGCCAACGGCAATCAGGCTCTCGACAGCAAACTCTTTCTAGATCGCTCCTTTGTAAGAGCGAGTGGTAATTTGCGTGTCACTCAGGGGATTGCCATACACGCACGTAGTCGACCAGCATCGTTTGCGGAAAATGCGTTGCTTGGGTGGGGCTCCCGCCCCACGCTCCACCCACTGCGACGTTCAGCACAAAGAAAAACCGTCCGTCGTCAAATGGCCATCGTGCGTTGATTGGTAGATTTGCTCGAGTATAATGGGCGACTAAGTTGGAGGGGCTACTTCGCTTCCCAGAACTTCGGCTCCTTCCAGGTCCAGCCCAAGCTTCGAAGCATCCAGCACAGGCTTGCCGCGGAACCTGACCGCATAGGTCAACTGCCCACTCGCTCGGGATGCGTTCTTGCCGGGCTGTACGGCGAAAGACATCTCGATGCGACCATCTGGTGAACGTAGTACTGGGACATCAGCGGCGTGCATCGGGGCTGCAGCGAAGAATGTGAACGGCGTCAGTGCAAACAGCAGGGTCGATCGAAACGGCATAGGCTCTCCCACAACTATGTTGATTGAAGATCAGGAGGACGCGGGGCGGGGTCCCCCTAATAGAGGCGTGAGGCGTGGATCGACCACGCCCTTTGGCCAAACAAGTTGCTGAGAACGTTAGAAGCCTGTGCCACTCGTGCATCAGGAATTTCCGCCGCAGTGCCAGAGCCGCCGAAACGTGTGCTCGTGATCTGTCCGAAGCTGCTGCCGATCGTCGCGGTTGGGCTGTCCGGATGCCAGAGTGTTCAGCGCATTAAACAGGTCCCGCGAAGGTCGAGCTCGGTTTCGTGGTAGATCGTGAACGTCTTGAACAGCGACAGATCCACACGGTTGTACCCGGGACCTTAAATTACCGAGCGGCCATAGCCTCCGTACGCCGCGATTTCATTCGGCCCGAGTGCGACCGGCGGTATACCGTATCGGGGCTATGTTGACGGGGAGCTGTTTCCGGACACAGTGGACTTGCGAAGTCACTGTGTCCAGAGGATTAGCATTTCTGAATAGCTCAGAGACTTGTTAGAAGTAAAAATCTCCCGAGAGCTGCACCGTTCGGCCTGCAAAATTGACACTGGTAATCTGGCCAAAGTTGCTGCTGCCGGGGTAGTTATTGGGCTGCCCGTAAGCTGGAGTGTTGAACAGGTTGAAAATATCGCCGCGCACCTTGAGGCCCGTTTCGCGGTAGAAGCGGAATGTTTTGGCAAGCGAAAGATCGACTTTGTTAAAACCCGGGCTATTCACCAAGGTCCGTCCTCGCGGTCCGTACGCTGCCATCGCACCGGAACTCGCGATGCTGACTACGCCGGCCGGGGGCAGCGGATTTGGCAAAGGCTTGCCTGCATCTACAGCGACAGGAGGATTCACGAAAGCGCACGGATTGAACCAGGTCTGCAACGTTCTCGTCTTAGTCGCGCAGGCAAAGCCAAGGCCTGGGCCAGGGGTACCACCCGGCTTAAAGGGATCCGCAACTCTCACAGCATTCGCTCTTCCGACGCCACCGGTTGAATTGTTACTGGACTGAATGCTGAATGGTTGGCCCGTCTGTGCAGAGAAAGCAATATTTGCCGTCCATCCGCCAACGAAGGTATCAGCAATCGCCTTATGATTCAGCCACTGTTTGCCGTAGCCAAAGGGAAGATCATACCCGCCTGTCAAAGTCACCCGATTGCGTACATCCTGATAGGAACTGCCATAGTCATAGCTGAGCCCAAGCTGGCGGGCATTTCGGTAATCAATGCCATTGGATGCATCACTCAGCGGCTGACGCGAATCATCCAGCGAGTGAGCGAGTGTGTAAGATGCGCCAAACTGGAGGCCCTTGGAGAATCTGCGGTCCAACTTTGTCTGGAGAGAGTTATAGTTTGCGTCTGAACCATACACGATGTAGCTTCCGTAGTTCAGGTCTGGATAGGGACGCGCCGCCTGCGAGTTGTCCCCTGGCCCTACGGGTAATGGCTGGTTGTTCGGATCGACTGGCGTCTGGAGATGGTGCGTGCTAGCAGCTACATAACCAATAGTGGCGCTTAAGTTGGACCCAAAGGAGTGCTGAATCGAAACATTGTACTGCTGAGAGTATGGTGTTTTTACGTCGTCAGAGCCATTGAGGTTTGGCGAGTTCGCGGCCTGGATGATCCCTTGAGCTAGGACCGTGGACCATCCCGTCTCAAGGGTCTGACCGTTGGTAGGGCAATTCCCATAGGCGCAACCAGCACTATTGAAATTGCTGTTGAACGCAAATGGTGGATTCACTCCCAGGTTCAGTGAATAACCAATACCCTCCAAGGCACCATAGAAGATGCCGTAGGCTCCACGGATGACGGTCTTGTCGTCAATGGAATAGGCTAATCCGACGCGAGGAGCGAAGTTTTTGTAGTCGGGAGCGACCAGATAGTGGTTGTCCGTATACTTCACAACGACGCCGTCCTTTGCGAAATTAGCAAGCAAATTTGCGGGCAGAGCGTTGTTACGGGTGCTACTGGGCAGCAGGTATGTTCCACCAGTGATGTTCTGCGATGGGTTGTAATTCAGCACCGGCACATTGGGACGAAAATTCCCCATCTGATCATTGCGCTCTCGCGCTGGGGTGGTGTATTCGTATCGCAGTCCAACATTGACGGTGAGCCGCGAGCTAACTTTCCAGTCGTCCTGGATGTAGCCTGCACGTACCCAGTAGATATTGTTCGTGGTGGAGATGTTTGAGAGTGCGGAACTGTTCATCTGGTTGAGGAGCAGATCCGCTACGCCGAAACCAGTCTGCCCTTGATTATTCGGGTCTTGGGTAAATTTTCCGCTGAAGTTCATATTCCCGATGCCATTGTTGGGTTGAAGAGTAGCGACGCGAAGGCTCTGAACGTATACCCCGAAGTGCAGCGAATGGTTGCCGATAACACGAGTAATGTTGTCGCTGATCTGCCAAACATTCTGGTGCTCATTGGACGGCTCATAGCCCGAGGCGCCAAAGCTGCTAATCCCGCCCACACTAAAGCCAGGTATGCCACCGAGATTGGGACCTGAAAGTAGCCCACCAAGTCCGAACGATTCGGCCAAACCTGCCTGGTTGTAGCCCGCCTGATAGAACGCCGAGTGATTCCAGTTGTATCCGTACCTGAATTCATTCACGAACTTGTCGGTAAATTCATGGGTTTCGCTAAAAGCGAAACTGCGACTTTGGTTTATGACTGTCGAACTCCCGAAGCCAGTTCCGTCCAAAACGCCAAAGGGTGCAGGAGAAAATTTGGGCTGATTCTGAAAGCTGTACCGGGCGAAGGTTTGATCATGAGTGGAGATATTCCAGTCTTCCCTGACGTCGAACTGGTTTGGGTTGAACGCTTGGTGTCCATTGAAGATGTAGTTGTTGTATGTCTGACCTGGAATGCCAAAGTTGGGCTCGGGAAATGCTGCGAGCAGCTTCTTGGCAACTGCATTGACCTGCGATGGGCAAATGACATTCACCTGGCCGTTGCACGAGAGATAGTTGCTTGCACCACCTGTCCCTGATGCCGGCCCTCCTGCGTTATACAGCTGCCTATTATTGTTATTGGTGAGCGCCGACTGCAAGAGCTCGGTGAAGTTTCCCTGGCGCATCAAGTCGGTGGGCACAGTGTACTGGCCCGAAGAACTCGCACTGATCTGGCGTAAGCCCTGATAGTCACCGAAGAAGAAGAGCTTGTTCTTCCAGATTGGACCACCGAAGGTCGCCCCGTACTGGTTGTACCGCAGCTCAGGTGATTTGCGACTGAAATAGTTATTCCCAGTGATGGTGTTCAATGCATCGTTCTGAAAATATTCCCATGCACTCCCATGAAACGAGTTTGTTCCCGATTTAATACTGGCATTGATAACCGCTCCAGCAGAGTGACCAAGCTCGGCGCTGTAGTTGCTCGTTTGAATCTTGAACTCCTGAAGCGCATCGGGCGGAGGATTGACAATGTAACTTGCTCCATTGAGGAAATCCGTCAGATTGGAGTTGTTGTCAACACCGTCAAGAATGAAGTTGTTCTGCTCTGTCCGCTGGCCATTTGCCGAGAAGTCTCCACTTCCTGCATTTCGCGCGCCCTGCTGGCCTTGATTGACACCGGCCGTCAGTTGGGCGAGGAACACATAGTTGCGGCCGGACAAGGGCGTATCGTTGATCGTCTGTGAGTCGAAAACATGCCCAGAGGAGGCGTCCTCGGTCTGCATCATGGGAATGCTCGAAGCCGAGACATCAACCGTCTCCGTTGCCACTCCGACTTGCAGTGTTATGTTCAAGCCGAGACGCTGGTTGACCTCTAACTGCAGATCGGTGATGTTCGTCGCTGAAAATCCCGGCGCGGAAGCGGTAATCGAATAGTGGCCGATCTTCAAGGGAGCAAAGACGTACACCCCTTGTTGATCGGTCTTAGTCTCCAGCTTAAGCCCAGTGTCGAGATCCGTGACCGTCACATTGGCATTTGGAATCACCGCGCCGCGTTGATCCGCCACGGCGCCCGTGATGGCTCCCTGATCGACCTGCGCCCACGCAGCGAACGATAGCATGCAAAAGCAGAACGCCATTAATGACATCAGGAAGATGCGTTTACGCCCCCCTTGGAGCAAATCTCTGGTCATATTCTTTGCCTTCCTTTGAATTCGAAGTATCGTCCTGAATGCTTCGCAGCGCTCGAGGCTCATCCGTATAGATTGCGTCGCAGCGGGCTCTGTTTTATGGCAATGTATGCGTATACATATTGAATGTATGCGCATACATGCTAAGAGCGTGCCGGCAATGTATATCGGAACAGATGGGGGTTGTCAACCTGTAAATTTGTCACGTGTGAATTTGTCACGATAGCCATCTTTGTTCCGCTGGACCACTGCTTGACGAAACGCAACCTTGTCCGATGTTCCAGGGCCATGACTCAGAATCAAGCCTGCTTTGTCCTGAGTTTTGGGTATTGGCACACCGTTTTTGTACTCATCCAACGGGCCCTCGCCGCACGGAGCACCGCGGGAGTCCTCGACACTCCGTTGATCGCTGCTGCCGCGAAGCTCTTTTCCCCGTTCTGGTCGTACTTCCCGGTCTCGCAGCAGCCGTTCTGTTCCGTTCCGAACTTGGGTCCACCTTCCCGGCACTTCCGCCGCTTCAGCTTGCGGGGACTGGACAAGGTGCGGGCCGAATGGAAACTGGTGTGCGCAGCCGCAAACCTACTCATGCTGTTCCGTTCCGGATGGACACCGGACGCGGCCTGAAGAACGCGCCAATCAACCGCTTCAGCTTCCCACTGCCTGCGCAACTGAACGTTCTTGCGGAAACAGAGCGAACTCCCCCAATCCGACGAAGCAGTCCTTGCGGAAGGCAAAATCTGCCGACCGGATCGGCTATCCCGACGGACTCCTAGAGGTCATTCTAAAGTCCTGTGAGATACAAATGTGATACACAACCACGCTCTGGAGTGCATCGCCGTGCAACGATTCTTCGCTAAGTGTTTCATTGTAAATACCTGATAGTAAATTAGTTATATCGCTCCCGGCTGCGTGGCGTTGCATGGGGCTGCAGCGCTCAAATCGCACTCCTAACGCGAAGGTCGCAGGTTGGACTCCTGCCCGGGCCACCACGCAGGTCTCGCAGGTTCCCGGACCTACGGCCCCAACTGCTCCGATTAAAAACATCGATAGATTATGCTAGAAGCTCCATGAACAAAATCCGCATCTGTTCGTTTGAAAGAAGGACGATTTTTGGACGCTGAAGCACTCATGTCTGCGCACCTAGCTGAGGAGAAGACTGTACCGCGGATGTTTCGGGCTCCAGGTCGGGTCAATCTGGTGGGGGAACACACGGACTACAGCGGTGGATTCTGCATGCCCGCAGCCATCAACTTCGAGACCAGGATTGCGGCCTCGCTGCGGCCGGACCGCGTGCTGAAGCTGCATTCGATCGACTTGAAGGAGACGGTCGAGGTGAATCTAGATGCACCGCTGGACCCGCTCGAGAGCCGCAAGGGGCACTGGAGCAGCTACTGTCTGGGGGTTGTGTGGAGCCTGCGCGAGGCGGGATTCGAGTCCCCGGGAGCGGCGCTCTCGATCACGGGAGATGTGCCGCTGGGCGCTGGGTTGAGCTCGTCGGCATCGCTCGAGGTGGCCACAGCGACGGCGCTGCTGGGACTTGGCGCGAAGACCATATCCGGGCCGCAGCTGGCGAAGACCTGCCAGCGTGCCGAGAACGACTACGTGGGTGCGCCGTGCGGAATCATGGACCAGTTCATCTCGGTTAATGGGAGACATGGCAGCGCCCTGGTTCTCGACACGCGCTCGTTGACCTTCGAGCTTGCTCCCATCCCGGCCGATCTGCGCCTGGTGATCGCAAACTCGATGGTGAAGCACTCGGTGGCCGAAGGCGGTGAGTACGCGGCGCGGCGGCGCGAGGTGGAGGAGGGTACGGCTGTGTTGGCCGCCTATAAGCCATCGATCCGGGAGCTGCGCGATGCGACCTTGGCCGATTTAGAGGCGTGTTCTGCGCGCATGTCTGAAACCGCTTACAAGCGCTGCCGGCATGTGATCTCGGACAGCCAGCGGGTCCTGGATGGGTTGGCTCTGTTGCGCGCAGGAGACAGTGCGGGCTTTGGGCAGATGTTGAACGACGCGCACCGCAGCTACCGAGACGATTTTGAGGCGAGTTGCGCGGAGTGCGATCTGCTGGCGGAGTTAGGGCAGGTGCAGGCTGGCTGTTATGGCTCGCGGCTGACCGGCGGCGGCTTCGGCGGCTGCACGGTGAGTCTGGTGGAGGCGGAGGCCAGTGAGCTCTTCGTCGAGACGCTTCGCGAACGTTACTTCAAGGCGACCGGAATCCGCGCCCAGGTGTACCTCTGCAGCACGGCCGATGGCGCCGGGGAAGTGAAGGATCTCAAGGCATGAATGATCGATCGCAGGCAGGGCCGGAGCTCCTGAACACTAGGCCGCACCGGCGCTATAACCCGCTACGCAGGCAATGGCTGCTGGTCTCGCCGCAACGGACCCAGCGGCCTTGGCAGGGCGAGACCAACGATGGCGTGGTGGCGGCGACGGTGAGCCACGATCCGAAGTGCTATCTCTGCCCTGGGAATACGCGGTCGAATGCTGAGACCAACCCGGAGTATACGAATGTCTTCACGTTCAACAACGACTTTCCTGCACTGCGGCTAGAGGACGGCGAGCCTGCTGATGCTGGGGATGACATCGCTGGCGAAACGCGATCGCGCCTGATGATCGCGGAGCCGGAGCAGGGAATCTGCCGGGTGCTGTGCTTCCACCCCAACCACAGCTTGACGCTGGCGCAGATGCAGGTCGACGACCTGGTGCTGGTCGTCGATGCATGGGCTGAGGAGACAGAGCGGCTGGGAGCGCTGCCGGGAATCAACGCGGTGCAGATCTTTGAGAACCGCGGTGCGATGATGGGCGCGAGCAGCCCGCATCCGCACTGCCAGATCTGGGCGACCGAGCATATTCCGGACGAGCCGCTTGCCGAGGGCGAGGCGCAGGCGGAATATCTCGCAGAACATAAGAGCTGTCTGCTATGTGATTATTTGGCTGAGGAGAGAGCTTCGGGACTGCGACTGGTCTGCGAGAACGACAGCTTCGTCGCGCTGGTGCCGTTCTGGGCGGTGTGGCCGTTCGAGACAATGGTGCTGAGCAAAACGCACCTGGGGAGTCTGCCTGAGCTTTCGGCTGCGCAGCGGCGCGATCTGGCAGATCTGATGATCCGGTTGACCACGCGCTACGACAACCTCTTTCAGACCAGCTTCCCCTACACGATGGGGTTTCATCAGTCGCCGACCGATGGGAAAGTGCATCCGGAGTGGCATTTTCATGCGCACTTCTATCCGCCACTGCTGCGGTCGGCATCGATACGGAAGTTTATGGTGGGGTTCGAGCTGCTGGGTATGCCGCAGCGGGATATCACGCCCGAGTCGGCTGCAGAACGTTTGCGAGCGCTATCGGAAGTGCACCTCTCAACGATCAGGTAACAATAAGAGAGCAAGGGAGATTCAATGAAGATTTTGATCACGGGCGGCGCCGGGTACATTGGCGGAACGGTGACCCGGCTGCTGCTGCAGGCTGGTCACTCGGTGACGGTGTATGACAACCTGCGCAACAAGACGGCGGCGGTCGTGGCCGAGGGCGCGACCTTGGTGCAAGGCGACATAGCCGACGCCGGGCTGCTGGAGAAGGTGATGACCGCAACTCGCTTCGATGGTGTGATGCACTTCGCCGCTCTGATCGAGGCAGGGGAGTCGATGCAGCGGCCGGAGATCTACTTCCGCAACAACACGGCATCCACGCTGACCCTGCTCGAGACAATGTTGAAGACGGGGCATGACCGTCTGGTCTTCAGCTCGACGGCAGCCTGCTATGGCGAGCCGGAGTCGACGCCGATCTTCGAAGATGCGCCGCTGCGGCCGACAAACGCCTACGGCGAATCGAAGCTGCTGGTCGAGCAGATGCTGCGGTGGTTCAACCAGATCCATGGGTTTCGCTACGCCAGCCTGCGCTACTTCAACGTTGCGGGCGCGATCGAAGGCTATGGCGAGAACCACGAGCCGGAGTCGCACCTGATCCCCCTGGTTCTCGATACGGCGCTGGGAAGGCGCGAGAGCATACGAATCTATGGCCAGGACTACCCGACGCCGGATGGGACCTGCATCCGCGACTACATCCACGTGAGCGATCTGGCGGATGCTCATCTGCTGGCGCTTAAGGCGCTCGATCAGAACAGCAAGCTAATCTACAACATCGGCAACGGCAGGGGCTTCACGGTGCGCGAGGTGATCGATTCGGTCGCGCGCGTAACGGGCAAGGCGATCCAGGTGGAGGAGTGTCCGCGGCGGCCGGGAGATCCCGCGGTGCTGGTGGCGAGTTCAGAAAAAATCATGCGCGAGTTGGGCTGGGCGCCCAGGTTTGCACAGCTAGATGACATCATCGCGAGCGCGTGGACGTGGCACCAGTCTCTCCACCGCGAGTAGGAGCTAATCCCGATCGAAGCTGCTGCGCGCCTGATCTGTGATCCACGCCGTGTCCCGCGCGGTGGTTTTGTCCTTCAATTCTGTTTAATTCGCTCGAAGAGCACCCCAACATAATTCTGTTGACACATCTGGACAAATTAGGCAGCGTAGGAATGTTTTTTACAGCGTACATTTCATTTGGGAGAAGGCCCCTTGCGTAGACGTGATTTCCTCAAGACCTCGTGCAGTGTCGCTGCAGCAACTATGGTGTCCGGAGGCGGAGCTTTCGCCGCCGCGCCGCGCAACCCTGAAGAGCACAGCCGCATTCTTCCGCTCAACCGGAACTGGCGCTATCATCCCGCAAAGGCTGAAGGGGCCGAATCTCCGGCGTTTGACGATTCAAAGTTCGAGCGCGTTGTGATTCCGCACACGAATGTTCGTTTGCCCTGGCACAGCTTCGACGATAAGCAGTACGAATTCATCTCCACCTATCGGCGTCGCTTCAAGTACCCGGCCGCGGCAAAGGGAAAGCGTGTGTTTGTTGACTTTGAAGGTGCGATGACGGCTTCGACGGTATGGATCAACGGTCATGCGCTGGGCGAGTACAAGGGCGGCTTTACACCGTTCTCGTTTGAGCTCACGCCGCATCTGTTTCCCGACGCAGAGAACGTCCTCGTGGTGCAGCTTGATTCGACGGAGCGGGTCGATATTCCTCCATTTGGGTATCAGATCGATTACATGACCTTCGGCGGCATCTATCGCGAGGTTTCGCTGAGGATCGTGGCTCCCACTTATATCGACAATATTTTCGCGCGCCCACGAGATGTGCTCAGCGGCAGCCCGTCGGTCGATGTCGACTGCTTCATCGCAGCGGCAGCAGGTGAAGGCGGTAGCTGCTCGCTTGCCGTGGAGCTGCGGGATGGCGAGCAGGTGCTCGCAAAGGGGAGCCAGCCCATCACGATCGCCGCTGCATCCGATCCCTCCGCGGATCTGGATCCCGCGTCCAGCGGAGCTGTTTACGCAAGCAGAGAAACCAGCACGGATCCGGCGAAACATACTATTGCGCTCAAAGGTTTCGGAAAGGTCAAGTTATGGGACTTGGAGCATCCGCATCTTTACACGGTGCATGTGCAACTGGTGCGGGATGACCAAGTGGTCGATCGCGACTCACGCCGCATCGGCTTTCGGGAGGCTAGCTTTACGGACAAGGGCTTCTCGCTGAACGGACAGATCGTGAAGCTGCGTGGTCTCGATCGCCACCAGACCTTCCCGTTTGTCGGCCAGGCGATGCCGGCGCGGGTGCAGAGGAAGGATGCAGACATCCTGCGCACGGGGCTTCATTGCAACATCGTGCGGACGTCGCACTACCCACAATCGCGTCACTTTCTCGACCGCTGCGATGAGATTGGACTGCTGGTACTCGAGGAGATTCCGGGCTGGCAGCACATAGGTCCCGAGCCGTGGAAGCAGGTCGCCATTGATAATGTGGGCCGCATGATTCGGCGCGACTGGAACCACCCTTCCATCATTCTGTGGGGAGTTCGCATTAATGAGTCGAAGGACGACCAAAGCTTTTATACCCGCACCAACGTGTTCGCGCATGCACTCGACAGCACGCGGCAGACAGGCGGCATTCGCTACTTCCAGGAGTCGGAGTTTCTCGAGGATGTCTTCACGATGAATGACTTTGGCTTTCCGTTAAAGAAGCCGAATCATCCACGCTATCTAAACACGGAGTTCGTCGGCCACACCTTTCCCACCAAGACGACTGATGATGATGAACGCCACCGCGAACACACGTTGCGGCATGCGCGCATCCACAATCAACTCGCGTCGGATCCGCTGTATGCGGGCGGCATCGGGTGGTGCGCATTCGACTACAACACGCATGCGAACTTTGGCGCAGGCGATCGCATCTGCTACCACGGGGTCACCGACATCTTTCGTGAGAATAAGCCTGCCGCGGGATTCTACAAATCACAGTGCGATCCGGCGGTGGAGGTGGTTTTGGAACCTGCCTTTCATTGGGCACGCAGCGATGAGTCGGTCGGTTTCAGCATGGCCGTCGTCTGCTCAAACTGCGATCACCTCAAGTTCTATCTTCGCGTGAAGAGCGTGGAGAATAATCCCTGGCAGCTGATTGCGGAACTCGACCCTGACCGGAAGGAGTTCGAGCATTTGACCTATGCACCGTTCGTTCTGGATATGGACAAGATTGATCACAGTAAGCTGGAGTTTCCGTGGGGCGATCTACGCATCGATGGCTTTCTGAACGGCAAGCTGGTCATCTCGAAGTCATTCTCAGGAAGCGGCGTCGACAGCAGGTTTGTGGTGTTGCCGGACGACGATACACTAGCGGCTGATGGCGCCGATACAACCCGCGTCGTGCTGCGGGTGACGGACGAGTTTGGCGCCATACGCCCCTACGCGGACGACGCGATATCGTTCACGGTGGAAGGGCCGGCAGAGCTTATCGGGGATAATCCCTTCTCGCTGGTAGGAGGCACCGGAGCGGTATGGGTGCGTGCGAAGGAACAGGCCGGCACGGTGCGACTGACGGCAAAGCATATGCGGCTGGGATCGCAGACAGTCGAATTCAAGTTGGCGGCTGTTCCGGCCGAGTCTGTTTAGGATTCGCTTAGGGGATAAGCTTGGTTCCTGGCTTGTTGATCTTTAATCGCGACAGGCCAGGAGCTGTATCTCGCAAAACCTACGAGTTACGTATTGTGGGGCACTAGTCGTGCTATTTCTTGCGCGCTGCACTGGTCTTTGGCTCGCGTACAGGGCCGGTGGAGTTCCTTAGCACGAGGGTGGTATCGACGGAGTACTTCTGTCCTTCGGGAAGCTTGGCGAGACCGCGTTCCTGAGCATGCAGAAGCGCGCGGAACGCCGCTTTGGCGAGTTCCGCGCGGGGAACGCTCACAGTCGATAGGGACGGCATCGTGTAGGCGCTGAGTTGGATGTTGTCGAAGCCCATGACCGAGATATCACGGGGGATCGCGAGTTTGCGCTCATGGATCGCACCCATTGCGCCGATCGCGGTGAGGTCGTTGGAGCAGAGGACGGCTGTAGGCATCGCATCGGAGCCGGTGGCGGAGTCGAGAATGCGCAGCATGGCATCCCGGCCGCCGTCGACCCTATGATTGCCCACTTCGATCAGGCCCGGATGGATGGCCAGGTGTTCCCGCGCCTGGATCTTCTTGAAGGTGCGAAACCGTGCACGCGCCGAGGCCAGCCGCAGTGGGCCGGCGATGAAGGCGATGCGCTGATGTCCCAGGCCGATCAGATGGCGCATCGCGGCTTCGATGCCCGCCGCGTAGTTGATGTGAACGCTGCTTACACCGGGACCCGGGGTGCCGGCGTCGAGGAAGGCCAGAGGGATGTTCCGTCTGCTGAAGTCCTTGATCAGAGCCTCGTCCATCTCGGAGGTCATGATGGCCACGCCGTCGACTTTGCGTTGCAGCATGCGGGTCACACAGATCTTCATGCGATCCGGATCGTAGTTCGTGTTCGCGACCAGGATCTCCTGGTTGTGGGCGATGGCGATGTCTTCGAAGGCCTTGATGAGCTCCGGGTAGAAGGGATTGGTGATATCGGAGATGATCAGACCATAGAGGCTGCTGCGGCCGGAACCAAGTGCCCTAGCGTTTGTGTCCGGGTAGAAGTTCAGGCTTTTGATCGCCCGGCGAACTCGTTCCTCCGTCTTTGGACTTATCTTGGCGGTGCCGTTGATGGTCCGTGAGACGGTTGCTGTCGACACCCCGGCCAGCTTGGCCACTGCTTTGATATTCATAATTTGCACGGCTCGCCTCCGGAGGCGACAGCGCCCGAAAGATGTAATCACTTACATCGGCTAGTGTATCTTAGGTCGGAACCACAAGGAGGCATTTCCGTCTGGTTCTGCTGGAGGATTTCTATGAAGCTTGGCACGATTGTTCTTCTTCTGGCGACACTTGCGAGCTCGATGACGGCTACGGCCGATTCCTCCACTGCGATTTCGGGGCGCTGGTCCGAGCAGAAGGCGCAGGCCTGGTATGCGCAGCAGCAGTGGCTGGTTGGCGCGAACTATGTTCCATCGGACGCGATCAACCAGCTCGAAATGTTTCAGGCCGAGACCTTCAACCCGGCGCTCAACGACAAGGAACTGGGCCTGGCCGAGAGCGTGGGAATGAATACGGTGCGCGTCTTCCTTCAGGACCAGCTCTGGTCGCAGGATCCTGAAGGCTTCAAGAAGCGGCTCGATGCGTTTCTTGCGATCGCTGCACGTCACCACATCCGTCCCTTGCTGGTGCTCTTTGACTCCTGCTGGGATCCTGATCCGAGGCTCGGCCCACAGCATCCGCCGATACCCGGCGTGCATAACTCCGGATGGGTGCAGAGTCCGGGAGCGAAGGGCCTGGTGGATCCGGCCTATGAGCCGAGACTGAAGGCCTATGTCGAGGGTGTCGTCGGTGCCTTCGCCAACGATGACCGGGTACTCGGTTGGGATATCTGGAACGAGCCGGACAACGACAACTCCTCCTCCTATGGGGACCGCGAGGCGCCGCACAAGGCGGAGCTGGTGGCGAAGCTCCTTCCGAAGGCGTTCGCCTGGGCGCGTTCCGCACACCCGATCCAGCCGCTGACGAGCGGCGTCTGGAGGGCGAATTACGTAGATCCGGACAAGGAGAGTGCCATGACGAAGATTCAGCTCGCCGAATCGGACATCATCACGTTCCACAACTACGGCTGGCCCGAGGACTTCGAGGCACGCATCCTCGAACTGCAGAGCTATCATCGCCCGATCATCTGCACGGAGTACATGGCGCGCGGCGCTGGCAGCACCTTCGATGGCATTCTCCCTCTGGCGAAGCGGTACAACGTCGGCGCGATCAACTGGGGTCTGGTGGCGGGCAAGACTCAGACCTACCTGCCTTGGGACTCCTGGCAAAGGCCTTATGTTGTGGTTCAGCCGACCGTCTGGTTTCATGAGGTCTTTCGCCAGGACGATACGCCTTACCGCCAGCGCGAGGTTGAGCTTCTGCGGCAACTCACCGGCCGTGGATCGGAATCAGTCACAACTTCGACAGAAAGATAGAAGGGACGTTATGAACCGTCGTGAGTTTAGTCAGTTACTGACTGCAACAGCGCTAGGCCACTCCTTTCTCGGTGCCGATGCGCAGCCCATGAAGGCTGCTTCCGAGGTGCGATTCTCCGTCATGCTTTGGACGTTGGAGAAGATCGCTCCGCTGGAGCGTTGTATGGAACTGGTCGCGGCAGCGGGCTATCAGGGCGTTGAGCTCGTCGGTGAGTTCCAGAGGTGGTCGCCTGAGGATGTTCGGCGCATTCGCGCCAGGATGCGGTCGCTGGGGCTGGTCTTTGACTCGATGAGCGGAGTTGCGGCGGGCTTTGCCGATCCGAATGGAACCGCTGAGCTCATGCGGCAAATGACGGCGCAGATCGCAGCCGCCAAGCAGCTGGAGTGTCCGCAGGTCATCCTCCTCTCGGGAAAGCGTGACGATGCGATCTCCCGTAAGGAGCAGCATCAGACTTGTATCGAAAATCTGAAACGTGTTGCGGAGCTGGCAGCGAGGAACGATATTCAGGTCGTCATCGAACCCATCGACCCCTTGGAAAATCCAACGATTTATCTGACGACGGTGAGTGAGGGATTCGAGATCGTGCGAGCGGTGGGAAGCCCCAATCTTAAGGTGTTGTACGACTTCTATCATGAGCAGCGCGCTTACGGCGATCTGCTGGACAAGCTGGAAAACAATATGGAGTGGGTTGGCCTGGTCCACGTAGCCGATGTTCCTGGCCGCCACGAGCCGGGCACAGGAGAGATTGACTTCACCAATATCTATCGCAAGCTGGCAGAGCTTAAGTACAACAAATTTGTGGCGATGGAGTACTACCCCACCGCTGATCCGGTGGAGTCGTTGCGGGCGTCGCGCTTGGCGGCGCTGGAGGCATGGCGTACGAAGGCTGTATGATCATGGCGTTGAATCCTTCCTCCAGGTGAGCCTTGGCCGTTGCCAACTGCCAATCAGCTTATCAACGGCAGCTGAGAGCCAACGCCCTTATGCCATCAGGAGTTGGTGGCGGGTCAGGCGTCTTCCCTTCAAGCAGGGAGGCATACCCCAGGGGCTAAAGTCCGTGTTCTCTATGGGTTGAATGCCAAGGCTAAGGCTAAAGCCTTGGCTTACCTAGTCCTTGGCTTACTTCTGCACGGCACTCAGGAGAAGCGGAGTCCGGACAGAAAGGTGTGAGCGGTATGGGGGGGAGGCGGTACGGGGGTCCTTCGACTGGGCCTCGCACGATACGACTGTGCGAGGCTTCGCTCAGGATGACGGTTCTTATACTTATCCGATATCGATTTAGTTATCGGTATTTGCCGAAGTCCTATATCTATGTGTAGATACCGCCTAGGGCGTATCGACCCTAACGCGGCGCGGCGTAGCTTTGGGTGAAATTCGTCCTGGAATTTGATACCTCAAAGCTGCCGTTGGCCGTTGCGGTCAGCTCCAGGAAGTGACCGGTGTCCGGTCCTGGCAGATTGGCGATGTAGCGTTCGGCGGTGTTGTTCTCTGTGCCGCCTTCATCGGAGGAGTGGAGCTGCCACAGCGTCTCGAGCCCCGGTGCCTTTGCGAGCGTTTGCAGAGTTGGGATCGAGCCGCCCTTTTTGGCGCCGTTGTCCATGATGGCGACGCGTGGATGGATGGCGTCGACGAGTGCGGGACTCGAGCTCTGATACCAGCCATGATGCGAGACGATGAGGATGTCGACGTGTCCGAGCTTGTTGGCTGGGCACATCAACTCCATCTCTTTGTCCCAGGTCAGGTCGCCGAGATCGAGGATCTTCAGCTCGCCGAAGCGGATTTCGACTCCGAGCGATCGTGCGTTCTCGGTCGGATCGGCCGCCCGCACCTCGGAGACCTTGCAGAAGGGATTGGGCTCGCCGGCTCCGGGCAGGGCGTTGGCGATCAATTGGCCGTCGCCGCTGATCACCTGCGCGTTTAGGCCCTGGACGGGGAGCACATCGCCGGGGTGCGCGAGGATGCGCTTGTAGCGGCCGCTCGAGAGCAGCTTCTGGTACTCCGCGTACCCGTGCTCGACGATGCCGTGGTCGAGCTCTCGGATGGGGCCGTGATCGATGAACGTCCCGATTGGAATGCGAGCGGCGAGTTGGGGAACTCCTCCGACATGATCGGAGTGATAGTGCGTGAGCAGCAGATAATCAATCTTCGAAAGCCCGGCCCTTTTCGCTACGGCCACGATGCGATCGGCGTCGCGGCCCTCGTTGCCCGGCCAGCCGGTATCGATCAGGAGCGACTCTCCTGCGGGCGTGACGAACAGTGTGGACTGGCCGCCCTCGACATCGACGAAGTAGACCTTCAGTTGGCCCGCGGCGTGGTTGGCGGCGGTAGCGGGCGTGGTCGAAGCTAGAAGGGAGACAAGCGTAAGGGCGGCGCTTCGCAGCAGGGCAGAGTGCATCGTGCTCCTCGTTGATTGGGGATTCCAGGGTCCTTACGAAGGTAACTCAGCCCCAGCTGGCGGCGCTATCGAAAACCTATAAATGACAGAAAACAAGCAGTATATGATGGTGCAAAATGTCTCCGCAATCGAGAGCGATCGGAGGCGATCTGCCGGCTCATTGGCCGTAGCCGTTTTATCGGCAGGGGCCAGGCGATGCCGTACGTCGAGACCCTGCGCGTGGAGGTATGGACGAGAGCGTGGCGCTCCATGTAGTGTCATCGTCAGATCGTGCTTGCTGAAGATGTCGGCCCCTGTTGGCGTTGCCTGGAGGCGGATTTGCGAGGCTTCAACTTCGAACTGGGAGAGTCGATCGACCTGCTGCGGGACAGCGTGCGTCAGTTTGCCGAGCGCGAGATCGCGCCGCTCGCGGCCCGCTTGGATTGCGACAACCAGTTTCCCAGTCCGCTCTGGCGCAAGCTGGGTGACCTCGGAGTGCTGGGCATCACGGTCGAGGAGGAGTTCGGTGGGGTCGACCTCGGTTACCTGGCCCATGTGGTTGCGATGGAGGAGATATCGCGAGCCTCGGCTTCGATCGGACTATCGTATGGAGCGCACTCCAATCTGTGCGTGAACCAGCTCGCCAAACACGGCACGCAGGCGCAGAAACGCAAGTATCTTCCGGAGCTGATCGGCGGGCGGAAGGTGGGTGCGCTGGCCATGTCGGAGGTGGAGGCGGGATCGGACGTGGTGAGCATGCGGTTGCGCGCAGACAAGCGTGATGGGCGGTATGTTCTGAATGGGAACAAGATGTGGATCACGAACGGGCCTGAGGCGGACGTCCTGATCGTGTATGCGAAGACCGATCCGGCGGCCGCATCGCGCGGCATCACGGCGTTCATTGTTGAGCGAAGCTTTCCTGGATTTGCGACCTCGCGGAAGCTGGACAAGCTGGGGATGCGCGGCTCGAACACCTGTGAGTTGGTGTTTCAGGACTGTGAGGTTCCGGAAGAGAATGTGCTGGGGCGGGTCGGAGGCGGAGCGCGGGTGTTGATGGCTGGGCTCGACTATGAACGGATTGTGTTGTGCGGCGGGCCTTTGGGCATCATGGCCGCGTGTCTCGATGTGGTGGTGCCCTACGTGCATCAGCGCAAGCAGTTTGGAAGAGCGATTGGCGAGTTTCAATTGATGCAGGGGAAGCTTGCGGACATGTATGTCGGCTTCAACGCCTGTCGTGCTTACGTCTATGCCGTTGCCAGGGCATGCGATCGCGGCGAGGCTACGCGCAAGGATGCTGCGGGAGCGATTCTCTACTCTGCCGAAAAGGCCACCTGGATGGCGGGCCAGGCGATTCAGGCGCTGGGTGGCAACGGCTACATCAACGACTATCCCACCGGACGGCTTTGGAGAGACGCCAAGCTCTTCGAGATTGGGGCGGGGACGTCGGAGATCCGGCGAATGCTGATTGGCCGCGAGTTGTTCAAGGAGACTGCTTGATGTGGTCTCGGATGGTGAGTCAGCTATGAGTGTTCTGGCATCGAGGGTGCAAACTCATAGCGAAGAGTTTCGCGCGAACGCGGAACGAATGACCAGGCTAGTCATGGAGCTGCGCGAGAGGACCGCTAAGGTCGCTCAAGGCGGATCCGAGGCTGCGCGAAAGAAGTATCAGACGCGTGGAAAGCTGCTGGTTCGCGATCGCATCGACCTGTTGTTGGACGGTGGAACGCCGTTTCTGGAACTCTCCGCATTGGCGGCCAACGGGCTTTACGGGGATGAGGTGCCAAGTGCCGGCGTGGTTACTGGCATTGGACGGGTGAGCGGACGAGAGTGCGTTATTGTCGCCAATGATGCAACGGTGAAGGGCGGGACCTATTATCCGCTGACCGTAAAAAAGCATCTGCGAGCGCAACAAATCGCGCTTGAGGATCATCTGCCCTGCATCTATCTGGTGGACTCGGGCGGCGCTTACCTTCCGATGCAGGATGAGGTGTTTCCGGACCGCGATCACTTTGGAGCGATCTTCAATAATCAGGCGAATCTGTCGGCGAAGGGCATCGCCCAGATTGCTTGCGTAATGGGTTCCTGCACCGCGGGCGGCGCATACATTCCGGCGATGTCAGACGAAGCGATTATTGTGAGGAATCAAGGCACAATCTTCCTCGGTGGGCCGCCTCTGGTGAAGGCGGCTACCGGAGAGGATATATCGGCGGAGGAGCTTGGCGGCGCCGAGGTGCACACTCGTATCTCGGGAGTGGCCGATCATCTCGCCGAAGATGACGCGCATGGGTTGGCCCTGGTGCGGCGGGTGGTTGCGAATCTCGGCGTCCGTTCTCAGGCGACGGTGTCCGATATGGTTGCGCCGGGAGAGCCGTTGTATGATCCACACGAACTCTACGGGATACTTCCGACGGATGTGCGTAGGCCCTACGATGTGCGCGAGGTCATCGCGAGGATGGTAGACGGCAGTCGCCTGGATGAGTTCAAGCGTAACTATGGATCCACCCTGGTGACAGGATTCGCGCATCTGCATGGCTATCCGGTGGGCATCCTGGCGAACAACGGCATTTTGTTCTCGGAATCGGCACAAAAGGCCGCGCACTTTATTGAGCTGTGTACGCAGCGGGGAGTCCCACTGCTCTTTCTCCAGAACATCAGCGGCTTCATGGTGGGCCGCAAGTATGAGCATGGTGGCATCGCCAAGGACGGGGCGAAGATGGTGATGGCGGTCGCGTGTGCGCGGGTTCCTAAGTTCACGGTCCTGATTGGTGGCAGCTTTGGCGCTGGGAACTACGGTATGGGGGGGCGCGCCTTCTCACCGCGCTTCCTCTGGAGCTGGCCGAACTCACGCATCTCGGTGATGGGTGGGGAGCAGGCGGCTAGCGTGTTGTCCCGCGTGCGCAGGGATGGCCTCGAGGCGAAGGGAAGGGAATGGAGTATTGCGGAAGAGGAGGAGTTCCAGGCGCCGATACGGGAGCAATATGAGACCCAGGGAAGTCCCTATTATGCGACGGCGCGTCTGTGGGACGACGGCATTCTTGATCCGGTGCAGACCAGACGGGCGCTCGCGCTCGGTCTTGCCGTGGCTCGCAACGCTCCGATTGAGGAGACAAAGTTTGGGGTCTTTCGGATGTAAGGGAGAGTAGGGGCATGAGTGAGCCGGCAATTGAGATCGAGCACTCCGATGTGGTGGCCTGGATTTGGATGTGTCGGCCTGAGCTGCATAATGCCTTCGATGAGCGATTGATCGAGGAGCTCAGCGGCGCGTTCGTGGATCTGGGTAAGAGGTCAGATGTTCGGGTAATCGTGCTTTCGGGGCGTGGAAGGAGCTTTTCAGCTGGCGCTGATATTGAATGGATGAAGCGGCAGGGGAGTGCATCGCTGGAAGAGAATCTTGCGGATGCGGGCAAACTTGCCAATCTCTTTCGGATCATCTCCGAATCGCCCAAGCCGACGATTGCCCGCGTACAAGGAGCGGCCATTGGCGGAGGAGTGGGCCTGGTCGCAGCCTGCGATATTGCCATCGGCTCAAGCAGCGCGCTGTTCGCGATGGCGGAGGTACGGCTCGGAGTCATCCCCGCAACCATCGCTCCATATCTCGTTCGTGCGATTGGGGAGCGGCAGGCACGATGTTTGTTCCAGACAGGGGAACGAATTAACGCGACCAGGGCAGAGAGAGTCGGTTTGCTGCATGAGGTCTCGTCTGCAGAGCAACTGGACGAGCGGGTACAAGCGATGATCGATGCTCTACTGCTTGGTGGGCCACTGGCACAACAGGCTGCAAAGGAACTGGTCGGAGCTGTGTCGGAGCGGCCGATATCGGCGGAGTTGATCGAGGACACGGCCAGACGCATTGCGCTTTGTCGCGCCGAACCTGAGGCGCGGGAGGGGCTGAGCGCGTTTCTCGAGAAGCGGACTCCGTCGTGGGCGACCCGGAGGTGATGCCTGAGATGTTCGAGAAGATCCTGATTGCGAATCGTGGGGAGATTGCCTGCCGCATCATTCGGACCTGCGTCCGGCTCTGCGTGCGCAGCGTCGCCGTATACTCAGATGCCGATTCCAATAGCCTCCACGTTCGCTTGGCCAATCAGGTTATTCACATCGGCGGATCGCCAGCGAGTGAAAGCTATCTCGCGGGCGACCGTATCCTTGCTGCGGCAAAAAGGAGCGGGGCTTCTGCGATTCATCCGGGATACGGCTTTCTCGCCGAGAACGCATCATTTGCGGAGGCGTGTGAAAGAGAGGGACTTGTATTCATCGGTCCACCTGCCAGCGCGATTCGTGCGATGGGATCGAAGTCCACGGCCAAGGCGCTGATGGAAGCAGCGGGAGTGCCGCTGACGCCCGGGTATCACGGCGAGAATCAGGACCCGGAGTTTCTGCGTGAGCAGGCGGATGCCCTTGGCTATCCGGTGTTGATCAAGGCCAGCGCAGGCGGAGGCGGCAAAGGGATGCGGCGCGTGAACAAGAGCGGCGACTTTCTAGCCGCTCTTGCGTCCTGTCAGCGGGAGTCTGCGGCGAGTTTCGGGGACGATCGGGTGTTGATCGAGCGATATATCCTCCAGCCGCGGCACATCGAGATTCAGGTGTTTGGAGATCGCTTCGGCAACATGGTGAGCTTGTTCGAGCGCGACTGCTCCGTGCAGCGACGGCACCAGAAGGTGCTCGAAGAGGCGCCTTCGCCTGGGATGAGCGAGGAACGGCGAGCGGCGATGAGCAAGGCGGCAGTCGATGCGGCGCGCGCCGTTGGGTATGTGGGCGCAGGCACTGTGGAGTTTATCGTGGAGCAGGACGGAAGCTTTCACTTCATGGAGATGAATACGCGGTTGCAGGTTGAGCATCCTGTGACCGAGATGGTTACAGGACTGGATTTGGTCGAATGGCAACTCCGGGTTGCTAACGGCGAGCCGCTGCCGCTTTCGCAGGAGCAGATTCAGATGCATGGTCATGCTCTTGAGGCACGCATCTATGCGGAGGATCCTGCAAACGACTTTCTGCCGTCGACAGGCAGGCTGATTCATCTGCGGGTGCCTGCTGAGTCCAGGTATGTGCGCATCGATACAGGTGTCGAGCAGAACGATACGATTGCGCCGTTCTACGATCCAATGATCGCCAAACTGATCGTATGGGACGAGACGAGGGAGCTTGCGCTGCGCAGGATAAGCCGCGCGCTCGGGGAGTATCAGGTTGTTGGGGTCGCAACCAATGTTGAGTTTCTGAGGCGGCTTGTCGATAGTCCGTCCTTTGCTGGAGCGATGCTCGATACGAGTCTCATTGAACGGGAACGGGATTGGTTGTTCCACGTGGAATCTGTGACGTCTAAGGAAGCATGTTTGATCGCAGCACTCGCCGTTCTTCTGCGTGAGAGGAACACTGCGCAGGATTGCGGGGAGAGAGAGCGTTCCTCGCCTTGGGCTATACGCGATGGGTGGCGACTTGCGGCTTCGCTGCGGCGCAGGTTGGTCTTCGTGCAGGGTGATCGGCGTTGCGAGATTCTTGTGGACTATTTGGAATGTTCAGCGGGTGCGTACAGCATGTCCTTCGAAGAGAAATTCTTCTCGGTAAGCGGCGAACTGCGATCTGATGGGGAAGTGACGGCTACGATCAACGGAAATCGAGTGCGTGCCAGCGTTGTCGAGGTTCGAGGAACATATCATGTATTTTTTGATGGACATCAGTTCGTGTATCGCTGGATGGATCCGCTTGCTGTTCACCTGGAGGAGGAGGGGGAGGAGCATAGCCTGGTCGCTCCGATGCCGGGACGGGTGGTGGCCCTTCTTGTGCAGCCGGGCGAGCGCGTGGAGCAAGGGGCGCCTCTGCTGATCCTGGAGGCGATGAAGATGGAGTACACGGTGCGGGCGCCAGGTGCAGGGAGCGTGGCGTCGTTTCTCTGCGCGGCTGGCGATCAAGTCTCCGAGGGCATGGTGCTCCTTGAGTTCGACCGTGAGGCTTGAGGCCAGGCGCGGGCGACGTGCGATCGCGTCTGAATGCCAAGTTCGGCGCAGATGAAGGCTCCTGCGTCGATCAGCGCTTGCAGGTCGACTCCGGTTTCGAAGCCGATTCCTTCGAGCATGTAGACGAGGTCCTCGGTGGCGACGTTCCCTGAGGCTCCGGGAGCGTAGGGACATCCGCCGAGGCCACTGACCGAGGCATCGAAGACACGCAGGCCGAACTCGAGCGAGGCGTAGATGTTGGCCAGCGCCTGGCCGTAGGTGTCGTGGAAGTGGCCGGCCAGTTGAGAAGCGGGAATTTGGCGCGAGACCTCGTCGAGCAGGCGGAGGGTCTGTGCCGGCGTGCCGACTCCGATGGTGTCGCCGAGTGAGATCTCGTAGCATCCGCTCTCGAAGAGCCTGCGCGCGACCTCGGCGACCTGAGCTGGAGGGATCTTGCCTTCGTAGGGGCAGCCGAGGGCGCAGGAGACGTAGCCGCGGACTGGGATCCCGGCGATGTTGGCCGCTTCGAGCACGGGGCGGAAGCGCTCGAAGCTTTCGGCGATGGAGCAGTTGATGTTTTTTTGCGAGAAGGTCTCCGACGCCGCGGTGAAGACGGCGACCTCGGTGGCTCCTGCAGCCAGAGCGGCTTCGAAGCCTTTCAGGTTCGGGGTCAGGACGGGATAACTCACGCCGTCCTGACGGACGATTCCGCGGAGAACCTGGGCGTGGTCGGCCATCTGGGGAACCCGCTTCGGCGAGACGAAGGCGGTTGCCTCAATGGTCTTCAAGCCGGCGCGGGAAAGGCGGTGGATGAGTTCGATCTTGGCGGAGGTGGGCACGATGCGGGCTTCGTTCTGGAGGCCGTCGCGTGGTACCACCTCGACGATGCGCACACCGTTGCGGATGTCCATCTCAGCGTGATCCTGTCTCGGCGAGGATGGGGGCGCCGGTTTTGGCTTCGACCTCGTCGTGGGTGACACCGGGCGCACATTCGACGAGCTTCAGACCGTCGGGCAGGACGTCGAGGACGCAGAGGTCGGTGATGATGCGGTGGACTACCTGGGTTCCGGTGAGGGGCAGGGTGCAGGCGCGCAGGATCTTTGGTTCGCCGTTTTTGGAGGTGTGTTCCATCAGGACGACGACGCGGCGGACACCGGCGACCAGATCCATGGCGCCCCCCATGCCTTTGACCATCTTGCCGGGGATCATCCAGTTGGCGAGGTCGCCGCGCTCGGAGACCTGCATGGCGCCGAGGATGGCAAGGTTGATATGGCCGCCGCGGATCATAGCGAAGGATTCGGCGCTGGAGAAGAAGCTGGCTCCGGGAAGCGCGGTGACGGTCTCCTTGCCGGCGTTGATGAGGTCGGCGTCGACCTGGTCGGGGAGTGGATAGGGGCCGATGCCGAGCAGGCCGTTTTCCGATTGCAGGGTGACATGGAGGCTTGGAGGGATGTAGTTGGCGACCAGGGTGGGGATGCCGATGCCGAGATTGACGTAGTATCCCGGCTCGAGTTCCTGGGCGGCGCGCTGCGCCATCTGCTCACGAGACCATGCCATGGGGTTATGCCTTTCGGCCCGTGAGCGGCTCCGGGCTATGGAGTGGCCGCCGTTCGGTGCGCTTCTCGATGCGCTTCTCCGGCGACGGATTGTGGACGATGCGGTGTACGTAGATGCCGGGGGTGTGGATGTGATCGGGGTCGAGTTCGCCGCTGGGCACGAGGTGCTCGACCTCGGCGATGGTGATGCGTCCGCAGGTTGCGGCCATGGGGTTGAAGTTGCGCGCGGTCTTGCGGTAGATGAGGTTGCCGCTGGTGTCGGCCTTCCAGGCTTTGACCAGCGCGATGTCGGCGTGGATGGCCTGTTCGAGAAGGTAGGTGACGCCGTCGAACTGGCGCTGCTCCTTTCCTTCGGCGACCGCGGTGCCGATGCCGGTGCGGGTGAAGAAGCCGGGGATTCCGGCGCCCCCTGCGCGCATGCGTTCGGCGAGCGTGCCTTGGGGGCAGAACTCGACCTCGAGGTCGCCGGAGAGGAACTGGCGTTCAAACTCGGCGTTCTCTCCGACATAGCTGGAGATCATCTTTTTGATCTGGCGGGTGTGCAGGAGGAGGCCGAGGCCCCAGTCGTCGATGCCGGCGTTGTTGCTGGCGATGGTGAGGTTCTTCGCTCCGGTGTCGCGCAGGGCGAGGATGAGGGTCTCGGGGATGCCGCACAGTCCAAAGCCGCCGACCGCGAGGGTCATGCCGTCGCGGACGATGTCTGTCAGCGCTGTGCGCGCGTCGCGGAAGACCTTGTTCATCTCTGCTTCTCCTCTGGACTCCGGACCTCTGGACCTCCGGAAGTCAGGAAGCGGTGGCGACTGATGGCGAGGTACGGTTGTCAGCGATTTTAGTCTGTGGCGACTCGCGCCGGCGAGATTTTCAGGTTGGCGGTGCCCCCGATAAGTTAGCGCCTTTTGCAACTATTTGTTTGTGGTTCGCCTTTTATTCGCTACAATCGCAGCATGGCGATCACACGACGGCAAAAAGAGGTACTGGACTTTCTTTCCGCTTTCACGCAGAAGAACGGCTACTCGCCGTCGTATGAGGAGATCGCGGGCGGGTTGGGGGTGAACTCGCTGGCGACGGTGCATAAACACGTCACCAATCTGCAGAACAAGGGGTTGCTGCAGCGGGCGCACAACCGCAGCCGCTCGATCGACGTGTTGCCGGTGCGTGTGGGCAAGAAGGGATCCGACCGTGTGCCCTTGCTGGGGCGGATTGCGGCGGGCCGTCCGGTGGAGGCGATTGAGACGGCGGAGAGCATCTCGCTGGCCGAGGTGATTGGCAATCGCGAGGTGTTTGCGCTGGAGGTGCGTGGGGATTCGATGCGGGATGAACACATCGTCTCGGGCGACTACGTGCTGGTGGAGCGGACGCGAACGGCGCGCGAGGGCGAGATTATCGTGGCGCTGATCGACGGCTCGGATGCCACGCTGAAGCGCTTCTACCGCGAGGGCAACGTGATTCGGCTGCAGCCGTCGAACTCGGAGATGGCGCCGATCTACGCTCCGGCGGCGAGCGTGAATATCCAGGGCAAGGTGCTGGGCGTGCTGCGCAAGTATGCTTGATCGGATTGCTCCGACAATGAAGTGACAATTCGCTGACGAGCGCATGACACGCCGGTTTTCGGCGTTCTTTACTGTGTAGACGACGAACCAGACGCCTATGCCGGACGCCTCATACAGCGCCGAGGGAAACGCGAGGACACGAGGCCGGAGTTGGCAGGTGGCTGGTTGCTGGAGCTATGTGGCCGAAGCGGTGCTGCTTGTTGGGCTGGTGCTCCATTGCGGCATGAGGGCGAGCGCGCAGGTTCCGCTGACAGCTCCGTCGACGAGCGATGTGAGGCCGGATGCGACGGCGGACAGGAGCGGAGGGCCGGAGGGAGGACTGAGCCAGGAGACGGGGATGACGCCTTCCGCTCAGGATGCGGAGACGCAGGCGGGGTCGACTGCGGCGGAGGGCAGTAAGGCTCAGGGAACGTCGATCGCACTGCCGGCGTCCGAGATCATCAACCTGCTTGAGCAGAGGCCCGAGGTGGTGGTCGAGCTGAAGTCGTTGCTGGCCGACGTACTGCAGCGGCAGGGGTCGGAGATCCAGGCGGACGACATCAGCGACGAGATGCTCTACGAGCAGGTGGCGACAAATGCCGATCTGCGGGCTCATATTACGACATTTCTGAGGGCACGCGGGTATCTGCGCGGTTCTCTCTCCGAGGACACGGGCCAGCTCATGGGGGCGGGCGTTGGTGGCGTGGATGCCGCGGACTCCTTGGCGCAGTCGTCGCGGTCGCTGCCGGAGAGCGCGGCTGGGGCAAGGATCGCTCCGGGTGCGGGCGGTGGGTTGTTCCCGCTGGACCTTGGAAGCACGGGAAGCCTGGGAGGTACGGGTGCTGCGGCGTTCCCGCCGATGGGTGGGAGGACGACGACGGCCGGGAGAGGCGCGACGCTCGAGAAGAAGGGGCGCGATGAGGCGGTGAACGCTTCCACCGATGAACCGGAGGTGCTGCACAGGCCGGCACCGTACAACTTGCAGTCGATGCGGGATCTTTACACGCAGATCCCGGAGCAGTCGGTGCGGTTGAAGCGCTTCGGTTCGGAGGTCTTCGTGAATCGCGACAGCTTTGCCTTGGCGCGAGGTGGAGTGGCGCGCGATACGCCGCTCGACGTGCCGCTGGGGCCGGACTATGTGCTGGGCCCGGGCGACACGCTGACGATTGCGATCTGGGGCGGGGTGACGCAGAGCTTCACGCGGATGATCGATCGGGATGGACGGATTCTGCTGCCGGAGGCTGGTTCGGTGGAGCTGGCCGGGATGTCGCTGGGCAGCGCGCAGAGGGTGATGGAAGTGGCGCTGAAGCAGCAGTATCGCAATGCACAGATCGCGGTGACGGTTTCGCAGCTGCGCTCGGTGCGGGTGTATGTTGTCGGCGATGTGCAACGGCCGGGAGGGTTCGATATCAGCTCCTTGGCGACGCCGTTGAGCGCGCTGTATGCCGCGGGCGGCCCGACGGCGGTGGGTTCGCTGCGCACGTTGCGGCACTATCGCGGGAACACGTTGGTCGAGGAGGTGGACCTCTACGATTTTTTGCTGCATGGAGTGCGCAACGGCAGCGCGCGCTTTGAGGGCGGCGATACGCTGCTGGTGCCTCCGGCGGGGCCGCAGGTGGCGGTGTCGGGAGCGGTGAAGCGGCCGGCGATCTATGAATTGAAGAATGTAGCATCCACGGGACTGAATAGCGGAGGCGGGGAGTCGACGTTGGCCGCGGTGGTGGAGGATGCGGGGGGATTCACGGTGGCGGCCTCGCTAGAACACATCACGATCGAGCGCATCGACGCGAATCGGCAACGCGAGACGGTGACGCTGGATATGGGGAGGAAGATGAGTCCAGAGCGCGCGCGGGAGGCGATCAGGAGGTTCCCGGTGCAGGATGGAGACCGCGTGCGCATCGATCCGATTCGTCCGTACAGCGAACGTGCCATCTATCTCGATGGCCATGTGGTGCGCCCGGGCAGGCAGGCGTATCGCGATGGCATGCGGGTGAGTGATGTGCTGCACAGCTACGCCGACATGCTGCCGGAGCCGGCGGCTCGGGGCGAGATTGTTCGCCTGGTGGCGCCGGACCTGCACGCCGAGACGATTGAGTTCGAGGTGTCGGAGGCACTGATCGGAAATGAAAATATCGAACTGCAGCCGTTCGATACGATACGAGTCTTCGGTCGGTATCAGGTCGATGCGCCGAAGGTGACGGTTCATGGTGAGGTGCTGCGGCCGGGGACGTTTCCGCTGTCGCGGGGGATGACGGCGGCGCAGTTGGTGCGGATGGCGGGAGGCTTCAAGCGCGATGCGCTGCTCAACGATGCGGACCTGGCCAGCTATAGCGTTGCCGATGGGATGAAGGTGGTGGGAAGTCTGCGGTCGGTGCGCATTGGAGCGGCCGTCGCTGAGGGTGACCGCAACGCCGATGTACTGCTGAAGCCGGGCGATGTGTTGACCATTCGGCAGATCACGGGATGGAACGAGATTGGGGAGTCGGTGACGGTTGAGGGACAGGTGGCGTTCCCGGGGAGTTATGGATTCACGGAGGGAGAACGCCTGAGTTCGGTGCTGCGCCGGGCCGGGGGATTTCGGGAGACGGCCTATCCGGGGGGCGCGGTGCTCGTGCGGGAACAGGTTCGCGAGCTTGAACAGAAGAGCCGCGCGCAGTTGATTCGCCAGATCGAGACGAGCTCGGCGGCGGCGCGGCTCTCGCCGAACCTGGGTCCGAGCGACGCGGGGGCGACGCTGCGACTGATCCAGGCGCAGCAAGACCAGGTGCTGGCGCAGTTGAAGAGTGAACCGCCGAGCGGGCGGCTGGTCGTGCATATCACCGAGGACATCGATAGCTGGGCGAACACGCCTGCCGATATCGAACTGCGGCGAGGGGATGTGCTGACGATCCCGAAGCGTCCTGGATTTGTGCTGGTGACCGGTCAGGTCTATAACGCTACGGCGCTTACTTACAATCCCGGCAAGACGGCTGGCTGGTATCTGCAACACGCCGGAGGAGCGAGTACGACGGCGAACCGCAAGGAGATCTTCGTGATTCGCGCGAACGGGGCGGTGATTGGACGGCACTCAGGCGGATGGTTCGCTCCGGATGTGCTGTCGACGAGACTGAATCCGGGTGACGTGGTGGTCGTGCCGCAGAAGGTGACGGGAGCTTCGTTGTTGTGGCGCAATCTACTGATCGCCGCGCAGCTCGCTTCGTCAATTGCCATCACCACGGCTGTGGCGACTCTTTAGGGTGTGACTGCTTGCGAGCTGCGGAGATCGGGACAGGAATGACAGCGCGATAACACGGCGAGGCTGCGCATGGCAGGATTCGCGCTTCAGGCGGCAGAGGTGAAGCGATTGATCTTGCTGGCTTCCTGTGGGATTGCGGCGATCGGCACTTGCAGTTGCCGCGACAGTACACGTTGGCAAACGGTGTGAACTGTTTCCGGTGCTGCGCATAAGGCCCGCGTCGCGCGAGGGCGAGACGCGGATCGAGGAATCGGCGCGGGACTCTTCAAGAGTTCGGATCTGGAGGCTCTATCCGTTTCTGCTGCGGTTTCTGCCGTCGATGGGTCAACGGGATTGTTACGACCCAGATCTCCACGGCGTTGGCTATGGCGTGGCTCGCAGGGACGCACGATACGGGGCTCGCGGTGGCGCTTTATCTAAATTGTGCGGAAAACCCCGTCCTTCAGGGCGGGGATGTAGAGCGCGGACAGCGAAGCTGTCCTCAACTCGGTGTTTGTTGTTGCTCGATGTACTGGCGGATGATCGAGATGGGTGCGCCCCCGCAGCTTCCGGCGAAGTAGGACGGCGACCAGAGTGCGCCA
>DATMOB010000040.1:0-26235 GCA_035568455.1 Granulicella sp.
CCCGCGAGCGCTTCGACCAGATCCTCACCCTGCTCCACACCGGCATCGAGTCCAGCCGCGGCCGCTACGGCGCCTACCTCCTCCGCGACACCATCCAGCACCACCTCCATCCCCGCCGCGGCGCCCGCATGACCGCCATCGCCAACGGCGGCAGCATCCCCGACACCGCTCTCTTCAACGTCATCCTCCAGCCCGAAGATATTCAAATTGCAACTCTCGATGAACACTTCGCCGTCGACTCCAGCCCCGGCGACGTCGTCCTGCTCGGCAACACCAGCTGGAGAATCCAACGCATCGAGGCCGCCGGCCGCGTCCTGGTCGAAGACGCCCACGGCGCTCCGCCCAGCGTCCCCTTCTGGTTCGGCGAAGCCCCGCAGCGCACCGCCGTCCTCTCCGATGGCGTTGCCGAACTCCGCGAAGAGATCTCCGCCCTCACCCCCAACCTCACTCCGCATCACCTCGGACTCGCCTCAGGCGCCTGGGACTCCGAGCTCTCCGCCGCCATCGAGTGGCTCAAAGACACCTGCGGCGTCTGCACCAGCGGAGCCCGCCAGCTGATCGCCTACATCGTCCACGGCCGCGCCGTCCTCGGCGCCGTCCCCTCCAAGACCACCCTCATCGCCGAGCGCTTCTTCGACGAGGGCGGCGGCATGCAGCTCATCCTGCACGCCCCCTTCGGCGGCCGCCTCAACAAGGCCTGGGGACTCGCCCTGCGCAAACGCTTCTGCCGCGGCTTCAACTTCGAGCTGCAGGCCGCAGCCACCGACAACGGCATCAACATCGCCCTCGCCGAGCAGCACAGCTTCCCGCTCTCCGACGTCTTCCAGTTCCTCACCGAACACACCGCCAAAGAACTGCTCGAGCAGGCCGCCATCGCCTCCCCCATCTTCAAGACCCGCTGGCGCTGGGCCGCCAATCGCAGCCTGCAGCTGCTGCGCATGTCCAAGGGAAAACGCATCGCCCCTCAGATCCAGCGCACTCGCTCCGAAGACCTCCTCGCCAGCGTCTTCCCTCAGGCCGCGGCCTGCTTCGAGACCCTCGTCGGCGACATCCAGATCCCCGACCATCCCCTCGTCGACGAGGTCATGAAGGACGTCCTGCAAGAGGCGATGGACCTCGAAGGCTTTATCGAAGTTCTGCGCGGAATTCAGAGCGGCGCCATCCGCTGCCTCGCCATCGACACCCCCGTGCCCTCGGTCTTCGCCCACGAACTGCTCAATGCCAACCCCTACGCCTTCCTCGACGAGGCTGGCCTCGAAGAGCGTCGCGCCCGCGCGGTCAACCTGCGCGGCAGCCTTCCCGCGAGCGTCCTCGAGCAGCCCGGAAAACTCGATCCGGCCGCCATCGCCACCGTCCGCCGCGAGCTCTGGCCCGACCTCCGCGACGAGCACGAGCTCCACGATCTCCTGCACTCCCTCGTCGTCCTCCCACTGTGCTATCTCGAAGAAGAGCAGGGAGCTGCCACGCGCCACTGGCCCCACTTCTTCCAACGCCTCTCCGACAGCGGCCGCGCCCACACCATCGACTGCGCCGGACAGCCCTGCTGGGTGGCCACCGAGCGTCTGCCCTACGCCGCCGCCCTCTACCAACAAGCGACCGACGTAGTTACAAAAGAATCCGCCAGCAAGCAATGTGTTCAAGGCTGGTTGCAAATCCTCGGCCCGGTCACCGCCCAGGCCTTCGCCGTCCGCCTCGCCCTCGATCCCGCCAGCGTCTATCAGGCGTTTCTTGCGATGGAGATGCAGGGCCTCTTGATGCGCGGCGCCTTCGAGCACCCCGCCACCACCGTCGACCACCAGATCGAGTGGTGCGAGCGTCGCATCCTGCAGCGCATCCATCGCCTCACCCTGGGCACGCTGCGCAAACAGGTGGAGGCCGTCTCGCCCGCCGTCTTCATGCGCTGGCTGCTCGGCTGGCAGCACCTCACACCGCAGTCGCAGCTCTCCGGGGAAGAGGGCGTCCTCGAAGCCCTGCGCCAGCTCGAAGGCTTCGAGGCCCCGGCCGTTGAGTGGGAGCGCACCCTTCTGCCCGCCCGCGTCGCCCACTACGATCCCCGCTGGCTCGATGCCCTCTGCCTCTCCGGAGCCGTCGGCTGGGGACGCATCTCGCCTCACCCGGCATGGTCGCTGGGAGACGGTGCCGCCCCGCGCCGCGTCATCCCGACCAACGCCGCTCCGATCACCTTCTACCTCCGCGAGTCCGCCGACTGGCTGCCTCAAGCGCTCGCCGAGCAGTGCGTCGAAGAGGCGAAGCTCACCGCCGCGCTCAGCCCCGAGGCCCTCCAGGTCCGCGCCCTGCTCCAGCAGCGCGGCGCCTGCTTCGCTAACGACCTCCAGCGCATCGCCAGCCTCACTCGCCCACAAACGCAGCAAGCGCTCTGGGAGCTCGCCACCGCCGGCCTCGCCGCCGCCGACGGCTTCGATCAGCTCCGCATGATGATGGACCCACGCCGCAAAAACGCCAGCAGCTCCTCCGAGCGGAAGACCCGCAGCTCCGCAGGCCGCTGGTCACTGCTCTCTGAGGAGTTGCATGCAGCCCCCACCTCCGCACCCAACCCGACCGAGCAAGCCCGCCGCACCGACGCCGCGCTCGAGTCCGCCGCCCGCATGCTTCTGGCCCGCTACGGCGTGCTCTTCCGCGATCTCCTCGCCCGCGAGTCCAACGCCCCCAAATGGCGCGATCTCCTCAACATCCTCCGCCGCCTCGAAGCCCGCGGAGAGGTCCGCGGCGGCCGCTTCGTCTCCGGCTTCGGCGGCGAGCAGTTCGCCCTCCCCCAGGCTGTAGACTCTCTCCGCGCAGCCCGTCACCAGACATCGGGGCAGATCGTCACCGTCGCCGCCGCCGATCCCATGAACCTCACCGGTATCGCCGTCCCCGGAGAACGAGTCCCCTCCGTCCCTGGCAAACAGGTCCAATACCGCAACGGAGTCGCCCTCGAAGCCGTCGCTGATGACCAAGCCGCTCCGGGCGCAGCCAACCCAGCCCCACCAGCCTCCCGCGCGCGCAACCGGCAAGCTACGATCCATTCACCCAGCGAACAACTCCCGCCGCCTCACGCGGATCCCCCACCGTTACTGCTCTTTTAGGCGTAGAACTTTTCTGCTTTTTTGGTTGTCATCCCGCAACGCAGCGGAGGAGTCTGCTTCACTCCTCTTTCTTTGCGAAAGCCGCGAACGAGCTACGATAGTTCCAGGCATGGCAGACCGAGACCAGTTCGCACCCAAGCCGGATAGCAACAGCCCTACGCCATCCCCGTCTCAGCCCCCTTCGGAGCTGGCCCCAGAGGACTTCTACTGGGAGGGCCCCTACATGGTCTTCACCGCCGCCTACCACCTCAAGCGCGGCTACTGCTGCAACTCCGACTGCCGCCACTGTCCCTATCGTTGAGCCGCCACGAAGCAGACCAGCCCGCTCTCAAGCACTCAGCGCGGCGCCGGAGCAGGCGCAGGAGGCGGCAGAGGAGGAACGGCGCTCGCCACGCTGGCTCCCGGAGGCCTGCTGGCTCGCAGCGTCCGCGTCGCCCGCACCATCGTCACCACCCGTGGGTCGTCCACATAACGCGCCAGGACGCTGTCCTTCGCCATCGCGGCTCGGATATCCATGCCTGCCTGGCTGGCTGTCTCCAGCGCATGCAGCATCTCCGTCTCGTTGCCCAGATTGGCGTAGGCCTTGGCCATCTCAAAGCAGAACGCCGCGCGATCGCCGCTGCTCAGGATGTGCAGCGAGGTGCCCGCCGCGCTCTGATGCGAGAAGATCTGTGGATCGAGCTTCAGCGCCAGCATCAGTTGTGCGCGCGCACTCTCAAAGTCCTTCTTGTCCACATACGCGAGCCCCAGATTCGAGTGGTAGACGGCCGATTGGTCGTCGTACTTGATGGCCCGCTTGTAGTCGCGAATCGCATCTCCCAGGCGGCGCTCCATGAACTCGATCGCTCCCAGATCGTTCCATGCCTGCGCATTCTTGTTGCGCAGCTTCAGCCCCTTCTGCAAGTAGAGCCGAGCCAGTGCGACGTTGCCCAACTCCAGCTCCGTCACTCCCATTCTGGTCATCAGGTCGCACACATCGCCGCCCCGCTGCAGCGCGTAGCGGTAGTAATCCAATGCGCTTACCGGAAATCGCCGCGCACGCAGTATGTCCCCCTCCATCTGGAGCACCGCCGGCGATGCGGTCGCCGGGTCCGGCAGATGCGCTCTGACCAACTCCCAGTCCGGGCTGTTGTGTTCGAGCTCCCGCGCCGAACGGAGCGCATCACTCTCCTGCGCCATCGCCGGCCGGGATGCCGAAGAGAGTGCACCGCAAACAATCCAAAAGGTCAGCAGGAGAAGCAATGGAAAGGCGAAAAGGCGGGATGAGCGACGCATCGGCGTAACCCCCTGGGGCTGCCTCGGGCCACAATTCTCCTCTCGCGAACCCAGCCTGTCAAGCGCTACCGACCCCGCTCGCCGGGCTTTTCCGAAGTGCCTGCAGAGGCCGGAGCAGCGGTCGCCGGAGCGGGTGCCGCAACCGGCGCAGCCACCGCCGTCGGAGCGCCCGGCTGGACGCGCAGCGCCATCCGCGGGAAGCTGAAGCTTCCCCCTGCATCATCGATTACGTTCAGCTGACAAACATAGGTCCCCGGCTTCAACCCCGACAGCGCCACATCGAACTGAAACTCAACAGCATTGCGCGTCGGTATATTGACCGCCACCGCCTCCATCAGCGGCGTCTCGTAGACCTTCACCCCGCCGCTCAGAAACTCGATGCTCGTCAGCACCCGCACCGCCCCGTTCTCCCGCCGCGTCAACCCCGCGGGCGTCGCCGCCGCAGTCGCTGTGGTCGCCGGAGCCCCTGTGGCCGATCGCCGTCGCGCCGGATCGTAGACCTCATACAGAAAATAAAGATGCTGGTCCTGGCGAAACACATGCGCCACATTCGGAATCCACTCCTCCCCATCCCGCACCAGAGGATTCACCGTCCGCTTGTCCGTATTCGCGACCCTCTGGCTGGCCAGCACAATCGAGCTCAGCTTCAACGGAGTCTTCTTCAGATCCGGCACCTGCAGATCGGTCTCGAAGCTGCCCATCGCTCCGCTCTGGTTCTCCCGCACCACAAACTTCAGGTGATAATGTCCCGGCGCCAGCATGAATCCGGTCGAATACTGAATGTTCTTGCGCTGCACCTGCTGCGAAGCGTCGAGCGCTAGCTTCACCGTGTCCCTCGCATTGCCCACGATGACGCCCTGCGCGTTCTTCACATTGCCGATCACGTCGATCGTCGCCTTGTCGCGGTCGCCGTTCTTCAAAAACGGAATCTGCGACCCCGGAACAATCAGCGAGATGGGCACAAAGAACCTGCCGTCCTCCATGCGGAAGTACAGCGCCTGCAGATACACCGAAACGTCGGTCACCGGCAGATCGCTGCGCAGCTCCTCGGTCAGCTGCAGCTCGCGATCCTCCGTCTTCGCGTGTTTGAAGTCCGCCGGAGCATAGTATCCCGGCCGGTACTCGAGTCGCAGATCCGGCCGATTCACCTTCACCGTCAAGTGCCGATAGCTCCCATCCCGCGCCGCGTTCGTGGAATGGAAGCCGAGGATGTAGTACGCCTCCGTATCATGCTGCACCTGCTGAAACGCCGGCGCGAAGTCGTTCGAATCGAAGAACGCCTTGCCCCCCGTATCGGACGAAAGCGTCGAAAGCACCTCCTGCGAGTTGAAGTTCGACGTCAAATTGCTCTGCATCGCCGCCCCGCTATACGAGGCCGTCCCGCGCAGGCTTCCCGTCGACGCGTCCCCCACCGGCGGAATCGCCTGCAGCCCGCGCGAGTCCACGCTGTAGATCGCCAGGTTCGCCTTCACCGCCTCATTCGTCGCGGCGCGCATGCTGGCCTGGTTCTCGATGCCATTCCGCGTCAACCCGCCGCTGAAGTAGAGCAGACTCTTCCGCTGGTCCACCCGCTCCAGCGACCTGGCGATATCGCGAATTGCATACAGCTCGCGATCCGTGTTCAGGCTGTTGTACTCCGTATCGTCGGCGACGTAGCTCGAGGCGTCGTCGGCCGTGCCCGCGGAGGTGCCCGTCGTTCCCATGGCGAAGCCCGTTCCCTCGGTCCCGTTGTAGGCGCCGACCTTGTTCAGCAGCAGCGCCTTGTCCGACGTGAAGTCCTGATCCATGCTCAGCCCGGTCGCCATGCTCACCACGGCCACCAGGTCCGCCGCCTGCATCTTCTTGTTGATGTAATCCTTGGCCGCCTGCACCGCACGATCCACGTCTTCGGGCTGCATGGTGCTCAGGTCGAAGAACAGCACAATCAGCCGGTGATCGCGCAGCTGCGCCGTGTTCTCGGCAAAGCTGCCGTTGAGAATATCCGCCACACTCGCCTTGCCCGAGTTCCCCGAGACCGTCGACTTCTCCTTCAACGTCGCCGCCTCATCGACGTTCTGGTAGTCGAAGCTCGCAATCTGCTGCGGCTTGCCATTCTCCAGGATGGTGAAGTCCGACGCCTTCAACCCCTTCACCACATCGCCCGTCTTCTTGTCTCGCACCACGACGTTGGTCAGCACAATCTCCGACTGCATCTTCATCGTGAACGTCCCCGGGCCGCTCTGCGTGGCCGTCTCCGGCTGCTGCGGCCAAGCAGTCACCGGGCCGCCCAGCAGCACGCCAGCCAGCGTCGCCGCCATGAGCTTCCTTCCCAGTCGCCGCGTCTCGGACCGTAGGGAAGGGAACTGCTCCGCTTCATGCGTCGTGTTGCTTCGCCTCATCACCAGATCCCTCACTAGAACCGGTACCGCGCCGTAAACGTCAGCGTCCGCATCGATGCCACCGACGTCACCGCGCCGAAGGTCGGCGAGTTCAGCGTCGTATTGATCCCCGAGTACTGCACCGTGTTGAACACATTATTCGCCGTCATTCGCATCTCAAACGTCCGCGTCCCGCCAAACTGCACCGTGCGCGATAGCGAAGAATTGATCGACACGACGCCCGGCCCCTCGATCGAATTCCGCGATGCCGTCCCGAACTGCCCCGGCGCCGGCATCGTGAACGCCGCCGTATTGAACCAGTCGAAGACTGAACCCGCTCCCTTGATCGGCACCGCGAAGTCTCGATTCGGACGCAGCGAGTTCGGCACGCCTGTCGCCGTCTCCTGCACCGTGCCTATATAGTTCGGCGTGTAGTAGCTTCCGCTCTGGAACGCGAACGTACCGCTCAGCGAGAACCCGTCGAGCGCCTTCGACCAGAAGCCGCCCGTCGACAGGAACGCGCGGTTCGGCCCAAACGGCAGCTCCATCACCCAATTACCGCTCACCTGCTGCCGTATGTCGAACGAGCTGTTGCCCTCCTCCGCATTCAGGTCGTTCGGGTTCTGCGCCACTGTCGTCGCGCTGCCGCCGATCGACGAGGCATCGTCAATCGAGTGCCCATACAGATACGTCGCCTGCAGTGAGATCCCCTTCTGCAGCCGCTTGCGCACATTCACCGCGAGCCCCTGATACCGCGAGTACCCCGGCGAATCCTCGTACGCGAACGCCTGCGCATTCGGGTTCAACAGCCCCGTCGCCGTGCGGTTCGGAGCCCGCACAATGTCGAGCGCCCCGCCCTTCGAGCCGTTGTAGCCAATGTTCAACACCACCTCCATGGGCAGCGTCTTCTGGATGTCCAGGTTCCACACCTGCACATGGCCTAGCCGGTAGTTTTCATTCGCCGAGTAGTTGTTCTGCACCGCCGCCGTCGAACAGCCGAACGCCTGCGCCAGCGTCAACGTGCCGCAGCCCTGCTGTCCCGCGATATTCGTCTGCGTCACCGCGAACGGCGGCTGGAACGCCATCTGCGACGCAATGGTCGCATACTGCCCGGTATTGTAGTTGATCCCATAGCCGCCGCGGATCACCATCTCCTTGAACATCTTCGGCAGCAAGCTCGTCGATGGCCGATACGCGAAGCCCAGACGCGGCGAGAACATCGTCCGGTCGGGCCGAACCAGCGACCGCGGGTAGATGCCGCTGTACATTCCCGTCCCACCCGGCTGCACCGCCTCGACCGCACTGAAGTCCGCATTGTGATCCAGGTTCACCAGCCGGTTGTACTTCTCTACATACGGCGAAAAATACTCATATCGCACGCCGAAGTTCAACGTCAGGTTCGACAGCGCCCGCCAGTCGTCCTGCGCATACCAGTCCCACACATTCGCCCGCAGATACGTCTTGTACAGTCCCGCCTGAATCGACGACTGCTGCGGCATTCCCAGCAGGAAGTCCGCGAACCCCGATCCGCTCGCCGGCTGCGCCGAGCAGCCCGCCGTCGTCAGGCACGCCGGGTTCTCCGTCGCATAGCCGGAGAAGGTGAACGCCCCCAGCGGACTCGTCGTCCCCAGCGCGTTCGCTCCGCCGATCGAGTCCGCATGCACCCGGCGAATGTCGAATCCAAACCGCATATTGTGCTTCCTGTGGCTGTAGCCCAGATAGTCCGAGAACGAGATTGTCTGATTCAACCGGTCGCTCGGCGTGGCCACGTTCATCCCCGTGAACCCGGTAAACGAGAGCGACGGAATACCGTAATAGATCCCCGGATCGGCTCCGATCACCGGCTTCGGAATATTCACCCCTGTTCCCATCAGAGGATCGCTCGGCAGGTTGCTGAAGTAGTTCGTCATCATCGTGTGCGAGTAATTCCAGTTCAGCGACGCATTGTTCCGCAGCCTCCCGTAGCTCAGCGAGTAGCCCGCCGTCACCCCGTAGCCGTTGCTCTCGGTCGACCCTCCGAGCGGAAGGAAGATACTTCGGTTGTCAGTAGCCGAGTGGCTGTAGCTGCCATTGAAGTTGATGTTCTGCGACAGCGTCGGCGGCGCGTTCGAGTTCTGCATGCGCCGGAAACCGCCGAATCCACCACCGCCGCCCTGCCCGAAGTTCCGCACATAGCGCAGCGCCGCCGTAGCCTTGTTCGCGCCCGCCGTCGTCACCGTCTGGTAGTTGTAGCCCTGATTGCCGGTGACCGGAATATTCGGCGCCGGATAGTAGCGCATCAGCGCCAGCGCCTGCGGAGAGATCGCCAGACCCGCATTGGCGAAGTTGTTGCCCGGAATCGGCTGCCCGGTGAAGGGATTGTAGAGCGTCACCGGCACGATCGCGCCTCCAGCCCGCTCCGTCAGGCTGGAGAAGTCGCCCGCCCGCTCCGCGTCCGTCGGCACCGTCCCATAAAAATTCTCCGGAGTAATGTTCCGCTGTCCAGTCACGCTCAAATACACAAACTGCTTCGGATTCTCCTTTACTAATCCGGGAATCGAAGGCGTCCCCGTGAAGCTCAGACCAAAGCTGTTCTGGCTGCCACCCAGCTTCGGCGTCGGCGCCCCGGTCAGCGAGTAGGGCGTCGCATTCAACGCATTATCCCCGCCCTGGTAGTAGATACTGCCGTGTGGCGTGGTCGGATCGAAGCTCCGAAACCCACCACCTCCGCCACCGCCTCCACCCCGGCCCCCGCCTCCGCCTCCGAACCCGCGTCCCCCAAACCCGCCCCCCCCGCCCATCATGCCGCCCAGCATGCCGGCGATATTGTTCGCCATATCGCCCACCGCTCCACCCTGCCGCTGCGCCTGCTGCATGGCATCCTGGATGCGCTGCCGTATATCGTCCTCACTGTACCCGGCGAGCCCATTCGTCTGTCCCATGGCGCCCGTCACCGTCACCGAATCGGTCGCCGCCGCATCTCCGCCCAGCGCACCAGACACGCCCGCCAGCGACGGCATCTGCGCCCCTGTACTCGCGCCGCCTGAACTCGCATCCGCCGCATCCAGACCGCCCTCCTGCACCCCCAGGCTCTGCAGCCCCCGTGTCAGCCGGGTCGCCGCTCCATTCGCGCTCGCCGTCTGCTGCTGCTCCTCCTGCTCCGCCACCCGCGAGGCCAGCTGCATCCCGAACTCCACCACCTGCGCCGGCTTGCCCCCATTCTGCCCGTCCGCGTTCAGGACTACCTCCTTGGTCTCTGCCGCAAACGCAGCCAGCTCCGCCCGCACCACGTACCGGCCGTTGCGCGCAATCGTCATCGAGAACGCCCCCGTCACATCGGTCGTCGTCGTGTATTTCTTACCCGTCAGCGTGTTGGTCGCGGTCACCGCAACCCCGGGCAAGGGAACCGCACCCGCCTTCACCGTCCCCGAGATCGTCCCACCCTGCGCCGCCACAGCCACGCCCGCAGGCGCCACAGGGGCCGGTGCAACAGGGGCCGGTTGCGTTGGCGCAGCAGGGGCCGGTTGCGCCGAGGCCGGAGGGCCAGCCTGCGCCATCGCCGCGCCGCCACTCAGCAGCAGCGCCGAAGCCACCACCCAGCCTCCGACCCTGCCCATCGCGCCGACCAGCGCCAGCCTCTTCTTTATCGCCTTCATCGTCCTCAGTATCCTCGGCCGCCGCACGCGCACCTCTCCCCGCCGTCTTCCGCCAGAGCTCTCACAAACCCGGCAAGAACAACCACGTTCTCCTCGGCAAATCGTCCCAGCACCTGCGACCGGCCTCTACTTCGGCGGTTGTGCCGCCGCCGGCTGCGCCGTTCCATCCTCGCCCGCACCCGGCGCCCGCCGCCGGCCCGTCAACGCCGCGTCGACCACCACCAACTGCGTTGGTACGAACACCCCAGCCTTCACCGATCCCGGCCCAAACACCCGGTCTCCCACCTTCACATCCGCCAGCGTAATGCTCTCGCCCGGCTCTCCACCTTGCCCTTGACCGCCGCCTGGCCCCATCCCTGGTCCCGTTCCCGCCCCAATCGGATCGCCCCGCATCGCCATGCCCATCCGCCGTGTGCCCTTCCGGAACGACGTGCTCTCGTCCACCGCGATCGTCTGGCTCACGCCGTCCGGCCGCTGGATCGTCAGGTTCAGCTCATCGATCGCCGTCACCTTGCCCGTGATATAGCTCTTGCCCATATCCTCCCGAGCCTTCTTCACCTGCGCCGCATCCACCACAAACAGCGCCGCCGCGTGGACCGTCTTGGTCGCAGCGTCGATCACCCCCATCGCGCCCACGCCATCCCCGGCATGGACATCGGCCAGCTTCACCGGCTGCCGTTCCTTCATCACCCGCGTATTGGTCGTTACCATCACCTGATAGGTATCGCCGCCTTCCGTCGTCACCGTCAGATGATCGGCCGCGGCCGCCGTCACCGTACCCCGCACCATCCGGCCCTGCGGTCCCATCGCCACCGCGCCCCCCGGCTCCTGCCCCATGCCTCCCTGAGCCTTCGCCTCGCGCCACCCACCACCCGCCAGCGCGAGTGTCAGCGTCAGCGAGCAGAAAAGCGCCCGCCGCTGCTCCAAAGTTCTCCAATTGAATCCTGATCCAGTCATCTTCGTAGTCACTTCGTCGTCACCAGGTCCTTTGCCCGTGCTCATACAGACGTATTCTCCCCTTGAAAGACGCGAAAAGACGCGAAAGACGCCTCCACCAGCGGCAATGTTCTCGGCAAAGCATCGTCCTCCGAATCGTCGAACCCCGAACTCCCTGCCTGTTCGCCTCCTGCGATAAACTTTGCTCATGTCTGAGGCCGCGCACTCCCCCACGCACTCGCACCCCCACTCGCACCCCCACTCGCACCCGCATTCGCATCCCCACGACCCCCACATTGAAGGCCATTTCGAGTCCAGCGAGACCGTGCGCGACGTCGTCATCGGCCTCTCCGACGGCCTCACCGTCCCCTTTGCCCTCGCCGCCGGCCTCTCCGGAGCCGTCGCCTCCACCCACATCGTCGTCCTCGCCGGATTCGCCGAGATCGCCGCCGGCTCCATCGCCATGGGCCTCGGCGGATACCTCGCCGCCCGCGGCGACGCCGAACACTACGCCTCCGAACTCCTCCGCGAACAGCGCGAGATCGTCGAGCGCACCCGCGACGAAGAAGAGGAGATCTACGAGATCTTCGAGGAGTACTCCGTCCCCCGCGCCGCTGCCACCCCCGTGCTCGAGGCCCTCAAGCAGAACCCCACCGCCTGGGTCGACTTCATGATGCGCTTCGAGCTCGGCCTGGAGAAGCCCGCCGCCAACCGCGCCCACCGCTCCGCCCTCACCATCGCCTTCTCCTACATCGCCGGCGGCTTTGTCCCTCTGCTGCCCTACATGCTGGTGCGCCAGGGCCCTGACGCCGCCCTCGAAGCCCTCAAGCTCTCCGTCCTCATCACCCTCCTCGCCCTGGGCCTCTTCGGCGCGCTCAAGGGCAAACTCGTCGGCACCGGCTGGCTGCGCAGCGCCCTCCAGACCGTCACCATCGGAGGAGCCGCGGCCGCCGTCGCCTACTCCCTCGCCCGCCTGCTCAACCACGCCCATTGAGACGAACCGGCGCAGCTCCTGACAAGGCATCTTCACTATCTCTGTGATAATCCGTACCTTGAAAGTGTCGTCCTGAGCGGAGCGCCGCGGAGTCGAAGGACCTGCGGTTTGCCTGTGGCACCAGCAGCAGCCCCGCCTTCGTCCCAAGGCAGCGTTGTTTCGAGACCACCAGGCTATCCCTCCGGGATACAATCCATTCGAGCCAAGCCTTGCCAACCCGTGGGCCGAAGATCGCCTCCAGCAGCCCCAAAACCAACGCGTCCCATTCCCCCCTGCATCACATAGCAGCTAAAGTGAGACCCACCATGCCGATTGCCTCCGCCCCCACGATCCCCGCGTTGCTCGCTCGCTACCGGACCGTCCGCGCCGCCACCCTCGAGCTCACTGCCCCGCTCACCCCCGAGGACCTCATGGTGCAGTCCTGTCCCGAGGCCAGCCCCGTCAAATGGCACCTCGCTCACACCAGCTGGTTCTTCGAGACCTTCGTCCTCAGCGAGTTCCTCCCCGCCTACCAGCCCTTCCACCCCGACTTCCGCTGGCTCTTCAACAGCTACTACAACGCGCTCGGCGACATGCCCGAGAAGAAGCTCCGCTCCTCCTTCTCGCGTCCGCCGCTCGACGCCATCCTCGCCTACCGCGCCCACGTCGACTTGGCCATCGCCCGCCTGCTCGAGCTAGCCCCGCTCCCAGCTGAGGCCGCCCGCCGCATCACCCTCGGCCTCGAGCACGAGCAGCAGCACCAGGAGCTGATCGCCACCGACATCAAGCACGCCCTCTTCACCAACCCCCTCCACCCCGCCTATCGCGAGCCCTCCCCAGTTCTTCGCTCTGCCCCCCAGCCCGAGGCCATCGCTCCCCCGCTCGAGTGGATCCACTACCCGGGCGGCCTCACCCAGATCGGCATCACCCCGTCGGCTGAAGCCCCCACCGAAAATCCAGACGCCTTCGCCTTCGACAACGAGAGCCCCCGCCACACCGTCTACCTCCATCCCTTCGCCCTCGCCTCCCGCCTGGTCACCTGTGCCGAGTATCTCGGCTTCCTTGACGACAGCGGCTACACCCGCCCCGAGCTCTGGCTGTCCGAGGGCTGGACCCGCATGCGCGAGGAGGGCTGGAAGGCCCCGCTCTACTGGCAGCAGGACCCCGCGACCGCCTCCGGTTGGTGCATCTACACCCTCCACGGCCTCACCCCGCTCGAGCAGCTCAGCGAGACCCCCGTCTGCCACCTCAGCTTCTTCGAGGCCGACGCCTACGCTCGCTGGTTCTCCCTCAGCCAGCCCGGCCATCGCCTCCCCACCGAGTTCGAATGGGAGCACGCCGCCAGTCTTCGATCGCCCGATCAAATTGCCAGCGCCGCCAACCTGCTCGAGACCAACAACCTCCACCCCACCCCCGCCCCAAGTCGCCCCGGCCTGCAGCAGATCTTCGGCGACACTTGGGAGTGGACCTCCTCCGGCTACACCGGCTACCCCGGCTACCAACCCCTCCCCGGCGCCCTCGGCGAGTACAACGGCAAGTTCATGTCCAGCCAGATCGTCCTGCGCGGCGGCTCCTGCGTCACCCCCGCCACCCACATCCGCGCCACCTATCGCAACTTCTTCCCACCCGCCACGCGCTGGCAGTTCTCCGGCCTGCGCCTGGCCAAATAGGCTGAGAATGCGAAACCCCCGAGGCTCTTACGCTCCCCCCGGTTGCTTCGAGGTAAGCCATGGCTACCTTGGCACTCGGAGGGCAGCGAGAGCGGGGCTTTAGCCCCTGGGGTATACCTTCCCAGCCCCGTAACATTGCAGACAAAGAAAGAACCCAGGAAGGAAACCAAGTGTCCTCCACCACCGCCTCCCTTCCCGCCGAAGCCCTCGAATCCGTCGCCCAGGCCGCCCGCCACGGCCTCACCGCCACTCCCGTGACCCTCCCTCCCTGGCTCTTCTACGACGCCGCCGGCTCCCAGCTCTTCGAGCAGATCACCGCCCTACCCGAGTACTACCTCACCCGCACCGAGAGCGCCCTCTTCACCACCCACGCCGCCCAGATCTTCCACGCCCTCGCCTCCACCTCTACCGGCAACGGCAGCCAGAACGGCCACCACCCCCTCACCCTGGCCGAGCTCGGCGCCGGCACCGCCGCCAAGACCGGCATCCTGCTCCGCGCCCTCACCCGCCTCCAGCCCCGCGTCCTCTACCAGCCCATCGACATTAGCCCCACCGCCCTCGACCACGCCCGCGCCACCATCGAGCGCACCCTCCCCGCCGTCGACGTCCGCCCCCAGGTCGCCAACTACGCCACCCACCCCTTCACCCTCCACCGCCCGCCGCAGGCCCGCATCCTCGCCCTCTACATCGGCTCCAGCATCGGCAACTTCTCCCCCGCCGAGGCCCGCGCCATCCTCCGCAACCTGCGCTCCCAACTCGCCCCCGGCGACGCCCTCCTGCTCGGCACCGACCTCGCCCCCAGCCCCGCCAAGCCGCTGGCGACGCTGCTGGCCGCCTACAACGACGCCGCCGGCGTCACCGCCGCCTTCAACTTGAATATCCTCGCCCGCCTCAACCGCGAGTTAGCCGCCGACTTCGACCTCGCCGCCTTCCGCCACCGCGCCCTCTGGAACCCCACCCACTCCCGCATCGAGATGCACCTCGAATCCCTCCGCCCTCAGACCGTCCACCTCCCCGCCAACTCCGCCGGCCCCGCCCTCACCCTGCACCTCTCCGCCAGCGAGACCATCCACACCGAAAACAGCTACAAGTTCACTCCCACCGCCATCGGCGCCCTCCTCCACGACTCCGCCTTCACCCCTGCCCACCGCTTCACCGACCCCGCCCACCTCTTCGCCGTCACCCTCGCCATTGTCGCCTAGCGTTCGCCCAGTCCGCATAGCGTAGTCGCCATTCCGAGACTTTTTGTTGTCATTCCGCAGCGCAGCGGAGGAATCTTCTGCTGCACCGAGAATTCTTCTGTTCAAAACTGTTAGAAATTCCTGCCTCCAACGACTACCTTTAGCGTGAGAGGAAATAACCCCATCCTGATCGCAGAGCGAAGCCACCACGACCTGTACAGGGATGCGGCGGATAAATACGGCGCTGCCCTCGATCGGTTGGTGAGAGCCTACGAGGCCGACCCCGACAGACGCCGCGACCTCAGCCAGGACATTCATTTTCAATTGTGGTGGAGTTTTCAGAGGTACGACGCCCGCTGCTCTCTGCGGACCTGGGTCTATCGTATTGCTCACAACGTTGCCGCTTCGTATGTCCTGCGTGAGCGCCGGAACCTCTCTTCGCTCGTCAGCTTGGAAGAACTCGATCTGCTCCCGGACCTGGCCGAGGGACAACATGATGCGAATCAGCGTATCGATCTGGAACGGCTATCGGCCCTGATTCAGCAGCTCAAGCCGCTGGACCGCCAAGTCATCATCTCGTATCTCGAAGACATGGACGCGGTGTCCATCGGAGAGATCACAGGACTGTCGCCCGCAAGTGTGGCGATGAGGATCCACCGGATCAAGAACGTCCTGGCCATGCGGTTCCGCGAGGGAGGGAAATATGCAGGATGATCCGCGGGACAACCTAAAAACGATTTGGCAAAACCAGCCAATGGAGCCATCAAAAATGACATTAGAAGAACTTCAGAAGAAGGCGCGGGAACTCCGCGCGAAGACCCGTCGGGACCTGCGCGGAAACATTGTCATAGCGCTGATTGTCCTTGCCATCTCCGGGTTCGGCATACTACATACCCACAATCTCGGAGTGCGGCTCGTATTCGGCCTCGCTATCGCCTGGGCCTTAGCCGGACAATATCGCCTTCATCGGGGAATGTGGTCTGCGCCGCCTGGAGTTGCGGCCCTGAGCGGGCTAGCGTTTTACCGGCAACAGCTCGAACAGCGACTCTCCGTCTTTCGCCGCATTCTGATGTGGTCCTTCGGTCCCGTAGTCCTGTCCATCGTTACTCTGATTCTTGTGCTCGCCGGGATCGCAAAAAAGCAGAGCCAATCAGTAGAGAAAGTTATCCCCTTCTGCACGGTTTTCGCCCTTTGGATCGTCGCGGTTTTCGTGCTCAGGTCGCGCGGCCATAGGGAACTGCGGCGCGAATTCGATGGATTGAATGCGATCGACAAAGCAAGCAATCGTTAGCGGTCGCGTTTCATTGGAGGAGGCTAGGTCAGAAAGAACACGGCGGCAAAGGCCGCCAGCGCAGCTCCGGCCTGCAGGCCCAGCACCCGGAGCGCCTGCCTCGGAGCCCGCGGCAGCCACCGGACTGCGAAGAACGCCACCACCGGCACCTGCGCCACCATCAAAATCTGAAAGAGATGAGCCGCAGCCCCCTCATCGGCCTCATGGGCAATCCCATAGACCGCCGCATGGCCCAGCACAATCGCCAGCGCACCCAGAGACATGGCCAGGGGAACAAACGCGCTCGGCTGTCGAATCGATCGGACGTCCATAGAAGAGCCTCCACGATGGGCTTCGAAACGAAACTGGCCCAGTCTACTCCACGCAAGGCCGAGACCAGCCGCAGCACAAGAGAAGAAGACGTCATCTCGACCGCAGCGACAAACAGTTTCATCGTTTGGCACGGAGTGGAGAGACCCCTGTATTTGTCTCTGGTTCGGAACGCAACCGGGTGCCCCATCCTGCCGTGCCTTTCGGGCAGGGTGGGGTATCGAACGTAGCGAGACCGCTCCCGTCCCAAGCACGCCTATTCACTCCGTTCCCCACAAGCCGCCATCCTGGAGTGAAGGCGCTTGCAGCCCCACCGCAAGCGAGCAGCCGAAGGACCCCGATCCCGCCCACACTCACCCATACAGCAGCACCTACACAGATCCCATCACCCACGCGCCCTACGAGTACCACCCCGGGGAGGGTACCCTATAACTCCCGCCGATACTCCCCGCTCTTGCCACCGCTCTTGCGCAGCAGCACCACCTCGCGGATCCGGATGCCCTTATCGAGCGCCTTGGTCATGTCATAGACCGTCAGCGCCGCGACCGAAGCCGCCACCATCGCCTCCATCTCGACTCCCGTCCCCGCCGTGGTCGCCGCCGTCGCCTCAATCGCGACCCCCCCAGCAACCACCGTCGCCTGCACATCCACAAAGCTCAGTGCCAGCGGATGACACATCGGAATCAGTGTCGAGGTCTGCTTCGCCGCCTGAATCCCGGCAAACCGAGCCACCTCCAGCGGATTGCCCTTCGGATTCTGGGGCAGCGCCGCCAGCACCGCCGCCGACAGCTCCACAAACGCCCTCGCCACCGCCTCCCGCCGCGTCGCCGCCTTCGCGCTCACATCCACCATGTGAGCCTGCCCTGCCTCATCGTAATGCGATAACTTGTCCATCTAGCAAGCCTAAACCAACAACGGGCAAGCCTACCGCCGCCGGACAGGGCCTACTGCCGCCGAGCCAAGCCTAGCGCTGCAGCACCGTGATCGCATCTCCCTCGGCGAACCGCTCCTGCCCCTCCGGCAGCACGGCATAGCAGTTGGCCCGCGCATTCGCCGCCAGATCGCCCGACCCCTGCCACTCCACCATCCGCACCGTGGGCCGCTCCAGATCGCTGGTCAGCCGTGCCGGCAGCACCCGCGTCAACCCCGGCCTCCCCGTCGCCGCCCCAACCAGCGTCGCCTGCACAAAATGGGGCCCGGCAACCTCCCCGCCCCCCAGCGCTCGCAGCAACGGCTCCACAAAGCAGTGAAAGGTGACCTGGGTCGAGACCGGATTCCCTGGCAGCCCGAAGAAGTAGCACTCCGGCCCCGCCCCGCTCCCCGACTCCCGCCGCGGCAGCCGCCCAAAGACCACCGGCTTGCCCGGCTGCATCTTCACCCCGGTAAAAAAGAACTCCGCCCCAAACTCGGCGAGCACCTCCTCCACCAGGTCGTACTTGCCCATCGACACCCCACCCGAGAGCAGCATCAGGTCCCACATCCTGCCCTGCGCAACCCGCTCCCACACCTCCTCGCGCAGGTCCCGCGCCACCTCCAGCCGGCCGGCCTCTCCCCCCGCCGCCGTCACCAGCGCCGCCATCCCATAACTATTCGAATTTCGAATCTGGTGGCTCTCCGGCGTCTCTCCAATCCCCACCAGCTCATCGCCGGTCGCGGTAATCGATACCCGTGGCCGCCTCCGCACCGCGAGTTCCGCCTGCCCGCAGCTCGCCGCCAGCGCGATCTCCGCCGCTCCGATCTGCGTCCCCTCCGGCACCACCACCGCCCCGGCCCGCGCCTCCTTCCCCCGCACGACGATATTCTCCCCAGCCCGCAGCGTTCGCCCCGCCAGCAGCCGCACCTGGCCCTCCGCCAGCTCCACATGCTCGACCATCACCACCGCGTCCGCACCCTCCGGCACCGGCGCTCCGGTCATGATCTCGATCGCCTCCCCCGCGTCCATGGTGGCCCCCGTCCACCGCTCCCCCGCACGCACCTGACCCACCACCCGCAACCAGGCGTCCTGCGAAATCTCCTCCGCCCGCACCGCGAATCCATCCCGCGTCGCCCGGTCAAACGGCGGCTGATCGCGATCCGCCAGGATCGGCGCAGCCAGCACCCGCCCGAGCGCTTCCATCAGCTCCACTCGTTCCGTGTGGGCCGAGTCCCCCGCAGCTCCCCGCAGCGACGTCGCATGCTGCAGCACGGTCGCCAGTGCCTCCGCGAACCCCACCACCCTGCCCTGACTCTGCTGTTCCGGCGTCTCCCGCATCCCCTGCCTCCTTGAACATCCTACCGCCCCCCGCGCAGCAAAAAGCCCCAGGCATCTGCGCTGGGGCTCTGCTCTACCTTCGTTTTTACAGAACTAGGACTTCTTGCCGGCCCGGTACGTCGACTTGATCTGTGCACCGATACCCGCCAGAATGTCCTTCACCTCCTGGGCGTGCGGTCCATCCGGAGCCAGCTCCAGGTACTTCTGGTAGGCCTCCTCGCATCCCGGGGGCGCAACGATCTTCTGCGTCTTCGGGTCTACAGTGGCCTTCGGAATCAACGCCTGGGCCTTGATGTAGTAGGCCTCCGCCTTGGTCGGATCTGCGGCAATGGCCTTGTCGGCCGCCGCTCCGGCCGCGTCGTGCGCACCCGCGTTATACAGGGTCGCCGCCTCGTTGAAGTAGTACATGCCTGCCTTCGCCGGCTCTTCTTTGGCTGCGCTGTCGAATGCGTCGGATGCGCTCTTCGTATCGCCGCTGCGCGCGTACGCCTGTCCAAGCTGGTTGTACGCCGCGCCTGCTGATGCCGGATTGGGCTTCTTCGAGGCGGCATTCAGATCGATCACCTTTTTGTACGAGGTCTCGGCCGTCGCGTACTTCTCCGCCACCGATGGGTCGGTCGCCGGCTTGCCCGCGGCCTTAGCCGCCTTCAACGCCGTATCCGCCAATCCCAACTGCGCGTCGGCCAGCGTCAGCCAGAGAATCGGTTCATTCGGCAGCTGGGTCGTCGCCTGCGTCATCGAAGTCGCCGCCGCATCGAAGTTCCCGGCCTTGTTATCGGCCCGTGCCTGCGCCAGTGCGGCGTTCAGGTTCTGGATCTTCGCATTCGACTGCATTACCTCGGCGTTCTTCTTCTTGAACTCCTCGAGCTGCTTCTTCTGCTCCGGCGTCATCTTGTCGATGTAGGCCTGGCGCGTCATGTCGAAGTCGACCTGCTTGTCTTCGCCTGCCTTGAACGACTGGTTGTCGAAGAAATCCACGCTCTTCTCGTCGGCCCACACCACCGCGAGATAGGATCCCGCCTTGATGCCCGTGCCCTTATAGTCGCCGTTGTCGTCCACCGGGAAGGTGTACGCCCACTTCACCTCTTTGGGATCGGTCGTGTGTCCGGTCGTCAGGCGTACCGTCGCGTTCTTCAGCGCTTGGCCCAGCGGGTTCTGCACATGGCCATGGATGCTCGCCGGAGCCTCCTGGGCGGCCAGCCTCGCCGGCACCACGATCGCCATCACTGCCAGCAGGACGGCTGCCAACGGAACTCCCAACTTCTTTGCAATTCGCTTCATCGCTTCGTTCTCCTGGTCCTTCTCTGCGCGCCACAACCGATGGCGACTCTCGTGAATGAAACTCTTCTGCCCGAAACCGCTGTAGAAAATTCCCTGCAGAAATTCTATCGACTTGATCCGGCACGCCAAAACAAGGCAGGCCAAAACAATTCGAATCCGGCTGCTCAGAACTCCAGCTTGAACCCTTGCGCCTGCTCCATATTCGATGCCGATCAGGATCGGGCGTACGGTATGGGATCCTCGCATCCAGCCTGGCGAAACGCCCGCAGGCGAAGCGCGCAACTCTCGCAAACCCCGCATGCCTCCGCCTCGCCCGAATAGCAAGACCAACTTACATGGAACGGTGCGCCCAGTTCAACTCCCAGCCGGACGATCTCGCTCTTTCTCATGCCGATCAGCGGCGTCACCACCCGGATGTCGCCCTCCTTCGTGCCCTGCTGGATCAGCGCGTTGAACGCGTCATAATAGGCCGGCCGGCAGTCCGGGTAACCGGAGCTATCCTGCTCCACCGCGCCAATAAATACCGCCTTGGCGCCCAGCACCTCTGCCCAACTCACCGCAGCGGAGAGAAAATGCGCGTTGCGGAACGGCACATAGGTCACCGGAACTCCCGCCCCGATCGTCTCCTCATCGGCGGCCTCCGGGACCGCGATCGCCGCGTCCGTCAGCGCCGATCCACCGATGCGGCGGAACAGATCCATCTTCAGATGCATCAGCTCCTTCGCTCCGACCAACTGAGCCACCGCCTCGGCGGAGCGCAGCTCCCGAGCCTCGGTCCGCTGGCCGTAACTGCAGTGGACGGCGTACACATCGAAGTCCCTGGCCGCCAGCGCCGCGCACACGCAGGAGTCCATGCCCCCGGACAGGCATAGCACGGCGCGTGGTCTCGCCGTCTGAGAATCGGACAAAGTCCGGGAGTCCTGCGCGGTCTGGAAATCCTGTGAAAAACTACCCTCAGAGCTCATCCGTACTCACTTCCTCTCCTTCATCGGCAAGAAAGACCGCCAGCAGCTCCCGCGCTGCCGCCTCGTCGCTGCGCTGCACCTGCAGCCGCGCGCGGAATGCGAACGCCATCATGCTGTTGGCATTCTCGCCCTGCAGGAAGCTCTCGATCCCCGCCGACTCCAGCATGCCTTTAGCCAGCTGTGCGTTCACCGGCTCCAGAAATTTGGCGATCGTCACCAACTCCTCGGCCTCCGAGCCGCCATGAGCCAACCCGCTCTCACGATCTGCCGTCATTTGACCTCGTAGGACCTCAAGTGAAACGTGATCGTCCCCCAGAACAACCGCGCCCGAATCTGAACCGGCATATGCCGTGCATCGTCGGTATACCAGATCCAGATATTTCCCCGGTTCTTCACCACGCCCTCCTCGGCCGTAGGCTGTACCCGGATCGTCTCAAAGGTCCCGGCCGGCGTCTTGATCTCCTCCTTGGCCTCGACCTTCATCACCACGGTCACCGTGCGCATCGCATCGGCCAGAGGAAAACGCACATTCTGCCCCAACACCAGCGGCTGTGAGGCCGCATAGAAGATCGCCGAAAGCGAATCGGTAACGCACGCCGGGATCGACGCCGTCTGCGTCTTCATCGTCCCCTTCACCAGGTTCTTCTCCACCTGGGTCTGCTTGCCCGCCGAGTAGTTGAAGGCCAGGTCGCCGGTCACCTTGCGCAGTCCCTCCTGCAACTGCTTGGAGAAGCGCGCCGAGCAGCCGGTACGGGTGTCGAACGCCGACTGAAACTTATCCACCACCGGAAACAGCATGTTCGTCCCGCCCACCGTATCCGCGGTCGCCGTAACCTTCCGCGTCGTCCCTTGCTCCTCCAGGTGGAACACCGCCGTCCCTGCCGTAAACACTCTCCAATCGACATCGAACGTCAGCGTCTCCCGCGCGGGAAACTCAAAGCCCGGGCGCGGCGCCTGCAAGGTGGGAATCGGCGTATATTGCGCCGTCGCCGGAGCAGCTCCTCCCAACAGGGGCACGGAGAGCGCCAGCAGAACCAGGGCGCGAAAGGGAACAACGAAGGAATGTTTCTTCAAGGGATTCAGGCTCGCAAGGGAAGGTTTCGACTGCACTCTTCAACCGACGAGATGCAGCGGGTTCAATGGCCCGGTTCAGCGGGAAAGATACCACAAGCGCGTCGCCAGCGCCGCATAGATCGCAACCGCGCCCATAGCAGCATTGTACTCGCGGTGGTGCAGGTACAGCCGCTTCGAGAAACTCCCACCCACCCCGTCCCCGCCGCTCAGGCGCGCCGGCGTCAACCGCGGCAGCAGTCTCGGGACCTGCGCCGCGTAGGTATCAAAATTAGCGAAGTGTCCCCGCAAATACTCCTCTTCGGAGAGAATCGTCGGCATATAGATCGCCAGAAACAACCCTGCCAGCACCACGAGAATCCACCAGCTTCCCGCCGCCGCCGCAAAGCCAAACGCGATCATCATCGATCCCAGATACAGCGGATTCCTCGTAAAGGCATAGGGCCCGGTCGTCGTCAGCTCGGCATTCTTCTTCACATAACCCGCCGCATAGCCCCGCAGCCAGACCCCCGGCACTACCAGCAGCAGGCTCCACGCCATCGACTGCCAGTTCGGCCGCGCCAGCCAGAGAAACACCGCCGCAAAGCAGAACCCCAGCGGCACCCGCACCCGCCGCGCGATCCTCTTCCACCTGCTTCCCGCCGTCCCGGTCGATGCCTTGGCAACTTCTGTCCCCGTTCGCTTGCTCAACCTGTCTCCTTACCGCCTGCTGCTGTTTCCGGATCATCTGCTGATCAACGGCAACTTACTTGGCATAGACGGGGTTTTGCCGGGCGAGACTTCGACCCCGCCGTGAACCCCGTATCAACATCGTCACTCTAGTCGCTGAGGCAAGATCCCCTCAAGCTACGCCCATCTCCGATTCTCGCAGCAGCTCCATCGCCGCCGCGACCAGCTCCCCGGCCGAGATCAGTGCCAGCCCCTGCTCGGTCGCCTCCCTCCGGCTGTGATCGACCACGCTCGTGGCATGGCGCAGCACCCGGCTGCGTGTCCCATAGGGCCCCGTCCGCGCCGGATCCGTCGGTCCATATAACCCCACCACCGGCCGTCCCAGCGCCGCCGCCAGATGCAGCGGTCCGGTATCGCCCGCAACCACCAGCGCCGCCCGCCGGATCAGTGCCGTCATCTGAGCCAAGGTCGATGGCGCCGCCACCGCGCAGCCCAGGCTCGCCGTCTCCACCGCCGCCGCCGCTGCGTCGGGAACTCCGTTCCTGGTCGGCGCCGCATTCACCAGCGTCGCCCAGCCCGCCTCCGCAAGCGACACTGCGACCGCTCCGTAACGCTCCATCGGCCAGGTCTTCGCGCCCCATCCCGCGGTCGGGGCGAAGAAGGCAAACCGCCCCCACAACTCCCGGGGTAAGGTCCGCTCCAGAAACTCATCCACCCACTGTTCCGCAGTGCTATCGACCGGCAGCTCGACCCGGCCCGGCGTCAGCCGTTCCCCGATCGCTCCGCTCACCAGCTCGCAGCCCTGCTCGATCACATGCGCCGCCGGCGTCAGCACCGTCTGGCGATACAGCCAGCGCGCCGGCGTCTCTCGCGGCCGGCCCCGGCCCACAAACCGCCCCGCCCCGCTCACCGCACCCACCAGCGACGACCGGATCAGCCCCTGCATATCGATGCACAGGTCATACCGCTCCGCGCGCAACTCCCGCCGCAGCCTCCTAATCCCGTCCACCGTCTCCATCGAGAACGCCCGATGCTTCCACGCCTGAGTCGGCACCCTGTGGACCCGGTCCACGATCGGCCGCCCCGGACCCGTTCCAGCCTCGGCGCCACAGCCCGCAGCCTCCAGCAGCGGCATCCAGCGCGGATCGATCACCCACCCGATAAACCACTCCGGATGCAGACGCCGCAGCGCCGTTACCGCCGGCAATGCATGCAGCACATCGCCCATCGCACTGGTCCGTACAATCAACACGCGCAGATCGCGCTTCCCGCCCGTCGCCATTCCCACCGTCGCTGAAGAAAAAGGAACCAAACCTCAATCTTCTCACGCAAGCCCGAAACCCTGCCTCGTCAACGGGCCAAGTTAGACCGCTTAGAGAGAACCGTTCCTGATCACCCGCATCATGAGATCCACCACAGCCTCCTGATCCACCAGCTCCACCCGCAGTTCCGGCGCAACCACTCTCCCCATCCGCCCCAGCATCGCCGCCGACAGCTTCACCGCGTCCTTCTCCGTCGTCACAAATCCATCCGCCCCATGCTCCCGGGCTAACCCCACCAGCCGGTCGACATCCGCCTCCGTATAACGATGGTGATCGCGAAACCGCACCTCCGCCGCCGCCTCGCAGCCCAGCTCAGCCAGCATCGCCCAAAACCCCTCCGGCCGCGCAATTCCCGAGAACACCACCGGCCGCGCGGGTAGGGAAGCGGCCTCCAGCCGTCGCCGGATCACCCACACCTCCGGCTGCCTCCGCCCCCGGCAGATCTCCGCGACCACCCCCGCCAGTCCCCGATCCTCCTCGCGCAGCACCACCACATTCGCCCGTCGCAGCGCCCGCAGCGGCTCCCGTCGATTCCCCCCCGGCAGCAGCCAATCCTCCACATCCCGCCCGGTCAGCAGCACCACGTCGAGATCCCGCGCCAGCCGCCGGTGCTGAAATCCATCGTCCAGCAGATACACCAGAGCCTCGCCCGCCGCCCCTTCCTGCTCGGCCAGCAGCCCCGCCCGATGCCGGTCTGCCCCGACATACACCGCCGCCGGCTCCGCCAGCCGCCGCGCCAGCAGCATCGGCTCATCCCCATACCGCGCCGCGTCGCCCCTCGCGTCCACCCGCTCGACCGCCGTCGATCCCCGCCCATACCCGCGCGAAAGAATCCGCACCGCGAACCCCGCCTGCCCCAGCAGCTCGGCGAGCAGCAGCACCACCGGCGTCTTGCCCGCGCCGCCCGCTGACACGCTGCCCACCGAGATCACCGGCCCCGCCAATCTCCTCCGTCGCAGCCATCCCCGCTCCAGCAGCCATCCCTTCACCGCCAGCACCGCCGCATACACCGGCACCAGCGGAAGCAGCCACGGCCTCGCCCCCCTCATCGCGCCGCACCCGGCAGCAGCTCCAGCAGCGCCGCCACCGTCCGCCCGGTTGCCCCCTGCTGCTCCTCGAACACCCGCCGCCCCCGCTCCCCCAGGGCCCGCGCCGCCTCCCGATCCCGCAGCAACTCAACCAGCGCCTCGCCCAACTCATCCGCATCTGCGACAAGACGAATCCCATCCGCCGCCCGCATCCTGCCCACGATCTCGCGAAAGTTCTCGTACGAACTCCCCATCAGCACCGGCATTCCAAAGCGCGCCGGCTCCAGCGGATTATGCCCGCCCCGCTGCACCAGACTTCCCCCCACGAACGCCACGTCCGCCACCCCATACACCGCCGCCAGATCCCCAATCGTATCGAGCACAATCGTCTGCATTCCCCCAGACGGCACCTGCTTGCCCGCAAGCATCTCGGTCGCGCTGGTGACTCCGCGCTCCAGCCCCAGCGAGTAGGCATGGCCAAACCGATCTGGGTGCCGCGGCGCCAGCACCAGCAGCACCTCCGGCATGTTGTACCAGACCCAGCCCATCGCCTGCATCACCAGCTCTTCTTCATCAAGAGGCTTGCCCTCGACCGTGCTCCCCGCCACCGCCACTGGCCGCCCCGCAGCCGCCGCGCGGATCAACTCCGCCACCCGGCTCTCCGCCCCCACCCGGGCGTCGTACTTCACATTCCCGGTCACGACCACGCGTCCGCTCAGGCTCGGTCCCCCGATCGCCCGCAACCGCTCCCCGGTCTCCTTGCTCTGCGCCAGAAAGATTCCGACCTGCGCCAGCAGCGGCCGCCAGAGCCGACGCAGCTTCATATACCGAGGAAACGACCGGTCCGAGATTCGCGCATTCGCCACCGCCACCGGGATCTCCGCCCGCCCGCACTCCCCGAGCAGGTTCGGCCACAGCTCGCTCTCCACCAGCAC
>DATMOB010000041.1:0-2662 GCA_035568455.1 Granulicella sp.
GCCAGGGGTGTTCGCCGCCGGTGACGTTAGAGCTGGGTCGATAAAGCGGTGCGCGTCAGCGGTCGGCGAAGGCGCTAGGACGATTGCCTCTGTCCACCGGTATTTGGCGGAGGCCTGACGTTTCCTATCACTCACAACTGCCTGTTTGGCCGATCCGACAGTCCGTCAGCATGAGATATTACATGCCTGTGAAAACGTTCGCTTGAAGCGGCGTCCCCAATGTTCGATCCGCAAGGCCGCGTCGCCCTGATGTTGTGCGAGAGTCTGTTCCATCTACTGGTGGAGGAGGGGGTCATCACCAAGGCAAAGACGATGGAGGCCATCGAGGGTGTCGCGGAGTTGATGCGCGAGACGGCGGAGACCGGGGATCCAGCGAGCGCGAGCAGCGTCGCGTTGCACCTTGTCGAGGCGATCGCGAAGAGCTTTGCATCGAAGGATTGCCCATAGCGCGCATGCCGCTTCCGAGGCTTTTTGCAAACCGGATCATTTCAGTAGTGCTAGACGCCGCTCGACTCGCGGAGACGCCCGCCCCCGAGCCCCCAGGGGTGAGCTCTGAAATCGCCCGCAGCCTCTCGGGCCGGTGCAATAAAGCCGCCCCTCCCTCAGCGCTATCAGTTGTTCGCGTCGTAACGCCTGCAGGATGCGGTTGACATAGAGTCTGCGGGTATAGTTGTCTTTCGTGCTCCTCCTCGAGATGCACGCCGCGGCACTTCAGACCTTAATCCAAGTTAATGTGACGCCGTCTCACAGAATTCGTATAGATAATGCGTGCTGGTATGACCGGAGGCGGAGATAGTAGCTGCCGCGGTCTGGTTTGGGGGCGAGAAAGGCCGTTGCCAGCCGTCAATCTTTGAGCCTGAGGCTCTCCGCGATCGTCTCGACGACGGCGGCAGCGTTGGGCTTCCGGCCGGCGGGGGCACTCCCGTTCGCGGCCATCTCCGACGCCAGCTCAGCGACACCTTCGATCGCCTCGATCGCCTTGTATTTCGCGATCACACCCTCCTCCACGAGCAAATGGATGAGGCTCTCGCACAGCATCAGAGCGATCTCGCAGTGAGCTTCAGGAGATTGCATGACTCGTTTCCTGTCCGAAGTGGTCAACTGGTGATCCCACCGCAAGTGACGACCGCCAACTTGAGAATGTACGCCGGAAACATCTATTTGACAACTCTTGTATTCTTTAACTCACTGAAAATTATTGCTTATTCATCTCAGAAGGAGCAGCGGGCTAATTTGGGCGAATAACTGCCAAGGTAAGCTCTGACCGTAAAGCAGCATATCTCAAATTTGGCACGTTCCCAGTCGGAGCTATTGATTTAGATGAAAGCGGCGAATTATATAAATGAGTAAGGCAAACCTGCGCTAGGAGGAGTGCGGCATGGCGGAGGAAGAACTCTTGAGACCTGAGCGGCTTCAGATCATGCTCAGCGCGGAGGAACTGAGGGCCATCGACGACTTTCGGTTCGATCGCCGGATGCCGAGCCGAGCGGCCGCCATTCGCGAACTGCTGAAGCGTGGATTGAGAGCGGAGGGGTTCGAGACGGCAGCCGCGGGGGTGAAGTCGCAATCCTTTGGTGTGCTGGCACCGGGCACGGGTGACGGAAGGATGGCCTCCGACGGGGGAAGCGGCCGCAAGTAAAAGCCGGATCAGCAGTGTCACGTGGTCTCGTTACGCTACTGCCGATCGGCAGTCCCTTCGCGGTCGCGTTCCAGGACTTCGTAATAGCGCAGGATTTCGGGTGGCGTGCTGTCGAACTTGAGATAATCCTGCGTGAGCCCGGCAATCGCCTGCAGCCCCTCGAAGTCGAGTAGGGTGAGCCGTCGATTTTGGAGCGCGATCAGTTCTTCCCGCCGGAATCCCTGCAAGACGCGGTTGGTGTGCACCGAGGTCAGACCCAGCGTGTCGGCCAGATCCGTCTGCGTAAAAGGCAGCCGGATAGCGTGATCCTCGGCCATGCCGATCGCCCGCTGCCGCCAAACCAGCTCGCACAGGATATAGGCCACGCGCCCGCGCGCGGTGCGGCGCCCGAGCGCGACAATGCGCTCCCGCAACATTGCCTCCTCTTGCATCGCGCTCCACCACAGAGCGGCGCCGATCCGGGGATGGTTGGCGATGATGTCGATCACCGCCTCACGGCCGATTGCGGCGATCCGCGTCGGGCCGATGGTGGCGACGGAGTGGTCCATGGCCTGCAGCAGGAACCCGTGCAGGTCGAAGAAATCGCCGGGTATCAGGATGGTCAGGATCTGTCGCCTTCCGTCGGGCATCAGGCGGTAGCGGCACGCCATACCCCGAGTGAGAACAAACGCCGAGCGCGGGGTTTCACCCTCGACCACGATGTTGGCACCAGCGCCGAAGCGTTCTTCAGGCAGACACAGCATCTCGAGCAGGCCGACATCTTTGTCGGATAGCGGCGCGAATTGCGAGAGCTTGGCCACCAGCGGGTTATGGCGCCCGTCGATCATTTCTGGCCTCGTTGCGCGCCGACCAGCATGTTGCGGAAGGTGGTGGATGGCTATACCCGCTGATCCAATCGACTAATTCAACATATAATAGCGGTATTTCCCGATCAGCCTCTGGTGATACCAATCCGGCCATCGCTTCAGTCGTGGCCATTGTCTTCCTGCCTTCTTGTTATCGGGACCCGAACGTCCTAACCGC
>DATMOB010000042.1:0-3967 GCA_035568455.1 Granulicella sp.
ATTTGCGGCGACACACACCTCGCAACTCACAGAAAACAATACTTTGCCTCCGGGCAATATGCCCCCCAAGAAAACGAATTCCCTCGTTCTGCTACTTTTGGAGAGATGACCGCTACGCCTCCCGAACTCCTCGTATTCGACCTCGATGGCACCCTGATCGACTCTAGGATCGATCTCTGCAACTCAATTAACGCCATGCTTGAACATCTGGGCAAGCCCCGCTTGCCCGAACCGGTCATCGCCAGCTACATCGGCGACGGCGCCTCCATGCTGGTGCGGCGTGCGCTCGGAGATCCCGAAGGTGACGCCCACGACGAGCAGTTTGTTGCCGAAGCGCTCGCCCTCTTCCTCGACTACTACCGCGTGCACAAGCTCGACCACACCTATGTCTATCCCGGCGTGTTCGAAAGCCTCGAGGCCATCCGACGCCGCTTCCCTGCTCTGCCCATGGCGATCCTGACCAACAAGCCCGTGGTCCCCTCCCGCGCCATCTGCGAGCACTTCGGCCTCGACCGCTACTTCTTCCAGAACTACGGCGGAAACAGCTTCCACACCAAGAAGCCGGACCCGCACGGCCTGCTCGCGCTGATCGCTGAGGCGGCGGCGCTCGCCGGCCGAGCCATCGAACCAGCCAACGTAGTCATGATCGGCGACTCGGACGTCGATATTCTCACCGCGCGGAACTGTGGCACCCGCTCGGTAGGCTGCACCTACGGCCTCGCTCCGAACTCGCTCGCCGCCGCCGGCCCCGACGCTCTCGTCAACTCCCCCAAGGAGTGGCCGAGCCTCTTCGCGTAACGCGCCTCGGTCATGTGCTCAGACCCGCTGTGCTCGGTTATAATCGGTAAATCAAAATAGACATAGGGTTGACCGGCGGCGAGTCTCGCGCTGCGGCAAATCATGGCTCACGCATCAGAAGGTGACGTCTCGAGCGCCAAGCGCCCTGACCTTTCGCTCCCTGAATCCGGACTACCAGATCGTTCGGCCAGAACTGCTCTCCTCCTCGGTATATAGGTCTCCGAGGGCTCCGCCCTCTGTGCCAGACTCCTCGCTAATCGCCCAGGTGACTCCTTGAAGCCTCTCGTGAAGACCATCTCGTTGGCCCCGCAAAGAGCGCAAACGTTTTTCTCGCTCGCGTTCCTCTTCACTCGCTACATCTCCTTTGTCTTCCTGTGCTTCTTTGCGGTCGAGGGCGTGGTGATCGGCTGGGCGGCTCTGTGGCCGCCGCTGCACTGGCTCGCACACAACTGGGTGTGGATCCAGTTCCTCAGCTCTATCGCGGTCGCCATCGGCGCAGCGCTCATCTTGCCCTACCTGCGCAGCATGCAGGATGGATCCGCAATCGCGCGCAGGGAGCATGACCGCTTCCTGGCAGCGGCGGAGAGCAGCCTCGACGACTTCTACATCTTTGACGGCGTCCCCGACGCCTCCGGCAGGATCGTCGATTTCCGTTTCAGCTACATCAATCCCAACGCCGAACGCAGGCTGCACACCCAGCGCGAGAGTCTACTCGGAAAGATCCTCACCGAGGTGCGTCCCTTTATGACCTCCTCCGGTCTCATCGAACACTACCGCGAGGTCGTCCGCACCGGGGTACCCTTCAGCTGCGAGGTCTTCCTCGACGACGAGAGAATCAAGGCGACCTGGCTCAACGTGCAGGTCGTCAAGCTGGGAGACGGCATCGCCATTACCAGCCGCGACGTCACCGAGCGCAAGCGGCTGGATGATCACGTACGCTATCTCGCCCACTACGACCAACTCACCGGATTGCCCAACCGCACGCTGCTGCAGGACCGGCTGCAGCAGGCCATACTGCGTGCCCAGCGGCAAAACCATAAGGTCGCAGTGTTCATGCTCGATATCGACAACTTCAAGAACATCAACGACTCTCTGGGACATGCGGATGGCGATGTCCTGCTCGCTGCCGTCGCCAAGAGGCTGCTCTCCGCCGTGCGCGAGACCGACACCATCGCCCGCATGGGCGGTGATGAGTTCGTCATCGTCATGCCGGACTTCAAGAGCCTGGAGGACGTCAAACGCTGCGGGCTGCAGATCGTCAAGAGCATAGCGAAGCCCTTCCCCATAGGCGATCGCGAGACCGACATCACGGTCAGTGTCGGCCTATGCATCTATCCCGACTATGGCCTCGAGGCCGGCGAGCTACTGAAGAACGCCGACGCTGCCATGTATGCCGTGAAACATACCGGCCGCAACGGCCTCCACATTTTCACCGAGAACATGAATCGCGAGAGCATGAACGTAAGCGATTGAAAGCGGACTAAATCGCTTGCCGCAGTGTTTTTATTTTAGGGAGCGACGAGTTTCAAGCCGAGAGCCGTAGCAATCGGGCCGTCGACCTTGGGCTGGCCGTTGATCCTGACGATCAGAGCGAAGCCCCCTTGATAATCCCACATGTCCCAACCGATGTGGTGAGCCTCGAGACTGTCCCTCATGTCGTGCAGCCAGCGAGCACGCATGGCGGGATCGGCGAAGTCGCGGAAGACGCCAAACTCTCCACAGTAGACGGGCACCCTGTGTTGTGCGCCCCAGGCCGCCACGCCGGCGATCTCGGCATCGATACGCTGCCGGTTCCAGCGCTGCTGGCCGTACTCGGTGAGCCCCTGTTTGCCCGAGGCGGTCGTCTCCAGGTTGAGGATCGGGCCAACCGTCGCGGGCGAGGACGGGTAAGGGACGTTGCGCAGCACGGAGAACTCCTGTCCGGCCCAGCTGGCCCCCTGGTGGGTGAACCACATCGGGTCGTAGTCGTGGAAGCTGTAGAGGACGTTGTCGTCGTGGACCGGTTGGATGGCAAGCAGGCCGGGGATGCCACCCCACTCGCCGCCGGTCGCAATCACGGTGTGGCGCGGGGTGGCGGCGCGGATGATGGCGACGGCACGGGCCTGGATGCCGGCCCAGCGAGTGTTGTCGGCCATCGCCGGCTCATTCAGGACCTCGAAGTAGACCTGGCGGGGATCGCTGCCGGCGAAGTGGGCGGCGAAGGTCTTCCAGAAGGCCAGGAAGCTGGCTACGCCCTGATCACCTCGCGCCAAGGTCTGTTGATACTCCTTCTCCGGGTGGATGTCGAGGATGAGGACCAGACCGGTGGCGGTGATCTGAGAGACGGTCTGGTCGAGGCGCGCCATGGCATCGGGCCGGAGTGTGACTACTCTCTTGTCTGGCGAGCCGCTGTTCTCGGCGATCAGCGGCTCGGGATTGATGCTGAGCCGGACGTGGTCGAAGCCGAGGGACTTGATCAGGCGGAAGTCGCCTGGGGTGGTGAAGCTCGCGAGGCGTTCGGCGGAGTACTCGGGAGCCTGCGCGTACCACATGCTGAGATTGATACCGCGACGAACATGCGTCGCGCGCTGGAAGGCGAGGGATTCGGTGGGCTGAACGGGCTGATCGAAGGCCAACGTTGCAGCGCAGAGCAGCAGAAGGCAGAGGGCCGCGCGCTGAAGCTGCAAGGGTAAAACCGGGAGCTTGCGTGACATCATCGATCTCTGTCTCCTGTCTTTCTCATCCAAAGAATTACCCCTTTGGATGCAAAACGACGGCGCGGCTGAGACGGAGACCAAAAGTGAACAGGGGCGGCGAGATTTAATTCGCCGCCCCTGCATGGTCGTTAGAAAGCGACGGAATCAGTCGCCGCCGTAGTACTCCAGGCCGAGGTGGGTGATGAGGTCCTCCCCCATGATGTGGCGCAGGGTGTTCTTGAGCTTCATCTGCTGGATGAAGAGGTCGTGCTCCGGGTAGACGCCTTCGGCGGTCTGCGGGGCCTTGAAGTAGAAGCTCAGCCACTCCTGGATGCCGAGGCCACGCAGGCTAGGGGTACGGGCCGCGAGGTCGAGGAAGAGGCAGAGGTCGAGAGCCAGCGGAGCGGCGAGGATGGAGTCGCGGCAGAGGAAATCCACCTTGAGCTGCATCGGGTAGCCGAGCCATCCGAAGATATCGATATTGTCCCAACCCT
>DATMOB010000043.1:0-5874 GCA_035568455.1 Granulicella sp.
AGCGCCTGTACGCTTCGTCGCAGGTCTTTCCTTGGTGATTCGAACGTTTGAAGACGTTTACGGCAATCTCGAAGGGAGACTTCTGGAGGCCCTCGCGCGTCTCTTCGCCCAGAATGTTCGCATCTACGTTTATCCGATGACCGTCGCGGATCTGCGGGAATGGCTGAACAGTGCTTCCGCTAACGGTTGGGAGTGGAGTTAGACGAATGGATGCGTTTCGGCAAGCCAACTGCGTCGAGCGCCACCTCTCGGACATCTATTCGCCTATCTTCTCGCCAGCAACTTTCTTGTGCCTCTGCGACTCCCTGTGGAGGCATGAGAGCCTGTGTGAAGGAATCCAGCTCTCCGGGTAACGTTAGTGAGGGCGCAGGGTTCTACCGTTGTGCCATCGCGTTGTTTGCCAGCAGACCTGGCGGGAAATCATGAGTTGCGCCAGCCATCTCCTCAGACCGAAGGCTGGATTTCGCTAAACTGCAAACTGCGCGTGCGCCCTGGACAAACAGCGTTACGCAGGTAAGGGTCCCACGTTTGCTGATGCGAAGCATCTCCTGTTTGCCTGCGTTGTAGAAGCTTGACACGACCGTACAGGAAACGATATTTTGACGTGTTAGTCCACATTACGGGCGTGTGGGCTTAACTCATGCGGCAGTGTGATCGCCCCTCAATTCGAGTTAGAGCTTTGTAGGAATACATCTGGACGATCCGTCTCATGGCAACACGCACCAAAGATTGGTAGATTGACAGTTCGGTTGCAAAAGATAGGGATCCATTTCGATGGAGAACTCTAACCTTGTTGAAGCGTTCCGTCATCGTTCCCGTCGTCGTGCTGGCTATTGCAGTCACTCTTTTTCTGGTTATCCGGTACCGCTGGACAGCCGCTGAGAGTGGTGCGGAAATTCAGAAGACAGACGACGCCTACGTCAAGGCGGACGAGGTATCTCTGAGCACCCGCATTACGGGCACAGTCCGCCGGGTCGCGGTTGGCGATTACCAGTCCGTCAAGGCGGGGCAGATTCTCGTCGAGATCGACGATACGGATTATGCGGCTGCCGTGGATGGAGCCAAGGCGGCCCTGGATGGGGCAAGGGCGGAGTATGCCGCCAATCAGGATGCGAAGCGTGCAGCGGGCGCGAGCATTGCTGCGGCAGAGGCAGGCGTGAAACAGGCCGTGGCTGCGGTCGCTGCTGCTCAGGCTGGTATTTCGGCGACACAGGCGAGTACAACCCAGGCGGAAAGCGAATTCCGTCGTCAACAGTCGTTGCTTGCGGGCAAAGCGGCCACGCGGGAGCAATTCGAGCAGGTGCAGGCGACGCGAGACAGCGCGGTTGCCGGACTTGCGGGTCGCAACGCTGACCTCGCCCGCGCTGAAGCCGCCACAGCCGCCGCGGAAGCTACCTTGGCTGGCGCGCGGCAGCAACGGGCCGCGCTGGAATCAAAGGATGCCGCCCTGCTTGCACAGATTGCAGCGCGCAAAGCAGCCATTACTGCAAGCGAAGTGAATCTCGCCTATACCAGGGTGTCGGCGCCTTCGGATGGTTACGTCGGCGAGTTCCGGGTGCATCCAGGCCAGTTGGTCTCGGCAGGCATGCAGATTGCGCCCCTGGTCGAAAGCCGTGTGTGGATCGAAGCAGACTATCGGGAAACCCAACTAGCGCGGGTGCGCGTAGGTGATCCGGTCGATATCCATATCGATGCCCTATCGCACGCCTTCCACGGCCACGTGGAGGAGATAGCCCCAGCCAGCGGTTCGCAATTTTCCCTTCTTCCGCCAGACAACGCTACGGGGAACTACACCAAGGTGGTGCAACGTGTCCCTGTCAGGATCGCGTTCGACGAGGATCGGCAGACCGAACTGCTTCGGCCTGGATTCTCGGCGGAGGTTGCGATCCATGCCTCGGGAGCGAGTGGCTCCTCGGCTAGGTAGAACATGGCGGGGAATCCTCAACAGCCTGCGGCACGTTCGGTCTTTCCTCCGCTGGGGCTGCTGGCCGTCCTGCTCGGCGCGATGATCGCCACCTTCTTCGGGAGACTGCCTACGGTGGGCGTTAGCGATCTACGCGGCGCATTGCACCTCGATTACGATGCCGCAACCTGGATCACGACGGCGGCCGCAATGTTTTCGCAGGCTTCTACGTCCGATTTTGCATTCGGGCGGGCAGCAGAACTGCTGGGGCTCACCGTTCGCAAACAAGCTTACACGCTGGCAATTACTGATTGTTTCTGGGTGATCGCATTCTCCGCCCTGTTATGCCTGTTTGTAGTAGCCTGCATCCGATCGCTCGATATCCAATACAAGCATGTGATCGCCGCAGCCAGGCGCCGGAGCACCTGATTCCAAATGAGAAACAATGACGGGGTTGCCACACATGGTGAATACAGCCGCAAATGGTCGAACGGGGCATGGGCTTCCCTTGTACTGATTGCGTTCGCCGCTTGCCTGCTACCAGCAAACGCGCAAGCCCCGGCTGGGGAGAGCGTGGGCGCACGGCCGGCTGTCCATCTGACCTTGTCCAGGGCTGTCGAGATGGGCATGCAGCACAATCGGCACCTTACGCTCGCGCGGCTTGCGGCCGACGAGAGTCGCGAGAAACGCGCGATCGCCCAGGCGCCGTACTATCCTCACATCGCCAATGAATCGAATGCACTGTATCTTACGGATCTTGAGGGAGTAGTCTTCCCCGCCGGTGCGTTCGGATATTCGGCGAGCACCGGCCTGATTCCGAATCAGACACTCCGTATCGGGCAGGGTGCGCAGGATGCCTTTACCAGCGGCACGGGGCTGGTACAGCCGATTACGCAAATCTTCAAGATTCATGCGGGCAGCAAGGCTGCGGAGGCCGACGTAAAAACGGCGGAGATCGCCGAGAAGGATTCGGAAAACTCAATCTCTCTCCTGGTGCATAAGCTGTACTTCGCCATGCTGACGGCGGGGGCGCGACTCAGTGCAGCAAAGCAGTCGGTCGCCGCCGCTTCCATCGTGGAACAAGAAAGCATCCGGGCCGTGGCGGATGGGCGTTCGCTGGAAGTTGATACCCTGGAGGACCATGCCACCCTCCTCGATCAGCAACAATCCGTTCTCAAGGTGCAACTCTCACTCGACGATCTGACCTTGCAACTCGACGATGCACTGGGACTGCCGCTCGGCACGAAGTTGATACTCGATCCGAATATCGACGCAGACTCTCCGACTCTGCCGTCGCGTTCTGAGGCGATTGCAATGGCGCGCGACCGCAATCCAAAGGTGCTTGAGGCCCAGCAATCCGTTGAGAAAGCGAAGGCCGGGCTCGCGGCTGCGCGCGCTGCGTACATCCCCGATATCTCCGGGTTGGCCCGGTACAGCTATCAAAGCGGCGTTCCGTTTCTCGTGCATAGTTTCGGGACGTTTGGCGGGAATCTCTCCTATGACCTGTTCGATGGCGGAGCGCGAGAGTTCAGATTGAAGCAGGCCAAAATCCAGTTGGAAATGGCGCGCACCCAGTTGGACCAGACTGTGGCAGATATTGCAATCGAGATCTCTGCCGCGTATGACCAGGTGGACGAACTTCACCAGTTGGTCGCAGTGGCATCCGAAGCCTTGAAGGCAAGAATGGAGGCTGCTCGCATCAGCGTGCAGAGACAACAGCAAAACGCCGAGCTTCCGTCAGGAGTAGCAAAGAGTCAGGCGGTCGTTTCCGCCGCAAACGCCTCGCTTCTTGAGGCGCAACTGGGCCTGTATCTGGCAGAAAACAGCATTCAACAGATGCTGGGCGTGCGCCCTTGATACTGTCAGAAACATCTTCGCCAACGCACGATCGCTCATAGTCGTATTGCGGCAGCAATTCGCCAGTCTGCTCGCGCACCATGTGCCCGGCGTACCATTCGGGCCAGTTCGGGTCGGCTTTCCCAGTCCGCGCTTCATACTTCCCGTGCGCCATCGCGGCGTGAACCATCGCTTTGGCAAGGTCGCGCATCGACGAATACGTCGTGTCGCCTGCAACGCGCCGGGGAAGCCGCTTCGTGACTTCCTGCAGCAACCAGCCGTTGCTGTCCGGATCTTTGAACGAAACAAACGACCCGTAACTGAGATGCTCGGGGTGTGGCCCGCTGACGCGGACGTCGACGCCTGGAAACCTGCAACCAGTCCTGGTTGCACAGTGAAATACCTTGCTCGCGGCGACGCCGTGCGCGACGAGTTGCCGACGCGCAGCTTCAATGTAGGAGACGATCAGGAGCGGGCCCTGTGCCGAGCCGGGCGCGGTCGCGTGAGGTTCACGCCGAGTTGGACTGAACTGCCAGAACCGGGAGGCGTGAACTGGACCAGGCGGAACTTCTTGCTGGAGGGTCGGTCAGCGTCGAGCCGCCACCCGAGCCTTGAGTGGAACCGTTCTCTTAGTAACTGGAATCGAACGTCGAAGCAGACGCACGCTTCGCATACGCGGTCCTCTGATCCAGAGGGTAAGAAGGATGAGGATAATAGTTGCAAGCAGAAAGAGAACGATTGCTATCTCCCGCCGGATCTTCAATTTCGCGCTGATCCAGTCGACGATCGCCGCCACCGGGACGGCGACGATAGCGGCAGCGAACAGCAGCATCACGATTACTCGACCGATCCAGGCGAGCAGTAGGAGTACGATGATTCCGATCGTCAGCAAGCCATTCGTGCCAGTACGTTCAAACCTTCCCAATCTAGGAGAGACTCATGAGTGACCAGAAGAAAACGCTGACCGTCTACGACGCAACCTACAACCTGTTGAGGAAGCTTGGATTGACCACCATCTTCGGAAACCCCGGCTCGACAGAGCAGCCGTTTCTCAAGAACTTCCCGCCGGACTTCGAATATGTACTCGGCCTGCAGGAGGCGACTGCCGTGGCTATGGCAGACGGCTTTGCGCAAGCTACAGGAAAGCCGGCGCTGTTGAATCTGCATACGGCAGCCGGAATCGGGAATGGCATGGGCAACATCATGGCGGCTTTCCAGAATAAAACGCCTCTCATCATTACCGCAGGTCAACAGACACGTGAGATGATCCTTTGCGATCCATATCTCACCAACCGCGATGAGACGACCCTGCCGCGGCCCTGGGTTAAGTGGGCATATCAACCTGTAAGGGCACAAGACGTCCCCGGAGCAATCATGAGGGCCTATACGGTCGCTCTGCAGCCACCTGCAGGCCCGGTGTTCGTATCAATTCCGTTGGACGACTGGGACCAGCCTGCGCTGGGAGAGGCGGTCGTTCGAACAGCGAGCTCACGGTACTCGCCAGACCCTGAGCGGCTTGCTCATTTCGCCGAAAGGATTCGGAAGAGTAAGAATCCAGTGTTGCTTTATGGACCTGAGATCGAGCGCGCAGGCGGCTGGGATGCCGGCATCAAATTTGCTGAGCGCTTGAGAGCTCCGGTGTATATTACGCCGCTATCTGAGAAAGCGTCCTTCCCCCAAACTCATCCGCAGTTTCGAGGCATGGCGCCGATTGCGATTGGGCCACTGAGCAAAAAGCTTCGCGGCCATGATCTGATCATCGTGGTTGGAGCCCAGGTCTTCCGGTATTACCCCTACGTCGCAGGAGACTACCTCCCCAAAGGTGCTGAACTCTTGCAGATCACCAACGACCCCTACGATGCGGGCGCCGCTATCGTCGGAGACAGCCTGTTGGCCGACGCAAAGCTTGCCCTGGAGGCATTGAATGATGCAATCCCGGAGGTGAAGTCGCGGCCCGCTCCTACGGCACCACAGATCGAACGAAAACTTCCATCACCTCCGAATAGTCCTTTAACAGCCATTGAGGCATTCGCCGCATTGAGCGAGTTGCGGCCCGCGAATGCCATTTTGGTGAACGAAACAGCTTCTAATTTCGCGGATCTCGCCCAGTACTGGCCAATTAACGAGCCTGGTTC
>DATMOB010000044.1:0-29319 GCA_035568455.1 Granulicella sp.
ATGGCTCGCTTTCACCAGATCGTCCGCACACTGCGACACCCACCCCAACTGACTTCGTTCCGGTTTACGCAGCCGCAATCCGCTCAAGGAAAGTTCTCTCATCTCTCCCGTTGTAGCTGCTCACCCTGTTTAAAAACCAACTACCAACGCTCAAATAACAAAAAAGTCACACGCTCTGAGCGCAGCCTCTCGCAGCCTCATCGCGAGAGGCGCAGTCGAAGGACCTGCGGTTTTCTCGAGGCGGCCACAATGCACAGAGCTGCGCCTCCGCTGCCGCTTCGAGGTAGGCTAAGGCTGGTAGCCATGGGCTTCAGCCCATGATCTCCTTGGCACTCACCGCAGGAAGATCGCCGAGGCTTTACACCCTGGGGCAGGCCTTGCTCCGCATCCGCCCGAGGAACCTCACGCTTTCGCCTCATAGATTAGATTGAACGGTGTCTCCGCCGCCCGGCGAAAGCTCCCGAATCCCCCCGCCGTCACCACCTCCCGCATCCGCTTCTCGCCCGACTGCGCCCCCAGCGCCAGCCCCACCTCCTGCGCCCGCGAGGCCGGCGTGCACAGCATCGTCGACGCTGCATAAAACACCCGGCCCACCGGATTCAGATTCTCCTCCAGCCGGTCATGCGCAAACGGCTCGACGATCATCCACGCCCCACCCGATGCCAGCGTCTTCCTCACATGCGCCGCCGCGCCCACCGGATCCCCCATGTCATGCAGGCAATCGAAGAACGTCACCAGGTCATAGTTCTCGCCGGGAAAGTCCTTGGCCGTCGCCACCTGAAAACTGGTGCGATCGCCCACACCCGCCTGCCGCGCCCGCTCCCGCGCCCGTTCGATCGAATCCTGGTGGTAATCGAAGCCGAAGAACCTCGAGTTTGGATACGCCTGCGCCATCAGAATCGTCGACGCTCCGTACCCGCAGCCCACATCCGCCACCCGCGCACCCCGGACGAGCCTCTCGCTTATCCCCTCAAGCGCCGGCAGCCACTTTCCGGTCAGGTTGGCCGCATAGTTCGGCCGAAAGAACCGCTCCGTCCCCTCAAACAGCGACGGATGATGCTCATGCCACCCCACCCCAACCCCCGAACGGAACGCCTCCGCGATCTTGTGCTCATCCTTCACCATCGCCGAGGCAATCTGGAACGCCCCCGGGATGTACGCCGGGCTATCCTCCTGCGCCAGCGCAAACGCCTGCTCCGGGGACAGGCTGAACAGCCGCACATCGGCCTGATACTGAACATACCCCGCCGCCGCCTGCGCGCTCAGCCACTCCCGCACATAGCGCTCGTCCGTGTCCGTCATCGCGGCCAGCTCCGCCGAACTCACCGGATGCCCCGCCGCGTCCATCGCCCGATACAGCCCCAGCTCGTCGCCGAGCACCACCAGCGACGCACTCATCGCCGCGCCCAGATCGCCCACAAACCTCTGCATGAACTCCTCCAGCTTCACTGGATCGACAGAGGCCGCCGTCGCAGCCTGTGGCGTCGCCGAAGCGGTCGAAGCAATCGGAGGCAGAGCAGAGGCCGCCGTCGAAGGACTTGGAGGAACGGAAGGATTCGGAGTCGAAGGGGTGGGAGGAATGGAAGGGGTCATGATGTGCCTCGATGCCGTACTGCAGTCGCGTGACGTCGTACACCGATCGAAACAGGCGGCTGAAGTATAGCAGACCCTCAACCCATGTTGACGCCCGCCGCAAGCCCTTCCGAATTGAAAACGCCGTCCAATGGGAGCACCGGGTTTCAGCCCGGTGAGAACGCCCTCAAAACGACAAGGGCTTCAGCCCCGGGCCTTCTCTCAACCCGGAACGAACCCGCCTCCGCCAATCACCCAACGTCGCCCCAAACCCACAACGCACCACCACGTCAATCCCGCCCTCGTCAGATACTCTGCGGTTCACTGAGGATCGTTCGCAGCCTGGGTCGATCGCGTGCAGGCTGCAACTTCGTGTATCGAGGCTCTCCCCATGCCCTTACACCGGCCCGCACGCCTCGCGCCGCCGGGCAAGGCCCCATCTGCCCGCTGCCAAAACAGGAGATCCCTCCCCACGCCCAGCTCCGCATCGCCAGCCTCGCCGCCCTGCTCGCTCTTCCTGGTTGTGGCTTGACCCAAACCCTCGCCACTACCCTCCCCGACGCTCCGCTCCCCGCAGCCGATCTCCTCGTCTCCCCCGAGAACCCCGCGCCGACCACGCGCCCCGTCTCCCTCCCCACAACTCCCGTCGCCCTCAAGGACTGCCCCTACGACCAGACCCACGCCCATGAGTGTCGCGTCCACTGGAGGCAGCTCCTCATCTCCTCTGCCGTCTTCCTCACCTGGCAGAACACCGCCAACCTCTACAGCAGCTACTGGTATCGCTACGAGACCACCCACGGCAACTGGTTCGACCGCTACGCCACCTCCGTCACCGGCTACAAGTACTCCGTCTGGTCTGACGGCCCCCCCCGGCTCGACGACTACATCGCCCACCCCATGATGGGCGGCATCACCAACGCGCTCTAGATTCAAAACGACCCCAAGGGCATGACCCTCGCCTTCTCCAACACCAGCCCCTACTGGAAGAGCCGCCTGCGCGCCCTCGGGTTCACCACCGTCTACAGCACCGAGTGGAAGCTCGGCCCCATCGGCGAGGCCGGGTTCGGACACATGGGCGATCACCTTGAAAACGACGCCGGCCACATCCGCAACGAGACCGGATTCATCAGCCTCGTCACCACCCCCGCAGGCGGCGTCCTCTGGACCGTCGCCGAGGATGTCGTCGACGAACACCTCATCCGCCACCTCGAAGACCGCGGCCGCAATCCATTCCTCCTGGTCATGTATCAGTTCGTGAACCCCGCCCGCGGCACGGCAAATCTGCTGCGTTTTCGCCCGCCCTGGTATCGCGACTCACGCACCGTCAAGGCCATTTCCTTCTGGAGCGATCCCGAGCCAGACGCCCATCTCGCAAGCCTGCAACCCGTCCCCTCCCCAGCGGCAAGCCACTGCCCCAACCCCAAATCCGGCGATGGCTCTCCCTACCGATCGAGCTACCTCCCTAACGACCACCCTCGCGACAGCGAGGACCTACCCGCCCGCTTCAGCGATGGCGCGGGGTACGCCTCAAGCTGCAGCGACGGCGCCAATCCCGATCCCCACCCGGCAGCTCCGGCCCGCGCCGCCGGCTACGTCACCCGCCCCACGCCACTTAAATCCGCGACCCCAGGCGGGACCTACGAGCTCGGTGCCTGGTGGGGCCTGTCGCTCTTCAGCGGTCCAGTACTGGGATATTCGAAGGACGTGAAGTACATGCCCATCGACGTCCGCGTCTCCTACCGTCTCCTGCTCGACAATCACTGGGCGCTGCCCTACTCGCCCGAGATCACCGCCCTCGCTATGTTCGATTGGCCGCCCCCCGACGGCGCGGCTCCCCCGCAACCTGCGCCAGAGAGCCTACGGGAGCGGCCTCAGCCCGGAAGGACAGCAGCTGGACCTGCTGCCCCACCGCCGCGTCCAGCCCCTCCTCAGCCAAAACGCAGGCTTCCTCTACTTCGCCAACCGGGTCCTTTCACCCCAGGGCTCACGCGTCATGTACACCATCGACCTCGGCGCCGGCATCAACATCTTCCGCAAGGATCGCCAGGCCCGCCCCAGTAAACCAGCCAGACCCAGGCCCATACTTCGTTTGGAATTACCCGATTTCCTTTCTAGACCTTGGGTACTTTCAGGGGGTAGCTACCACAGCAAAATCCCTCAGCAAGGCATCAAGTTTTATACGCGCAGCGCCGTTTATCGAACGAAATTCCCATCTCCAAGCAAGTTCGTCACAGTAAACTGAAATCTGGTGAAATAGACACTATGCTCTGGCCCCTCGCGCTCTCGTTTCTCGTGTTCCAGGAAGACACCGCCGTAGTACCGCCCATTGCCGCCGACGGAAGCGCCCTGTGGGAGATGATCCATAACAGCGGCCCCGTCGCCTTCGCCGTCCTCATTCTGCTCGCCCTCGCCAGCATCCTCTCCTGGGGCATCATGTTCGCCAAGTGGCGCAGCTTCAGCCGCGCCCGGACGCAGAGTCAGCGCTTCCTGCGCGCCTTCCGCAAGTCCGGCCGCCTCTCCGAGATGGCCGCCATCGCCGAGCAGTTCAAGCCCAGCCCCCTCGTCCCCGTCTTCAACGAGATCAACGACGAGTACCACCGCCAGTCCGGCGGCCGCGGCATGCCCCGCAATCCGCTCGCCCTGGAACGCGCCTCTCAGATCGCCTCCAGCGAGGCGCTCACCGCCATGGAGCGCAACATGACCTGGCTGGCCACCATCGCCGCCGTCGCCCCCTTCATCGGCCTGCTGGGAACCGTCATGGGCATCATCGACGCCTTCCATGGCCTCGGCACCGCCGGCTCCGCCACCCTGCGCGCCGTCGCCCCCGGTATCTCCGAGGCCCTCATCACCACCGCCGCCGGCCTGGTCGTCGCCATCCCCGCCGTCGTCGGCTACAACCAGCTCACCGCCCGGCTACGGGAGTTCGGCGCCCGTATGGACGAGTTCGCCCGCGAGTTCCTCAACCTCATCGAGAACGCCGCCATGCTCACCCCCTCCCAGCCGCAGCCGCCGTCCCAGCCCGTCTCCGTGGCCACCGACGACTTCCGCGACCCCCGCCGGAGGTCCTTCTAACCCATGGCATTCACCGCCCGAGGCCGTACTCAGACCGCACTCGCCGAGATTAACATCACCCCCCTGGTCGACGTCGTCCTGGTGCTGCTGCTCATCTTCATGCTGACCGCCCCGGTCCTCCAGTCCGGCCTCGAGGTCGCCATCCCCAAGACTCGTTCGGTCAACCAGCTCACCGAGCAGCACATGGTCGTCACCATCGACAAGGACCAGAACGTCTTTCTCGAAGACAAGCCCGTCAACGTGAACGAGCTTCCTGCCAAGCTCAAGGGCGCGGCTACCGGTCCTAAGAGCATCGTCTACGTCCGCTCCGACGAACGCGTCCCCTTCGGAGCCTTTGCCTCCGTCATGGACGCGATCAAGCTAGCCGGCATCACTAACATCAGCATCGTCACGCGACCGCTTGAGCAGCACTGAGGGGAGGCGACGACCATAGCAACCCCGATCAAACTCACCCGTCACGATCTCGACGACGACCACCTGGCCGGAAACGTCTTCGGCTCCGTGCTCTTTCACGCCCTCATCGTGGGAGCCATCTTCGGCTACGCCTACTACCTCCGTCACCAGGGCAACTCCTGGGGAAACAACGCCGCGACCACAAGCGCGATCCAGGCCACGATGGTCAACGCCATCCCCTTGCCCCCTCGCCAGCCCGTCAACGCCGACAACGTCCTCACCTCAGAGACTCCCTCCCCGGCACCCCCCACCGCCAAGGAGAAGCTCGCCCCGCCGCCCGAGCCCACGGCGATTCCCATCCCGGAGAAGCCCAAGCCCGTAAAGGTAGCCCCCAAGCCGGTCCAGGCCACTCCCCACCCGCAACCCGTGCCTCCCCAGCCGCAAAAAGCCACCACCGGTGAGGCCACCGGCGTTCGCATCGCCATGACCAGCACCCAGACGCGCGCCGGCACCGTCAGCATCGGCGCCACCGATGCCGCCTTCGGCGCGCGCTTTGCCTACTACGTCGCCCAGATCAAGCAGAAGGTCGCCGCGCAGTGGTACACCGCCATGCTCGATCCCGCGGCTAAGGGTCACCGGGTCTACATCGTCTTTCAAATCAGCCGGGACGGAACCCCCTCTTCGATCCGGATCCAGCAGCCCAGCGGCGACCCCACCCTGGATCAGACCGCCCTCAGCGCAGTCCAGCACATCGACACCTTTGGCCCCTTGCCCGACGGATACAACGGCAACTACATCACCGTTGTGTACTACTTCGACCCCCCGTCAGGTCCATAAACTTCATGAATCACAACCTTCGAGCGACCCATCGCGTCTACGATAAGGTAAGCATGCATAGTCTGAACGGAAAAAATCACTCTCGCGCAGCCCTGCCGTGCCTGGCCCTGATGCTCCTGCTGCTGGGCCTATTCGTCTCTCCCGCCCTGGAGGCACAGGACAACGTATTCACCGGGACCAACGTCGGAGCGGAGCGCATCCGCATCGCAGCCGCTGATTTTAAGCCCCAATCCGGCGACGCGCAGACCGCCCCACTCAAGAGCACCTTCGACTCAACCCTCTTCTCCGACCTCACCAACGCCGGCATCTTCGACGTGGTCTCGAAGAGCCTCATTCCTCAGGCGACCCCGGGCACTCCCTCCGAGATGAACATTGCACAGTGGTCGGCCGCCCCGGCCTCCGCTGCCATGGTCGCCTTCGGCAGCCTCTCCGTGCAGAACAGCTCGCTCGTCGTCAACGGCTTCCTCTTTGACGCCAAGAACGCGCAGTACCCCCAGGTCCTGGCAAAGCAATATACCGACCAGGCCAATGAAGGCGCCGCCCGCCAGATCGCCCACCGCTTCGCCGACGAGATCATCTTCCGCCTTGGGGGCGGCATCCCCGGTATCGCCGAGACCAAGATCTACTACGTCCGCCCCGAGGGCGGCAACAAAGAGATCTGGGAGATGGACTACGACGGCGCCAACCCCCACCCCATCACCCATCTCGGCAGCATCTCCATCTCGCCCCGCATCTCGCCCGATAACTCCCGGCTGGCCTTCTCCACGCTCGACCGCAACGGCTTCCAAATTCACATGTACTCGCTGCTGCTCAACCGCGTGGTCAACTTCCCCATCGCGGCTGGCACGAACCTCTCCCCCGCCTGGTCCCCCAATGGCAACGAGCTCGCCTACTCCTCCTCGCGATCGGGCGACCCCGAGATCTGGATCTCCGACGCCAATGGAGCGCTCTCGCGCCGGGTGACCAGCTTCAAAGGTCCCGACGTCTCTCCCGTCTACAACCCCCGCACCGGTTCGCAGATGGCTTGGATCAGCGGTCGCACCGGCCTGCCGCAGCTCTACATCATGAATACGGACGGCTCCGGCATCCAGCGCATGACCGACGGCGGCTACGCGAGCTCGCCCTCCTGGTCGCCCAACGGCCAGTTCATCGCCTTCGCCTGGGACCGCAAGTACGGCCCCGGAGCCCCTGGCGGACAGGACATCTATGTCATGGAGGTCGCCACCAAGCGCTGGATTCAGCTCACTCACGACTCCGGCCCCTGCGACTTCCCCTCATGGTCTCCCGACGGCCGACACATCGTCTACGCCAATGGCCGGGGACACTCAGCCCAGGTCTGGACCATGCTGGCCGATGGCACCCAGAAGCATGTTCTGTCCAACAACGGCGGAGACATGCCAAACTGGAGCTGGAAGTAAGTTACCTCTTTGCATTACTCCTGTTGTGCTGGAACTCACTTGATTCGCTGAACCACTCCGCAGTGCTCGATTTTGCGCGGCTGCCGCACGTAGCCAACCCGGGCCCCCAGGTCAGTCCGGACATATCCACGAACGTTGTCTAGGAGAAACTGATGAACTTGCACCCCACATCGCTTCGCAGAGGCCTTGCGATTGCTGCCGCCATTACCGCCTTGAGCCTTGCCACCGGTTGCCACAAGAAGACAGTAGCGCCGCCGCCCGCCCCTGCCGCGACCGCGCCCCCAGTCGCCCCGCCGACCGCCTCTATCACCGCCGATCCGATCGCCATCGATCTCGGTCAGTCGGTCGTCCTGAATTGGCGTACGCAGAACGCCAACGTCGTCACCATCGACGGCATCGGCCAGGTGAACCCCAACGGCACCCAGACGGTTTCGCCGGCCAACTCCACCAACTTCCACCTGGTCGCCAAGGGTGACGGTGGCAGCACCGACGCCAACGTCCGCGTCACCGTGAACGTCCCCGTCGCCCCCACCCCGCCCGCCGAAGACATGGGCAGCGAGGCCGAGTTCCACAAGAATGTCTCCGACATCTTCTTTGATTACGACAGCTACGAGCTCCGTCCCGACGGACAGACCTCCGCCACCCAGGCTGCCTCCTACCTCGCCGCGCACCCCACCATCCGTGTGGTCATCGGCGGCTACTGCGACGATCGCGGCTCGGCCGAATACAACCTCGCGCTCGGCGAGAATCGTGCCAACTCCGCCAAGACCGCCCTGGTCAACGCAGGCGTCGCCGCCGGTCGCGTCCGTGTCGTCAGCTACGGCAAGGAGAAGCAGTTCTGCTCCGAAGAGAACGAAAGCTGCTGGCAGCAGAACCGCCGCGCACAGTTCTCCATCGATCGCTAACTCGTATTTAGCCGCCGAATCGAGCAGTCTGAGAGAGGGCGGGACCCAGTCCCGCCCTCAATTTCTCGGTGAACCTTCCCTCAAACTGGCGTCCGCGCCGTCCGCGGCTTAAACTGTGGTCCTGAAGTGCTGCAGAACTCACGACTCGATTCCTGCAAGCATGTGCCCCGGCAGAAAGCAGAGCGATCTCCATATGAATAGCTTGACGAAGAACCTGACCAACGACTCGCCGAAAACGCCGGCATCGCCGAAGCCCATGACCCGATCCCTCCGTTTCGCCTCCGCCTTTCTCGGCCTCGCCCTATGCGCCACCCCGGCATTTGCCGTCAACAAGGACATGGTGCAACTCCAGACCCAGGTCCAGCAACTCCAGGACGCCATCGCCCGCCTGCAGCAATCCAACGACGAACGCATGGGCGTCATGCGCGACCTGGTCCAGCAGACCGCCGACTCCGTCAACAAGATGTCCGTCGCCGTCCAGACCCTGCAGCAACACATGCAGACCCAACAGGACGCGCAGAACGGCAAGATCGATCAGGTCTCCGGACAGATCCAGTCTCTCAATGACTCGGTCGACGAGCTCAAGGCACGCCTCACCCGCATGGAGAAGTCGCTCCAGGACATCCAGGGCCAACAGCAGTCCATCAGCGCCACCCTGCAGAACAACAATCCGGCTCAGGGCACCCCTGCCGCTCCGGGCGCTCCGGGAACCGCAATCCCGCAGACTGCGACCCCGCTGCCGTCGCAGGACAACTCCGCTCCAATCCCCGCGCCCGACCAGGCTCCACCCGCCGCCTCTCTCCGTAAGCCTTCAGCTGGCATCCCCCTGGCGGCGGCAATACCCACTACGGCACCCAACGCAGCCGGTGCCCCTCCCGCCGACGATCTCTACAAGACCGCGCTCGGCGACTACATGGGAGCACGCTACTCCCTGGCCACCTCCGAGTTCGGCGACGTGGTCAAGTTCTACCCCGACAATCCGCTCTCCGGCAACTCGCTCTACTACCTCGGTGAGATTGACTACCGCGCCGGCCACTTCGGCGCCTCGGTCAAGAGCTACGACCGGGTACTCAGCGAGTATCCCGCAAGCGCCCGCATCCCAGCCGCCCACCTGCACAAGGGGGAGGCCCTGCTCGCTATGCACCAGAATGACGCCGGCGTCCGCGAGCTCCGCGGCCTCATCCAGCGCTTCCCCAACTCCCCCGAAGCCATGCAGGCCCGCAGCCGCCTCAGCGGCATGGGCGTACCCGTCAACCCCCGCCGCTAACCCCACTCACAATCTACACAGAGCCCCTCTCAAGGGCTTGGCCTTAGCCACACCACGTATCTACGCTTCCAAGTAGAAAACACCCTAGCTGCATCGGAAGTGGCCGCTTCTAAGTAAGCCAAGGCTTTAGTCTTGGTACCAGAGGGCCAGAGAGAACGCGGGCTTCAGCCCCTGGAGTATGCCTTCCTTCTCAGTTCTTGGTGCAAATGAAGGCATCCCCAACTCTGCGAGCATGGCCCACGCGCTCAGTTCCGAATCCCCGCCATCAACGCCTCGATCTCACTCCGCTCAGCGCCGGTCAACGGCAGCCCAGGCAGCCGCGGCCTTCCCCCGAAGTAGCCCGTGAGATCGCAACCGTACTTGATCCCCGCAACTCCCAGCTCTTCCTCCACCCGCTGTGCCAGCGGACGCAGCCGTTCCTGCTTCTCCGCCGCCAGCGCGGGATCGCCATCCTTCCACGCCGCCAGCACCTCGTAGCAGGCCTGCGGAGCGCTCGCCGCAAACGCCGGCATCGCGCCCACCGCCCCGGCCCGCAGTGCCTCCAGCATCCCCGCCGTCCGTCCCGACAGCACCTGGAAACCAACGATCTTCGTCCGCGTCCGCAGCGCCTTCGCCGCGCCCTCTTGCGGAGCAGCCGACAGCACCGCACCACCGGACAGACCCTCCGCCGACATCAGCTGCGCCGCCCCCGGCAACGTCTTCGCTCGCATCCTGCCGGTCACCGCGGCAAACACCATCGTCACCGTCACCTCGCGCTTGAAACCCGCCGTCTGCTGCACCAGCCGTCCGATGCGCGCCGCATCGAGCCCCTGCTCCACCATACCCACCACGCCCGCATGGCCTGCCAACTCAACGACCAGCTCCTCCGTCAGCGCCGACTCCGCAGACCGCCCGCTCTCGATCACCACCGGAAGCGCCGAGCGATCGGCGATCGCATGGAAGTAGCTCACCACCTCCCTGCGCCACCCCGAAGCCGCCCCCACCCAACCCTGCAGATACGACGGCAGCCGCACCAGCGCGGCATCGTAGCCCAGCCCCGCAGCATACTCGATCAACTCCAGCGCCCCGGCAACGCTATCCCGCGCCACACCCGCCATCAGCACCTTCTCGTCGGCTGCCGCATGCGCCACCGCCTGCAGCGCCTCACGCGTCTCCGCGTCCGACAGCAGCGTAGGTTGTCCGAAGCGTCCTAGCACAACCAGCCCCGCCGCCGGCGTCTTCGAGTAGCGCGCTACATTGTCTTCCAATTTGCGCGTGTTCAGCCTGCCGTCCACATGGAACGGCGTCGTCAAGGGGAGATGCATTCCTTCAAGCAGCATCCCTTCATTCTAGAAGCGCAAGCCACTTCCCGGGTAATCCAACCACCGCTTTCCTCACAGCGCAAAACTGAAAGCACATGAATTCTTCCACGTTTCTAGGTAAGCCAAGGCTTCAGCCCTGGCATTCAACGCCAGAGAGAACGGGTCTTTAGCCCCTGGGGTATGCATTTCTTCCCAGCTTCCAGGAAGCGCCCATAAAAGAGCACGAAACCACCAAGCAAGAAAACGGGCGCAGCAGAAAACCTCTCCGCTGCGCCCTTTCTTTCTTTGATCCGATCCTCTTTAGTCGCCCGAGACCCCCGCCAGCCGCTCCTGATGCAGCGTCTGCAGTGCGACCACATTTACGCTGCCCCGCTGCAGTGCGGCGATTCCTTCCGCCGCAGCGCGCGCCGCGGCCAGCGTCGTAATCGTCGGAATCCTCGCCAGCACCGCCGCCCGGCGAATCGCCTGCTCGTCGAAGAAGGTATCCTGCCCCCGCGGCGTGTTCACGATCAGCTGAATCCGGTCGCTCTTGATCAGGTCGACCACATTCGGCCGGCCCTCCTTCACCTTGTACACGCGCTCCGGCTGCAGCCCCGACTGTTCGAGCACCGCCGCCGTGCCATGTGTCGCCACCAGGTGGAAGCCCATATTCGTGAACTCCTTCGCCAGCGAGACCAGGCCCTCCTTGTCGTGATCGTTCACGCTCAGGAAGATCGTGCCCTGCATCGGCAGCACCTGCCCGGCCGCAATCTGCGCCTTGGCAAACGCCTCGCCGAAGTTGTCCGACACGCCCATCACCTCGCCGGTCGACTTCATCTCCGGCCCCAGCACCGTATCCACGCCTGGGAACTTGCCCCACGGGAACACCGGCGACTTCACGAAGAAGTTCGATCCGGTCTCCAGATCCTTGCCGCTCTTCACCTGCTCCGGCAGCAGCGTCTTCAGCTTCTGCCCGACCATCAGCCGCGACGCGATCTTCGCCAGCGGAATGCCCGTCGCCTTCGACACATACGGCACCGTGCGCGACGCCCGCGGATTCACCTCGATCACAAACACCTTGCCGCGCTGGATCGCAAACTGAATGTTCACCAATCCGATCACATTCAACGCCTTCGCCAGCTTGCGCGTGTAGCTGCGAATCGCCTCCAGCACCTCCGACGGCAGATCCACCGCCGGCAGAACGCACGACGAGTCCCCCGAGTGAATCCCCGCCTCCTCGATATGCTGCATGATGCCAGCGATCACTACATCATCGCCATCGCACAGAGCATCCACGTCGCACTCGATTGCATCCTCGAGGAAGTGGTCAATCAGCACCGGCCGCTCCTGAGAATATTCAATCGCCGTGCTCATGTAGCGCACAATCGCCTCATCGTCATACGCGATCACCATGGCGCGCCCGCCAAGCACATACGAAGGCCGCACCAGCACCGGATAGCCCACGCGGTTCGCCCCCGCGAGCGCCTCCGGAACGCTGGTCGCCATCGCGCCCTGCGGCTGCGGAATTTCGAGCTCCTCGATCAGCTTGCCGAACCGCTTGCGGTCCTCCGCCAGATCGATCGACTCCGGCGAGGTCCCGATGATCGGCACACCCGCCTTCTTCAGCGGCAGCGACAGATTCAGCGGAGTCTGTCCGCCAAACTGCACAATCATCCCAATCTCCGCTCCGCTCGACGCCTCATGCTCATACACCGCCAGCACGTCCTCCAGCGTCAGCGGCTCGAAGTACAGCCGGTCGCTGGTGTCGTAGTCGGTCGAGACCGTCTCCGGATTGCAGTTGACCATGATGGTCTCGTAGCCATCTTCTCTCAACGCGAACGCAGCATGGCAGCAGCAGTAATCGAACTCGATGCCCTGCCCGATCCGGTTCGGCCCGCTGCCCAGAATCATGATCTTCTTCCGGTTCGTCGGCGCCGCCTCATCCTCTTCGTCGTAGCAGCTATACAGGTACGGCGTGAAGCTCTCGAACTCCGCCGCGCAGGTATCCACCAGCTTGTACACCGGCATCACATTCAGCTTCTTGCGCAGCGCCCGTACCGCTGCCGTACCCTCGGCACCCGTCAGGCCCCAGCTCGCCGCCAGCCGCTCGTCGGAGATGCCCATGCGCTTGGCCGTGCGCAGATCCTCTGCGGTTACATTCTCAATCGTCTTACCGCCGATAGCCTTGATCTCATCGGTGATCTGCTTCACCTGGTGCAGGAACCACGGATCCATCGAGGTCATCCTTGCCACCTCGCGCACCGTCATCCCGCGCTCGAACGCATAGCGCACATACGCCAGCCGGTCCGGATGCGGCGTCACCAGTCGCTGCGTCAACCGCCGCGGCTCGATGTCATCGGCCGTCGCCTTCTTACCCGTCTCGAGCGACCGCACCGCCTTCATCATCGCTTCCTTAAAGGTCCTGCCGATGGCCATCACCTCGCCCACCGACTTCATCTGCGGCCCCAGTCCCTCATCGGCTCCCGGGAATTTCTCGAACTGCCACTTCGGAATCTTCACCACCACGTAGTCGATCGTCGGCTCAAAGCACGCCGGCGTCGCCTTCGTAATGTCGTTCTGAATCTCGTCGAGCGTATAGCCCACCGCCAGCCGAGCCGCGATCTTCGCAATCGGGAATCCCGTCGCCTTCGACGCCAGAGCAGACGACCGCGACACCCGCGGATTCATCTCGATCACCGTCATCCGCCCGGTCTGTGGATTCACCGCGAACTGCACGTTGCTGCCGCCCGTCTCCACGCCGATCTCGCGAATCACCGCGATCGCCGCATCCCGCATCCTCTGGTACTCGCGATCGGTCAACGTCTGCGCCGGAGCCACGGTGATCGAGTCGCCGGTATGCACGCCCATCGGGTCGAAGTTTTCAATCGAGCAGATGATGATGACGTTGTCCTTCAGGTCACGCACCACCTCCAGCTCGTACTCCTTCCAGCCCAGCACGCTCTCTTCCAACAGACACTCGTGCACCGGCGAAAGATCCAGTCCGCGCGCCAGGATCTCCATCAGCTCCTCGCGGTTGTACGCAATGCCGCCGCCCGATCCGCCTAGCGTGAAGCTCGGCCGGATCACCACTGGAAATCCGATCTTCCCCGCAAACTCCAACCCGTCGCGAATGTTGTTCACCAGCGCCGAACGCGGCATGTCCAGACCGATTTTGTTCATCGCGTCCTTGAACAGCAGCCGGTCCTCGGCCTTCTTGATGGCCTCGAGCTTCGCGCCGATCAGCTCCACGCCCAGCCGCTCGAGAACGCCCGCGTCCGCCAGATCGACCGCCAGGTTCAGTGCCGTCTGTCCACCAACCGTTGGCAGCACGGCAAACTTCCCCGTACCCCCGGAGGTGGCCAGCATCTCCGCCTCGACCCGCAGGATCTCCTCGACGTACGCCACCGTCAGCGGCTCAATATACGTGCGGTCCGCCACCTCGGGGTCGGTCATGATCGACGCCGGGTTCGAGTTCACCAGCACCACCTCATAGCCCTCGGCCTTCAGCGCCTTGCAAGCCTGTGTCCCCGAGTAGTCAAACTCGGCCGACTGCCCAATCACGATCGGTCCCGAGCCGATCACCAAAATCTTCGCAATGTCATCTCTACGCGGCATTCATCTTCCTTTTCTTATCTTCTCCATCGCGCGCTCCAACCCCGTCAATTAAGACTGCGGCGGTGTCCATCCAACCTGCCTCACCGAATGAACCAAGTTCGTCAATCCGCTGAACGGAAACGTATGGATCTCTTTCCCATCCATCAGTGTCTCGCCTGTCGCCATACTGAGAGCAATCACAAGAATCGTTGCGTTACGAAACTCACCCGGAAGTAACACCGTCCCGCCCGGCAGGCTCCTGCACAAGATCAACAGGACCAGAAATGTCTCCAGACAAACCAACGCATCCCATCGCGCACTATCCCAGCCGAGCAGATGCATCCATACCGGCGAAGACGCCGCCACGATCGCCGCTGCTCCCAGCAATCTCCGATATCCCCGGCACCCAACGCCTCGCAGCGTCCTGGCAATCGCCACGAACAGCAAAAGCAGCGTTGGCAGAAAGATGGCCAGGCTCACCAAGAACATAATGTCCCACCTCATCTGGTGGAGAAAGTGCTGCTTCATCATCTTCAAATTCTCGATGGTCGAAACCTGCAGCACCATGAAGAAATCGTCGCGCACAGGAAAATCAGCACGGCGTGCAATCTCCCTCTTCAGAGCCTCCACCTGTTGCGGGGTCATCGGCCGCAACAGCGCCAGCTTCGCGGTCGTTGCGGCCGCCCCGCACAGCAGAATTCCGCACATTCCCCACGCCTCTAACCTGCGCCGCCCATTCTGCAGCGTGGTCGAATCCACAACAAAGCTGAACAACACCACCGGCAGAAAGATCAGAAAGAAGGATTCGTGAATCAATAATGCGATCAGGCAGAACGGAGCTGCCACGAAGAAGCGCACCCGAACGTCCTTAATCAGCAACACGGCCAACGTCAGAATCCCCAGCGGAATATCCAGATATCCAACGAGGTGCGCGAGATAGGTTACGGCAAAGCTGGCGAAGAATAGCGCCACCGGCTCACCTGATCCTAGTCGCACCAACGCTCCGCTCCTCTCCACCAGCAAAGCCAGTAGCGCAACAAACACAGCGATCAGCACATACGAGACTACCGAGAAACGAATGTAGTGCTCCAAGTGCAGCCAATGCCCAAAGGTCTCACCGAAAAACCCGCGTTTGAGCAGGCCCTGGTCATAGCTCACCATCGCCTGCGTCGCCGCCCAGCGACTCGGAAGCCGGACCCCTTTGCAAAAGCTGACGATCCCCAACAGGATCGCCGCCATGCGCCAGAAACTGCGGTCGTCGAGCAAGACAACCTGCAGCTTTCCTGTGCGTGACGCCTTCCCTGCCGAGGCAGTCATCTCTTCCACGGCTCCATCGACCTCCGAATATCCCTGAGTAAGGTACATACCTGCCTTAGCGATACACCTCGCGTCGGTGCGCCAGTTCGACCACAAGCACAACCAGTCTCTTATCCTCGGTACCTGCAGAGCACGCGGTAGTCGCCAACGCGATGGCAAAACCCGCTCTCGTAAGGGCCACTCAGCCCCTTGGCAGATACTCTCGGCTGGAACGCTCGGATTTCGCCGAGCAACCGAGTTCCATGCTTGTCTGTGCCATCAGGGTTTCCTCCACTCCTCCATCATCTTCCGGAAATCCTTGAAGAGATAGTGGGAGTCATGCGGTCCCGGACTCGCCTCCGGGTGATACTGCACGCTGAACATCGGATCCGTCTTATGCCGCAGCCCGGCTAAAGTCTGGTCGTTCAGATTTGTATGCGTCCGCTCCACGTCCGCGGGCAGCGACTCCGGATCCACGTTGTAGTTGTGGTTCTGTGCCGTGATCTCGACCTTGCCCGTCTGGTGGTTCATGATCGGATGGTTCCCGCCATGATGCCCGAACTTCAGCTTGTAGGTCTTTCCGCCCAGCGCCAGCCCGAAGATCTGGTGGCCCAGGCAAATCCCGAAGATCGGCGCCTTGCCCTTCAGCTTCTTCACGTTCTCGACCGCATACTCCAGGGGCTCCGGATCGCCCGGCCCGTTCGAAAAGAACACCCCGTCCGGCTGCATCGCCAGCACCTCTTCGGCCGAGGTCCTCGCCGGCACCACCGTCACCTTGCAGTTCTCCCGCGCCAACATGCGTAGAATGTTCTGCTTGATGCCAAAGTCGTACGCGACCACATGCATCTGCTTCGATCCCGGTTCCAACGCCGCCGTCAACAGTGCATCGCCGGTCTGGTTCCGCGGCTCCGCATCGCTCCACGTGTACGCCGTCTTGGTGCTCACCACGCTCGCCAGGTCCGTGCCATCCATCTTCCGGATTGCACGCGCCTTCTCGACCAGCGCCGCCGCATCAAGAGACTCGCCGATCGCGATCACGCCTCGCATCACGCCGTTCGCCCGCAGATGCCGCACCACGGCACGCGTGTCGATCTCCGCGATCACCGGAACGCCGTTCTTCTCCAGATACTCGTCGGCGACCTGCGTCGATCGCCAGTTCGAGCTCACCGGAGAGAACTCGCGCGTCACCAACCCTTCGATGTACGGCCGCGATGCCTCCTCGTCACTCGGAGTCGTCCCATAGTTCCCAATATGTGGGTTTGTCAGTACGACAATCTGACCCGCATAGGAGGGATCCGTAAAGATCTCCTGATACCCGGTCAGCGATGTATTGAAGACCACCTCGCCAGAGCGTTCCACTCTGGCGCCAAAACCTTTACCACGAAAGATGCGCCCGTCTTCCAGCGCGAGTATTGCCTGCATTGCCTCTCCTGCTTTGGGGAGTGGATTCAATCGATTCTATCAGTACCGGCCCCTATCCGCCGCCCCCGGCCGCCGCTTTGACCTGTACCTCCAGCAGAACAGGCTCCCGCTCCGGCAACCTTCCGCACTTTTCACCTAATCGCTCAACTTTTCCGTCAACTCAACCGATATCTAAGGCGTTCCAACAAACCAGAAAGAGGGCCACGATGACGATGCAACTTGATCCGACGACGTCTTCCGATCTTTCCATGCAATCCATGTCGACAGCACCGGCTACCTCGACGACTCCAGCACCCACCTCCGGATCAGGGTCCGCCTCCACGTCGACCTCTTCCTCGACCTCAGGCCCAACCGATACGGTTCAGCTCTCGTTCAACGCCCAGGTCTTTCAACTCAGAAGCCAGGGAATGAACGCCACCCAGATCGCTCAATCCATGGGCACCAATGTAACGTCCATCGACACATTGCTGAACATCACGCCGACGACTACGTCCACCACGTCGACGCCTGCCCCCACACCCCACGGAGGCGGAGGCCACGCGCACGCAAGCTCCTCCACGACGTCCTCGACAGCCTCCTCAACCTCCTCCTCCTCGTCCTCATCCTCCACAACGCCCGCCCCCTCCAGCTCCTCGACAACCTCGTCCTCAAAATCGCCGCTCCCCACCGCATAAGCACAGCCAGCAGTCAGCAGCCACATAACCATCCCGCCTGCTTCCCCGCCCTCGAGCTCCACAGCGCCAGCCTCGCTCATGTTCCAGACGAGTCGGCCGATACAGTCTGGGCTGAAGGAAGCAGGCTTACGATGGCGATTCAACTCAATCCGGCGACGCCGGGAGCAACCTCTCCCGCCAACGATGTGCCACCGAAGGCATCCTCAACTCAACCTCTATCGAGCCTCCCGCAAGCCCCGGCGACCGATACCATCAAGCTGTCACTCTCCGGCAGCATCCACCAGCTAAGGGGCCAGGGGCAGACCATTAGCAACATCGCGCGAGCCCTCGGCACCGATCTCAAGTCGGTCGATGCACTGCTGGGCATTCAGCCCGCTGCCGCACTCTCGTCCACTCCAGCACCGCCAGCCACAACACCGGCGTCAACCGTATCGGCATCGGCAGCGACGTCGTCGGCGCCATCCCCTTCCACCGCACTCCCCCCGCAAGTACCCTCGCCCCAACCGCCACAGACCGCCGCCACCAAATAAGCGCGCCACACAACCGACCCATTTGCGGCCTCCCCATGCAGCCTGTCGGATCGAAAGAGCGGCGCGCCCCTCAAGACCCCAATCGGCATAGGGGAGCGGTCTCCCGCTCAAAAACACCACCGGACATGCGGGTCCCCATCGGGCGGTTCGAGAAGTTGAGGTTATCCCTGTGCTCCTTGCTTGAGGGCGCGGGCGTCGGTCTTCATCGCTGTCTGGGGCAGACTCGGCTTTACCTCGTCCCCCGCCAGACCGCTCCGCTGACTTCTCGCTCCGGCTCGTCGCCGTCGCCCTTTCCGGCGTAAAGCGAGATCTCCCCAGGTAAGAACGCACTCCTTCACTGCACGACCGTCGGATTTGCGCCGCCTCCCCTCGGTCACAAGAGCTTCGCGGTCTTGGGCCCGCTCACCCTGGTTGGCTGCGCCTTCTATCCGGTTCTTGTTCATCGGCCCGCAGTTGCGCTCCACGCTTCCTTCCCACATTCGGTCGCCCTCATGCAGTTGCGCTTCGCTCGCTCTGACCAGCTCACGGCGGGACTTCCACCCGCAGGGGTGCGCCCATGCCGGGCGCACCCAACGAAAAAACCGGCCGAGAGGCCGGTTTTATAGATCAAACGCCGGGTACTACCGGCGGTGTTGATGATGACGATGGTGATGGCGCGTTGCAGCGTTGGCAGGCACAACCGAGCCGGCCAGAACTGCAACCGCGAGAACCGCAAGCAGAAGATGACGAATTTTCATTGGGGAACCTCCCGAAACCAGCGCTCAATACCGCTGATTCCTCTTTGCAGCTTACTTCTTCAACACGCCCGCGCAAGCAAAAGTTTTCCTCAATCCCGCCATGTCTCCAGCTTGATTCCCATTTCTGTCGCAAGCCACACCGGCTTCGCCAGGGATAGCACGATCACGCCGCGCGCGCTGCAATCTGCCGCTACGAGATGTCGATCAGCACCGCGCCGTTCTCCACCTTCAGCGGAAAGACCGCAACCCGCTCCTGCTCTGGATACTCCGCCTGCCCCGTCTTCACGTTGAACGACCACGAGTGCCACGGACACACCACCGCCTCCCCCTCGATCCATCCCTGCCCCAGCGGTCCCCCGCGATGCGGGCATTGGTTATCCAGCGCCGATAGCTCGCCATTCAAGTTCGCGAGACACACCGCGACCCCTTCGGCCTGCGCCTCCATCACCTTGCCCGGCTGCGGCGCATCCACCACGCTACAAAGCCTCAACCATCGCGCCAATCCATCTCCTCCTGACCGTTGCATAAACTTAGATCCTATGCGATCCCGCCACGCCCTTCCGCACATCGATGCTTTCTTCTTTCTTGCGTAGGGGTGCCTTACTTCTTTGTCGGACGGAACCCAGGGCCTCTTTTCGGTGCTCGAACGCCTTGCTTCTTCTTCTGGGAACCCCTGCGAAATCCGCCCCAACTACGCGAACGCCCTTAGCCTCAACTTTCTTTCCTGTATCTCTCGTGAAGACTGGCCCCCTCGACGCCTCCTGAAACAACCGCAATGCTAGAGTGCTAGAGGAAACCAAATCTCCATGACCCCTCCCCGGCCGCCCAGACCCAGCCAGCGATCCACCCCGTCCTCCGCGGTCAGGCCGTCGTCCCCCAAAGCTCCAGCCGACCCCTATGCGCTCAATCCCAACCCCGAGGTCGTAGATCCCCGCTGGCTGCTCAAGGCCCTCGCTGTCATCCTGCTCGCAGCCCTGGTCTGCGGCTACCTCACGCTCTGCGTCCTCTTCTACCAAGGCGAGTGGCAGCTCGTGCTGCATCCCTCGCGTTCGACCCCCGCGCCCGCCAGCATCGCCGACTCTCCCTTCGAAATCATTCAGTTCGGGCTTAAGGCCTCCGCCACGCCCCAACTCACCGGCTGGTGGCTGCCGGCCGCCCCCGGCAGCCGATACGCCGCCAGCACCGTCCTCTACCTAACCAGCGGCGACGGCTCGCTCGCCGATGCCCAGTCCGCCGCCATCCCAACCCTCGCCGCCCTTCACACCGCCGGCATCAACGTATTCGCCTTCGACTACCGCGGCTACGGCCAAAGCCTCTCCACCCACCCCAACCAACGCCGTATGCAGCAGGACGCCGACCTCGCCTGGCAGTACCTCACCGGTCTTCGTTCCCTCCCCCCCTCACAGATCGTCCTCTTCGGCACCGGCGTCGGTGCCGCGCTCGCCACCGAACTCGCCGCCCAGCATCCCCAAATCCCCGCCCTCATCCTTCAGAACCCCCGCCCCGGTATCTTTGACTCCGTGAGCACCGATCCCCGGACGAAGCTTCTGCCTCTCCGCCTGCTCTTCCACGATCGCTTCGAGATCACCCAGCCGCTCTCAACCCTCGCCACCCCTAAACTCTTCCTGCTCTGCGAAACCCCTCACCCCGCCGACAAGAACCTGCCAGCCCTCCAAGACCTCATACACCGCGCGGCAACACCCAAGGTCAACGCCAACCTTCACCCAGCCGACTTCGACGGCCCACTCTATCGCGAAGAGATTACCCGCTTTCTCGACCAGTATCTACCCACACCCCCTGTAATCAGCCAACCCCAATCCTCTATCGCTTCACCACTCCCCCTAATGAGGTAAAGAACGTTCTTATGATCCGCTGGCTCAGCAGTCTCCAACCCTGGGGCGCCCTCTGCATGCGTCTCGTCCTCGGCCTGGCAATGCTCCTCCACGGCTGGCAGAAGGTTGCCCCCCTGCATGGCTTCCACAGCAACAGCCTGTTCTCCGGCATGGAACACTTCAGCCACTTCGTCGCCTCCCTCGGCCTGCCCTACTGGCTCGGCTACGTCTCCGCGCTCACCGAGTTCCTCGGCGGAATCCTGCTCCTGCTCGGCCTCGTCACCCGCTTCGCCGCCTTCATGGTCGCCGGAAACATGCTGGTTGCGCTCCTCTTCGTCGATATCCACCATGGCTACCACGGATCCGAGTACACGCTCGCCCTCATCGCCCTTGCCCTCATGCTGCTCTTCCACGGTCCCGGTGCCGCCGCGCTCGACCGCTAGCGCTAACGGAAAAAAGGCTTTCCTTCCCTGTTGCTGCTGGCGGTCAAAATGACGCCAGCAGTTTCATTTGCGGGGCTTAAAGGCGTTAAGGCCCCCGGTATTCTGGAGGCCTCACTTGGAGTGGGGAGGGGTCGTGCGGATAGGGGAAACCGAAACCGTGGGGACTGCTGATTTCGGCTATCTGTGTTGTGTTACATCCAATAAGACGCGGGCCAAAACGAAAAGTTGCTCCTTTTTGTATGCGGAAAACCGTTTTCTGCAGAATCATACAAAAAAAGGAATTTTTAACAATTAACCACTTTTTCAGTGTTCCTGGCCTCCATTTCTGCCCTTCAGGCGCCCTCTCAATCCGCGCGAACGAGGAGTTATAAGTTGGCCCGCATCTGCGAGGAGATTGGCTGCCTGGTCTGAGTTCCAATCGCCGGCAACCCGAACCATAGCGTTTTCCGCGCAATCCCGCTCTTACTTAAACCCGCATTGGAAGAACCTGCCAACCCTCAGCCACCATCCCCGTTCCCGCCTGCAAGCCTCGTTCCACCCACACCATCCCTACCCGGTCGACAGAGCTGCGGCCTTACACCCGCCCCCTGCCCTCCGGCTCCGCCCCACAAACCTCCCATAAAGCGGAGATATGCCCACAAATTACCCGGATGGCTCCTCCCATGACCAAAAATGACCATAGCCGAAGTGCTGCACCGTTTGTATACTTCTCCCGTCCCTTCCCATCCTGGCGCCCTTTAGCACCCGTAGTCCGGGCCATCAGCCTGAAGTCCTCGGTCCCCCGCAGAGATCCACGGAGAAGTGCGATGGCAAAGAAGCTCGCAATCACGATCCTCCAGGTTCGTTCTGCGACCGCCGTTGTCTCCACTTCAAGCTATTTCTTCTCGAAAAGTTATTACCAGACAAAAGAGAGAGGCCGGGTCAGCCAGGAAGCTATCTTTGCCGCAGCACCCGAGTCAGTTATGCTGAGACTCCAAAATGCAGCCCCTTCTTTCGAGCTCGAAGGTTCGGCGTCAACTTCACGTTCGAGGCATCGTTCAAGGTGTCGGGTTTCGCCCATTCGTCTACAACCTCGCCACCTCCCTCGATCTCACCGGCTTCGTCTTTAACTCCTCCTCCGGCGTGACCATAGAGATCGAGGGCAGCGCGGCGCCGATCGATGAATTCATCGATCGGCTGCGCCGCAACTCACCCCGGCTCGCAGAGATCATCGAGTTGACCGTCACCGAGATGGAGGCCGCAGGCAGCCTTCAGTTCGACATCCTCGAGAGCCGGGAACAGCTCGGTGAGTTCGCCCTGGTATCTCCCGACGCCGGAACCTGCGAGGCCTGCTGGCGCGACTTCGGTGACCGCGCAAACCGGCGCTTCGGCTATCCATTCACAAACTGCACCCACTGTGGTCCCCGCTACACCATCCTCCACGACATCCCCTACGATCGCACCAAGACAACCATGTCCAGCTTTCTGATGTGCGCCACGTGCCAGGCCGAGTACAGCGATCCCGCCGATCGCCGCTTTCACGCTCAGCCCAACGCCTGCGCAATCTGCGGACCATCGCTGTGCCTCGTCCCGAGCGGTGCAACGCCCGCGGAGTGCTCCTTTACCGAGAAGGATTCGCTCCCGGCGATCCGCCTGGCACGGCAACTCCTCCGCGAAGGCAAGATCGTCGCCGTCAAAGGGCTGGGCGGCTTTCTTCTGGCCTGCGATGCACGCAACGCCACTGCTGCCGCCGAGTTGCGCCGACGCAAGCGCCGCCCGCTCAAGCCCTTCGCTCTGATGGTGCGCGATCTGCCAGGGATCCGAAGCATCTGCTCGATCTCGCTCGAGGAGGAGGCCGCCCTGCAGCATCCGCGCAGGCCGATCGTCATCCTGTCCCGCCTGTCCCCCAACGCCCCCGCACAGAACGCCCTGCCCGACATCCTCGCTCCCGGCAACAACACCCTCGGGATCATGCTCCCCTACACCCCGCTGCACTTCCTGCTCTTCAGCGACTCCCCAGACGAGCCAAGCGAGTTTGCCGCGCTCGTCATGACCAGCGGCAATCGCAGCGAGGAGCCGATCGTCGTCTCAAACGCCGAAGCATTGCTGCGTTTATCCGGCATCGCCGACTGGTTCCTGCTGCACAACCGCGATATCGCCACTCGAGTAGACGATTCGGTCGTTCGCGTCTTCGAGCAACGCGAGCGCGTACTGCGCCGTTCCCGTGGGCTCGCGCCTCAAACCATCGCGTTGAATATCGAGCTGGAACACATCCTGGCCGTCGGGGCCGAGCTCAAAGATACCTTCTGCCTTACCCGGAACCGACACGCCATCCTGAGCCAACACATCGGCGACCTCAAAAACTACGAGACCGTGTGCTTCTTCGAAGAGACCCTCGAAAAGATGAAGCATCTCTTTAAAATATCGCCCAAAGCCATTGCACACGATCTGCATCCCGACTACCGCAGCACGCGCATGGCGCTCGCCTCCGGCGTCGAGCGCAAGTTTGCCGTCCAACATCATCACGCCCACATCGCCAGCTGCATGGCCGAGAATCACCTCTCGGGAAAGGTGATCGGCGTCGCCATGGACGGCACCGGCCTTGGCTCCGACGGCACCATCTGGGGCGGCGAATTTCTAGTTGCGGACTTTGCAAGCTTCGAGCGCCGTGCCCACCTCCGCACGGTGCCGCTGCCCGGCGGCGATGCGGCGATCCGCCAGCCCTGGCGCATGGCTTTGAGCTACCTCCGAGACACTTTGGGCTCGCAGATTCCCGACGACCTTGCCTGTTTCCGCCAGGTTCCGGCCGCGCAGTTCCGTCTCGTGAACACCATGCTCTCGCGCCAAATACAGACCGTCGAGACCTCTTCGTGCGGGCGCCTGTTCGACGCCGTCGCAGCGCTCTTGGGAATGGGCGCCGAGGTCACCTTCGAGGGACAGGCGGCGATTGCCTTGGAGATGGCGGCAGACCCCTGCATCACGGATCGCTACCAGTACGATCTCCAGTCAGCCGAGCCCATCGTGATCGATCTTCGCCCAACCCTGTCGGCCATCATCCAAGATATCGCCCAAGGCCGACGAGTCCACGAGATCTCCGCCTGCTTCCACAACACGCTCAGCGCGGCCGTCGTCAAGGTCTGTTGCCGCATTCGCCAGAGCGACGGCCTGGACCGCGTCTGCCTGAGCGGCGGAGTATTCCAGAACCATCTTCTGCTGGGGCTTACGGCGGTCGAGTTGCGGCGTTTGGGGTTTGGAGTATTCTTACACGCGATAGTGCCCGCGAACGACGGCGGAATCGCACTGGGCCAAGCCGTCATCGCGAACGAGTTGCTGCGTCGAGGTAACTAACATGTGCCTGGCAATTCCCGGCAAGGTGGTCGATACCTATGACCAACGCGGCCTGCTCATGGCCAAGGTCCAGTTCGGCGGCATCGTGCGCGAGGCCTGCTTGGAGTATGTGCCGGAGACAAAGGTCGGCGAATATGTCCTCGTCCATGTTGGCTTCGCCATCAGCCGTGTCGATGAGGCCGAAGCGGAACGTACTTACCAGGCATTGAAGGATCTCGATCAGCTCACCGAGCTCGAATCCCCCGTGGTCGAGGAGGCGCCGGAGACCGACAAGCCGTCCTACCCAGCCTGGATCAATGGATGAAGATGGACGCCGGAGGTCGTCGACAATGAAATACCTCGATGAATATCGCAATGGGGAGATCGCCGCGAAGATCATCGCCGAGATGCGCCGCGTCCAGACGCGCCAGTGGGTTCTGATGGAGGTCTGCGGCGGCCAGACCCACTCGATCGTCAAAAACGGCCTCGACCATCTGCTGCCCGAAGGTGTCGAACTTGTGCACGGGCCAGGATGCCCGGTCTGCGTCACCCCCCTCGAGATGATCGACAAGGCGCACGCCATCGCACGCCTGCCCAATGTGATCTTCTGTTCCTTCGGCGATATGCTGCGCGTGCCCGGCTCCGATGGTGATCTTTTCTCGATCAAATCGCTGGGCGGCGACGTTCGCATTGTCTACTCGCCGCTCGACTGCCTCCGGATCGCCCGCGCCAACCCGGACAAGCAGGTCGTCTTCTTCGCCATCGGCTTCGAGACCACGGCTCCCGCCAACGCCATGCTCGCTTGGCGCGCCCGCGAAGAGCATGTAAACAATCTGTCGCTGCTCGTCTCGCACGTCCTCGTGCCGCCGGCGCTCGAGGCCATCCTCAGCGCTTCCGGCAATCGCGTGCAGGGCTTCCTCGGCCCCGGCCACGTCTGCGCCGTCATGGGATACAGCGAGTACGATCCCATCAGCGGTCGCTACCATGTCCCCATCGTCATCACCGGCTTCGAGCCCATCGACATCCTCCAAGGTGTCCTGATGACCATTCAGCAATTGGAGGAAGGACGTGCCACGGTCGAGAATCAGTACTCGCGCATTCTGGATCGCCAGGGCAATCAGCCCGCCCAACGCTTGATTAGCCAGGTATTCGAGGTCGGCGACCGCCAGTGGCGAGGCATCGGCACTATCCCCAACAGTGGCTACCACCTACGCGACGAGTTCTCTCTCCACGACGCCGAAAAGCTCTTCGATGTGGCAGAGATCGCCACGCTCGAACCGGAGATATGCATCAGCGGCGAGATCCTGCGTGGGCTCAAGAAGCCTCACGATTGCCCCGCCTTTGGCACGATCTGCGATCCCCAGCATCCGCTCGGTGCGACCATGGTCTCGGCCGAGGGAGCGTGCGCCGCGTACTATGCCTACGGCCGGCACCTGAACCCGGAGGGCACCGATAAGCTCCATCAGATTCTTCCCACACCTGCCCCTCAGGGAGTTACCGTCCAGTCGCACTAGGAGCGCGAATCTCTCATGGCAGCCGCTGAACACGATCTCAAGACCGTCAACACAACGGACACAACCGCCGCCGAGAGCCTCGCGCCCTTCGGCTCCTGTCCTCTGCCCATCTTCGACCACAAACGCATCGTTCTCGGCCACGGCAGTGGCGGCAAGCTCACAGCAGACCTGATCGACAAGATCTTCCTCCCGGCCTTTCGCAACCCCATTCTGGACAAGCTCGACGACCAGGCCGTACTCAGCATCGGCACCAACCGGCTCGCCTTCACCACCGACTCCTTCGTCGTCACCCCGATCTTCTTTCCCGGCGGCGATATCGGCCGGCTCGCGGTCCACGGAACGGTCAACGATCTTGCGATGAGTGGCGCCCAGCCACTCTACCTCTCGGCCGCCTTCATTCTGGAAGAGGGTCTTGCCGTCGACGACCTGCGACGCGTGGTCGACTCCATGCGCTCCGCCGCCGCCGAGGCCGGTGTCCAGCTCGTCACCGGCGACACCAAGGTCGTCAACCGCGGCAAAGGGGACCAGATCTTCATCACCACAACCGGCATTGGCGTGATCGAGCACAAGGGCAGCATCTCAGCGGATCGCGCCCGTCCCGGCGACAAGATCATCCTCAGCGGCACCATCGGCGACCATGGCATGACCATCATGAGTCAGCGCGAGGGCCTCGAGTTCGAGAGCGCCATCGAGAGCGATTGCGCTCCGCTCAACGGCCTGGTCGCCGCCATGCTGGCCACCTCGCCGGCCGGCGATTTCATCCACACACTGCGCGACCCGACGCGCGGCGGCGTCTCCACCACCCTCAACGAGATCGCCAAACACGCCAACGTGGGCATGTTGCTCGACGAGCGCGCCATCCCGGTGCGCGATTCGGTCAAGGGCGCCTGCGAGGTGCTGGGCCTCGATCCTCTCTACGTGGCAAACGAAGGCAAGCTGCTTGCCCTCGTCATCCCCGAGATGGCCGAAGCCATGCTCGAACGGATGCGCCAACATCCCCTCGGGCGGGACGCCGTCCTCATCGGCGAGGTGGTAGAAACGCATCCGGGGATGGTGTTGATGAAGACCGAAATCGGCGGCACACGTGTACTCGACCTGATGTTCGGCGAACAGCTACCGCGCATCTGCTGATTCCGGAACGATCGTCTGGCGGAGTGAACACGGTTGTCAGCCGGATAAAAGAGTGCGTAAAACCCGCATGGATATGCAGGTTTGCGCGTTTGACAGTCAGCTTCGATAAGCGTAGTGTTTCTGCCACCCGAGCCTGCGTGTCGGGCTCCAGGCTCCGAGTTACAGCGAACGCTCGACCCCGTGAAGGTGTCAAGCATGCCCTGTTTCTACCATTCCGCTTCCCTAATTCTTCCCGCGCAGTCCTTGCGTAACGACCTCTCCGCCCCAGACGCGGCGCGTCCTGGTCGTTCCCACAGCAGCTCCCAGACCAGCTCCCAAGCAAGGCTCCAGACCTCAGCTGCGAGCACCCCACCCGGCAGGTCATAACCCCGGCTCAAGGAGAATCCGATGGCTGAAACGCCGAGCAAGATCACCAGACCGTCCCCCGTCTCCGATGTTCACATCCTCTGGATCACCGCCGGCCTCGGGTGCGATGGCGACAGCGTCTCCGTAACTGCCGCGGAACAGCCTTCGATTGAAGATGTCCTGCTGGGCGCCATCCCTGGCCTGCCCAAGGTGCATCTTCACAATCCGGTTCTCGCTTACGAGAACGGCGACGAGTTCATGCAGTTCTTCTACGACGCCGAGAAGGGCCTCATCGATCCCTTCGTGCTCGTCGTCGAAGGCTCCATCCCCAACGAGAAGATCAAGCAGGAGGGCTACTGGGCGGCGGTGGGGACCAACCATGACACCGGCCAACCCATCACCACCTGCGAGTGGATCGACCGCCTGGCGCCCAAGGCGCTGGCCGTGATCGGCGCCGGCACCTGCGCCACCTACGGAGGCATCCACGCCATGGCCGGCAATCCCACCGGCGCCATGGGCCTGGCCGACTATCTCGGATGGGACTGGCGCTCCAGGGCCGGCCTGCCCATCGTCAATGTCCCCGGCTGCCCTGTCCAGCCCGACAACTTCATGGAGACGGTGCTCTACCTGCTCTACCAGGTCGCCGGCCTGGCTCCGATGATTCCGCTCGACAAACAGCTTCGCCCCACCTGGCTATTCGGCAAGACCGTCCACGAGGGCTGCGATCGCGGCTCCTACTACGAGCAGGGAGACTTCGCCACCGAGTATGGCTCCTCCAAATGCCTGGTCAAACTCGGCTGCTGGGGCCCGGTGGTCGATTGCAACGTCACCAAACGCGGCTGGATGCGCGGCATCGGCGGATTCCCCAACGTGGGCGGCATCTGCATCGGCTGCACCATGCCGGGCTTCCCCGACAAGTTCATGCCCTTCATGGACGAACCCCCCGGAGCCATGCTCTCCGCCAGCATCGCCGGCGGCTACGGGCGTATGATCCGCGCGCTTCGCGGCATCACCAACGCGACCCTCAACAAGGAGCCCAAGTGGCGGCACAATCGCCCGGAGCTCACCACCGGATATCGCCCAGACCGTGCTAACGCCTAATCACTCGAGAGAGGACCAATCCATGGCAACGTATCCCGATACCATTTCTGAACTCGAGGAAAAGCAGCGCAATCTCGTCGAGATGAACTGGGATCCCATTACCCGCATCGTTGGCAGCCTCGGCATCTTTACCAAGATCGACTTCGGCAAACGTAAAGTCGCGGAGTGTCACAGCACCTCCTCCATCTTCCGCGGCTACAGCATCTTCATGAAGGGCAAAGACCCGCGGGACGCGCACTTCATCACCAGCCGCATCTGCGGCATCTGCGGCGACAACCACGCGACCTGCGCCTGCTACGCGCAGAACATGGCGTTCGGCGTCGTCCCGCCGGCGCTCGCCGAGTGGATCATCAACCTGGGTGAAGCGGCCGAATACATGTTCGACCACAACATCTTTCAGGACAACCTGGTCGGCGTCGATTTCTGCGAGCAGATGGTCCGCGAAACGAACCCCGGGGTGCTCGAGAAGGCCCAACGCACGGAGGCGCCGGGCGCCAAACACCATGGTTACAAAACCATCGGTGACATTATGGCGGCCCTCAATCCGTTCGTCGGAGACTTCTACCGCGAGACGCTGCAGGTCAGCCGCATGTCGCGCGAAATGTTCTGCCTCATGGAAGGGCGGCACGTCCACCCGTCGACGTTGTATC
>DATMOB010000045.1:0-10463 GCA_035568455.1 Granulicella sp.
TAGGCGCCGAAAAGTACGCCCCCGACATCATGCACGAGGCCAACCAGGATCTCCTCAACGCCGACGCCATCGACGCCGACCCCCACGGCGATCGCAAGTTTGAGATCACCCTCGCCCGCCAGGCCGTGCAGCGCGCCGAAGACGCCCGCCTCGTCACCCTGCGCCAGCAGGCCGCCGAGCGCCAGCGCAACGCCGACCTCGCCAAGGACGAGGCCCAGCAACAGGCGCAGCTCGCCACCGAGCAGGCTCGCAACGCCAAGGCGCAGTCCGATGCCGGGCGCGCCCGCGCCGAAGCCGACGCCGCCACCGAGCGCGCCCGCGCCGCCGAGGCCACCAAGAAGTTGCAGGAGGCCAACGCCGCCCGCGCCAAGCTCCGCGCCCAGCTCAACAGCGTCCTCGCCACCCGCGAGACCCCGCGCGGCCTCGTCGTCACCATGTCCGACGTCCTCTTCGACCCCGGCAAGTACACCCTCAAACCCAACACCAAGATCGCCCTCGCCAAGATCGCCGGCATCCTCCAGACCTCCCCCGGCCTGAAGCTGCAGATCGAGGGCTATACCGACAGCGTCGGCAGCGACGAGCTCAACCAGAAGCTCTCCGAGGCCCGCGCCCGCGCCGTCGAGGACTTCCTCGTCTCGCAGGGTCTCTCCATGGACAACATCACCGCCGCCGGCTACGGCAAACAGAACCCCGTCGCCGACAACTCCACTCCCCAGGGCCGCGCCCAGAACCGCCGCGTCCAGCTGGTCGTCTCCGGCGAGCCCCTCGGCATTCCCCAGCAAAGCACCCCCACACCCACCCCGTCCCAATAACCGCCCCGCCCAAACCGCCCCTTCGGCAAGTATCGGAATATAAAAACTGTCATCCTGAGAGCGGAGCGCAGCGGAGTCGAAGGACCCCGGCACCGTGGGCAACCCCCATACCGCTCGCACCTTTCAACCCGGCCTCCGCCCCTCCTTGCCAAAAACCGCTTCAAGCCCCGCCTCCAGGCTAGCCTTGCTCTTAGAACCCACGCTTCTAGGTAAGCCAAGGCTTCAGCCTTGGCATTTCAAGGCCTCAAAAACCGGGTCTTTAGCCCCTGGGGTATGTCCTCCTCTCCCGCTATGACAGGCCTCATCACCCCACCCAGCCCACCGCCCAAAAGAAACGGTATAAAGGAACATGGCTTCTCTTCGTGGAAAGATCGTCTTCATCACCGGTGCCAGCTCCGGCATCGGTAAAGCCTCAGCCTTCGCCTTCGCCCGCGAGGGCGCAAAGCTTCTCCTCTGCGCCCGCCGCCTCGAGCTCCTCAAGGAGCTCGCCCCCGAGCTCACCGCCGCCGGCGCCGAGGCCGTCCACGTCCTCTCGCTCGACGTCGCCGACCGTACCGCCGTCGAGACCACCCTCCCCGCCCTGCCCGCCGAGTGGAGCAACGTCGAGGTCCTCGTCAACAACGCCGGCCTCAGCCGCGGCCTCGTCAAGGTCTACGAACAGGATCCCCGCGACTGGGAGGAGATGATCTCCACCAACGTCCTCGGCCTGCTGCACGTCACCCGCGCCATCGTTCCCGGCATGGTCCAGCGCGGCAGCGGACACATCATCAGCCTCGGCTCCACCGCCGGCCACATGACCTACGCCAACGGCGCCGTCTACTGCGCCACCAAGGCCGCCGAGCGCGCCATCAGCGAAGGCCTCAAGCTCGACCTCATGGGCACCCCCGTCCGCGTCACCTCCGTCGACCCCGGCATGGTCGAGACCGAGTTCAGCCAGGTCCGCTTCCGCGGCGACGAAGAGAAGGCCGCCAAGGTCTACCAGAACATCACCCCGCTGCAGTCCGAAGACGTCGCCGACGCCATCCTCTGGGCCGCCACCCGCCCCGCCCACGTCAACATCCACAACATCCTGCTCACCACCATCGACCAGGGCAACTCCCTCACCTTCAATCGCCGCGCCTAACCCCGCCCGGCCGTCGGCCATGGCTGGCTCCCGTTGACCTCTCGCTTCTCGGAGAGGTCAACGGGAGCCAGCCACGGCCGATCTGCGAACGATGGCAGGGTTTCTGGTGACCACCAATCCGAAGCCGCGCTCCGCTTCTACACCGAGATCCTCGGCTTTCGCCTGCTCAGCGATGACGCCTACGCCCTCGCCTTCGACGCCCGCGTCGTCCGGTTGCGCGTGGTCAAGGCAACCGACTTCACCCCCGCTCACGGCACGGTGCTTGCGAGGTAGACGATATCGCCGCCGCCGTAGCCGAACTCCAGTCAAAAAATGTGATCTTTGAACGCTTCCCCGGCATGCAAGCCGACGAGCAGGGCGTCTTCACCTTCACCAACGGAAACAAGGTCGCCTGGTCCAAGGCCCCGGAGGGAAACCTCCTGTCCCTCTCCCAGCACGTCTTCTCCACCCGGCAACCATGAGCGCCGAACACACAGGGCACTCCGCAAACAGAAGCGAGGCGGCGGCGTAGCCAGCCTACATATGAATCGTCCAGCCCAGCTCAGCCAGCTTCTCTTCGATATCGATCAGCGCAGCCGATAGCGCCGAGCGCCGGTGCGGATTCGACGTCCGCTCCGACAGAATGCGCTCCCGCTGCAACTCCAGCGCCTGCCGTTGCCGTTTGCGTTCCGCCTCATCCGCGGCGGCATCGCGTGGAGCCGCGGATTCTGCCTTGGCAGCGGCCGCAGCCTGCTGTTCCTCGACGGATTTGCTCTCCCAGCCCTTGGACATATCTAAGATTCTACGCCGACTTCGGAAAACAACCTAACCAGCGGCCTCTCCCTTCCCAAGCGCCTCCCCCGCCCTCAAACCGTTTCCGGCTAGCACCAACAGCTCCGGATCCATGCCTCTTGCCCCACGTCTCTTCAAGCTCGCTGCGACGGCCCGCTCCGTTTCCTTCCCCAACGCAGGAACCGCGCTCCGCAAGCGTCACACCGATAAGGAAAGATCCCCAACAGACTCACCAACTGCTCAAATCCATTGCGATGGGACCGCACCACATACTCCGACGCGCACTTCGGGCAATTGGTCGTTTTTTCCTCATGTCCGTCCTTGAATGGTCAAAATGTGCAGATCATCCCGGGAGTCATATGGACCAACAGTGCCCAACGCGAGAGCTCGACGCTCGCGCCGCGCCCGCACCCCAACCGCGAAGACACTCAATTCAGCGGTTCCCAGCACGACAGCAGGAACACCCTTAATCGATTGCACTTAGAAGGAAGTAGATCGAGCCCGGCAGTTCCTCATTCGATACCACGATCGACAACAGTGGCGGCCATACAGCGAAATCCGTACCGAAGACAACCCAGGCTGCACGCAAATCCCAATGCCGGAACAACCCAGCGCTCCGTCCCGTTAATCCGCGATCCGCCCGTGCATCCTCCCACCGCGCGACGCCAGCCATCGGTCGCCCCGTGCCTATAATCGAAAGCGGCAGACCGCCAGCCACCGGGCTCACGCAGCCGCAGGAGAGACGCACCAGTGATCGTCGAAATCCAAGGGTTGAAGAAGATCTACCCCGGCAAGCAGCCCGTCACCGCCGTCGCCGGCATCGATCTCAGCGTCCGCGAAGGCGAGCTCTACGGCCTGCTCGGCCCCAACGGCGCCGGCAAGACCACCACCATCAGCATCTGCACCACCCGCGCCCTGCCCACCGCCGGCCGGGTCCGCATCGACGGCATCGACGTCGTCGCAGCCCCCGCCATCGCCCGCAAATCCATCGGCGTCGTTCCCCAGTACAACACCCTCGACCGCGCCTGCACCATCTTCGAAAACATCCACTTCCACTGCCTCTACTTCGGCTTCTCCCGCGCCGAGGCCACCCTCCGCACCCGCCAGCTGCTCGACCAGTTCCTGCTCACCGAACGCGCCGACGCCTACCCCGCCCAGCTCTCCGGCGGCCTCGCCCAGCGCGTCCAGATCGCCCGCGCCATCGCCCACCGCCCCAAGGTCCTCTTCCTCGACGAGCCCTCCGCCGGCCTCGACCCCCAGTCCCGCATCGCCATGTGGGACGCCGTCCGCGGCCTTCGCCAACAAGGCATCACCGTCGTCCTCACCACCCACTACATGGAAGAGGCCGACGCCCTCTGCGACCGCATCGCCATCATCGACCACGGCAAGATCCTCATCGAAGACACACCCGCCGCGCTCAAACAGTCCATCGGCGCCGAAAAGCTCATTGACCTCGCCCTCAGCTCCTCCAGTCTGAGCAATCCGGTCGCGCTCGCCCCCCTCGCCAACGCCCTCAAATCACTCGCCGGCGTCAGCGGCGTCGAGCCCCTCCCCCACGGCCTGCGCGTCCTCGCCCGCAGCGCCGACGGCCTGCTCGCCGACATCGTCCACACCGCCAACCCCTACGGCCTGCGCGACCTCTCCATCACCGAGACCAGCCTCGAGACCGTCTTCATCCGCCTCACTGGCCGCGACCTCCGCGAATAACGAGGAAAACTCCGGCGATAGCCGGGTGCGGTTCCGGCCTCGTTTGCGATAGCCGGATGCGGTTCCGGCTTGGTCGTTGCTTCTAGGTAGGCCAAGGCTTTAGCCTTGGCATTCGGAAGCGCAAGAACGCGGGCTTTAGCCCCTGGGGTAAGCCTTCTTTCGCAGCCCCATTGCATCACCCACACGATCCCAAATGGACCCCACATGACCACCGCCACCCTCGCCGCTCCCACCACCCCCGCCCAGGTCTCCAGGACCGTCCAGTACCTGCGCGCCTTCGCCGGCCTCTTCCTCCGCGACCTCTACGTCCTGCGCCGCGAGCTCTTCCCCTTCATCATCCGCGTCTGCATGAACCCGCTGCTCTTCCTCTTCGTCTTCACCTACGTCATCCCCAGCATGAGCGGCCCCCGGTCCATGAACCCCACCGCCAGCATGATGGGCGGCGGCAGCGCCTTCTCCACCGTCCTTCTTCCCGGACTCATGGCCGTCGGCATCATGTTCTCCGGCATCGCCGCCGTCGCCCTCCCGCTCGCCATCGAGTTCGGCAGCACCCGCGAGATCGACGACCGCGTCATGTGTCCCCTGCCGGTCGCCGCCATCGCCATCGAGAAGATCTGCTTCTCCGCCATCCAGAGCATCCTCGCCGCCGCCATCGTCTTCCCCCTCGCCACCTTCGTCCCCGCCGTCCGCCCGGTCACCCACATCGCCAGCTGGCCCTTCCTCATCCTGGTCGTCCTGCTCGCGTCGCTCACCGCCGGTGCTCTCGGACTCACCATCGGCACCACCGTCAAGCCGCAGCAGATCGGCCTCATCTTCGGCGTCGTCGTCATCCCCATCACCTTCCTCGGCTGCGTCTACTACCCCTGGGCCGCGCTCACCCACATCCGCTGGCTGCAGTACCTCGTCCTCATCAACCCCATCGTCTACATGAGCGAAGGCCTGCGCGCCGCCCTCACCCCGCAGCTGCCCCACATGCCCCCGGCCATGATCCTGCTCATGCTCACCGTCGCCCTCGCCACCCTCACCTGGCTCGGCATCCGCGGCTTCCTCCGCCGCGTCATCAGCTAAAGCAGGACGGCGAAGGAGACGACGAGAAGAAAAAAAACGTCATCTCGACGCAGCGGTGGACGGCCTCATCGTCCGCCGCGAAGTGGAGAGACCCCTGTATTTCGCCTTTGACCGGGTGCCCCAGGTCTCGCTTTGAGACCTGGGCTCAACCCACCCACCGAGTGCGCGAACCTTGGCACCCCCAACCGCGAAGGTTCGGAAGAAAGACCGCTCAAAACGCGCCCCCCTCACACTCCCCGCTCCTCAGATCCACCACGAACCCCACCTCCCTGTCCGTCCGCAGATCCCAGCCAAACCCTCGCAACTCGTCCCCGATAACCCCCTCGATCCGCACCCCCTCCCAGCTCAACCGCCGCGTCTCCCACGCCAGCCCCTCCACCCCCCACGCCAGCAGCGAGTGAAACCCCGCAAACAGCAGCAGCCCCTGCTCCGCCAGCACCCGCACCTCCACCACCGGCCGCAGCCCCAGATGCGTGCACCCCCCCGGCTCCGCCGTATTCACCAGATACGCGTACCCCCCGGCCACAAAGCACACCTCCTCCGGATTCGGACAGGCAAACACCCCCGTCGGCATCGCCTCGTTAGTAAACCCCAGCGCGCACGTAGCCAGGAACACCCCGCCCGCCGCCGGATGCACCAGCACCCGCAGCGCCCCCCGCGCCAGAGCATCCTCCTCGCCCGCCACCATCCTGGGATAGACAAACTGCCGCGCCGGCGCGATCAGCGGCGGACCCGCCAGCACCTCTGCCCGCCACCGCGGCCTCCACACCTCCAACGAACGCCTCTGCTCCAACACGCCATCCTTCCCAAACAAACGGCCTTCGCGACCACTGCCGTCCACGCTACCTTACGTGAGAAACTAAATTTCACTCCAGGCAATTTGTAACCGTAGCTGGTTGATCAACGACCGAGGGCCATTCGTTTGGATATCCGAACCATCATGTTCGTCCATATCTCCTTCATGCTCGCCCTCACCGGCATCATGGCAGCCATCGCCGTACATCCCCACTTCCGCCAGTTTCACCGCCCGGCGACCGCCTTCGCTATCGCCACCCTCAGCACCCTGCTGCGCCTCGCCGACACCCATATCCCTCTGCTCTTCTCCATCGTGCTCGCCAATCTCCTCCTGCAGCTGACCATGCTGCTCCTCCATCGCTGCCTGGCCGACTTCGTGCGCGGCGGCAGCAGAACCAAAGCCCTCGAAGCGCTCATCGTCACCGGTGAGTTGCTCGGCCTGCTCTACTACACCTTCGTCGAGCCCAGCCTGAACGCCCGGGTCCTTGTGCTCCACCTCTCCCTGCTCGCCATCGCCGCCCTCACCATCCTCATTCTCCTGGGCTGCCGCGACCCCGCCGTGCGCACTCCCTGCCGCGCCGTCGCCGTCGTCTACACGCTCTTCTCGCTCGCCGCGATCATTCGCTGCCTCGGGGTGCTCTTCAAAAACGCTCCGCGAGACCTCTTCTCCTCTTCCACCACCACCGTCCTCGGCCTCGTCGGCTTCCAGATCATGATCGTCGGCTTCCCCCTCGGCTACTTCTGGATGACCTCGGCCCGTCTCTGGAACAGCCAGAACCAACTCGCCCGCACCGACGATCTCACCGGCCTGCCCAACCGCCGCGCCCTCGAAGAGCGCAGCCTGCGCACCATCGAACAGAGCCGCGTCCACCTCACCCCGCTGGCCGTGCTCGCCCTCGATATCGATCACTTCAAAAACCTCAACGACCGCTACGGCCACAAAGGCGGAGACCTCGCCCTGCGCTCACTGGCTCACACCCTCGCCGCCGCCGTCCGGCAGCGCGATCTGGTCGCCCGCATCGGTGGCGAGGAGTTCGTCATCCTGCTCTGGAACTCCGGCCTCGACACCGCCCTGGCCACCGCCGAGCGCATCCGCCAAACCATCGAAGACCTCGAGATCCCCCTGGAGGTTCAGGAGACTCAGGAAAGTCAGGGCAATCAGGACGCCCAAGCCCATCAACTCCTCAAGACCACCGTCAGCGGCGGCCTCGCCCTCCTACAACCCGACGACACCCTAGAGACCGCCCTGCGCCGGGCCGACCACGCCCTCTACGCCGCCAAACTCGTCGGCCGCAACCGCATCCTGCTCGACCCCGCCCTACCCGCCACCGACCGCCAGCCCAATCCCACCCCACTCGTCCATTCCGCCCCGCGCTAACCCCTCCGATCCGCTGCCTCGAATGAAACCCCTCGGGTGCCCATCCTTCGCGTAGTCAGCGGAGGGTGGGATAGAACGCCGCTTGCCCTCTGCCGTTGCCTGTTCCCGCCGTTGTTTGTTCTGGGCGTCATCCTGAGCGAACTCTCTTGCAGCCTCATCGCAGGAGACGCAATCGAAGGCCCCCGGTACCGTCCACCTCCCTACGACGCTCGCACCTTTCCCCCACAACTCTGCGCCCCCCCACCCACTCAGCGCTGCGCCGCCGATCCGGCCCCCGAAAAAGCTACACTGAAGCTGGCAGACACTCCGCGCCACCTGATTGGGATGATCGACCCAACGACGCTTACGACGCTTCACGTTCTGCTGGTGGTCTTCTTCGCGACCCTCATCCGATCCACCTTCGGCTTTGGCGAAGGCCTGATCGCCGTCCCTCTGCTCGCCTTCACCCTTCCCGTCGAAATCGCCGCCCCCGTGGTCGTTCTCCTTTCGATCACCATCGCCGCCGTGGTCGTCCTCCAGGATTGGCGCAAGATCCACCTCCGCAGCACCGGCTGGCTGCTCGCTCCCACACTGCTCGGGATTCCCCTGGGCATCGCGCTGCTCACCAGCGTGCACCAGAACCTCGTCAAAGCCCTCCTGGCCCTCCTCATCGTGGCCTTCTCCGCCTACTCCCTGCTCGGCCGCAAACCGCCGCAACTCCACAGCGACAGCCGCCCCTGGCTCCTCGGCTGTGGATTCCTTGCCGGCCTGCTCGGCGGCGCCTATGGCATGAACGGGCCGCCACTGGTGATCTACGGAGCGATGCGGCGCTGGTCGCCACAACACTTCCGCGCCACCCTCCAGGGCTACTTCCTGCCCGCGAGCCTCCTCGCCATGGCCGGCTATCGATCCGCCGGACTATGGCGCCCCGTCGTCACCCACTACTACCTGCTCTCGCTCTTCGTCGCCCTTCCAGCCATCTTCCTGGGCCGCGCGCTTAACCATCGCCTGCGCGGAGATGCCTTCCTCAAATACGTCCACGCCGGCCTCCTCTGCGTCGGCCTGCTCCTTCTGCTCCAGTCCATCCGCCACGCATAAGCAGCAGCCTCTCTGCCTCAGCCCAGCGCCTGCGCAAATTCCTCCAGCCGGGCGCCCATCCTTCGCGCAGTTTGCGAAGAGTAGGATTGGACACCACTCGCACTGCCTCTTAATCCACCCAAACGCTCGGAAGCTCATCGTTGTCCCTGATCCTGCACATTTTATTTGGTAACTGGCCTTTATTGTGGGTAACTGTCCATCAATTCAGGTAACTACCTGTGGAGACGGCCAACAAAATCCCGAACCGGTGGACAACAATATCCAGAAATCCCGAAGAAATTTGATCACTCTGTGCCGCCGACGCCCTCAAGCGTCGGCGGCAATCTTTATGCGTGCAGCAGTGCGATACCTCCATCCGTTCGGAGCGGCAGTTGCACCATTCCACCCGCTGTTTGCCCACCACGTGTATGACTGCGCTCTCAGTCGTAGCCAAGTTCGCGGCGACCTATTCGCCACGAAGTCCGATGCGGCGGAGATCGCAAGACCCTGCGGCGTTATCGGTACCTATCCCGCCATCATCGCCCTTTGCGGTTCCGGTCGCAGGGCATGCATGAACGTCTATTTACCCCTTAGGGAAGTCGGCACAATCATCAATCGGGGTCGTGCACCTATGCATGTTATGTCTGGCTACACCGATGCAGCTTCCTCACCCGGCGCTTCCGCCGCCCCCTCAATGGCAACGCTCTCTCCGCCTGCCCTGATCATCCTGATGGGAATAAGGGTGAATGCTGCTTTAGAGCAATAAGGGATCAACGATGTCAATCGGTGCGAGGCCTACCTGACACCTCCCTCAGCGGCCTGCTCCAAAATGCGGGATAGATTTCGTTATGCAGATAGCGGCGTAGCTGAATGGGGTTCTTCCAGCGCTTCTGGATCACCTCGGTGAAGTACCGCCCTGCGAACTCTTGCACCCTGGTGGAGTTTGCAAGAGCGAACTTCTCGAGCTGCTTTTGCCGCGCCGGCGATTCGCCACGGAAGACCATCCCGGCCAGCTCGTCCCGCTCGAGCCTCGCCTGTTTCAAACTCACGATGGGGTAGGGCCCAAGCGACACCTTCTCGGTTTTGCCCTTGAGGCGCGCCGATCCACCGCACTTCGGCCAGAGTTCGTCGGCACTCATTATTTCTTCAGCTACGACCAGAAACAGGCTGAAGATTGCCCTTGGGGCAGCCCTGTTCGGTTTGCCTCTACGGTCACCGATCAACGCAGGAGGACTAGGATGGAGGCGTCCGCGTCTCCCCGACGCGGGGTGCCCGTTGGCCGGGCCACGGCGCGGGCAAAAGGAGGTCTCATGAAAGTGCAGGACATCATGAGCAAGACACTCTCCTGTTGTGCGGCGACGTATACTCTCCAGAAGGCTGCACAGCTAATGAAGGAACACGATGTCGGAGCCATTCCCGTTGTGAACGACTGCGATGAACGGAAGCTGCTCGGCATCATTACCGATCGGGATATCTGCATGAAGGTTGTCGCGCAGGGAGATCTGACCAGCACGGCCAGGGCGTCCGAGGCAATGACCAGCGCGCCGGCTACATGTAGGCCCGACGAATCGATCGAAGGATGCGAATCCCTCATGAAGCGCCACCAGGTGAGACGCATCCCGGTGGTGGACTCGAGCGGCGTGTGCGTGGGCATCGTCTCCCAGGCGGACATCGCGCTGCGCGACACGCCAGAGCACATCAAAGACACTCTGGCGGCAGTGTCGCAGCACCGCGCCCGGCCGCAGGGCCAGGC
>DATMOB010000046.1:0-42442 GCA_035568455.1 Granulicella sp.
ATGGCTCGCTTTCACCAGATCGTCCGCACACTGCGACACCCACCCCAACTGACTTCGTTCCGGTTTACGCAGCCGCAATCCGCTCAAGGAAAGTTCTCTCATCTCTCCCGTTGTAGCTGCTCACCCTGTTTAAAAACCAACGACCAACGCTCAAATAACAAAAAAGTCACACGCTCTGAGCGGAGCCTCTCGCGGCCTCATCGCGAGAGGCGCAGTCGAAAAGCCTGTCCTGAGCGAAGCCGAAGGAACCCCAGTACCTTCCGCACCACCCATACCGCCGTTACCTTTCTACCCGGACTGGCCTCCTTCTACCCTCCAGAGCCGCCGGGTGCCCCATCCTTCGCAGCCTCACCGCGAAGGGTGGGAGGGAAAACCGTCTCCCATCCACAATCCGGGTGCCCCATCGAGCGCAGCGAGACCGCCCTCCTTCATCCCAAAACCATCCAGAAGCCTCAGGTGATCCCGACGCTGTCAAGTCCCCAAATCCCACCAAAACGCGAGATCCCCAACAAAGACGCGCCCTTCGCGCTCAGAAAAGAGTTGGCGCAAAGGGTATCTCCAACCCGCTACAGCAGATATATAGAGAAAGAACAAAAGCGAACCAGACAGCAGCCTCCAGCTAACCCGTTTATATTGAATATTTTGCTCATAAACTACGTAGAATGAATAATTTGCGGCCGGCAACCAAGCGCAAGCATAGGCAAGCAAAGGATTTGCATCGGGGCAGTGGGGGGCGACCCCCAGAAGACTAAAACCCCGCCGGCCGCTCCCCCGAGACCGCGAACGCCTGCTCCAGCGCCATCCCCGCCTCACCCAACCTTCCCTCCTCGAACAACCCGCCGATCAGCGTCACCCCATGCGGCACCCGGCGCGGCGGCGAGAACTTCGCCAGCGGCCGCGCCGGATCCGGAGCCCAGTCGCTGCGCTCCTCCGACACCTCGACAAACCCCGCCCGCAGCGTCAGCGAAGGGTGCCCGGTCGCATTCGTAACCACCAAAATCTCATCGCGCAGCGAAGGCACCAGCAGCAGATCGACCTCGCTGAAGATCCTTCCCATCTCCAGCGCCACCTTGCGCCGCATCCGATCGGCCTGCACAAAATCCACCGCGGAAAGGAAGCGCGACTGCCGGAAGAGGTTCGGCCAAGCATCGGGAACCTGCATCTTCAGCTGGTCAATCTGTCGGTTCAGCGTAATCTCCTCAAACGCCGCAGCCGACTCCGCGAACAGGATCACATTCAGCGAGTCGTACGGCCAATCCGGCAGCTCCACCGGAACCGGAACCATGCCCAGCTTCTTGACCGTCTCGAGCGCGGCTCGATCCACCTCGGTCGCTGGAGCCTCCTTCATCCAGCCCGGAATATAGCCAACGCGCAGCCCCTGCACTCCGCGGCCCGCGTCGAAGGCCAGCCGCGATGGAACCGCCGAAACGTCCCTTCCATCCGGTCCCGTAATCGCGTTGAGCACCAGCAGCGTGTCTTCGACCCCGCGCGTCATCGGCCCCAGCTTGTCCAGCGACCAGCACAGCGTCATCGCCCCAGTCCGCGGAACCCGGCCAAAGGTCGGCCGCAGCCCGGTCAGACCGCACCGCATCGTCGGCGAGACGATGCTTCCTCCGGTCTCGCTGCCCATCGCGAAGCTCACCAGCCCCGCAGCCGTCGCCGCGCCCGGACCCGCGCTCGAGCCCGACGATCCCTCCTCGAGCAGCCACGGATTCCTGGTCTCGCCGCCGAACCAGATATCGTTCAGCGCCAGCGCGCCCATGCTCAGCTTGGCGATCAGCACCGCTCCCGCCGCATGCAACCGCTCGACCACGGTCGCATCCGCCGCCGGAACCCGTTCGCGGAACGGCTCCGCTCCGTAGGTCGTATGAATCCCCGCCGTGTCGAGCAGGTCCTTCGCTCCCCACGGAATGCCGTGCAGCGGCCCGCGATAACGTCCTGCGGCGATCTCCTTGTCCGCCTGCGCGGCCTGCGCCAGCGCCAGCTCTCTGGTCACTGTGATCACGCAGTGCAGCTTGGGGTCGAAGCGCTCGATCCGCTCGAGGTAGATCCGTGTCAGCCGCGCCGAGGTCAGCTGCCGGCTCTCGATCCAGCGCGCCTGCTCGCTGACCGTGGCAAAGGCGATGTCCTCGTCGCGCGCCGGCAGCGGCCGCACCGCCGCCGCGCTGCGCACGAACCGGTTCTCCCTCGGGCCAGCCTCCGTCCCAGGAAGCGCCGCATCCCAACGCGACCACGGCGCGATCGCCGGCTCGAGCGCCAGCTTGCGCGGTCCTGTCCGCCGCTCGTAGACAGGCGCCAGCGAGTTCCTCCAGTTCCCAGCCGCCTCACCGCGCTCGGCCTCCGTCAGCGTCACCTCGACCAGCCTCTCCGCCACCGCAAAGGTGGCCGGCGATACCTCCGGCCCCACCGCCGGCGACGTTCCGAACGCCGGCGGCGCCCCGGGCGGCAGCGGCTTCGCCCCCGGAGCCTGGTCCTGGGCCTGGGCCTGGCTGTCCGTGGTCATGGAGGTGGTCATAGCTGCTCCCAACACGCCCAGGGAGGTGTTGGTCAGAAAGGTGCGGCGTGAATTTGGCATGTGTCCTCACTCGCATACTATCGCGACAGAGGCCCCGGTCCTCCATCTTCGTCCCGGCGTTGCACGCAGGTGTCCTTAGTAGCCGAAACGGTGTTTCCCCGGATGCTCCAAGCTGTTCCGGGCCGAAAGATGCCAATTGCTCGCTTCACCGCGCATCCTTCCCTTCGACCCTTCATCAAAACAAGGGCTTTACCATAAACTGGTAGGCCAACGATTCCATTGCAGTCGATTCGCACCAGAATCGGCACCCTCACCTTCGGCTGAAAAAGGCTGCGCCTTAACTGCTGGGTGAAACGTCAACTACTGTGACGGGAAAGCCTTGCGCGATACCCGACCTTCTAATGATTTTGGCAAGGAGCGAAATTGCCCGCCGAACCGCAGAGCCCTGAACATCCACCCATCGGTCCTGATCACCAACTTGCAGCCCCTCCCTCTTCGAAACCACGCAGCCGGAGCGTGCGTGTCCTCGTCTGGATCGTTTTGCTGCTGATCTTCGCCGTTGCTTTCTGGCTCGTCTGGACCCACAAAGAGACCACCAAAACTGCGGGTCAGCGTCGCGGTCCCGGCACCGGACCGGTGACGCTGACCACGGCCACCGCGCGGCAGGGCGATCTGGGCGTCTACCTGGATGCAATCGGCACCGTCACTCCGGTCTACACCTCCTCGGTCACCGCCCAGGTCACCGGCACCATCGTCGCGGTGCACTATAAGGAAGGCCAGCTCGTCCACCAGGGCGATCCGCTGATCGACATCGACGCGCGCCAGTACCAGGCCTCGCTGCTCCAGGCACAGGGTGCGCTCGAGCGCGATCAGAACCTGCTGGCCGAGGCCCAAATGGACCTGGAGCGCTACCGTGCCGCGTGGGCCCGCAACGCCATCCCACACCAGCAGCTCGATGACCAGGAGAAGGTGGTCCTGCAGGATCAGGGCACGGTCAAGAACGACCAGGGACTGGTCCAGTACGATCAAGTCCAGGTCGACTACTGCCACATCAAGGCGCCCTTCACCGGCCGCGTCGGCCTGCGCCTGGTCGATCCAGGCAATATCGTCCAGTCCAACGGAACCACTCCTCTCGTGGTCATCACCCAGCTCCAGCCCATCACCGTCATCTTCACCATTCCGGAGGACAGTCTCGGTCAGGTGCAGGCCCGGCTGCGTCAGGGAGCGAAGCTTCCCGTGGACGCCTATGACCGCGCCGCTGCGCAGAAGATCGAAAGCGGCACGCTGCTGACGCTCGACAACGAGATCGATACCACGACCGGAACCGTGAAGGGTCGTGCCTCGTTCAACAACCGGGCCAGCCTGCTGTTTCCGAATCAGTTCGTCAACACACGTCTTCTAGTCAACACGCTGCACAATGCGACGCTCGTTCCCGACTCCGCGATTCAGCACAACGGCCCGGTCGCCTTCGTCTATGTGATCCAGAACGGCGTCGCCCATGAGCGCAAGATCAACCCCGGCGTCACCGACAACGGCTTGACCTCGGTGCAAGGTCTCAACCCGGGCGAGGTCCTTGCCAACAGCAGCTTCGACAAGCTGCAGGACAACTCCAAGGTCATCGCAGTGAATAAGGCAATTCCGGCCAACACCAGCGGGAGCGATGCTCCGTGAGCCCTTCCCGCCCGTTTATTCTGCGTCCCGTAGCAACTTCTCTGTTAATGGCGGCGATTCTTCTGGTGGGAATCGTCGCTTACACCCAGCTTCCGGTCTCGGCCCTTCCCCAGGTCGACTACCCGACCATCCAGGTGCTGACCTTCTACCCCGGGGCCAGTCCCGACGTCGTCTCCACCACCGTCACCGCTCCGCTTGAGCGCCAGTTCGGAGAGATGCAGGGGCTCAGTCAGATGACCTCCACCAGCTCCGGCGCGACCTCGGTCATCGTTCTGCAGTTCAATCTCAACCTCAACATCGACGTCGCCGAAGAAGAGGTGCAGTCGGCGATCAACGCCGCGCAGAGCTATCTGCCGTCGAACCTGCCCGCGCCTCCGATCTACAGTAAGACCAATCCCGCCGACGCTCCCGTCCTCACCCTCGCCATCACCTCGAAGACCATGCCGCTCTCGCAGGTGGAGGATCTGGTCGACACCCGTCTCGCCCCCAAGATCTCGCAGCTGAGCGGCGTCGGCCTGGTCAGCATCAGCGGCGGCCAGAAGCCAGCGGTCCGCATTCAAGCCAACCCCACAGCGCTCTCCTCCTACGGCATCGATCTCGAGAGCCTGCGCACCGCCATCAGCAGCGCCAGCGTCAACGCCGCCAAGGGCAACTTCGACGGCCCCCGGCAGGACTACCAGATCGACGCCAACGATCAGCTGGTCACCAGCAACGACTACAAGAGCGTCGTGGTCGCCTACCGCGACGGCGCTCCGGTCATGCTCACCGACGTCGCCCAGATCGTCAACGGCGTCGAGAACAACAACCAGGCTGCCTGGATGAACCAGACCCCGGCGGTCGTGCTCAACATCCAGCGCCAGCCCGGCGGTAACACCATCAGCATCGTCAAGAGCATCAAGGCGCTGATGCCGCAGCTCGAGGCCAACCTGCCCAAGGGCATCGAGGTCACGACCCTCACCGACCTCACCACCTCCATTCAGGCCTCGGTCAACGACGTCGAGTTCGAGCTGCTGCTGACCGTCGGCCTGGTTGTTCTGGTCATCTTCCTGTTCCTGCGCAACCTCTCCGCAACCATCATCCCCTCGGTCGCCGTTCCGCTCTCGCTGATCGGCACCTTCGCGGCCATGTATGCGCTCGGTTACAGCCTGGACAATCTCTCGCTCATGGCCCTCACCATCTCTACCGGCTTCGTCGTCGACGACGCCATCGTGATGGTCGAGAACATCTCGCGTTATCTGGAAGAGGGCGATCCACCCATGCAGGCCGCCCTCAAAGGCGCCGAGCAGATCGGCTTCACCATCGTCTCGCTCACCGTCTCGCTGATCGCCGTACTCATCCCCCTGCTCTTCATGGGCGATGTCGTCGGCCGTCTCTTCCGCGAGTTCGCCGTCACCCTGGCCGTCACCATCGTCATCTCCGCGGTCGTCTCGCTGACCCTGACCCCGATGATGGCCTCGCGCATCCTCAAGCACAACCACAACGCCGAGCAGGGCCGCTTCTATCGCTGGTCCGAATACGCCTTCGAGAGCATGATCGCGTTCTACGGCAGGACTCTCAAGGTGGTCCTCCGCTACCAGGGCGTCACGCTGCTGGTAGCGCTCGCCACCCTGCTGCTCACCATCTATCTCTACATCCTCATTCCCAAGGGCTTCTTCCCGGTGCAGGACACCGGCGTCATCCAGGGCATCACCCAGGCGCCTCCCGCCATCGCCCCCAAGGCTATGGCGGAGAAGCAGCAGGAACTCGCCAACATCATCCTCGCCGACCCCGCCGTCGAGAGCATCTCCTCTTTCATCGGCGCTGACGGCACCAACACCACCACCAACAGCGGCCGCATGTCCATCAACCTCAAGCCCATCGAGCAACGCGACCTCTCGGCCGCCGACGTCATCCGCCGCCTGGAGACCAAGCTCGACAAGGTGCAGGGCATTCAGATCTTCATGCAGCCCGTCCAGAACATTACCGTGGACGACCGCGTCAGCCGCACGCAATATCAATACACCCTCGAAGATCCCGACCAGAACGAACTCAACCTCTGGACCAATCGCTTCGTCGCGCGCTTGAAACAGCTTCCCGAACTCGAAGACGTCGCCACCGACCAGCAGCCCGGTGGTCTCGCCGTCAAGCTCGTCATCGACCGCGCCACCGCCTCGCGCCTTGGCATTTCGCCCACCACCATCGACAACACCCTCTACGACGCCTTCGGTCAGCGCCTGGTCAACACCATGTACACCCAGCTGAACCAGTACCACGTCGTGCTCGAGGCCACGCCCAAGTTCCAGCAGGACGTCGCCAACCTCAACAACATTTACATCCAGGCGAACGCCTCGTCAGGCGCGACCGGCGCCGGAGCGACCAACTCCTTCTCCGCCTCCGGATCCTCCTCGGCCGGCTCGAACGCCCTCACCAAGACGGCGGCGTATACCCCATCCTCGACCACGCTGACCGCGCCGGCCCAGGTCATCACTCCCACCACCACCACCGCCACACAGGGTGTCAACGCCTCCGGAACCACCAGCTCCACGCCGAGCAACGCCGTCCCGCTCAGCGCCATCGCCCACTTCGAGAACACCACCGAGCCGCTCTCCATCACCCACCAGGGGCAGTTCCCCTCCGTCACCGTCTCCTTCAATCTCGCCCCGGGAGCCGCACTCGGCGGAGCCATCGACGCCGTCACCAAGGTGCAGAAGGACATGCACATGCCCGAGAGCCTGCAGGCCGACTTCCAGGGCACCGCGGCCTCCTTCCGCAACTCGCTCTCCAACGAACCGCTGCTCATCCTCGCCGCCCTGGTCACCGTCTACATCGTCCTGGGTGTGCTCTATGAGAGCTTCATTCACCCCATCACCATCCTCTCCACCCTGCCCTCGGCCGGCGTCGGTGCCTTCCTCTCTCTGATCCTCTTCCATCAGGATCTCAGCGTCGTCGCCATCATCGGCATCATCCTGCTGATCGGCATCGTCAAGAAAAACGGCATTATGATGGTCGACTTCGCCCTCGAAGCCGAACGCCATCATGGCCTCAATTCGACCGACGCCATCTACCAGGCCTGCCTGCTGCGCTTCCGTCCCATCATGATGACCACCATGGCGGCGCTGCTCGCCGGCATCCCGCTCGCCTTCGGCAGCGGGATCGGCTCGGAGATGCGCCGTCCCCTGGGCATCGCCATGGTCGGCGGCCTCATGCTCTCGCAGGTGCTCACCCTCTACACCACGCCGGTCATCTACATCTTCTTCGATACCCTCGCTAAACGCTTCTCGAAGACGCCGATCAAGCCGCGTACGCCAGGCGAGCAACCGGCGGGTCCAGGCCCGCACCCCGCTGGATCGCTATGAACATCTCCGCCCCATTCATCTACCGACCGGTAGCCACCACCCTGCTCACCCTGGCGATCGCAATCGCCGGCGCGATCTGCTTCAACCTGCTGCCGGTCGCGCCGCTCCCCCAGGTAGACTTCCCCACCATCTCGGTCGGCGCCAGCCTGCCGGGCGCCAGCGCCGAGATCATGGCCTCCTCGGTCGCCACCCCGCTCGAGCGTCAGTTCGGACACATCGCCGGGGTCACCGAGATGACCTCCTCGAGCGGCCTGGGCACCACCAACGTCACCATCCAGTTCGACCTCAGCCGCGACATCGACGGCGCCGCCCGCGACGTCGAAGCCGGCATCAACGCCGCTCGCACCTACCTGCCCGCCAATCTCCCCGGCAATCCCTCCTACCGCAAGGTCAACCCCGCCGACGCGCCCATCATGATCATTGGGCTCACCTCGGATAAGTACGGGGCTGGCAAGATGTACGACGAAGCCTCCACCGTCATCCAGCAGAAGCTCTCCCAGATCCAGGGTGTCGGCGAAGTAACCGTCGGTGGTGGTGCGCTTCCCTCGGTCCGCGTCGAGGTCAACCCCACCAAGCTGGCCAGCTACGGCCTCGCTCTCTCCAACGTCCAGTCCGTCCTCAGCCTGCAGAACTCCGATCTCGCGCGCGGCCAGATCTCCGACGGCAAGACCACCGCCGACATCCTCGACAACGACCAGATCTCACACGCCGAAGAGTACAAGCCCATCGTCATCGGCTATCACAACGGCGCCGCCGTGCGCCTCGCTGACGTGGCCGACGTCATCGACTCTACCCAGAACATCCGCGCCGGAGGCTACCTCGATGGAAAGCGCGCCGTCACCGTCATCGTCTTCCGGCAGCCCGGCGCCAACATCATCGACACCATCGACCGCATCTACGCGCAGCTCCCCTCGATCAAGGCTTCCATCCCCCAGGGCATCGACACCACCGTCGTGCTCGACCGCACCACCACCATCCGCGCCTCGGTCAAGAACGTTGAAGAGACCCTGATCCTCTCGATCATCCTCGTCGTCATCGTCGTCTTCCTGTTTTTGAGAAACGGCCGCGCCACCCTCATCCCCGCCGTGGTCGTGCCGGTTTCCCTGGTCGGCACCTTCGCCGTGATGTACCTCTTCGGCTACAGCCTCGACAACCTCTCGCTGATGGCCCTCACCATCTCCACCGGCTTCGTCGTCGACGACGCCATCGTGGTCATGGAGAACATCTCCCGCCACCTCGAAGACGGAATGGAACCCTTCGCCGCCGCGCTCAAGGGCGCTAAAGAGATCGGCTTCACCATCCTCACGATCAGCATCTCCCTGGTCGCCGTCTTCATCCCCCTGCTGCTGATGGGCGGCATCGTCGGTCGCCTCTTCCGCGAGTTCGCCGTCACCCTCTCCACCGCCATCGTCATCTCGACAGCCATCTCGCTGACCGCCACTCCCACCATGTGCGCCTACCTGCTCAAGGACGAGCGGCACCAGACCCATGGGCGCCTCTACATGGCCAGTGAACGCTTCTTCGACTGGATCCTCTCCGTCTATCGCAGGACCTTGCATTGGGTGCTCGATAATCCCCGCCTCACCCTCACCGTCCTGTTCCTCACCATCGCTCTCAACGTCGTCGTCATCATCAAAATCCCCAAGGGCTTCTTTCCGCAACAGGACACCGGAGCTCTGGTCGGAGGCGTGCAGGGACCGCAGGACTCCTCCTTCCCGGCCATGAACGATTCCATCCATCAACTCCAGGCCGTCATCAAGGCCGATCCCGCCGTGCAGCACGTCATCGCCTTCACCGGCGGCGGCGGACCCACCAACACCGGCTTCATCTACACCACGCTGAAGCCCTTGGCGATCCGCCAGATCGGCGCTCCCCAGATCATCAACCGCCTGCGCCCGAAGTTGAATAAACTCCCCGTCGCCTCCGTCTTTCTCCAGGCCGCCCAGGACCTGCGCATCGGCGGTCGCGGTAGCAATGCGCTCTACCAATACACCATTCAGGCCGACAACGCCCCCGACCTCGCCACCTGGGGACCGCGCCTGCTCGCCGAGATGAAGCACCTCCCCGGCCTGCAGGACGTCAACTCCGACCAGCAGAACGGCGGCCTCGACGAGTACGTCAAGTTCGACCGCGTCACCGCCGCCAGGCTCGGCCAGACCGCCCAGTCGCTCGACTCCAGCCTCTATGCCGCCTTCGGTCAATCCGAAGTCTCCATCATCTACACCCAGCTCAACCAGTACTACGTCGTGCTCGAGGTCGCCCCGCAATACTGGCAGAGCCCCAAGGGTCTGAAGAACATCTACCTCCACTCCTCCACCATCGCCAACACCACCAACACCGGCAATACCCCGCTCTTCACCATGGCCAAGGCGACCCAGACCACGACGCCACTGGCCCTGAATCACACCGGCGTGTTTCCTTCCGTCACCGTCTCGTTTAATCTCGCGCCCGGCGTCTCTCTCAGCGATGCCACTCTGGAAATCACCCAGATGCAGCAGCGCCTCAACACCCCTACCAGCATCCACGGCTTCTTCGCCGGAACACTGCTGGCCTACCAGCAGTCGCTGGGTACCGAGCCGGTCCTGATCCTGACCGCGCTGCTCGCCGTCTACATCGTCCTCGGCGTCCTCTACGAGAGCCTGGTGCACCCGCTCACCATCATCTCCACCCTGCCCTCGGCCAGCGTCGGCGCCATGCTCGCCCTGATGATCTTCCACGAAGATCTCAATATCATCTCCATCATCGGCATCGTTCTGCTCATCGGCATCGTCAAGAAGAACGCCATCATGATGATCGACTTCGCGCTGCAAGCCGAGCGCGAAGAAGGTCTCACCACCCAGGAGGCCATCTTCAAGGCCTGCATGCTGCGCTTCCGTCCCATCCTGATGACCACCATGGCCGCGCTCTTCGGCGCCATCCCCCTGGCCTTCGGCTCCGGCACCGGCTCCGAGCTGCGCCGTCCGCTCGGCATCACCATCGTCGGCGGCCTCATCGTCAGCCAGTTGCTGACCCTCTACACCACCCCGGTCGTCTACCTGACCCTCGATCGCCTGCGCCTGCGCATGCTGGGCCGGGAGCATGGTGTACCCCTTCCTGCCATCGGGCCAACCCCCAACCACGCAGACTGACTCTTACGGACGCATACACCTATGTTGAAGACCTCTCGAACTCCGCGACTCACCGGCGCCTCCCAACCCAGCGCCCGCCCCAGCAGCGCCGCAGCTGCGAGCGTAGCCCTACCCAGCGCTCTGCTCTGCCTCGCCACCCTGCTTACCGGCTGCATGGTCGGCCCCAAGTACCATCCACCCACCCCCCTCCCGGCGACCGCGCCCACCACACCAGCTGCCTATAAAGAGGCTCCCGCTGCCCCCGCGCCCGCAGACCAGAGGACCGCCGACGCCGGCGAATGGAAGGTCGCCCAGCCCCAGGACGCCATGCTCCGGGGTAAGTGGTGGGAGATCTTTCAGGACCCCGAGCTCAACGCCCTCGAAGACAAGCTCAACATCGACAACCAGACCCTCAAGCAGTACTTCGAGAACTTCATGGCCGCCCGCGCCATCGTGCAGGAGGCCCGCGCCGCGCTCTATCCCACCCTCGGCACCAACTCCACCTACACCCGCTCCAAGTCCTCCGGGAACCTCGGCAATGCCATCACCGGCTCCGCCGCCGGACAGCAGGCCTCTCTTGGCGCCCTTCCCCTCACCGCCTCCTGGGCGCCCGATCTCTGGGGCAAGATTCGCAACACCATTCGCTCTGACCAGTACAGCTCCCAGGTCAGCGCCGCCGACCTCGAAGCCGAGCGCCTCACCGAGCAGGCCTCCCTCGCCGAGTTCTTCTTCGAGATTCGCGCCCAGGACTCTCTGATCCGTGTCCTCACCGACACCGTCGCCGCCGACCAGAAGGCGCTCGACCTCACCCGGACGCTCTATGAGACCGGCGTCGACGACCAGATCTCCGTCGTCCAGGCGGAGACCACGCTGCAGAGCGCGCAGGCCGCCCTCACCAGCACCGGCGTCGCCCGCGCCCAGTACGAGCACGCCATCGCCACGCTCATCGGCACCGATGCCTCCACCTTCTCCATGCCCGTCCGGCCTTCCACCCCGGGCGCGCCCCCCATCCCCATCGGCGTTCCCTCGCAGCTGCTCGAGCGCCGCCCCGACGTTGCCGCCGCCGAGCGCACCATGGCCGCCGCCAACGCCCAGATCGGCATCGCCTACGCCGCCTACTATCCCTCGCTCACCCTGAGCGCCACCGGAGGCTTCGAAGCCTCCACCTTCAGCAACCTCTTCAACTGGCCCAGCCGCTTCTGGAGCATCGGCCCCAGCGTCTCCGAGACCTTTTACGACGGCGGCCTGCGCCGCGCCACCATCCACCAGTACATCGCCACCTACAACGCCGACCTCGCCAGCTATCGCCAGACCGTGCTCACCGCCTTCCAGCAGGTGGAAGATTACCTTGCGGGTGTCCGCATCCTTACCCGCGAGATCGAGCAGGAGCAGCAGGCCGTCGCCTCGGCGCAGCAGTATGTCACCCTCGCCACCAGCCGCTATGAGACCGGCGTCGATCCCTACCTGAACGTCATCACCGCACAGAGCACGCTGCTGGTCGATCAGCAGACCCTTGTCAGCGCGCAGATGCAGCAGATGGTGCAGGCGGTTGAGCTGGTGCAGGCGCTCGGCGGAGGCTGGGACCGAACCGACCTCCCCACCCCCAAGCAGGTCTCCCAAAAGCCCACCGCCGCCGAGACCACCATCCAGAAGTAGCCTTCACCCACGACGAGCCACAAAAGGAACGGCGCCGCGAGATCCCTCTCGCGGCGCCGTTTACACTTCCATCCGCCAAGCCCTCAAGCCTGCGCCTGACAGCTCGCGACCAGCTCCGCACGCGGCACCTTGCTCTGTTCGCCGCTGGCAAAGCTCTTGACCGTCAGCACCCCCGACGCCACCTCGTCCTCACCCAGAAGCACGATCCGCCGCGCCAGCCGGTCCGCCAGCTCGAACGACTTCTTCACCCGGAAGTTGCCGTCGCCCACCTCGACCGTCAACCCGGCCGCGCGCAGCTCCCGCGCCAGCGCCAGCGCCGCCGCATTCTGCTCCACCCCCAGCGGCGCGATGTAGACGTCGAGCTTTGCCGCCGCCGCATCCGACTCCGAAGCCGCATTCGCCGCCAACGCCTGCAGCGTCAGCACCAGCCGGTCCTCGCCGATCGCAAACCCGATCCCCGGAGCCTTCGGCCCGCCCAGCATCTCCGACAGCCCGTCGTACCGCCCGCCGCCCAACAGCGCATTCTGCGTCCCCAGCCCTGAGACCGCCGTGAACTCGAACGTCGTCCGCGTGTAGTAGTCCAGCCCACGCACCAGCCGCGGTTCAATCCGGTAAGGAACCCCGCACGCGTCCAGCGCCGCGCACACCTGCCTAAAGTGCGCGGTCGAGGCCTCATCCAGAAAATCCGCAATCTTCGGCAGCCGGTCAATGGTGGCCTGATCCTCCACCACCTTGCAGTCCAGCACCCGCAGCGGATTGGTCTCCGCCCGCCGCTGGCAGTCCTCGCACAGCGTCGCCTTCACCGGCTCCAGCGCAGCCTTCAGCGCAGCGATATACCGCGGCCGGTCGGTCGATGACCCCACCGAGTTCAACGCCAGCCGCCAGCCCGTCTCGCCATTCGCCTCGCTCGCCCGCGGAATCCCCAATGCATCCAGCATCGTCGCCAGCATCTCCAGCACCTCGGCGTCGCGCAGCGGCGACTCTGCCCCCGACGACTGCGGCCCCAGCACCTCCGCCCCAATCTGCCAGAACTGCCGGTACCGCCCCCGCTGCGGCCGCTCCCGCCGGAACTGCGGCCCAATGTAATAGAGCTTCTGCAGCATCCCCGTATCGCCCAGCTTGTGCTCGATGTACGCCCGCACCACTCCGGCCGTATTCTCCGGCCGCAGCGTCAAGGACTGAGCCTTCTCGCTCGCCGCCCGCGCCCGGTCCTCCCACGTGTACATCTCCTTCGAGACCACATCGGTCTCCTCGCCCACGCCGCGCACAAACAGCTGCGTGTCCTCGAACACCGGCGTCCGAATCTCGCCAAACCCATAGCGGGCAAACACCGCGCGGACCGTAGCCTCAACGCGATTCCAAAGTGCAGTCTCGGGCGGCAGCAGATCGCGCGTGCCCCGTACAGCTTTCAAGGTCGACATATCTCTTCCAGTCTACCGAACCGCCTTTCTTCCGCGATCGGCTTTCCGGGCGGGGGAGCGCAGGGCTTCAGCCCTGCGAATGCGCAAACCCACCACGCCGGGGCTCCAGTCCCGGCCCGTTGCCTCCGCATCGCCAAACGCCCGCAGACGCGCTTCGCGCCCCCTCCGAGGCTGTACAGTTTCGCGCTACTGGGAACCCCGGCCGCATCTTTCACCTGAAGAGGAGAACCACATAAGAGCAAGGACCATCCTCCTGCTGACTCTGGCCCTCTGTTTTGTCGGAGTCGGCGTGTGCTTTGCCAGTGACTGAACATGGGAACCTTGAAGCTCAACGAAGCCAAATCGAAGATCCCGCCAGGAATGTTGAAGAACGTAACGGTTATCTATGAGGCCGCAGGGGACGAGATAAAAGCAATCACCGATGGGACCGACAAAGACGGCAACCCGATGCACACCCCAGTGGAGGGGAAAGTTCGACGGCAAAGACTACCCGCTCACCGGGGACCCAACCGCCGACTCGCGCTCCTACGCCAAGGTCGACGACCATAAGTTGATGTTAGCCAACAAAAAGAACGGCAAGGTCGTGAACTCCGGTCGCATTATCATCGCTGCGGACGGCAAGAGCCGCATTCTGATCATCACTGGAACCGATTCCGCTGGCAAGAAGAGCAGCAGCACTGCAGCATACGACAAGCAGTGATTCGTTACTTGAAAGGCGGGGCGCCAGCCGTACCGCCGCCCCAGAACCCCGATCCCATCAAACTCGCGCAATCGCCAGCGCTCAAAACAAATCGCCCCCACGCTTTCTCCGGTCTGCACTGCGCAAACCGGAGTAAGCATGGGGACGACGTCGGTTAGCAACGATCGACTGAGATTACATCCCCGGCGTTCGCAGGATCACCGTCTCCGCCGCCAGCGTCGGCGTCGTCGACCCGCTCGCCGGAGCGAACAGGAACCCGTACACCGAAACCACACTGTTGCTGGTCACCGAGGAAAAGCTCGCCGGGGTGAAGCCCTGGAACACCGTCTGCGCGCCCGTCTCCACGTTGATCGGAGACATCCACCACTGGCCGCCCAGCGTAAAGCTCGACGTGCCCGTGTTGACCGCGCTCACCGGACCGGTAAACTGACTCGGCTCCAGCTCCACCGTGTGCGTCGTGAACGTCAGTGGCTGCGGCGCCCCCCACGTACCGGAGCTCGTCGTACCGGCCGTGCTGTTCAGCGATCCCGCCACCACATTTACCAGCACCTGCTGGCCGACATAGAGGCTCGACGCGCCCGTGAAGGTCAGCCCCGTTGGAACCGTGTACCCATTGCTGTTGATCGAGTACGTCGCACCGGCGCCAATGGTCACCATCGCCTCTCCACCCATCGGCAGACCTTCGTCATTCGAAGGATTGCCATGCAGGATCAGCTTCATCACCGTCGTCCCGTTGGTCGTGGTCAGTCCGACGATGCTTCCCTCCGCCGTCTGCATCCCCGCGGCCTGCAGATACGTTACCTGCCCCGCCGTCAGAACGCCGCCGCTGGCCACGCCCGTAATCTGCACCCGCACAATCTGCCCAGCGCTCAGGCAGGCAATGCTGCCGGTGGTGCACACCGTTGCCGGGAACGAGCTATACAGTGTCGTGCTGCTCGCCGCGATCGTGTAGGTGTTCCCATACGCCGTCTGCACCGTGAACTGGTTCTGGCTGGCGTTGATACTCTGCACCGTGCCCGTCAAGTGACCATACTGTGGCGTCGGAGTAGCCGTCGGCGTCAGCTCGGACACCGTCACACCATTGGTCGCGCCCAGGTTCACCGACAGATCCGGCTGAATCACATTGTTCAGCTGAAAGTCGACCAGCAGGCCCAGCGGCATATTCGCCGCGATGGTCGCCGGAAACGGCGTCGAGGAAAGGGTCGTCGTGGCCGAGTTGTCGATCGTCGGCGTCAGCCGGCATACGGTGCCCACCGCGCAACTGCTCGCCAGCGACGCATCCGACGCGTTATAGATCACCAGCTTCGGATTAGCGAACGTCAGGCTCAGACTGTTGTACGTCCCGGCCGGCACATTGGCCGTGTTCAGAAACGCCGACAGCGTCTGCAACTGCGTCACATCCAGCTCAATCGGCAGGTTGTTGCGCAGCAGCGAAACCGCGCCCGTTCCCGAGGCCGGCATCAGGTTCGCGCTGGTCAGGCTCACCTCGAAGGACAACACGTTGACCCCTGCCGGCGGCGTGTCGGTGATGCTCAGACTCACCGGCGCTGAATTCGCCGGCGTAGCCGCAGTGTTCGTCGTGCTGTTGCTGCATCCCGTCACCAGCGACAGGATCATTCCAAGAGAGAGTGAAGACAAGAGGATGGCTTTGCGCATCGAGGCCTCCTTGATGGCAGTGGCTGACAATTGGCCCACCGAAACCTCACGCTGAAGGCAGCCTGGCTCGACACAAATCCATTCCTGCCGGCAGGGGAGGAGCCGGACGCAGTGCCCCTCCCGGTCGAAACCGCGTCGGCGCACCGCTCTAAACGAGTGATAAGGGAAGGGAAACTCCCATCCCCAACCCTTTGACCCGGAACCACATACAAAGTTGTCACCCACAGGTCGTCGAGGACGCAGCCGACCTATAGGCCTTAGAGAAGCATCGGACAAATACAAGAGCCGTCATCCTGCGCGGAGCGCAGCGGAGTCGAAGGCCCCCCGAGAATCTACGCACCCAGATACATGCCCGCACCTTTCTACCCGAACTGTCCTGAGCGCAGTCGAAGGATGCCGACGCACGACGCCTCACCACGCCTCACCACGTCTGCCAGTTCCTCTCTGCCCGGATTCACTCCACCAAATCGGCTGGACCGTCACCAGCAAGATCGCCCCGCCCGCGACCGAAGCCAACGCTCCACCGCCACCGTGTTCACCGAGAAACCAATCCAGAACGCGATCCCAAAAAACTGCCTCGGCTCCAGATGCGTCAGCCGGCTGGTCGCGAAGAACACCCCCATCACCGGACGGGTCGTCGCAATCCCCAGCAGAATCCCGATCGCCCGCGTCATCCAGCTCCATTGCTGCTGCCGCTCGCCGCGCCGCAGATGCCAGTACGATCGCCCCAGCGCGTAGAGAAACAGGCTGTTGAAGAACAGCACAGCGGACCGCTCCACCCACCCTCCCACCGCATACACACTCATCGCATAGGCGGTCGCGCCCACCACCGCTCCCAGCGAAAACAACACCCGCTCCGGCCACACCGAGCCGGCAAACCGCCGCACATAGAACAGCGGAACCAACACCACGAACAGCAGCGCCGGCACAATATGCGCCAGCGTCAGCCCCGCATGCGCGGCAAACACCGCATCCAGCTCCGCCAGCTGCGGAGGAGCCGACGGCGACGGATGCGCCAGCGCCACCAACCGCCGCATCACCACCGCCACCGCGATCACCACGCAACCCCAGAACCCCGCCCGCACCCAACCCGGGACACGCTCCCGCCGCAAGCCAACGGCGCCTCCCTCCTCGACCCGAGATCCCGCCTCCATACGCCCTCCAATCCCATCCCGACAAGATCAAAGCAACAGCGCTCTCCGGCTGGTCTTCCCCGCCCGGAAATGATATAACTGCTATGCAGACGTGTCCCTGGCAGGACCTGATACGACCAAGCCGGCGGTTTATCCGCTCCGGCCCGCCGCTTCCACAGCCTTTTTCCTCGTAAACGGCTTGTTCTCTGGAAGTTTCTGCGACTCAAGATTGAAATTGGAGCAAGTCATGGCACAAAAATGTGATCTTTGCGGCAAAGGCCCGCAGTTCGGCAACAACATCTCGCACGCCCACAACACCACCCGTCGCCGCTGGAACGTCAACCTGCAGCCCGTCAAGGCCAAGGTCGACGGTGGCAGCAAGCGCATGCGCGTCTGCACCGGCTGCATCAAGACCGGCAAGATCGTCAAGGGCTAAGCCAAAAACTCCGTAGCACAGAAGGAAATCGCCCCAGCCGCACCTCCGGCAGCTGGGGCTTTTCGTGTTTCCTCGATGTTCCGTCGTTCTTTCTTTTGTTTGTCATCCCCGAAGGGGGCCTGCTTCACTGCTTCTCGAAGGCTAACGAAGCGCTGTTGATGCAGTACCGAAGCCCTGTCGGCCGCGGCCCATCCGGAAACAAATGCCCCAGATGCGCTCCGCAGCTCGCGCAGGTCACCTCGACCCGTCGCATGCCGTAGCTCGTATCCTCATGCGCCTCAATCGCATCCGCCGAGACGGGAAGCCAGAAGCTCGGCCATCCGCTGCCCGACTCGAACTTCTTGTCCGAGGTGAACAGCTCCGCCTTGCATGCTCCGCAGCGGTAGATCCCGTCCTCGTGGTTGTCCACCAGCGCGCCCGAAAACGCCCGCTCCGTTCCCTTCTCCCGCATCACGTGGAACTGCTCGGGCGTCAGCAGCTCGCGCCACTCCGCCTCGGTCTTGTGAACCTTGGTCCTTGTCCCTGTCTCTGGAATCTCTGCCATCGCACGCATCTCCTATCCGTCTGGTTAGACGCCTCGGTCTAAGCCGACGTCCCCACCGCGATCACCTCGACCTCCACCAGAGCGTCCTTTGGCAGCCGCGCTACCTCTACCGTCGACCGTGCCGGCGCGACCACGCCCGCAGGCGCCATGTACCGCGCGTACACCTCGTTCATCGCCGCGAAGTCGTTCATATCCTTCAGAAACACGGTCGCCTTCACCACCTGGGCGAAGTCGAGCCCGGCCGCCTGCAGCACCGCCTTCAGGTTCTCCAGCGCCCGCGTCGTCTGCGCGACAATTCCGCCCTCAACCACCTGCCCGGTCGCCGGGTCGAACCCCACCTGCCCCGAGCTAAACACCATGTTTCCCACCCGCACCGCCTGCGAGTACGGCCCGATCGCTGCTGGAGCTTCCTTGCTTGCAACTGCCACTTTGCCCTGCGTCTGAACGCTCTCTGACATATCTTCTCTCTTCTCTCCTGAATCTACGGGCCAACTATTCCCTATTTGGGTCCATCATAGCTGTTTCCCACAGAAATACCGTCATCGGATCGGCTCGCCGCTCGCTAGTCTGCATCTCACCTTCTGTACCCCTCATCACAGAACGGAGATCGCTATGAATAGCAAATGGTTAAGCTGCGCCGCGCTTGCCGCCGCCAGCCTCACCGCACCCGCCTTCGCGCAGATTCACGTCTATATCGGCACACCCCCACCCCCGCTACGCTATGAGGTCCGGCCGCCGATGCCCGGCGAAGGTTTCGTGTGGGCCGAGGGCTACTGGGGAGACGACGACGGCCGCTACCGTTGGATCCAGGGTCATTGGGATCGCCCACCCTACGCCGGCGCCTACTGGCAGCACCCCCACTACGACCACTACCAGCGGGGCTGGCAGATGCACGAAGGCCACTGGGACCACGAAGATCACGACAACCATCATGACGATCACGAAGATCACCACCACGACGACCACCGCTAACCCATTTGCGTTCTATGAGAAAGGCCCGGCATACCGCCGGGCCTTCCCTTTTCCGCCCAAAGCCGACGCCCCGCCCGGAAACAACATGAGATGCGTCGCTTCATCTCATCTCCAGGTACACGGAGGACGCCGCAATGAAGACGTTTCCTCGAATCCTGATTCCAGCACTCGCACTCTCCCTGACTGCGTCGACCCCCTCTCCTCGCCCAGTACAATCCCTCCCCCGCGCGGCTACGATCAAGGCTATCCACAAGGCTCCGCCGGCTGGGATACACCTCCGCAGGAGTTCCGCGACATCCAGCGCCAGGGCGTCCACGACGGCATTGAAGGTGCCCGCAGGGACTTCGACAACCATCGCCACCCCGACGTCAAGAATCGCGACGAGTATCGCCACCCCCACGTCCCGCGCAGCGCCCGCAACGACTACAGCGAAGGCTTTGAGCGCGGCTACGAGGCCGCCATCGCCCACCTCTACGACCGCGATCGCGACCATGACCACGACTACAACCCGCACTAGCCCTACGCCGCCAATGTTCGCCTCGGAAAGCCCGGCGCTCGCCGGGCTTTCTTTGATCCCCATAAGTTTGAGTTCCTTCTACACTTCCGGTACAGTTCCGGAATCTGGCTCCGCCCGGCCCAGTCGCTGCCAATCGAACTCACGGAGATTCCCCTAGAATGCACGTTATGAAGACCGTTGTTGCCGCCACCCTGATCTCCGCCGGAACCCTCTCCGGAATCGACGCCCAGCACCTGACCTATCCTCAGCCCCACACCGTCGAGCAGGTGGACGATTACTTCGGCACTCAGGTCTCCGACCCCTATCGCTGGATGGAGAACGTCGACTCCCCCGAGGTCAAGCAATGGGTCGACGCCGAAAACACCCTCACCCGCGGTTACCTCGACGCCGTCCCCGGCCGCGACGCCATCAAGTCCCGCCTCATGGCCCTCACCAACTACGAGCGCTTCAGCGCCCCCACCCGCTACGGCACACGCTACGTCTACAGCCACAACACCGGCCTGCAGAACCAGGCCGTCCTCTTCTGGCAGGAGGGCCTCACCGGCACCCCGCACGTCCTCATCGACCCCAACACCCTGGCCAGCGACGGCACCGTCGCCCTCAACAGCATCAGCGTCACCGACGACGGCACCCTGATGGCCTACGCTCTCGCCGAGGCCGGCTCCGACTGGGTCAAATGGCACGTCCGCAACATCACCACCGGCCAGGACACCCCCGACCTCGTCGAGTGGTCCAAGTTCTCCAGCGCCGCCTGGCTCAAGGACAACTCCGGCTTCTTCTACGAGGGCTACGACCATCCCGACCACCCCAGCCAGAACGTCCCGTCCAGCGCCCTCAAGGCCGCCAACTACTTCCACAAGATCTTCTTCCACAAGCTCGGCACCCCGCAGTCCGAGGACACTCTGGTCTTCGACCGCCCCGACGACAAGGAGCTCACCGTCGGCGCCAGCGTCACCGACGACGGCCGCTACCTCGTCATCCACCAGACCCGCGGCACCAGCCCCAACAACCAGCTCACCATCAAGGACCTCGCCCACCCCGCCGCCGCCCCCATCAAACTCGTCACCACCGAGGAGGCCGTCTTCGACCCCCTCGAAAACGACGGCACCTTCTTCTGGCTCCGCACCACGCTCGACGCACCCAACGGCAAGGTCATCGGCATCGACCTCAACCACCCCGAGCGCTCCGCCTGGAAGACCATCATCCCCGAGTCCAAGAACTCGCTCGACAACGTCTCCATGGTGCACGACACCCTGATCGCCCAGTACCTCGCCGATGCCCAGAGCCACGTCGAGCTCCACTCCCGCGACGGCCATCTCCTGCGCACCTTCGATCTGCCCGCCATCGGCACCGCCTCCGGCTTCGGCGGCAAACGCAGCGACACCGAGACCTTCTTCACCTTCACCAACTTCACCACCCCCGGCACCGTCTACCGCCTCGACCTCAAGACCCTGCAATCCACCGTCTACCGTCAGCCCAAGCTCGAGTTCGACCCCGCCCGCTTCGAGACCAAACAGGTCTTCTTCACGAGCAAGGACGGCACCCGCGTCCCCATGTTCCTCACCTACAAGAAGGGCCTCAAGCTCGACGGCAACAACCCCACCCTGCTCTACGGCTACGGCGGCTTCAACATCTCCCTCCAGCCCGCCTTCGCTCCCTCCTACGTGCTCTGGATGGAGATGGGCGGCATCTACGCCCAGGCCAGCCTGCGCGGCGGGGGAGAGTACGGCGAAGCCTGGCACGAGGCCGGCATGAAGCTCCAAAAACAGAACGTCTTCGACGATTTCATCGGCGCCGCTGACTACCTCATCGCCAACCACTACACCAGCACCCCGAAGCTCGCCATCGAAGGCGGCAGCAACGGCGGCCTCCTGGTCGGAGCCTGCATCACCCAGCGACCCGACCTCTTCGGCGCCGCCATCGCCCAGGTCGGCGTCATGGACATGCTCCGCTTCGACAAGTTCACCATCGGCTGGGCGTGGAAGGCCGACTACGGCTCTCCCTCCGAGAACGAGGCCGAGTTCCACGCCATCTACAAGTACTCGCCGCTGCACAATATCAAGCCCGGCGTCGCCTACCCGCCCACCCTCATCACCACCGCCGATCACGACGACCGCGTCTTCCCCGCCCACAGCTTCAAGTTCACCGCCACTTTGCAAAGCGCTGCGAGTCAGCCGACAAACCCAAGCCATGGAACGGTGCTGAGCGAGGTGAAAGACTCCGTCGCTCCCAACCCAGTCCTGATCCGCATCGAGACCCGCGCCGGCCACGGCGGCGGAATGCCCCTGTCTAAGCGCGTCGACCTCACCGTCGACGAGTACATCTTCCTGGTCAAGAACCTCCACATGACCGCACCCACCCTCTAGCTCGACGAACCCTTCGGCTCAGGTGCCCCATCCTTCGCAGCCCCACCGAGAAGGGTGGGAACCCATGCCTCAGAGACTCGGGACAGGAAATATCACCTCATCCCCCGCCGAGACACCACCAAAAGTCACCCGCACAAAGTTACGAAGGAAGCAAGCGCCATCGCCATTCCCCCAACGCCTCCACCCGAACTTGCGTCCATTCCTCCCATGAGCGACACCGATAAGGACAAACTCATCCGCGCCCTCTTCTTAGCCTGGGAGAACTCCCTGCACAACGTCGACATCCTGCGTTACATCGTCCAGGACGTCCCTGGCTGGGAGCAGAAGTTCGCCCTCTACCAGCTGGACTTCCAGCGAACGCTCGACACCGCAAGGCGCCTCGCCCCCGTCCGCGAAGCCATCCGCGGCATCCTCGGCACCGATGACTCCAATGCCCTCATCCTGGAGGCGCAGAAGATTCTCAACCGTAAGCTCAACTAGCCCCGCCGCTCTTGCGTCTCCGCTACCCGCCATTGCCTCCGCTTGCACGCCGCCGGGCGATCCCCGAAAGCAGGAGCGCCTCACTGAACATTCGTAGGAACTACTTGTCCCACAGGCTCTCGAGGAAGAGATCGCGCGGGCGAGTCTTGTCCGCAGCCGCCTCGGGCTGCGGGCTGAGATACATCACCGGCCAACCGGAGGCAGGAGCGTACACCGGCCACTTGGCCAGATCCGCTCCGTTCGGGTCGCCGGTACGGGCAAAGTTGGTCCAGTAGCTCTGCATGTCCTCGCTGAGCTTATGGTCCTCCGGTCGCCAGGCGAAGCCCTGCAGCATGTCCAGATTGCCGAACACATAAGCGATCTCGGCCGAGTGATACGCGGCCAGGCCGCCCGGATGGTTCGGATCAGCCGGCGGTGCGAGGTCGAAGCGATAGCGGTAGACCGGCTGCTTGCCCGAGGTGGCCTGCGCCTCCATCCACCGCCAGGTCGAGTAGGCAATAAAACGATCGGCGGCGAGGTCCGACGCCGTGCGAACCGCCTCGGCATCGTCGTTGGCCGCATAGGCGCTCGTGGCCTTATCCGCATCGTCGCCGAACTGCTTGACCAACGCGGCCTTCAGGGTCTCGACGGTCGTTCCGGTCGCGACTCCGCCTTCGTCGTGGTTCCATCCCGCGAGTAGGGGAACATCGTTCTGCTTCCCTGCGGCGAAGATGGCGGGAATACTCTGGGGCAGAAAATACCCGTCAACGTCAGGGGAGAAGCGGTAGCCCTGGCCCGCCTCCGTCTTCTTCATGGATGCCTCGAGCAGCTTGTCAGCGGGAACCGCACGAAGCTGATCGACGCTGCTTGCCGCGAGCTGGGACTGGGCGAACTCGGCGTCGCGCGCCTCTGTCTCGGCCAGCGGCTTGAAGGCAAGCGAAGCGCTGTTGAAGGCGCCGCCGCTCTCACCGATGGCGCGGCGGAACAGCCCCTTGGCCAGCGGCGAAGCCATCTGTGCGCTGACCGAGAACGAGCCCGCGCTCTCGCCGAAGATGGTGACATTGGCCGGATCGCCGCCGAACGCCTGGATGTTCTGCTGCACCCACCGCAGCGCCGCCGTCTGGTCCATCAGCCCATAGTTCCCCGCCGCTCCATGACCTGATTCATGACCTGATTCATGACCCGATTCGGCGGCCAGTCCGGCATGCGTGAAGAAGCCGAAGACGCCCAGCCGGTAGTTCATCGAGACGACGATGACCCCGTGCTTCGCCGCCAGATTCGTTCCATCCTGGCGCGGCTCCGAGGTGCCGCCGGCGAGATACCCGCCGCCGTAGATCCACACCATGACCGGCAACTTTTCGGATTTACCCTTCGCCGGCGTCCAGACGTTCAGCGTGAGACAGTCCTCGCTGTTGCCGGGATCTCGGAAGATCATATCGGCAAAGAGCTTGGGCTGCATGCAGTGCGCTCCGAAGGCCGTCGCCTGACGTACGCCGTGCCACTTCGCCGGCGGCTGCGGAGCCTTCCAGCGCAACGGTCCGACTGGCGGCGCGGCATACGGAATACCGAGAAACGTTCGCACCGAGCCGTTCATCGTGCCTTCGACCTGGCCCTGCCGGGTCTTGACCTGAAGGCCGCCGGTATCCGCGGCGAAGATCGTGTTGGGCGTGAAGGCAAGCAGCGCTGCGATCACGGTAAAGGCAAGCCGATGCAGATGAGGAGTGGTCTTCAGGGTCATGGTTTTGGGTGATCGGATCTCGTTGTATTTGCCGCGCTTGCAGTGTACTCCGTCGTGGCCGGATGTGGGGCAGGCTTGCATTAGCCGCTATAATAGAGTATGGAAATCGCCCGTCCAGCCACGCCTCAGGCTGGTCCTCAGAAGGCCGGATCGCAGCCTCTCGCTGCAGACGCACTGCATACAGCGGCGAACAATGGGACTGAGCTCGAAGCCGCGCCTGCTGCCGTTTCACCGGAGGCTTCATCGCCGGCAGAGACCACGCCGCAGTGCGATGAGGGGCTATTCGCAGGGCCGAAGCGGGCCCTTGCCGAGATCGTAGCAAGCGGTGCGCCGGCCGAATCGGCCGGATCCGTAAACACTGCAACTCCCGAACTGGAGGAGTCCGACTGCGCGGCGTCCCATCTGGCAGGTACGCCGGCCGCAGAGATCGACCTCGTCGATCACAAGTTCCAGACCCTGCTCGCGACGGTTCGCACCAATCGGCCCGGCGACGACCTGGAGATCATTCGCAGATCCTGGCAGTTCTGCCTGCAGCAGCACGAGGGACAGAAGCGTGCCAGCGGAGAGCCCTATGTCATCCATCCGCTCGAGGTCGGTCAGGTGCTGGCCGAGCTGAAGATGGACTCGACCGCGATCGCCGCCGGCCTGCTGCACGACGCCGTCGAAGACACCGACGTCACCTCGCCGGAGATCGCCAAACGCTTCGGCGAACAGGTAGCGCACATCGTCGAGGGCGTCACCAAGCTCGACAAGATCAAGTTCGCCAACCGCGAAGACCATCAGGCCGAGAACATCCGCAAGATGCTGCTGGCCATGGTGACCGACGTTCGCGTAGTCATCATCAAGCTGGCCGACCGGCTGCACAACATGCGCACGCTCGAGCACCTGAAGCCCGAGAAGCAGCAGAAGATCGCGCGAGAGACGCTGGACATCTACGCCCCGCTGGCGCATCGCCTGGGCATGGGCAAGCTGCGCGGCGAGCTCGAGGATCTGGCGTTTCGCTACACCGATCCGTACGCGTACGAGCAGGTCTCGACCGAGGTGGACGCCCTGCGCGGCGCGGGCGAGAACTTCCTCAACCGGATCGTCGCCGAGCTCGAACAGAAGCTCAAGGAGCATAACATCGAGGGCCGCGTAGAGTCGCGCATCAAGCGTCTCTACTCCATCCAGCAGAAGCTGGCATCGCAGCAGATCCCGGTGGATCAGGTCTACGACCTGCTGGCGATCCGGGTGATCTGCACCAGCGTGCAGGACTGCTACGCTCTGCTGGGCTTGCTGCACAGCATCTGGCGGCCGGTTCCCGGGCGCATCAAGGACTTCATCGCCATGCCGCGGCCGAACCTGTATCAGTCGCTGCACACCACGCTGATCGCTCCCGGCGGACACCAGTTCGAGGTGCAGATTCGCACCGAGGAGATGCATCGGGTCGCCGAAGAGGGCATCGCGGCGCACTGGAAGTACAAGGCCTCCGACAACGTCACCGCCAAGGACGAGGCGCGGCTCGCGTGGGTGCGGCAGCTCATGGAGTGGCAGCGCGAGATGACCGATCCCAACGAGTTCATGTCGACGCTGAAGATCGACCTGTACCCCGAGGAGGTCTACACCTTCACGCCCAAGGGCAAGGTCGTCGTGTTGCCCAAGGACGCGAGCCCGATCGACTTCGCCTACGCGATTCACACCGAGGTGGGAAACACCACCATCGGCGCCAAGGTAAACGGACGCATCGTGCCGCTCAGGACGCGGCTGCGCAACGGAGACATCGTCGAGATCACCACGCAGGCGGGACACGCTCCCAGCCGCGACTGGCTCAGCTTCACCAAGAGCAGCCGCGCGCGGAACAAGATCAAGCACTGGATCAACGAGCACCAGCGTGAGCGCGCGGTCGAGATCGGCAAGAAGCTGCTCGACCGCGAGGCGCGCAAGTACAAGGTGGCGCTCAGCAAGTTCGGCGATGCGGACTACGTTCGTGTCGCCGCGGAGTACGGTCTCGGCACCGAGGCAGAGCTGCTTGCGGGCATCGGCTTCGGCAAGTACTCCACGCGACAAGTGCTGAACAGGCTCGAACCCGGATCGACGATGGCGGCCGAGCCAGCGGCCGAAGGCATGGTCGGCAACGCCATCGGGCAGATGTCCGATGCGGTCAAGCGGGTCTTCTTCGGCAAGGGCTCGGACTCGCTGCAGGTCGAGGGGCAGGACGATCTGCTGGTCTACCGCGCGCGATGTTGCAATCCGATTCGCGGCGAGGAGATTATCGGTTATGTGACCCGCGGCAAGGGCGTCGCCGTGCACGCGCGAAGCTGTCCGAACGTCCAGAATCTGTTGTACGAATCCGACCGGCGGATTCAGGTGGAGTGGGCGGCGCCACCGTCGAACGCAACCGCCGGCGCGGTGAAGGCAACCACCTATCCCGTCAAGCTCACTGTGCTGTGCGAGGACCGCGCAGGACTCCTGAAGGAGTTCACCGCCATCATCTCCGACGACGGCACCAATATCCGGTCGGTCGATTCAAAGCCGACAGCCGATGGCAACGCCACCGTCGACTTCGTGATCGAGACAGTAGACGTCCGCCACCTGAACCGGCTGGTGCTGAACCTGCGCAAGGTGCCGGGGGTCCGGGACGTGCACCGGGTGCAGAAGATCTAAGGGTGGGGGTGCCCCCTCTATTGGCCGGCGGTAAATTCTTTGCTTTCTAGTGGCTGCGACAGATTACTGTCGGCAAAATATAGAAAACAAATGGATTACAGGTAAAAACAGAAAACAAACGTGTGCGGGGATTGGTCTGATCCTCTTAGGGGCCTGAACAGCAGATTCCTGCGCTGCGCTACGGAATGACAACCAAGGTTTTGTTCTATATCTCAACTCTACCAAGTGGAGCGGGGTAAATCGGCAAGTTCTTCCTGATGCGAGAGGGCGCGTCGTTGTTGGGGATTTCTCGTTTTTTGCGAGCGATGGGGGCTTGCCATCACGGTGCGGGGAATCGCTGCGCTTTCGGTCCAGACTCGTGTGATTCGCTCCCGCCCTTCGCGGTGAAGCTGCGAAGGGTGGGGCACCCGGTCTTACCGTACCGTGAGGTAGTGGGGACTTGGGGCTTGGGCTGAACGGTACAGGTCCGTATGGGTGAGGTGGAGGGTACCGAGGTCCTTCGGCTGCGCCTCGCACGATACGACCGTGCGAGGCTTCGCTCAGGATGACGCCACTCTTCAGGCAGGGACAACCTGCCGCCTACAGAGTGGTGGTGCCGGCGAGTTGGCGCAGGACGTACTGCAGGATGCCTCCGTGCTGGTAGTAGAGGATCTCCTGCGGGGTGTCGATGCGGACGATGGCGGCGAAGGCGGTGGTGTGGCCGGTGTCGGATTCGGCGGTGACGGTGATGGTGCGTCCGTTGGCGAACTTGCCCTCGAGCATGGCCGCCAGCTCGCCCGGCTCGCCGATGGAGTAGAGCTCCTGGCCGGAGAGGCCGTTGATGCCGACGGTGTCGGCGTTCTGGCCAGGCTCAAACTGCAACGGAAGAATGCCCATGCCGACAAGGTTCGAGCGGTGGATGCGCTCGTAGCTTTCGGCGATGACGAAGCGCACACCGAGCAGCCGCGGTCCCTTCGCGGCCCAGTCGCGTGAGGAGCCCGAGCCGTACTCCTTGCCGGCGAGGATGCCGAGCGGGATGGCGCGGTTGGCGTACTCGACCGAGGCGTCGTAGATGCTCATGGGCAGGTCGTCGGGGAAGAGCCGGGTGACGCCGCCCTCGGTGCCGGGCGCGAGGCGGTTGCGGAGGCGAACGTTGGCGAACGTCCCGCGGACCATGACCTCGTGGTTGCCGCGGCGGCTGCCGTAGCTGTTGAAGTCTACGGGCTTCACGCCGTGGTCGATGAGGTACTTGCCGGCTGGGCTGGTCTGTTTGATGGAGCCGGCGGGGGAGATGTGGTCGGTGGTGACGCTGTCGCCGAGCATGGCCAGGATGCGGGCAGCGCGGATGTCCTCGACCGGCGCGGGGATGGCGGGCATGCCGTCGAAGTAGGGGGCCTTGCGGATGTAGGTGGAGTCGGGCTCCCAGCCGTAGGTGTCGGCGAGCGGGAACTTGAGGTTCTGCCAGTTCTGGTCGCCGTGGCTGACGGTGGCGTACTGGTTGCGGAACATGGCGGAATCAATCGACGATACGACCGTCTCGCTCACCTCCGCCTGGGTGGGCCAGATGTCCTTGAGGTAGACGGGCTGGCCGTTCTGGTCGCGGCCGAGCGGGTCGGTCTCGAAGTTGTGGCCGATGTGTCCGGCGAGCGCGTAGGCGACCACCAGGGGCGGGCTCATCAGGTAGTTGGCGCGGACCTCGGGGGAGATGCGGCCCTCGAAGTTGCGATTGCCGGAGAGTACGCTGACGGCGACCAGGCCGTGGTCCTCGATGGCCTTGCTGACGTCCGTCGGCAAGGGTCCTGAATTGCCGATGCATGTCGTACAGCCATAGCCGACGACCTGGAAGCGGAGCTGGTCGAGGTAGGGCATGAGGCCGGACTTGATGTAGTAGTCGCTGACCACGCGGGAGCCGGGAGCGAGCGAGCTCTTGACCCAGGGCGGCGTGCTCAGGCCCTTCTCAACCGCCTTCTTGGCGAGCAGGCCGGCGGCGATCATGACGTAGGGGTTGGAGGTGTTGGTGCAGCTGGTGATGGCGGCGATGACGATACTACCGTGGTGGAGGTAGGGATCGGGATCGAGGCCGAAGCGGGCCTGAATGCTGCTGGGAGCTGCTGCCGGGGCTTCGAGCGTCGCTACAGCGACATCGCCGCCGGCCAACACAGGCACGGGAGCGTTGCCGTTCGGGTGGCCGCCCTCGCCCTCCCAGCGGCGGATCTGGCGGGCGTCGTTCTTGTGGGCGTTGGGGCCGAGCAGTGCGGGGAGCTGCTGCTCGAAGCTGGCGGCGGCCTGCGAGAGGCGGACGCGATCCTGCGGGCGCTTGGGGCCGGCGACGGAGGGCTCGACGGTGGAGAGATCGAGCGAGAGGGTAGCGGAGTACTCGGCCTCGGGTGCGTCGGGAGTATGGAAGAGGCCCTGTTCGCGGAGGTAGGCCTCAACCAGCGCGATGTGTTCTTCGCTGCGGCCGGTGAGGCGGAGGTAGCGCAGCGTCTCGGCGTCCACCGGGAAGATGCCACAGGTGGCGCCATACTCGGGGGCCATGTTGGCGATGGTGGCGCGGTCGGCCAGCGGCAGCTCAGCAACGCCGGGGCCGTAGAACTCGACGAACTTGCCGACCACGCCGAACTTGCGCAGCATCTCGGTGACGGTGAGGACGAGGTCGGTGGCGGTGGTGCCTTCCTTGAGCTTCCCAGTCAGGCGGAAGCCGACCACCTGCGGCACCAGCATGGAGACCGGCTGGCCGAGCATGGCGGCCTCGGCCTCGATGCCGCCGACGCCCCAGCCGAGGACGCCGAGACCGTTGATCATGGTGGTGTGCGAGTCGGTGCCGACCAGGGTGTCGGGGTAGGCAAGTACATAGGTCTCCTCCACCTTGGCCTTGTGCCCTTCGACGGCGACAGCGTCGAGAGTCCGTTCGGGCGCGGTGGTGAAGACCACGCGGGCGAGGTACTCGAGGTTGACCTGGTGGCAGATTCCCATTCCGGGCGGAACGGCGGAGAAGTTGTTGAAGGCGGTCTGGCCCCACTTGAGGAAGGCGTAGCGCTCGCGGTTGCGCTGGAACTCGAGCGCGGCGTTGAGGTCGTAGGAGTTGGCGGTGCCAAACTCGTCGACCTGCACGGAGTGGTCGATGACCAGCTCGGCCGGCTGCAGGGGATTGATCTTGTCGGGATTGCCGCCGAGCGCCTTCATGGCGTCACGCATGGCGGCGAGGTCGACGATAGCGGGCACGCCGGTGAAGTCCTGCATGAGCACGCGAGCGGGCATGTAGGCGATCTCGCGCGAGGGCTCGGCCTTGGGGTCCCAGGCGGCGAGGAAGCGGATATCATCTGCCGTTACAGTCCGGCCATCTTCATGGCGCAGCAGGTTTTCGAGCAGAATGCGCAGAGAGAAAGGAAGCCGGGCGAGATTGATTCCCTGCTCGGCCAGCGCCTGCAGGCGGAAGAGATGCACCTGGCGGCTGCCCGAGGTGAGAGTGGCAGCGCTGTGGAAGGAGTCGGGGTGGGTCTTCAACGTAGGCATGGATGCATGTCTCCTATGAGCTAGATCGAGCGCCGGATCGATGGCCGATCTGGAGCTGGATCGTGCTGGGCGGGCGGCGCCCATTTGGGCGGCGCGGCGAGTGGGTCCATCGTAGCGGAAGTAACGCAAGAAGGGGCGGAGACGGGCCGCCGGCTGCGACTAGAGAGAAAGCGCGCGGCCGGTCGAGGGCCTCCCGCGGTCGGGGCGGCCGTGGCGGAAACGCTTGATGCGGGGCTGGGTTGTGGGCTTCATCGGGAACTTCATCGGAAATTTCATCCTGGGAAGGCCTGCCATCACGCTCCCATTCTACGTCCAGAGGGGCGGAGGCGGAATTGCCTCGGCGGGAACACCCTAGGAGGGCCAGGAGGCTGGGGGCCGCGGACTTTTTCGGCGGAACCTTTTTCGTAGGAGCGTCTTGGGCGATTTCCCCCGCGGTTCCCATGCGCCTGCCAGGGGCGGCGCAGAACTCTCCCCCGGCAATCGGGTTAGATGGACCAGCAAAATGGGGGAGCAAGGCCTGGGCGGCGAAAAGCGAGCATCTAAAAGCGAGCATCTAACTGGAATACGGTAAAAGAAGTACGGAACTGGAGATCGCGAACTATGCGTACGTCTAAAAGCAACTTGCAACTCGGGCTCGCCCTGCTCGCAGCCACGGCTGGCCGCCGCCTGCTTCTGGGCGTGGCGATTACAGCGATCGCTGGAGCGGCTGGACTGGCCGGCTGCCACGGTAGTGGGTCGAACAATACTTCTGTGGCGGCGGCTCAGAGCTCGGCCACAGACCCAGCGGACGCGAATTTGGCTCCGGTCACGAAGCCGCCGGCCGGCAATGTTCCTGACTCCGGTTCGACCCAGGTGCTGAGCGCGGCGCAGCAGGAGCAGCCCAGCCTGAGCAGCCAGGTGTATCGGCAGCAGCCCGCGCCGATCGTGCGCCAGACGCCGCCGGCGCAGCCGGGCTACAGCGACTACCCGAGCAACAACTCCTATCCGAGCAATAATTCTTATCCAGGCAACAACTCCGACCAGGGTTATGCCGGCAATCCTGACCAGAGCTACTCCGATCAGGGCTATGCCAACTCTCCCGACCAGAGCTACCAAAACAGCTACCAGGACCCAACCGACCAGGCGGCCGAGGCCGGGTACGACGCCACGCTGACCGACGAGCAGGCCGATCAGCCGCCTCCGCCGCTACCGGTCTACGACCAGCCCGAGGCACCTTACCCGAACGTGATCTGGACGCCCGGCTACTGGGCCCTTGGCCCCTACGGCTACTACTGGGTGCCGGGAGCATGGTGCGACCCGCCCTACGTCGGCGCGCTGTGGACACCTGGATACTGGGTCTTCTATGGCAACCGCTACCGCTTCCATCATGGCTTCTGGGGGCCGCATATCGGCTACTACGGCGGCGTGAACTACGGCTATGGCTACGTCGGGTACGGCTACTACGGCGGCTACTGGAACGGTCGGGACTTCTATTACAACCGCAACTTCAACCGCGTGCATTCGGACATTCGGAACGTGTATGTGCGCAACGTCGTCGTCAACAACGTTCGCTACGACAGCTACGAGGCGAATCACCGCAACTACAACCGGGTGAGCTATAACGGCGGCAATGGCATCCGCGCCACCCCGCGGCCGGCGGAGCTGGCGGTGCTGCACGAGCAGCGCGTTCCTCCCATGCAGTCGCAGGTGCGGGCGGCGCGCGATGCGGGACAGAACCGGCAGCAGCTGTACATCGCCAACCACGGCAACCCGGCGATCGCCACAGCGCCTAAGCCGTTCGCGGCGGAGCGCGGGATTGCGCCTCCGCCCCGGACCACGGCAGACCTGCCGCGGCCAGGAATGCAGGTACGGCCCGCGCAACCGGAGAATCGTCCCGGACAGCCCACGCAGCAGCTGCGGCCGTTCGGAGAGCCGACGCAACAGATCCGGCCGCCGGCGGGGCAACCGGTGCAGCAGGTTCGGCCATTTGACAATCGGGTGGGGCAGCCCATGCAGCAGGTTCGGCCGCAGGAGAACCAGCCCGGTCAGTCCGGCTGGATGAACCAGCAGCGGCCACAACCGCAGCCTCAGCCTCAGCCTCAGCCTCAGATGCGACCTGAACCGCAACGTCCGGTCGAACAGGTTCGGCCGCAGCCCCAGCCCCAGATTCGACCGCAGTTCCAGCAGGAGCGGCCTGCTCCGCAGTCCCAGCCACAGGTCCGACCACAGATGCAGCAGATGCAGCCGCGGCCTCAACCGCAATTTCAGCCACAGCCGCAGGTCCGGCCACAGCCCCAGTTGCAGGTGCGGCCGCAGCCCCAACCACAACCGCAGATGAGGCCACAGCCGCAACCCCAGATGCAGATGCGGCCCCAACCTCAGCCCCAGATACAGCCGCGTCCTCAGCCTCAGCCACAACCACAGCAGCGTCCGCAGGAGAATCACTCCAGGCGATAAAGCGTCGTGGTCGCTCTGCGCAAACCCTAAGAGACCCGCCCTCGCGCGGGTCTCTTTTTCTTGCCGGGGAGATCTATGCGGCAAATAAAAAGCGAATAAAATGGCCTTCAGGTTCCCTGATGTCCGAGAGCTCCCAACCCGACCGCTTCGGCTTTCTGCATATCGACCTGAACAGCTTCTTCGCTTCGGTCGAGCAGCAGATCCATCCGGAGTACCGCAATCGTCCGCTGGCTGTGGTGCCGACCATGGCGGACACGACCTGCTGCATCGCGGCCAGCTATGAGGCCAAGGGCTTGGGGATCAAGACCGGCACCCAGGTCGGCGAGGCCAAGCGCATCTGTCCCGAGATCGTGCTGGTGGCGGGCAACCACGATCACTACGCGGAATACTCCCATAAAATCTCCGCTGCTGTAGACCGCTGCTGTCCGGTGGCCCACACCCCCTCGATCGACGAGATGGTCTGCCAGCTCATGGGCCGGGAGCAGGAGCCGCCGCGGGCGCGCCGGATCGCGCTCGAGATCAAGCAGGCGATCAAGGACGATGTCGGCGAGACGCTGCGCTGCTCGATCGGCATGGCGCCCAACCGCTATCTGGCCAAGATCGCAAGCGACATGCAGAAGCCCGACGGTCTGATCGGACTGCTGCCCTCGCAGCTGCCGCGCGCGATCGCGCATCTCGAACTGCGCGACCTGCCAGGAGTCGGCGCGAAGACCGAGGTGCGGCTGATTGCCAAGGGCATCACCACCATGCCGCAGCTGTTGGCGCTCGACCGCAACGCCATGCACGGCCTGTGGGACAGCGTCTGGGGCGACCGGCTCTACCACTGGCTGCGCGGCGGCGACACCGGCGACGATGGAGCTCCGCTGCCGAGCGATCTGCAGAAGTCCCTCGGCCACTCGCATGTGCTGGGGCCGGAGTTTCGCTCCGAGGAAGGCGCCTGGTCGGTGGCGCACAAGCTGCTGCACAAGGCGGCAATGCGGTTGCGCATGGAGCAGTTCTATACCGGCTCGCTGGCGGTAACCATCCGCTACCAGCTCACCCGCGAGCAGGCCGCTCAGGTGCAGGCGAAGCGGCATACCTCCGGCATCAAGCACTCGGGCTGGGGCATGGAGGCGCGCTTTCCCGAGTGTCAGGACACGCTGTCGTTGCTCGAGGTGCTGAAACGCCTGTGGCAGCAGCGCCCGCACGGCGAGGGCTTCGAGCGGCCGTTCTTCGTCGGCGTGACGCTGCGCAACCTGATTCCAGCAAGCGAGCACCAGGAGTCGCTGTTCGGCGATGGGGACAGGCGCGGCGAACTGTCCGCAACGATGGACAAGCTGAATTTGAAGTATGGGCACAGCACGCTGCACTTCGCCGGCATGCTGGCGGCGCGCGAGACAGCGCCGACCCGCATCGCATTCACCCAGATCCCGGTGCAGTACGGCGTCGATTACATGTAGCGCGAGCAGGGGCGTACAGGTGGTGCGATTGAAGCGCAGCGACGTGTTGGGCGGCAACCGCAGCGTCGTATGATGGCAGCGTGAGCGTCGCGTACATCGGCCGCCTGGCCCCCTCTCCTACCGGTTTATTGCATCTGGGACATGCGGCCACCTTCTGGACGGCCTATGAACGCAGCCAGGCGCGTGGCGGCGTGCTGCGGCTGCGCAACGAGGATCTCGACCCGCACCGCTCGCGGGCGGAGTTTGTCGCGGCGATGCTCGAGGATTTGCAGTGGCTGGGGATCGAGTGGAGCAGAGCGGTGGTGACGCAGTCCGAGCGCCTGCCGGAGTATCAGAAGGCGCTGGACCGGCTGCTCGAGGAGGGATGGGTGTATCCCTGCCGCTGCAGCCGCAGGGATTTGGCTCAGATGACGCAGGCTCCGCACGAGAATCACGACGAGGAGCCGGTGTATCCCGGCATCTGCAGGCCAGCGCAGGAGCGGCTTGGCGGAGCGTTCGAGCCGGGGACGAACTACCGCTTCCGCGTGCCGGAGGGAGCGGCGATCGAGTTTGAGGATGGCAACCTCGGGCCGCAGCGCTTCACCGCCGGCCGCGACTTCGGCGACTTCCTGGTCTGGCGCAAGGACGGCGTTCCCAGCTACCAGCTGGCGTGCGTGGTCGACGATGCCGCGATGGCGATCACCGAGGTGGTGCGCGGGCGCGACCTGCTGCAGTCGACGGCGCGGCAGTTGCTGCTGCAACGGGCCTTAGGACTGCCGGCCCCGGCATACTTCCATACTTCGCTGCTGGTAGACGCGAACGGTGTGCGGCTGGCGAAGCGGCACGACGCGCTGGCGCTGCGCACGCTGCGGGAGCGGGGATGCTCACCGGAGGAGGTGCGGGCCATGTTTTCGGCGAATAGGACGGGTGTCATCGCCCAGGCGTGAGGTTGCTCCGCTGCGCTTGCGTGGGCGGAAGACGGCGGCGTATCACCTGCTGCGCTTCCGCATCCGACTGGCAGGAGATTCTCCCCATGCCGAATCAGTCCTTCCAATCACATTCCGTGCCGCCGCCATCGGCGGGGTTGCGTTGCTGCTGGCCGCAGGCTGCAGTAAGAAGGCCGACAACACCATGAACTCCAAGAGCGCGATCAACCGTTACTACGATACGCATCTGGTGTGTCTGTTTCCGCAGCCGGTGAAGTTCCCGGTGCAGGTGCCCGCTTCGGATACGAGCAAGACGGCCCCCTACGACGCCCTGGTCGACCAGGGGCTGCTGGCGCGAACCAGTGCGGAGAAGAAGGTCGTGATCGTCTCCAAGCGGGAGAACAACTACGACCTGTCGGACCAGGGACGACAGGCGTGGACACCGGATCCTTCGCAGCCGGGTTACGGCAGCTCCTGCTATGGCCACCGCACCGTGAGCACCATCGACAACGCGACGCCGGCCAGCTCCGACCCGGGTGCGACCACGCAGGTGACCTACCGCTACACCATTGTGGAGGTGCCCAGCTGGGCGACGGCCGCGGAGACCAAGACGGCGTTTCCCGAGGTGCAGGCCAACCTCTCCGGACCGCAGAGCGGTTCTGCCTCGCTGACCAACACCAACAACGGCTGGCAGGTGAGCAGCGTGCAGGATGCCAGTGGATCGCGGTCGCCGGCAACGAGCGACGGCAGGGTGGTGCAATAGCCGGTATTTGGGGCTTGGGTCTTTGCGAAGGGCGGGAGGGCTTGGTCCTTTCGTCGAGGCCTCCCCACGATGGGGCTATGGGGAGGCCTCGCTCAGGCTAAATCGCCTCTGGGGATGAGCAGTGCGGCACGGCTTCAGCCATGCCCTTCCATTTTGGGTTTCCCCTCCAGCACGGGTGGTCTGGGTGAAGGCTACTTGCTGGCGGCGAGCTGCTTCAGCTTGCTGCGCAGTTGGTCGAGGTCCTGGGGAGAGAGGTAGCGGCCATCGGTGATGACGCCGGTGAGGCTGCGGGTGTTGGCGATGTTGTCCAGCGGATTGGCCTGGAGCAGGATCATGTCGGCGATCCTGCCGCGCTGGATGGTGCCGTAGTCGTCCAGCTTGTTGAAGAACTTCGCCGGGTTGAGGGTCGCGGTCTGCAGCGCCTCGAGCGGGGTGAAGCCTGCGGCCACGAAGCGCCGTAGCTCCAGATGGAGACTGACGCCGGGGAGCAGATCAACGCCGGCGGGGGTGTCGGTGCCGGCGATGAAGGGCACGTTGGCGGCGTGCAGCTTACGCACGATGTCCAGCTCGTGTTCGACGAAGCGCTCGCGTACGGGCAGCGGGTCGGTGTCCATCGACTCAAGGATGCCGCGCTGCGAGGCGGGCCAGCGCTTGGTGCCCCAGCTGTGCGCGGCGTAGGCGAGATCCGGGTCGTGGCTGTAGTCGATGGCGTCGACCAGCCACTGGCCGCGCTCCCAGAAGAGTGTGGGGCACTGCCACACGTGATTGGCGGCGAGCAGCTGGATGATGCTGGCCTCGCGCGCCGGATCGTAGCTCTCAAGGAACATGCCCGGCGACTTCTTGCCGGTGAGGTAGCCGTCCTCGGCGGCGGCTGGCGAGCTGGCCTCGAAGATGCCGATGAGGTGCTCGAAGGTGTACTGGCCGGAGGCGACGGCCTCGCGGGCGCGGATGGTGTCAGGGACGTGGCCTTCGTACTGGATGCCGTCCTTCTTCGCCTCCGCCGCGATAGCGAAGTAGGCCTCGCGCGGGAGGCCGGACTGCACCTTGATGAAGTCGACGCCGCGGCGCTGCAGCATGTCGACGGCGTTGCGGCCGTCCTCGGGCGTGGTCACGGCGATGGCGGCCCTGTAGTGCGACTTGGGGCCGTCGAGCATGGGGCCGGAGACGACCATGCGGGGACCGAGCAGGCGATGCGCGGCGATCGCGGCACGGGCGTCGAGGACGCGGTCGAGATCGCTGCCCATGTCGCGAATGCCGGTGATGCCGTTGGCGAGAAACAGCGGAAGTATGAGGTCGCTGCCCTCCTCCGCCATGCCGTCGAAGTAGACGTGGGTGTGCATGTCCCAGAGGCCGGGCAGAAGGTATTGGCCCTTGGCGTCGACGATCTGCCCTTTCTTGGGCAAACGTTCGCTCGAGCGGCTGACGCTGACGATGCGGTTGCCGTCGACCACCACGGTGGTGTCGGGCTGCACGCTGCCGTTGGTGACATCGATGAGCCGCGCGTTGGTGATGGTAAGGGTCTGCGCGTGGGCGCGGGCGGCCGGGATCGAGATCAGGGCCAGGGCGAGAAGAAGACGTTGCAGGGTTCGCACAGAATCATGGTACCTGCAGGACGCTGGTAGGGGGAGGCGCCTTCCGCCCCACCCATCGCGTGAGACAGAGGCGCGATGGATGGGATGGAAGGGAGTTGACCAGCGTTAGGGGTTAGGGCTGTTACGGCGAGCGGCCTCGACAGCGGCGTAGGGCTTCATCTGGTACTCCTGCGGCGGGGTGGCGCCGGCCAGGTAGCGAACGAAGTAGTCCCAGCGGCGGCGGGTCATGTACTGGGTGGCGGCCCGGTAGCCGTGGGGGACGTTGGGGATGAGCAGGAGGTCGAAGTCCTTGTTCGCTTTGATCAGGGCGTCGGCGACCAGAAGAGTGTTGTTGACCGGCACATTGTCGTCCATGGTGCCGTGCGCAAGCAGGAGATGACCCTTCAGGTTCTGGGCGTAGCCCTGGTTGGCCTGGGAGTCGTAGTTGCTGCTGCCGTCGGAGTTGATGGTCACCAGGCCGGCCCACTTCTCCGCCCAGTCGTCCTCGTAGTCGCGGTTGTCGTGGTTGCCGCTCTCACCGATGCCGACCTTGAAGAAGTCGGGGAAGTGCAGCATAGCCGAGACCGTGGCGTTGCCGCCGCCGGAGTGGCCGTAGATGCCGGCGCGATCGATATCGATGAAGGGGTACTGCGTCGCCAGATCCTTCATGCCGGCGACCTGGTCGGGAATGGTGTCGTCGCCCAGATTGCCATAGTAGGCCTCGTGGAAGCTCTTCGAGCGGAAGGGCGTTCCCATGCCGTCGATGCAGACGACGACGAAGCCGAGCTCCGCCAGCGCCTGCAGATCGCCGTGCGCCGGGGTGAAGCTGCGGGCTCCGCAGGAGCCGATCTGCGGGCCGGGGTAGACGTAGTTCACGATGGGATACTTGCGCGCGGGATCGAGGTTGGTCGGCTTGAACATCAGGCCGTAGAGCTCGGTCTTGCCGTCGCGCGCCTTCACCGTGATGGGCGTGGGCGGAACCCAGCCGGTGGCCAGCAGCTTGGTGATGTCCTGGTGGCCGAGCTCCATCACCTGCTTCCCTTCGAGCGTGCTCACGACCGTGGTCTGGGGCTGTGTGGGGGTGGAGTACTCGTCGACGAAGAGATTGTCAGAGCCCGGTGCAAGCTTCACATCGTGGTCGGCGTTCTCCGGCGTGAGCAGCCGCTGATCGCTGCCGTCGAAGTGAACGCTATAGAGGTGGCGGAAGTAGGGGTCGCGCCCGGCCTCCTTGCCGACCGCGAGGAAGTAGATTGTCCGGCTCTTCTGATCCACGCGCAGCACCTGTGTGACGTTGCCGTCAGGGTCTCCATTGCCGCGGGCGCCCGTGATCTGGTTCTTCAGCTTGCCGGTGGTGAGGTCGTAGAGATAGAGCTGGCCCCAGTTGTCGCGCTCGGAGAACCAGAGGATCTCGTTGGAGGCGGGCAGGTAGTGCCAGTTCACCTTGCCGTTGCCGCTCTCGTAGAACTTGGGAGCGGTCTCGGTCATAACCTCGCGGATCTGGCCGGTGGCGGTGTCGGCCACGCGCAGCCACTCCTGGCGATGGTCGCGGGAGGTGGAGACGAAGGCGAGATGGGCGTCGTCTGGGCTCCACTCCACGTCGTCCCAGGTGGTGCCGGAGCAGGCGATGTCGTCACACAAGGTAGACCGATGCTGGTCGGCGGGCATCTTGAGCCGCACCAGCTTGCGGCTGTTCACGTCGATGACGACGCGCTCGATCATGGTGACGTCCTTGTCGCCGACCAGAGGATACTTCCAGGCCTGCAGCCTGGGATGGCCGTTGGTGACCGGGACGAGATACATCTCGCCGTCCTTGCGCTGATCCTGCTGGAAGGTGGCGATCTTCGTGGAGTCAGGCGACCAGAGCAGGATGGCGGCGTCCGAGTGCTTCCATCCTGCATTGTCGGTGGCGTAGCCGAAGTCCTTCACGCCGTCGGTGGTGAGCTGCGTCTCCTTGCCGCTGGCCAGATCGCGGACCCAGAGGTTCCAGTCGCGGACGAAGGCGCCGAGCTTCTTGTCGGGCGAGAGCGTGAGCGGCGGGTGGCCTTCGGGCGGCGTCAGGCGGGTGCAGCGGTCGGCCTTGGCGAGTTCACAGCGGTAGCGTACGCCATCGACGGTGAGCAGAAGGCGGCTGTCGTGATCGCTGAAGCTGAGCTCGGAGAGCTTGAGGTGCTTCGGGTCGTTCTTGATCGCGCCGTTCGAGGCGGCGGCCAATGCAGCGGCCAGAGCGGTCTGGTCGAAGGCCGGAACGCGCGTCCCCTTGGCAGGATCGACCAGCATGTAGGTCACGGCTGCCGAGTCCGGGTTGTCGTCGACATCCCGATACCAGAGGCGGCCGTCCTCCATCCACACTGCGTGGACGAGGCCTTTGTAGACCAGCGGATTGGCGTTGTAGGCCATGAACCTTTCGGCCCGGGCGTAGTCGCCGGCGGTGTACTGGCGGGGCTGCTGGGCGAGGCTGCTGGCTCCGGTAAGAGCCGTGAGAAGGAGCGCTGCCGCGCGGGCGGCTGGACGTACTAGAGGCATTCTGCGTTTCCCTTGAGTTTCTGTGGTGCTTGCTTGGTGGATAGGGCTTCGTTCTCGATACCGCGCGCAGGCTTCCGGCTCGACGCGCGGAAAAGATGAGGTGAGGCACAGTCTAGCAGCGATGGCCCTAGTCGGACGGCGCATCCGGGGAGGGCAGCGCTCGAGAGGGCGAGTCTTCAGGCGATGCCAGGCGCAGCTTCCACAGGATCTGGCGCAGGATGCCCATCCACACCGGCGTGTCGGTGCGATCGAACTGCAGGCGCAGCAGCAGGCGGCGCAGATCGGCGGGGCCGGAGTTGGCCGGATGGTGGCGGTTGTACTCGCTGGCCTCAAGAACCTCTTCAAGCAGGGAGGTGAGCCGCTCCAGGTCGCCAGCCGTGGCCGGCGCTGCGGAGCGGCCTGTCGCCGGGAGCTCGCGCTGGCGCACCAGCTCGTAGAGACAGACCGCGACCGCCTGCCCGAGGTTCATCGAGGGATGGCGGTGGTCGGGGTGCGGATACATGGGAATAGTGAGCAGCCAGTTGCAGTGGCTGAGTTCGTCGTTGGAGAGGCCGGTCTTCTCCGAGCCGAAGAGCAGCGCGGCGCGAGGCTGGCTCTGAGAACTCCCTCCATGCTCGGGGCTTTCGGTGAGTGACTGCAGGATCTTCGGCGCGGCCTTGCTCAGGGCAAGCAGAGGATGCTGCAGGTCGCGCTCGCCGACCGCGGTGGTGCCGGCGACCAGCGTGCAGTCGGCCACCGCATCGGCAACCGAGGCGAACTCGCGCGCCGAGGCGAGCACGGATGAGGCATCGATGGCGGAGCGCGCCGCCTCGAGTGGAACGGAGTAGTCGTTGACAAGGCGCAGATTGCGAAAGCCGAAGTCGTGCATGGCCCGAGCCACGGCTCCGATGTTGTTGGGGTTGCGGGCGCGGACCAGAACGATGGCGATGCGGTCGAGTTCTTCCTGAGGCAGCATGAGTGGTTATTTTATGGGGTTCAACGAAAAGACCGGTGCGTGGGCACCGGTCTTTCTCGCAACGTGGAGCAGCGTCATCGCTTGCCGTGCTCGCCGCCCCCTGCAGGACGGGCCTCCGACTGCGGGGCCTGGGGTCTCGCCTGGGGCTGAGCCTGCGGCTGCGGGCGGTTCTGCTGCTGCATCTGCGGACGAGCCTGCTGCTGGTTCTGCTGCGGACGGAATTGATTCTGAGCCTGCGGCTGGTTCTGCTGCTGCGGCCTGTACTGGTTCTGGGTTTGGGGTTGGTTTTGCGGACGGAATTGGTTCTGCGACTGTGGCTGGTTCTGCTGCTGCGAGCGGAACTGGTTCTGCGCCTGAGGCTGGAAGTTGCCGCGATTGCCTCCGCCGCCCTGGAATCCACGCGCGGGGACCGCGGTGTTCATCGCGCCGACGTGCTGCATGGCCGCCGCCTGTGGGTGGCCGCCGTTGGCCGAGGCGAAGTTGTCGCGATTGGACTGCGCCGCCTGGAAGTGGTTCTGCTGCTCACCGGTTGGACCCATGTGGTTCTCATGCTCGGCCTCCATCTCTCGTTGGCCGGGCCGGGCATCGAGGCCGCCGCGGCCGCCGTTAAAGCTGGTGTGGTTGCCGATGTTGTTGATGTGCACGTTCTCCACATAGGTATTGCGGATGACGGTGCGATCCACGTGCATCACAGCGGCGTTGTAGGCGAAGCGTCCGCCCTCCCAGCGACCGCCTTCAAAGCCCACGCCGCCGTAGCCGAAGCCGTAGTTCACACCACCATAGAAGCCCACGTGCGGTCCCCAGTAGCCGGCGTGGAAGATGAAAGCGCTACCGCCCCAGCCCCAGTAGCCGGGCGTCCAGAGCAAGTCCACGGCTGGCGGCAGCACCCAGACGCCGGGAACCCAGTAGTAGCCCTCGGGACCGTAGGCCCAGTAGCCCGGGTTCCAGAGGTAGCCGTCACCCGGGCAGATGGGCTGAACATAGACCGGCAACGGGGGCGGTGCGATGCCGACTGAGATGAAGACCTCTGACTGAGAGGCGATGGGCGCCAACACCGGTGCGGCCAAGACGGCCAGAGTCATAAGGAGCTTTGTCACCTTGCGAACCACACTGAGCGTGTTCATACGTTTCTCCTGGACATCTCTCAACCTGGAAAAAGGGCCCGAGGAAGGGCGACAGGGCGCCGCTTCGTACTACTCACATCAGTATCAACCCTGGTTGGCGCTATTTGTTCTGAAAGCGCAGAGCGATTTGTTTTGAAAGGCTGGCATCGAGAACAATAGAAGGGCCCGAACCCTGGTATCCGGTCGGGCCCTTCGTACATACTGGTTTTGCCGGTTAGAAGGACACTCCGACGTGCATGCCGAATGTGACCGCATTGGTCGCAGGTGCGCCTACCGGTCGATTGAACCGTACGGGAAGGTCCGCCTCGACAAAGTAGGTCTTGAACAGGCTGCTATGTTTGATGGGAATGCTGTAGTGGACC
>DATMOB010000047.1:0-3585 GCA_035568455.1 Granulicella sp.
CTACTCGCCCAATGCATTCGGCCTTTACGATATTTGCGACAACGTCCACGAATGGTGCAGCGACTGGTACGACCCGAACTACTACGCCGTCTCGCCCGAGCGCAACCCACACGGCCCCGAGCTAACAAAGCGCAAGTCCTCCCGCGGAGGTTCCTGGCGCCACCACATCAAAGTAGCCCGCTGCTCCGCGCGCTCCAGCATCCCTCCCGAATTCCAATACGCCGACTACGGCTTCCGCGTCGCGTGCGATTCAGTAATTGTGTAATTTAGTAATTGTGTAATTGAAAGCCCCTGCTTCCGGCGGTTAGGTTTTCAATTACGCAATTACCAAATTTCCGAATTACTCAATTCCCATGTTCAACACCGACCTTCTGCTCAACAAACGCATCCTCATCACCGGCGGAGGCACCGGCCTCGGCAAAGGCATGGCCGCACGCTTCCTCGAACTCGGAGCCACCGTCCACATCTGCGGCCGCCGCCAAGAAGTTTTAGAACACACCGCGGCAGAACTCTCTCCGAAAGGCCCTATCCACGCCATCCCGTGCGACGTTCGCAGCCTCGACGCCGTCGAAGCCATGATCGATTCCATTTGGAGCGAAGCTCCCCTCGACATCCTGGTCAACAATGCCGCCGGCAACTTCATCGCCCGCACTGAGGAACTTTCTCCCGGCGCCTGGAACTCCGTGATCGGCATCGTCCTCATGGGAACGCTCAACTGCACCATGGCCTGCGGACGCCGCTGGCTCGCCTCCAAACACCCCGGCACCGTCCTGAGCATCTCGGCTACCTACGCGCCCGTGGGCTCCGCCTACGTCGTCCCCTCCGCGGTCTCCAAAGCTGGAGTCGAAGCCCTCACCCGCAGCCTCGCCGTGGAGTGGGGAAACCGCGGCATCCGCATGAACGCCATCGCTCCCGGCCCCATCCCCACCCAAGGCGCATTCTCCCGCGTCCTACCGCACCCCGGACTCGAAACCCTGGCCCTCGACCGCAACCCGCTGCACCGCTTCGGCACCGTCGAAGAGTTGGCCAACCTAGCAGCTTTTCTGGTGAGCGACGGATCCGGATACATCAACGGCGAAGTCATCCGCATGGACGGCGGTGAATTCCTGCAAGGCGCAGGCGAATTCAGCAGCCTGGGCCGCATTCTGAAAGAAGAAGATTGGCAGGCGATCAAACCTCAAAAGAAAAAGTAGAATTCTCTTTCGTCCTTCTCGCCCAATACTTGTCATCCCGACCGGAGCCGGAGCGTCAGCGACGGCGGAGTGGAGGGACCTGCTGGTTCGCAGACGACGGCGCCTTACGCCGAGCCCTACCGCTGATCCTTCGACGGCATCACGATCGCCTTCAACACCAAATTGACCAGACTCAGCACAATCGCCCCGATGAACGCCGCAAGGAACCCGCGCACCTGAAACCCCGGCACCACCGCCGACGCCAACTCCAACATAAGCGCGTTGATCACAAACCAGAAGAGCCCTAGCGTCAGCAGAGTCAAAGGAAATGTAATAATTTTTAGCAGAGCACCGAGCGTAGCGTTGATGAACCCAATTGCCAGAGCCGCAATCAGCGCCGCCACCGCCCCGTTCACATGGATCCCCGGCACAACCTGAGCCACAATCCACACCGCCACCGCACTCAGCACCCAGTTCAAAAGCAGTTTCATCAAAGGACCTCAGCAAAACTATAGGCGTTTTCTTCTCGGCATCGCAACCGGTGTGCGTAGCGGGTTTGCCAGAAATGCTGGGTTCTCCAACGAACTCATTGCTCACCCGCACGAAATTCTACCGACACCGGCTTCACGTGCCATCCCTCCAAGCGGAACTTCACGGCCACAGTGCCCAACCCGCCGCAAGCATGGCAGTTGGCATCACTGCTCTGCACTCGGCTCTCGATCGTTTGCCTGTCTAAATGCAGCGCATAGCAATGCCACGAATACCTCGCGTCCGCGGGAATATGCTCCTCGATCTCCCTCCAGACCGCTGAAAAATCCAGCTGGGTCGGTCCCCCCGCATCGAACGACCAGTAGCCGTCGAAGCACCCTCCGCCGTTGCCACCGTCTGAATCGAGGGTGGACAGCAATTGTTCCGCGCCCGACTGCATGATCCATGCCGGCTTGAGTGACACCGTCGTGTAATACGCCTGCAAGTGGTAGATCTCAACATATTGATCTGCCCCGGTCTGATCTGCTCCGGTCCGTATCAGGATCGACTTCCAGTTCACCGGCCCAGGCTTCGCATTGTTGTTCGTCTGATCGCTGTTTGCCTGATCATTGTTCGCTCGATCATTGTTCGCCCGAAACCGATAGAAAATCTCCACCACCGGGAAACCACTGAGCGTCCCAACCGGGTGCACCTCGGTCTCTATGCGAATCTTCTCTCGGTCGGAGGGCGTACAAGTCAGGCAGAAATCGTGGCCGTCATCGCGCAGAAAGGGATCCCTCGTAAAGTAGTCGAGCCGGTGCGGCGCCGCCCTGTCCGTGCTTCGCCCTTTCCCGCTGAAACTAAGGCGCATCCATTGTCCCCAACTCGTGCAGGGTAGCAGTAGAAACCAGCAGAGCGCGATCCTGAGAAGCGAGTTGATTGGAATCCCCCTATGTGTCATTTACGCGGGCCCGGGAAACTTTAGCGACAAGAAATCTCGTTTAAGCATACCCCTCCGTGTCCCGGGGTCATTCGGAAATGTTTCTTCCGACAAATTCCGCAACCCCCCCGCCAGACGGTCTCCTGCGATACACTTCCAGTTCGCGCTATTCATCTGTCCCAGGAGGACTCATCCCATGCCCGACCCCGCGCTCAGCGGATCCGAATTCAAAAAGCAACTCCGCGCTGGCAACCCAAAGATGGGCCTCTTCCTCAACGCCCACAGCCCCACCGTCGCCGAACAACTGGCGCATAGCGGATACGACTGGTTGCTGGTCGACACCCAGCATGGTCCCATGGGTTACGAAAAACTTTCCGCCATGCTCAGCGGCATTGCCAACGGCGGCGCCAAGTCACTGGTCCGCGTCGGCAGTTACGCCGACCGCCCCGGCATCCAGCAGGCCCTCGACATGGGCGCTGACGGCGTTCTGATCCCCTACATCAACACCGCCGCTGAAGCCCGTGAGGCCATCAGTTGCGCCAAGTACCCCACGGTCGGCACGCGCTCGGTCTACTTCCCACAACGCAGCATGGACAAAGCCGGACTCCTCGGTTACGCCGGCACCTGGAACGCCGAAGGCATCGTCGCCCTGCAGGTCGAAACCGCCTCCTGCATCGAGAACATTGCCGAGATCGCCGCCGTCCCCGGCGTCGACATTCTCTTCCTCGGCCAGAACGATCTCTGCATGTCGATGGGCCTCTACAACAAATACGAGTTCCCCCACATGTACACCTCGCCCGAACTCGACGCTGCCACCAAAAAACTGATCGAGCACGCGCGAAAGAATAACGTAATCCTCGGCCTCTTCCTGTTTGGCACCAGCCGCGTCGGCGAATTCCTCGAAAAAGGATTCACCTTCATCAGCATCGGCAACGACCTGCACCACGTCCTAACCCAGGCCGGAGCCTACGTCGCCGAGATGGAAAACATCGGCAAAGAAAAAGG
>DATMOB010000048.1:0-20201 GCA_035568455.1 Granulicella sp.
TCACCGCCCTCGGCCACGCCCTCAAGTCCGACCTCAACAGCTTCCGCGAGGACAACCAGACCGCCGCCACCGCCCTCACTCAGTCCGTCCATCGCCAGCTCGAGACCCTCTCGCAGCGCCTCACCGCCTTCACCTCCGAGACCAGCCGCAGTCAGATCGAGGCCCGCGAGAGCCTCCACGCCCGCCTCACCGCCCTCACCGCCAGCAACTCCGAGCACCAGAACCAGCTCCGCGCCACCGTCGAAGACCGCCTCGAAAAGCTCAACACCTCCAACACCGCCAAGCTCGAGGAGATGCGCCGCACCGTCGACGAGAAGCTCGAAGCCACCCTCCAGACCCGCCTCACCGAGTCCTTCGGCCAGGTCACCACCCACCTCGGCGAGGTCCAGAAGGGCCTCGGCGAGATGAAGGAGCTCGCCACCGGCGTCGGCGATCTCAAAAAGATCTTCTCCAACGTCAAAAGCCGCGGCGGCGTCGGCGAGTTCCTCGTCGGCCAGCAGCTCGAACAGATGTTCTCCCCTGAGCAGTTCCTCCGCCAGGTCAACATCAAGCCCACCACCAAAGAGGTCGTCGACTTCGCCCTCAAGTTCCCCAACGGCGACCCCGGCAGCTTCGTCCTGCTCCCCATCGACGCCAAGTTCCCCCGCGAGGACTGGGAGCGCCTCGAGCACGCCTACGAGCACGGCGGCGCCGACGAGATCGCCGACGCCGGCAAGGCCTTCGAACGCGCCATCCGCGCCCAGGGCAAGAGCATCGGCGACAAGTACATCGACCCGCCCACCACCATGCCCCACGCCATCATGGTCCTGCCGACGGAGAGCCTCTACGCCGAGGTCGTCCGCCGCCCCGGCCTGCAATCCGAGCTGCAGCAGAGCTACCGCGTCACCATCGCCGGCCCCTCCACCTTCATGGCCATCCTCACCAGCTTCCAGATGGGCTTCCACACCCTCGCCATCCAGAAGAAGGGCGACGAGGTCTGGCGCGTCCTCTCCCGCGCCAAGAGCGAGTTCGAAAAGTTTGGCGGACTCATGGACAAGGTCGAAAAGCAGGTCGGCACCGTCCAGTCCACCCTGCGCGAGATCAACGGCAAGACCACCACCATCAACCGCGCGCTCAAAAGCGTCGCCTCGCTCGAATCCTCCCCCACTTCCACCCACCTCCTCAGCTTCGACGAACCCGTCGGCGGCCTCCTCGCCCAACTCGCCGTCACCGCCGCCGAAGACGCATAACAGGCGCCAGCGATACCCGGTTGTCATTCCGCAGCCCGCAGCCTTTTGGTTGTCATTCCGTAGCGCAGCGGAGGAATCTGCTGTTCCGGCCCCGCCTCTAGCGACTCTTACCAAGGGCCGAAGGCCCGATCCATACCAGCCTCGAGCATCGCCCCAGGTGCCCCTTGCGCCACAAGCCAAGGGCTGAAAGCCCGGCCCAACCTGCGGCACGCGCAACAAGACCACCCCTTTGACATGCCAACGCCTCCCAGAGGCCCCAAACACACAACCCCACACCGCCCCCACTGTACCCACGGGGAGACTTCCATTTGGACCTATCCAACCTGTTTCCTAGACTTTGGAAAGTTTAGACCGGGGGGAGGGGGTACCCTCCGTCACAAGCCCGCCACCGACACCAAACCCATCCCAGCCTTCCTTTGCTTTACACTCACAAAGGCGCTCAGTATCCTTGAGCTTTGGGATCTTGAATGACGCAGCGACCACAGTTTTAGATTTCCGACCCAAATAGAGGAGAAGCAAATGGCAGCAGTGGACGAGAAGGTTAAGCAGATTATTGTCGAGCAGCTTCAGGTGGATGAGGCCGAAGTAACCCCGGGTGCAAGCTTTCAGGAAGATCTCGGCGCCGACTCCCTCGATGTCGTAGAGCTCGTCATGCAGTTCGAAGAAGCCTTCGATATTCAGATCCCCGACGAAGACGCCGAGAAGATCAAGACCGTCAAGGATGCTGTCGAATACATCGAGAAGCACCAGAAGGCGGCCAAGTAACAATGGAGCAGCGTCGCGTCGTCGTCACCGGCATCGGCCTCGTCTGCGGTGTCGGGAAAACTGCGCCGGAGGTCTGGGAAGGACTTCTGGCCGGCCGCAGCGGTATGGCGGAGATCAAGGCCTTCGACCTCACCGGGCACGCCGTGCGCTTCGCGGCTGAGGTCAAGGACTTCGACCCGCTTCTCTTCATCGACAAAAAAGAGGCCCGCAAGATGGGCCGCTTCATTCACTTCGCCATCGCCGCCGCTGAAGAGGCCATGAAGCACTCCGGCCTCCAGGTCACCCCCGAGGTCTCCGAGCGCTTCGGCGTCCACATCGGCTCCGGAATCGGCGGCTTCGACGTCATCGAGCGCGAACACTCCGCCATGCTCGCCGGCGGACCGCGCAAGATCTCGCCCTTCTTCATCCCCGGCTCCATCGTCAACCTCGCCGCCGGCCACGTCTCCATCCGCTTCAACGCCAAGGGACCCAACGAGGCAACGGCGACCGCCTGCACCTCCAGCGCTCACTCCATCGGCGACGCCTTCCGCATCATCCAGCGCGGCGATGCCGACGCCATGATCGCCGGAGGCACTGAAGCCGCCATCACCCCCATGGGAGTCGGCGGGTTCGCCGCCATGAAGGCCCTCTCCACCCGTAACGAGGACCCCGAGCACGCCTGCCGTCCCTTCGACAAGGACCGCGACGGCTTCGTCGTCGGTGAAGGCGCCGGCATCCTCATCATGGAGGAGCTGGAGTTCGCCAAGGCCCGTGGCGCCAACATCCTCGCCGAGGTCATCGGCTACGGCATGTCCGCCGACGCCTTCCACATGACCGGCATGGCCCCCGAAGGCGAAGGCTGCCGTCGCGCCATGGCCGCCGCCATCAAGGTCGCCGGCATATCCCCCGACAAGATCGACTACGTCAACGCCCACGCCACCTCCACCCCGCTCGGCGACGCCCTCGAGTCCCAGGCCATCGAGAACGTCTTCGGCGACCGCGCCAAGAACCATGAACTCCTGGTTAGCTCGACCAAGTCCATGACCGGGCACCTGCTCGGCGGCGCCGGTGGCCTCGAGGCCGGCATCACCATCCTCGCCATGCAGCACCAGATCGCCCCCCCGACCATGAACATCGTCGAGCTCGATCCCGCCTGCCGGCTCAACTACGTCCCCAACAAGCCCCAGCCCGCCAAGATCGACTATGCCCTGTCGAACTCCTTCGGCTTCGGCGGCACCAACGGCTCCCTCGTCTTCAGGCGCTGGGCCGAATAAGCATCGATCGCAGTTGCACAATAAAGGCGCGGCCACAAGCCGCGCCTTTTCTCATCTCCCTAACCCAAACGAAACCAACGCCGGAAGGGCACGACTTCAGTCGTGCCGCAAATCCGCACGCCACCACCACCATCCCGAGCGGGGCCCCACGCAGCCTCACCGCGTGGGGCCTCGACGAGGGGCTCACCGACCCCCGCGGCAAGAGCCGGGAAGCGGAACGGATCAGCCGCCGATCGAAGCTGCCACAACCTTCAGCAGCACAAACACCAACCACCATCCCACCACCACGGCGGCCGCCGCGCCGCGCTTGATCCCGGCCACCGTCGACACCCCGATCGTCAACAGAACCGCCGTCCAGATGGAGAACAGGTCCGCCGCGGACAGCAGCTCCACCAGCCACTTCGGCGACTCTCCCCCCATCAGGTAGTAGCCGATGTTGCTCCCCACCGGGTTCTTGATGTTGAACTGATCCACGCCCAGCCCCGCGGCAACCGCCAGCGTCACCAGGATGTTGAAGACGGTAAGGGGAAGCGTCCCATAGAACCACACCCCCAGCATCTGCTTGTACGTGGCCTTTCCGCCAGCGACAAAGTTCGCCGTTGCCAGCAAAATCCCCGCCCCCATCAGCCCCCCAAGCAGCGAGAACACCGGCGCGGCATACAACAACTTGAACTGCGTCTCGATGCTGGAGCGGATCGCCGCCGCCTGCTCTGGCGTCGCGCTCGCCAGCCGATCCTCGAGCGCGGACGATTGATGAACCACGCCATCGACCAGTGTCGGCAGCCCGACCTTATGCAGGATCGTGAAGCCGTAAAGCAACCCAACCACCGCCGCAATCAGGAACGGAAGCCACCAGGCGGCCCCGCGCTTCACATCCGTAAACGTCTTCGTGGGCGCGACAAACGCGTCGGCAACGCGCTGCAGCGGACTCAGGACGGGACCATCTTGGGACACAATCACCTGCTCGGTCATAGCAGCTCTCTCGGATTAGGTTTTGGAAATCACTGGGATTGTAGCCTGTGCCCTGCGCCAAAGCCCACCAAAAAGGATTCGAGCCTTACGGCTCCTTCAATCCACCAGCGCCAGCAGGTCCCCAGCCGCCACCGCGTCGCCCGCCTGCACGGCGACGCGGCTGACCCGGCCAGCCTTCGGCGATCTCAACTCGTTCTGCATCTTCATCGCCTCGATCACCACCACCCCCTGTTGCGCGGCCACCTCTTCGCCCTGTGCGACCAGCACCCGCACCACCCGTCCCGGCATCGGAGCCCGCACCGCGCGCGGCCCCTGCTCGTCACCCGTCGCCCTGCCTCTCCGCGCCAGCTCTCGCAGGTCATGCACTGCGAACGGAAAGCGCCGCCCCTCCACCAGAACAACATCCCCATCCAGCACGCAGGCATACTGCCTCCCAGCCACAATCAGCGAGAGCACGCCCGCCCGCGACAGTGACGCGTCCACCACAACCGCCGCGCCGTCCACAAAGCACTCGAACGCACCGGCCCGCGACGGCGCGAGCCCCGCCTCTGGAAGCTCGACCCGCCGGCGCCGGCCATCGATCTCCAGCCATACCGTCACCCGCGCAGCCCCTCCCGGCGACCAGCATCACTCCATCGACTCTCCGCAGTCGCCAATCCTTTTCCCGGTTCCCGATGCACCGCAGAAGCCCCGCAGCCCATCTCCGCCACAAACAGCGCCGCCGCCAGCGCAACCACCTCCTCCGGCACCTCCGCCCCGCAGGTCTCCCCATCCGCCCGCAGCAGCCGCTCCAGATACCCTGTATCGATGCGCCCCGCACGGAACTCCGGGTCCAGCAAAATCCTGCGAAACAACCCGACGTTGGTCTTGATCCCCGAGATCACATACTCGTCCAGAGCCCGCAGCATGCGATCGATCGCCGCCTCCCGTGTCCCCGCAAACGCCACCAGCTTCGATAGCAACGGATCGTACTCCACCGGCACCTCCCAGCCCGCATAGACGCCGCAGTCCTCGCGAATGCCCGGCCCTGCCGGCTGCAGCAGCCGCGTAATCCGCCCCGGCGAGGGGCAAAAGTCGTTCTCCGGATCCTCCGCATAGATCCGGCACTCGATCGCATGACCGCGCAGTGCGATCTCCTCCTGCCGCACCACCAGCGGCTCGCCCATCGCGATCTCCAGCTGCATCCGTACCAGATCGAGCCCCGTCACCAGCTCGGTCACCGGATGCTCCACCTGCAGCCGCGTGTTCATCTCCAGGAAGTAAAAGTTCTCGGCGCCATCGACCAAAAACTCCACCGTACCCGCGCTCACATACCCCGCCGACAGTGCCAGCAGGCACGCCGCCTCCCCCATCCGCCGGCGCAGCTCGGCCCCCACCACCGCCGACGGCGCCTCCTCGATCACCTTCTGGTGCCGCCGCTGCACCGAGCACTCGCGCTCCCCCAGGTACACGCAGTTGCCATGCTCGTCCGCCATCACCTGTATCTCGATATGCCGCGCCTGCGCGAGCAGCCGTTCCAGATACACCTCTCCGCACCCGAAGCTACGCTCGGCCTCGCTCGCGGCGGCGGCAAAGGCCTCGGGCATCTGCGCGGCCGAGAGCACCGCCCGCATTCCCTTGCCGCCGCCGCCCGCCGACGCCTTCAGCATCACCGGATAGCCGATCTCCTCTGCCATCCGCCGCGCCTCCTCCACGTCCCGCAGAGACGTCACCGAGCCCGGAACCCGTGGCATCCCCACCGCGTCCGCCGCCTGCCGCGCCCTGGTCTTCGAGCCCAGCATCCGCATAGCGCTTGCGGGCGGCCCAATAAACCTGATCCCCGCACCCGCGCAAGCCTCCGCGAACTCCGCGTTCTCCGCGAGGAAGCCGTATCCGGGATGGATCGCGTCCACCCCCGCGCACAGCGCCACCTCGCAGATCCGCCCCCCGCGCAGGTAACTCTCGGTGGCCGGGGCTGCGCCGATCCCGTAGGCCTCGTCCGCATAACTTACATGCAGCGCCGTGCGGTCCGCGTCGGAGTACACGGCGACCGTTCCCAGCCCCATCTCACGACAGGAACGCATAATCCGCAATGCGATCTCGCCGCGGTTCGCGACCAGCACCTTTGTGATCGGCCTTCGCAAGCGCCCCATTCTACGCCCCCCCCCAGCCCTCCCCGGACACCGCCCTACAGCACAAAGGCCTCCCAAGCGGGAGGCCTCTGTGAACCACGTTGAACCTGCGGCTACATCGTAACGCCGCCGCCGACCTTCTGTTCCTTCTTCAGCTCATTTGCCTTGCGGGCGTTCATGCTCTTCTGCGCCCAATCATCGGCCAGCGCCAGATCCGCCTTGCGCGCAGCATCGTTGCCGCACTCCAGGTCCGCCTTGCGCCGCTGCATCAGGTTCAGATAGGTCATCGCCTCTTCGTAGGTCGGGTTGATGTTGACCGCCTTCTGCAGCACATCGAGACCTTCGTTCACCAGGTCATTATTGGCGGCCTGCAGCTTCTGGCATGCACCCTTGGTCTTCTTCACATTGCCGTTGCCATCGTCGGTCAGACCATCGGCGGCGAGAATCGTGACCGCATTCTTATAGGCCTGCATCCAGTCCACGACACCGATCGTGTAGTAGGCCTCGGCGTTGTTCGGATCGAGCGCAATCACCTTGCGCTCATACAGCTTCGCCTCATCCATCTTCTTGATGTTGCGATCGATCGAAGCCACCTGCTGCAACGCCGTCAGATCGTTCGGATTCTTGGCCAGCACCGCCTGAAAGCCATCCAGAGCCTTCTGCGCCAATGCCAGATTCTCCGGCGTATCCAGATTCGGAACCACCTGGTAGGAGTAGGCCGTCGCCAGATACAGCTTCGCATCGGCGGAGTTCGGATCCAGTTTGATTGCCGTCTGGAAGTGGTCAACAGCTTCTTCGTAGCGCGCGTTCTTGAACGCTTGCACACCCTTGTTCAGCTGGTCGCGCGACTTGAGCTGGTTACAACCGGTGGCTCCGAAAAGTAACAGCGCCACAAAAGCGGCCGTGACCGGGATCCGAGCAGTCAATTTCATGGGGCGTGTGTTCTCCTTGGAGGGCGCAGATAATGGGTGATGGGTGGGACTTGAGAGCCGTGGGACAGCCTGTTGCATTTGGTTCGATTGTAATGGTAGATGCCCCGATATGACCAGAGCATCCCGCTGCATGTGGGTCAATTATTCTTGGGGCGTTCGACACGCCACGAACTTTGCTGCTGGCTCGCAACTCCGATAAAGTACAACCCCGCTGCCCGATATGGCAAGCGCCTAGCCGCGTGCCCGCTTTCGGACTGCCTCAGACGCGAACGGGCGACCTGCCCAAAGCAGGTCGCCCGTCCTCACAAAAACCTGATTCACTTACTGCCCTGCTTCAACCCGGGGAGTAATGATTCCGATGTTATCGACCCCAGCCTGGTGTCCATAGTCGATCACCTCGGCGATCTTGCTGAAGTCCAGATCCTTGTCGCCCTTCACGAACATGACCTTCTCCTGCCGGGCGGAAAAGATCTCCACCAGCTTGGGCTCGATCTCGGTCTTGTTGAAGGACGTATCGTTGATCTTGTACGCCGGGGCCGCCGCACCGTTCGACTGAACCTGCACCACGATCGTGCGGGTGTTCTCCGGCTCCGGCTGCTTGTTCTTGGGAGGCTGCGGAATCAGCGTGTCCAGACCCCTGGGAGTTACTGGAACAATCACCATGAAGATGATCAGCAGCACCAGCAACACGTCAATCAGCGGCGTTACGTTGATATCCGATACCGCCTTGCCTGTACCTCCACCACCGCCCATTGCCATAGCTTTATCTCCTTGGTACCCATCTCTTGGAGCCCGGCCGCTCGCACCTCGTTACACTCCGGCACTTACCTGATGCTTTGACGTACGGACTACTGGTCCTGTCTCTCGGTCAGGAGCCCAAGCTGGCTGACGCCTGCCGTACGGATCCCGTCGATCGTATCCATCACCTTGCCGTAGTTGGCGCGGGAATCGGCGCGCAGGAAGACCTGCTTGTTCGTCTTGTTCTCCAGCTTTGCCGTGATCTTCGTACCCAGGTCGTCGATATTGACCCGGTCGCCGCCCAAGAAGGTCTTGCCGTCCCGTGTAACCGCCACGACCACAGCATCTTCCTTGTTCGCGTCTTCCATCACCACCGCCGCCGCCGCCTTGGGCAGGTCGACGTTCACTTTATTGTTCAACATCGGCGTGATCACCATGAAGATGATCAGAAGGACCAGCATCACGTCCACCATCGGCGTGACGTTGATATTCGAATTGACCTTCTTGCCTTCGTCCCGCTTCGCGAGTGCCATCGTGTAACTCCGTCCGGTATGCCGGCGTGCGCGTCTTGAGTACTTCCGCTCGTTCGGTGATTGGCTCCGGGGCGCTCCGCCCGCAGCGCTCCGGACCCCAGATACTCAGGGGTCCGGAGACTGGCATGCGTGGATTCCCGCCGTGGCCGCTCGCCTGCCTGCTGCATCACACCGGATGCAGGTGCTGCGCCAACCAGAGAACTACCGGTGGCTCTGCTTGATGAAGTAGTCGATCAGCTCGCTCGAGCTGTTGTCCATCTCGACGTCGAACGCCTCGACCTTGTTGGTGAAGTAGTTGAAGGTCATAACCGCCGGGATAGCGACCAGAAGGCCGAACGCCGTCGTCACCAGGGCCTCCGAGATACCGCCGGCCACCTGGCCGATGCCCGAGGTCTTCGCCGTCGCGATCGACTGGAAGGCGTTCAAGATACCGACCACCGTGCCGAACAGACCGATGAACGGAGCCGTCGAACCGATCGTGGCCAGACCACCCAGACCGCGCTTCAGCTTCGCGTGAACGATCGCCTCCGAGCGCTCCAGGGCGCGCTTCGAGCTCTCCACCTGCTCAGCGGTGATGCTGCCGCCCGAACCGAAGCTGCGGAACTCCTGCAGACCGGCCGTGACCACCTCGGCGAGGTGCGACTTCTTGCTGCGATCGGCAACCTTGATCGCCTCATCCAGACGGCCGTCCTTGAGCGCGCCCGCAACCTTCGGCGCGAACTCACGCGACTGCTTGCGCGCTGCCGAGAAGTACAGATAACGGTCGATGATCACCGCCAGCGACCAGATCGACATGATGAAGAGGATCACGACGACTCCGCGAGCGAGCCATCCCATGTTCTGGAGCAGCCCCATGAAGCTGAAGCTGGGTGCTCCGGCTTCCTGGAAATACAGACCGAGAGAAGAGGGTACGTGGGCGAACTGTGCGAGATGGGCGAGAATCACTGGAATCTTTCCTCCTGATTTAACTCTGTCGTTCTCAGAGCTGGTTCACTGCAGACCCCCCGCCATGCTTCGCTGCAGGAGGCTTCGACCAATGCGTGAAAGTGTGGGCGAACCCGGTAAGGTACAGCTGCGGGTCTAGCCGCCGCCAAAGTTGAAGTTGACAGTGACCGTGGTATCGACCTCGGTCGGCTCTCCATTCAAAAGATACGGCTTATACCGCCACGACCGCACCGCGTCCAGCGCGCTCGCCCGTAGCATCTCCGGCCCGCTCACCACCGAAAGATTCTCGATCGTGCCCGTCTTCGAGATCAGGGCATGCAATACCACCGTACCCGAGACGTGTGCTGCCTTCGCAATTGGAGGATACACCGGCGTCGTCTTGCTGAGGATCAACCCAGCCACCACGCCTGCCGAAACCCGCTGCGGTCCCTTGGGCTTCTCCACCCGAACCACCGGCGTCGGCGCCGTACCCATGCCGCCGAACACACCGCCAGGACCACCAGTCCCTCCAGCCATGCCGCTCATGCCGGCCACTCCGGCCATCTGCGGAGGAGGCGCAGCGTCCTCCTTCAACATCTTGATGTCCTTGGGGATCTTGGTCGGCGCGTGCAGGCCCTGGTCGACCTCCGAAACCATCTTAATCGGCTTCACCACCTGCGCGGGCGGCGGAGGAGGCGGCGGCGGGGGCGGCGGAGGCGGTGCCGTCAACATGGCCGTCATGGCCGTCCTGGGCAGCGCCTCGGGATAGAGCAACGGAATCAGGATCAGAATCGCCACGACCGAGACGTTCAGAGCGAACGTCGCGATCATCCAGTACTTGGACTTGGACTTGATCTTGCCACCGGATTCCATCAGGGAGTCTTCAAACATGGCAACCTCTTCTTCATCAGGACGGCGGTTGGTGCTACGTTTCCTTAGACACCGGGGGGTTCGAAATTGTTCCCGCGGTGGAAAACCCTCTACGACTGTGGAAAATCTATGCCTTAGCCCGCTTGGCCGGCAGCGTCGCCGCCTTGCCCCGCTTCGCCCGCCAGTCCTGGTAGGCCACCAGCATCGGCGCCGCCACCGCGATCGACGAGTACGTCCCGATTAAAATACCCACCACCAGAGCGAACGAGAAGCCGTGCAGCACCTCGCCGCCAAAGATATACAGCGACAGCACCGTCAGAAACGTCAACCCCGAGGAGATCACCGTCCGCGACAGCGTCTGATTGATGCTGCGGTTCACCACATCCGCCAGCGACTCCCTCCGGCTGGTCGCCAGATTCTCGCGAATGCGGTCGAACACCACGATGGTGTCGTTCATGGAGTAGCCGATCAGCGTCAGGATCGCCGCGATCACCGTCAGCGTGATCTCCTGGTTCACCAGGCTGAACGCACCCACCGTGATCAGCGTGTCGTGGAACACCGCCACCACCGCCGCCACGCCGTAGATCAGCTCGAAGCGGAACCACAGGTACACCAGCATTCCGATCAGCGAATACATCGTCGCCAGCCACGCCTGCTGCTGCAGCTGCTTGCCCGCCGTCGGCCCGACGATCTCCACCTGCTGCACCGAGAAGCCAGAGTCGTGATAGTTCGCGTTCAGCGCCGCCATCACCCGCTCGCGTCCCACATCGTGGCGGGCGTCGCTCGAGTCCGCCATCGGCAGCCCGATCACCTCTTCATTGGCCGCCTGGCCAAACGCCTCGCTGATCTTCGAGATCGTCGGGTCGTGGATCCCGGCCTTGTTCACCGCCGCCCGCAGATGATCCTCGTTCGGCGGAGCGTCGAACTTCAGGTACACCAGCGTGCCGCCCTTGAAGTCCACGCCCGTTGGGATGTGGTGCCAGAACAGCATGCTCAAGACGCCAGCCACCGAGAAGATCAGCGAAAAGCCCAGGAAGTACCACTTCTTTCCCAGCCAGTCGATATTTGCATTCCGAAACAGTTCCACGCGTATAAACCTCGGCGGCCGCCCTCAAGGCGCCGCAGTTCTCAACATCGCCTAGATCGAAAGTGCCGCGCTGCGATCCTTGTTCTTCAGCACCGCGTCGAAGATCACCCGCGACACCAGCACCGCCGTAAACAGGTTGGCCAGCAGACCGAAGATCAGCGTCACCGCAAACCCCTTCACCGGACCGGTACCGAACAGGATCAAAATGCACGCCGAGACGATCGTCGTCACGTGGGTGTCCACAATCGTGATCCACGCATGCGCAAATCCCGACTGCACCGCCGCCGCCGAGCTCTTGCCCGCCCGCAGCTCCTCGCGAATGCGCTCGAAGATCAGTACGTTCGAGTCCACGCCCATACCGATCGTAAGAATCACGCCCGCAATTCCCGGCAGCGTCAACGTCGCATGCGAGTAGCCCATGAAACCCAGCAGGATCAGCAGGTTCAGCATCAGCGCCAGGTTGGCGTTGATGCCCGCACCGCGGTAATAAACCAGCATGAACAGCATCACGAGCAGGGTGCCGGCGACCGCCGCCTCCACGCCCTGCTTGATCGACGCCGCGCCCAGGCTTGGCCCCACCGTCCGCGTCTCCAGGAACACGATTGACGCCGGCAGCGCCCCGGTCCGCAGCATCATCGACAGATCCTTCGCCTGCTGCTGCGTGAAGCCGCCGGTGATCCGGCCCTGGTCGCGAATCGCGCCCTGGATGCCCGCCACTTCCTTCACGCGGTTATCCAGCACGATCGCCATCGAGCCCGTGCCCTTGTGCGCGTCGGTGAACTTATAGAACTGGTCGCCCGCCGTGGTCGTCAGGTTGAACGTCATATCCGGACGGCCGTTCTCATCCTGCGACGGCTGCGCATCCCGGAAGTCCGTACCCGAGACCACCGGCAGCCGCTTCAGCAGCCACACCTGGTCTCCGCTTCCCGCCGAACCCGTGCCATGCACCAGCTCCGAGTCTGCCGGAATCCCGCCCGGATAGGCCGCCAGGGCCTCCTGGTCGGTCGCCCACGGACCGCCTGCAACCTCGTGGATCTCCAGCCGCGCCGTCGATTGGATAATCTCCTGCACGTGGCCGGCGTCCTCGATTCCCGGCAGCTCCACCAGGATCTCGTTGTCGCCCAGACCGTACTTCTCGATCACCGGCTCGCTCACGCCCAGCTTGTCGACCCGGTCCCGAATGGTCTCGATCGACTGGTCAAGCGCCCGCGTCTCGATGTCCCGCACCGCCTCCGGCTTCAACGTCAGGCTCAGCGATCCATCCGGATTCACGCCCTGGTTGTAGTTCGTATAGTTCGCGTCCAGAACCCCGCGCACATCGCCCAGCTTGGCCGGCGGAATCCCGGCAATCTGGATCGTATCCGGATGCGCCGGGTCGTTCTTGGTCGGCGTCGCCCCCGGAACCCCAGCCTTCTGCAGGTCGTCCACCAGCCGCTGCACGTCCTTGTCGGTCTCGTGCGAGACCGCCTCGGCCACCTTCACCTGCAGCACCAGGTGGATGCCACCGCGCAGGTCCAGACCCAGGTGAATGCGGTCCGTCAGCGCCTGCTTCAGGCCTCCATGCGGAATCCCGATAATGCCGAACACCGACACCACCAGCACGGCCACGATAAATACGATTCGATTGCGAAGATTCTTGCCCATGGTCTCGATTTCCTGAACCTGTCATCCTTCCGCGAAGCGGGAGGACCTAAAATTGTCATCCTTCCGCGCAGCGGGAGGACCTGCTGTTTGCTCTTGCCTGCGGACCCCGGAGCCCGGCTAACTCGTGCTCTCCTCCGAGGTGGTCACCGCGGCGATCGCGCTGCGCACAAACTCCAGCTTCACCCCATCCGGCTGCACCCGCAGCACAACGGCGTCATCCTTCACCGACAACACCGTGCCCCGGATCCCACCGTTGGTCGTCACCTTGTCGCCGCTCTTCAGATGGCTCAGCATCTCCTGCCACTTCTTCTGCTTCCGCTGTTGCGGCGCGATCATCAAAAAGTACATCGCCACGAAAAACAGGGCCAGCAGCGGCAAACCGCCCAAACTGCCGAACACGCCCGCGCTCTGCAACCACATCGCAAACATCACTCGATACTCCGTTCGACCAACTTGCTGCTTCCAGACTCCGCGCCCGGCTCCGCCCCAAGGCGAAACCGCCTTCCAGCCATCCTGATCACGTCTTGACTGCGATCAAGATCGACGCCGCTGCACCATGCCGGTGGAGAAGGGGACAGGGAGAGAACCCTCTAGCCAGCGAAACCGCCGCCCGCCCGAACCAATACACAGGACGACGCAGCTCTCCCTGCGGCTGAAAGGTTGCCTAGCCCCTAAGGATCGCGTAACCGCCAGCTTGTGTCAAGAATCCCGCCTCGCCCCAGCCCGTATCAATATCTCAGGGCGCAAATTTGAGAGCTGTCGTCCTGAGCGGAGCGAAGCGGAGTCGAAGGACCTCGGTACCCTCCGCACCCCCATACCGCCCGCACCTTTCTACCCGTACTCCGCCCGCCATCTTCTCCGAACAGGCCAGCGGCCCAGCGCCGTGCGAGCGCCCCATCCGCCGCGGTCAATTCGGCCAAACCCTCTCCATCTCCCATCCGCTCGGCCACTTCACCCTGGCCGGAGAGATCTGGCACTTCACCCAGCCGCTCACCCGCGGCAACGCCGCCGGCAACCTCTGGGCGCTCTCCTACCCGGTCCGCGAGAACCTGGTGGTCGACGCCGGACTCAACCACGGCCTCACCAGTTCTTTCACCCAATGGCAGGGCTTCGCCGGCTTCACCTACCTCCTGCCCAACCACCTCTGGAAAACCCCGTGATGGGCTCCGCGAAGACAGGAAAAAGTAAACAATAGAGAGAGGGGAGGCGGCCATGACACAGGTTTCGCACCGACAACCGGGGGCCGCGTACGGCGGAGAACTGGGTTCACGCCGCAATGTGTTGCTGCTGCAATCCGTCACCATCGCCTGGATGCTGTTCGAATGCATTGGCTCTGCCGTCGCCGCCATTAAAGCGCACAGCCTTCCCATCGCGGCGTTCGGCTCGGACAGCCTGATCGAGCTTCTCTCCGCCGCGGTCGTCCTTCTGCCGTTCGGGAGGCGTCACGTCTCCGCTAATACAGCGGCACGGCTCGCAGGAGGCCTGCTCTTCCTCCTCGCCGGCGTCATCGCCGTCCTGGCCGGCTTCGCGGCCCATGCGAGACTCGTTCCAGACCGGAGCTACCTGGGCATCGCGATCACCCTGGGCGCGCTGCTCGTCATGCCTCCCCTGGCAATCCTGAAACGACGTCAGGCGAATGCAACCCATAACCGCGCCCTGGCTGCCGATGCCGTGCAATCCGCCACCTGCGCCTATCTTGCCGCGATCACCCTGCTCTCCCTCCTGCTTCAGGCAGTCCACCCTCTCTGGTGGATCGACGTCGCAGCCGTCGCCTGCCTGATCCCCCTGCTGCTGGTCGAGGCGCAGCGCGCATGGAAGGGACAGACCTGCGGCTGCAGCTGAAACCAATCCAGGCCGTTGTCGGATCTTGCTGTCATCCTGAAGCGAAGCGAAGGACCCCGAGAAATCTCCCGGCCCACATACCGTTCGCGCCTTTCAACACAAACTTCTCGCGTTGCTTTCCCTTCCTCACCAGCCGCCGAAGCGATGGAACACAGCCCCTATTCGCTCTCGCCACGTCCCGATCCTCCGCCAGCCATCGCCCCTGTTCCCTGTTCCCTGCCTTGTGAACCCCCATCCCGCCTTCGAACCTCACCATCCCCAGCAAAGACGCACCCCTCCCACGCCCAAGAAATCTGCCGGTTTACCCCCTCCAACCCGATAGAATAGAAGCAGAGACAAAACAAAGGGAACAACACCCCAGATCACGTAACTTCAGCAGGATCAAGAGTTTACAGGTAAGTACTCTGCCATTTAGACTTTAGGACTTCAGTCTGGACTTAGGCCCTTTGTTTTCTATACTTTAGCACTTACGGGTACAGGGGAAGGGGAAGTCCCCGCCCAGGAAAGGCAACCGCATGTCCCTCGCTCCCAGCATCAGCGGCACCTCCGACGATCGCGCCCGCATCACCGAGCAGGAACGCCAGCTCACCTTCCCCGCCTTCGACGCCACCACCGCCTGGGCCCTCGGCAACACCCTCCGCCGCCTCGCCGTCGAGCGCAAGCACCCCGTCGTCATCGACATCCGCCGCTTCGGCTCCCCCGCCGAGCAGCTCTTCTACGCCGCCCTGCCCGGCACTACCCCCGACAACGGCCGCTGGGTCCAGCGCAAATCGAACGTCGTCGCCCGCTTCCACCGCAGCTCCTACGCCGTCGGCCTCTACCTCACCGAGAGCAACAGCACGCTCAGCGAGAAGTACGCCCTCTCTGACGGCGACTACGCCACCCACGGCGGAGCCTTTCCGCTCGCCGTCACCGGCGCCGGCATCCTCGGCAGCATCACCGTCTCCGGCCTACCCCAGCGCACCGACCACGAACTCGTCGTCGAAGCCCTCTGCCTCGAGCTCAACCGCGACTACGCCGCCCTCCGCCTCCGCACTATCTAGTCGTTTGGGCGCCCTACTGCGGCCCCAGCAGCCACTGCCTGCGGTCGAGCGCATCCAGCCGCTCGATCGCATACCGCAGCGTCGTCCGCGGCAGCCGCGCGTACTGCTTTCGTAAAAACTCGAGCAGATCCTCCTGCGACCGCTTCCCGGCCTCGCGCAGCAGCCACCCCGTCGCCTTGTGGATCAGATCATGCTGGTCCCCGAGCAGCCGCTCCGCCACCCGGAAGGTCAGCGCCGTCCGCCCCTTGCGCAGCTCCGCAAACGTACTCACCATCGCAATCCGCCGATGCCACAGCACCGGCGAATCCACCAACCCAGCGAGCACCGCCGGGTCCTCCTCCAGATGCTCGCCCACCAGCTCCGCCGCCGACGTGTCCACCAGATCCCAGTTATTCACTCCAGCCAGGTTCTCCAGGTAGAAACGGTGCAGCACCCGCCTGCCCGCATCGTCAGCCCGCTTGTGCTGGTCCACCAGGATCAGCAGCGCGATCAGCCGGTGCTCATGGAACTCCGACCCCAGCAGCCTCCGCACCTCGTCCAGCGGCAGCCCACGGAACGCCTTGGCGATCACCCGCTGATCCGGCACGCTCAGCCCCAGCATCCGGTCGCCCTCGGCATACTCCCCCGCACCGGTCCGGAAGAACCGCTCGAGGAACAGCGCCCGCTCCGGCTCCTTGAGCGCCCCGACCTCCCGCTTCACCGCGGCCGCCGTCAGTCTCGCCATCGCTCCCTACGCCCCCACCGGAGATCCCGCAGCCACCCCCACCCCCGCCAGATCCGCCCGCACCCGCTCCATCGTATCCAGATAAAACGCGAGGTTGTGAATCGAATTCAAGGTCGCCGCCAGCGCCTCGCCCGCCACAAACAAATGCCGCAGATACGCCCGCGAGTAGCGCCGGCACACCATGCAGCTGCAGCTCGCATCGATCGGTCCCGAATCCTCCGCGTACTCCTTGCGCTTGATGTTCATGCGCACGATCGCCCCATCCTGCCGCGCGAACACCAGGCCGTGCCGCCCGGCGCGCGTCGGAAGCACGCAGTCCATCATGTCGACTCCCATCCGCGCGTACTCCTCGATCTCATCCGGGTACCCCACCCCCATCACATACCGCGGCTTATCCTTCGGCAACAATTCCAACGTGCGCGCGATCATCTCCCGCGTCACCTCGCGCGGCTCGCCCACCGCCAGCCCGCCAATCGCATACCCGGGAAGATCCATCTCCACCAGCCGCTCGGCCGACTCCCGCCGCAGGTCCGCATACATTCCTCCCTGCACGATCCCGAACAGGCTCTGTGTCCTTCCCTCCAGCCGTTCGCTCCACGGCACCCGCTGCTTGTTGGCCTCGAAGTGCTGCTTGGACCGCGCCGCCCACGCATGCGTCAACCCCATCGACGCCCGCGTCCGCTCATAGCTCGCCGGATGCTCGACACACTCGTCGAATACCATAGCAATATCCGCTCCCAGCGCAATCTGCACGTCGATCGAGTGCTCCGGCGAGAAGAAGTGCTTGCTCCCATCCAGATGCGACCGGAACTCCACGCCATCATCCGAGATCCTCCGCAGCTTGCTCAGACTGAACACCTGGAAGCCGCCCGAGTCCGTCAGCATCGGCCGCTCCCAGCCCATGAACCGGTGCACCCCGCCCATCCGCGCGATCAGCTCATGGCCCGGCCGCAGGTAGAGGTGATAGGTATTCGCCAGGATGATCTCCGCCCCCCTGCCGCCCGCGCCGTTCACCTCCAAAATCTCCTGCGGCACAGTCTTTACCGTCGCCGCCGTACCCACCGGCATGAACACCGGCGTCTCCACCACCCCGTGCGGCAGCGTCAGCCGTCCCCGCCGCCCACCCCCCTCACTCGTCCGCTCAACCGCAAATCCTAAGCCCATCACTCGATTCTATGGGCTGCAGAAACCGGGGCCCCCATCTTCGCGACGGCCTTATCCGCGCTAAGGTGGGCATCGCGTGACGCGCAACCGCTTTATGAATCCGAGCCCACAAATACCGTAGACTTCCGATATCAGACTTCCCCGGCCAGCATGTCCCCAGCCGCCTCGCACAAATCCGGCACCGCGCTCGAAGTCCTGCTCGCCTTCTTGAGACTAGGCGGCCTCTCCTTTGGCGGCCCCATCGCCCACCTCGGCTACTTCCACGCCGAGTTCGTCACGCGCCGCCGCTGGTGCACCGCCGACACCTACGCCGAGATCCTCGCCCTCGCCCAATCCCTGCCGGGCCCCGCCAGCAGCCAGACCGCCTTCGCCCTTGGTCTCCTTCGCGCCCGTTGGCTCGGAGCACTCGCCGCTTGGATCGGCTTCACCCTGCCCTCGGCCCTGCTCCTGATCGCCTTTGCTCTCGGCCAGGGAACCCATACGATCAACCCCGCCGTCCTCCACGGACTGCAGCTGGTCGCCGTCGCCATCGTTGCCCAGGCGATCCTCTCCATGCAACGGACGCTGGCCCCCGACCTCCGCCGTATCGCCTTTGCGATCGCCGCCGCCATCCTCGCGAGCTTCGCCCCCGCATCTGCGGGCACGATTTTGCCCATCGCCCTCGGTGCCCTGGCCGGAACCTTGCTGCTCAGCCGAAGTCCAGCCACGCCATCCCAGACGGAGCTGCACCTCCCCATCACCCGCGCCCAGGGCCTCACAGCCGCCGGGCTCTTCCTCGCCCTCCTGCTTCTGCTCCCGCCCCTCGCCCGCTCTACTCGATCCCACCCGCTCGCTGTCTTCGACGCCTTCTACCGCACCGGAGCCCTGGTCTTCGGCGGCGGACACGTCGTCCTTCCTCTGCTCGAGCACGCGGTCGTCGCCCCGGGCTGGATCTCCCAGTCCAGCTTCCTCGCCGGCTACGGAGCCGCCCAGGCCATCCCCGGCCCACTCTTCACCTTCGCCGCCTTCCTTGGCGCCGACATAGGAACCAGGCTCGGACCCACGGCAGGATCAATCTTAGGAGCCGTCGCCCACCCCTTCCTCTACGCCGCTCTCTCCCTCATCGCCATCTTTCTACCGGGCATGCTCCTGCTTATCGCAGCTCTGCCCTTCTGGGCGACTCTGCACACGCAGCCTCGCCTCCAGGCTGCGCTCCACGGCATCAACGCCAGCGTCCTCGGAGTTCTCTGTGCTGCCTGGGTGCGTCCCGTCTGCTCGACCGCCGTCCACACCTATATCGATGTGCTGATCGCCGCCGCAGCCTTCCTCGCCCTCACCCGGCTCAAGGCCCCACCCTGGGCCGTCGTGCTCCTCACCGTCGCCCTCGCACTGCTCACTCCGAGAACGGTTATTTGAGCGCCAGAGTCCCCAACCGCCCGGACGAGTCCTTCTCCAGAAGCTCCACTGCCTGCGGCACCGAGATCTCCGGCGGCAGGATCTTGAACTCCGCGTGCTCCGCGTGCTCCTTCTTGCCGATCGCCTTGAAGAAGATCGCCCGGCCCGTCACATCGGTATCGAGCGACTGCGTCTTCCACTCCGTCCCGTACACCGGCCCGGTATGCACCGGCTGCCGCGTCGTCGCGAAGTGACTGCCGGCCTTGATCGTTGCCACCAGCCCAAACGCAATATTCACGTCCTCCGGCAACCGCCCGTCCAGCTCCCGCAGCCGCATCTTGCCTGTCTCCACCACGACCGAGCCCACCATCGCATGCAGAATGCGCTCTTCGATCGACTGCGGCGAGTAGTCCGGGTTCGGCTTGAAGTCCACGCGCAGATAGCTCCCCTCCTGCCGCGGGTTCTCGAAGAGAAACGCCTTCGGCAGCAGATCCAGCATCTGCTTGGCATGCTGCTCATCGTTCTTCAGTGCCTGCTCCCGCCGCGCAAACGCCTCCGGGTGTGCCGCGATATCCGCCATCCGCGCCCGCTCGGCCGCCAGCTGCTCTCCCGTCAGCGGCTGACCATCCACCGCCACCAGATGCCGCACCTTGCCTGCCGCGGTCTCCGCCACCAGCTCCCGCCACAGATGGCCGCCGGTCCGCTCCGACCGCTCCTCGGAGACATACTCGTAACGCTCGCGGTGCCGCTCCGCCTCATACTCATGCGCGACCATGGAGGCGATCACGCCCTTGGGATCGAGGCTCTGCGCCCGCGCCAAGCGCCCTGTCCCGCTCCATGACCCAGCCATGATCAACGTCAGGATCAAAGCCCCGAAAACCCTGCTCAAGCCCAAATCGCACATGCGACGATCATACCTCGCGCCCGCAAAGAGCCTGAACCGCTCCCTGCAGGCGGCAGCCGAAACAAACCGCTCCGGCTACTTCTTCTTCACCG
>DATMOB010000049.1:0-17954 GCA_035568455.1 Granulicella sp.
AGACTCTACTATCGATGGAATGGAGCGGCACAACGCCGCGATGCGACGAATCAATTCTTCTTTGGGAAGGCCTTTCGAGCTGAACTCTTGTGGTCGATTTCGAACATAGGCCAAGTTGCCGAGTTGACGCCCAATGTACTCCCGGAGGTTGCCCTCTATGTGGAGCACGAGATTCCCGGCCGAGTTCGTCACTCCCGGAGGAGTCAGCCATATCGCATCGCCGTTGGGAAATGAATCTATTTGACGCCTTAGCCGGGAAAGGTCCCGGCGGAAGAGCGATGCGAGATCGATCACGAAAGTCACGGCACGTTCCTTTCCGAATAGTGCGGTCGTAGAGATGCCATGGTCAGTGCCGCTCGAAACACTTAAGAGCGGTATTCTGGCCCAAGCTGCGCTCAAATAGCTCAACAAGTGAGCGCACTTACTCAATGACTGCCTCATTGAGCACGACGGCATTGCCGCCATGGCTTTTGGCCTGATACATCGCGTGGTCGGCATTGACCTGCAGGGTCAGTTCGTCCAGTCCGTCGTCCGGGTAAACAGCCACGCCGATGCTGGCTGAAACCGCCAGGATGCAATTTTCAACTGCAAAAGGTTCTTCGATAGACTGACGCAGCTTTTCGGCGATCGAAATCGCGTCTTCAACCTCATTCAGCACCGGTAAAATGGCAACGAATTCGTCTCCACCGATGCGCGCGACAGTGTCCGATTCGCGTATGCATTGCTTCATACGCTTGCCGATGCGCTGCAGCAACATGTCGCCCACGGCATGTCCGTAGCGATCGTTGACCGCCTTGAACCCGTCGATATCGACAAACAGTAGGCCGAATTTCGTATGCGAACGTTTTGCGTTGAGTATGGCCTGCTTAAGCCGGTCGCCAAATAGAACGCGGTTGGGTAGATCGGTGAGGGGGCAATGCTGGGTGAGATAGATGATGTGCTGCTCGGCTTTCTTTCTCTCCGAGATATCTCGGAAAACCACGGTCACCCCGCACATGTTGCCGGATTTATCGCGCAAGGGGGCGCATTTGTATTCAACGGGAAAGCACGTATTGCCCCTGCGCCAGAACACGTCCTCCTGGACATGGCGGTACTTGCCATCTGATAGCGTCGCATAGATCGGACAGTCTTCGACAGGAAAAATCGAGTTGTCGGCGTGATGGTGGTGGATCGTTTCGTGCCCGCGCCTGCCGACCAGACTGTCCGCATATTCCCAGTCAAACATAATCATGGATGCGGTGTTCTCCGCGATGATCACGCCGTGCATGTCGAGAACATGAACCCCGTCACTGACCGAGTTCAGGATATTGTTCAGCGTGCCGTTCGCCGTTTCCAGTTGACGCCTCACTGTCGACGTCCTGACCAGGGCGAGGATTTTCGCGTTCAGAACATCTTCAGGCGCTGTTTGCGAAACAAGATCGTCAGCTCCAGCCTGAATAACAGTGACAGGGTTTTCCAGTGAATCCGGGGCGGTAAGTACAACGATCGGTGTCCATGGCAATTCCTGCATCGCCTCGATCACGCGGATCTTGCCCGTCACCTCCAGCCCCGACATGACAGGCACATCTATCTCCATCAATATCAGATCGACGCGTTCGGTGCAGAACGTATCGAGCGCGGCGCGTCCGTCGGAGGCGACGATCACGTCGCAGCCGGAGGAAGACAGGACTGCCTTCAGGAAGGCGACAAAAGCCGGGTTTACCCCTGCAAACAGGATCTTCATGATGGCAACCTCTAACGTCGTTCTTAAAGCCGAGATCGAAATTCAAGTAGCCATTCAACGCTCATAGGCCGAACAGGCATTCAATGTAGTCTAGTGATCTAAATATAGCTGTGGCTACACTTAGATCACTAGTATCGTCGAGTCCCCCCACGCAACCAAAGAAAGGAACAGCGCCCGAAAGATCAAAAGCAGCCCCCTGGTTCGCTCTCCCCTCCAGAGTTGGCGTACGCATGGTTGGCAACGCGTATGGAGATCCGTGCTCACTGTCTAGATTGGCCGTCTGGTGGAAGGTTGGAAACTCATCGACTGCGCCGACCTGAGACACTGCGGGGAGCCATCACAGGCCTGACCAACCGCCAGAATTCGCACCAGCGGTGCGCCCTGGCTCCCACCATCGCCAAGCGGCAATCGGAGGCCGAAAGCCCCAGCGCTGCTTGGCTAGGGGGTATTTATCTTTTAGATGCGAGTTTATAAGAACAATATTTACGATATCTTGCAATATGGTTCGAGCCCTCACTGCCTGGAGGTGCGCATGAGTTCGCTTTCCCAGCAAGCCAGAGCCATCTTCTCCGACGCCATGCGCCGCGTAGACATCCGCCGCGCCATGCAGCAACACCTCGATTGCGATGGCGAGCAGATCAGCCTCGCCGACGCCACCATTCCGCTTCATGAACTCGACCAGATACTTGTGCTCGCCGTCGGCAAGGCCGCTGTCCCCATGTACCAGGCCGCCCACGAGGTCCTGCGCCGCGCCTCCCAGCTTCCCCGTCACGCCATCGTCATCGCTCCCGAGATACCCGAAGCTCCTCAGGAAGAGATCGCCGACGGTAGCTTTTTCCCCGGCCCTCACCCTACTCCAAATGAGAACTCCCTCCACGCCGCTGCCGCCGCCCTGTCCTTGATGCACCGCGCTACCCCACGCACCGCCGTGCTCTTCCTCATCAGCGGAGGAGCCTCCGCCATGATGGAGCGGCCACTCGATCCCTACATCTCCCTCCGCGACCTCGCCGCCTTCCATCGCGCGTTAGTGGGCTCAGGCCTCCCCATCGCGCAGATGAATACTCTGCGCAAGCACCTCTCCGCGGTCAAAGGCGGCCGCCTCGCACAGGCCGCCGCCGTCGCTCGCCTGCAGTGCACTCTGCTCATCTCCGACGTCCCCGCTGGCGATCTCGACGCCATCGGCTCCGGCCCATCTCTGCCCGACACCACCACCCTCGCCGAGTGCCACGCCCTGCTCGCCAAGCTCTCGGCCACAGCCCCGCCGCCCGCAAACATCGCCGCCTTCTTCTCCGGTCCACTCTGCGTGGAGACGCCCAAGCCCACCGACCCGACCTTCGATCGCGCCCACTGGCGTGCCATCCTCAGCAGCGAGGACCTCGCCCAGGCCGCCGCCGACGCCGCCCGCGCACTCGGCTTCCACACCGAGATCGACAGCCGCTGCGACGAATGGGAGTACCGCGAAGCCGCGCTCTACCTGCTCGACCGCAGCGCCTCCCTCACCCACACCCATGGCCGCAGCTGCCTGATCTCCGTAGGCGAGGTTCAGGTCCATCTCCCCGCCACTCTTCCTGCCGTCATTCCCGACGCTCCCCCCGCGAGCGTCGGCGAAGGCGGCCGCAACCAGCACTTCGCCCTCTGGACCGCAGCCGAACTGGCACGTCGCGGCGAACATGCCACCGTCCTCAGCGCCGGCTCCGACGGAGTCGATGGCCGCAGCACAGCCGCCGGCGCCGTCTGCGACACCGATAGCATCGCCCGCGCCAGCCATCTCGGCTTCTCCGTCGAGGCCGCACTCGCCCGCTTCAACAGCTCCCCTCTGCTGCGTGCTCTCGGCGACGACATCGTCACCGGTCCCACCGGAAACAATCTGCGCGACCTGCGCCTGCTGCTCCGCGACGCACCCACCGACGAGCCAACGCACCAGATCGCTCCGAAGAGCGCCTGATGACGCAACAGCTGCCCCAAGCAGCAAGGCCGTACACACCGCTTGGCTCGCTCGAAGCCCAACCTCAGCGGTCCCGGTTGCGTTGAGCCCCTCACGCGCTGAAGTGCAGCAAGCTCGCTCTCTCCTGCGCCTTCAGCACCAGCTCCGCCGCCAGCAGCGTCTGCGTCTGCGACTGCCCCGTCTCGGTCCGGTTCACAATATCCGAGATGAACTGCGGCCCGAACGGCAACTCCACCTGACCACAATCGATATACCGCGTCTGCTTCCCATCCACTACGAACAGGTGATTGCCGCCCTTCCGCCCCACGATGTCCACATACTTGCGCAGCTCGATGTAGCCCTCCGTACCCAGCAGAAACAGCCGCCCATCTCCCCACACACCCAGCCCATCGGGAGTAAACCAGTCCACCCGCACATACCCCACACCACGGTCGCCCTGCAGCATCACGTTGCCGAAGTCCTGAAACTTGGGATGTTGAGGATGATTCACATTCCCCACCTGCGATGCCACCACCTCCACCTTCTTCGAGCCCGTATAGAACAGAAACTGATCCACCTGGTGCGATCCGATATCAGTCAGAATCCCGCCATTCCTCGCCGGATCCCAGAACCATTCCGGACGCGGCGGCTGGTTCGGATACTGAATCAAATGCGGCGCAATGTTGATCGTCTGGATCACCCGCCCGATCGCGCCCGCCTGTACCAGCTCTCCCGCCTTCACCGCCGCCCGCACCTCCAGCCGCTCGCTGTACATGATCCCGTAGATCCGCTTGGTCTCCGCCTGCACCCGCCGCACCTCGGCCAACTGCTCCAGCGTCGTCACCCCCGGCTTGTCGCTCAGAAAGTCCTTGCCATGCTGCATCGCGCGAATCCCGATCGGCGCCCGTTCACTCGGTACCGCCGAGCTCAGCACTAGCTGAATCGAAGGATCATTCAAAATCTCCTCGACCGAAGCCGCCTGCTTGGCCTGCGGAAACCGCTTCACAAACTCCGCCCCACGCTCCGGCTCCGCCGCATACACGCTCACCAGCTCCCCACCGCCGCGCAGCATCGCCCCTACCATGCCGTAGATGTGGTCATGGCTCATCCCCGCGACCGCGAACCTCACCGAGTACTTCGGCCGCGCGGCCGCATCCTGCCCCGGCTCCGCCACCTCATGCACCACACCCCGCCCATCCGCCGCAAACGCCGTCTCCGGCAGCGCCGAAAGCAACCCCGCCGATCCCACCGCCTTCAGAAACGACCGCCGATCCACCATATCCATGCCCCGCCCCTCCTCCATCGTATCTGTCTAGCCGCTACTCACCGCGCCATCGGCTGCGAGCCCTCGATAGCGAACGTCGCCGTCGGGCTGGCGCCATCGGGCTGCGATCCGCCAATCGCCACACGATACGCGCCCGCGCTCACCGCTCGCTTCCCTGCCGCATCGACCAGCGAGAGCTGCCGCGGATCGAGCGTAAACCGCAGATGCCGCCTCTCTCCTGCGCCCAGATGCACACGCTCGAAGCCCTCGAGCTCGAGCGCCGGAGCCGTTGCCAGGGTAGGCGGCAACAGGTAGAGCTGTGCCACCTCATCTCCAGCCATCTTCCCCGTATTGGTCACATCAGCCTCGACCGTCAGCGACTCGCCCGCATGCAGGTAAGTTGTCGACAGCTTCACATCCGAGTACGCGAAGCTCGTGTAGCTCAGTCCGTAACCGAAGCCAAACAGCGGCTTGCCCTTGAAGTAGCGATAGGTCCGGTTCGCCATCGAGTAGTCGTCGAACGCCGGCAGCTGATCGCTGGATGCATAGAAGGTCACCGGCAGACGTCCACTTGGATTGTTCTTTCCGTCCAGCGTCTCCGCAATCGCCTGCGCTCCTCCTTGGCCTGGATACCAGGCCTCGAGGATCGCATCCGCATGCTGCTCGGCCCAGTTGACCTCGAGCGCGCTGCCATTCAGCAGCACCACAACCAGCGGCTTGCCGGTCGCCGCCAGCGCCTCCAGCAACTGCCGCTGCACCGCCGGAAGCGCGATGTCCGTGCGATCGCCACCGGAGAAGCCCTCCACCTTCAACGGCATCTCCTCGCCCTCGATCTCCGGCGACAGGCCGACGAACGCGACCATGACGTCGCTCTGCCGCGCCACCGCCACCGCCTCGCGTCGCAGCGCCTCCGCCGGCGGCATCCACTCCAGCGAAAAGCCGCCGTCGGACAGCCGCCCCGCGTGAATATACTCGACGCGAATGCGATGAGCCTTTGTATCAGAGAAGTGCAGCGTAAACCGCGGCGTCCCGCTCTCGCGATGCTCCGCATCCGCGGGCGATCCGAAGCCGGTCACCTTGGTCCCATCGAGATACACAGCGAATCGCTCCGCACCGTTGCACGGATAGCAATACGCTAGCCGCGCGAGAAACTTATAGTCTCCTGCCGCCGGAGGCGTAATCGTCCCGCTCCATCGCACCGCATACCGGCTCTGGTCCAATCCATCGACTGGAGCCGCTGCATTCCAGTCAAAGTCGATCTGCTTGTCGACTCGTGTCGCCGCGGGCGCGCCTTTGAAGTCTTCGCTGGCGAAATACTCGCCCTTCAGTCCTTCCACCGCGTCGGTCGAATCGCCCGTCCGGAAGACCGTCCGCGGAACCGGCAAGGGAACCCCTTCGGCGTACGAGGCGCCCTGCGCATAGACCACGCGCGCTCCACCAAACTCGCGCGCGATGCCGTCGACCGGAAGCTCCGGATCCTTCGGCACCGCGTTGTAGTTCCCTTCGATCGCCGCCAGCGATGCCGCATTCGGCCCGACCACCGCGATCGTCTTCGCCCCCGCGCGCAGCGGAAGCACGCCGGAACGGTTATCGAGCAGCACCATGGACTCACGCGCCGCCCGCAGCGCCAACTCCGTGTGCTCCGGCGAGCGCACCACGGAGTAAGGAATCTGCGCAAACCGGTTGTGCTCCGCATCGTCGAACATGCCCAGCCGGAAGCGCGCCGCAAACAGCCGTTCGAGCGAGAGGTCAATCTCCTTCTCGCTCACCAGCCCCTTGTTCACCGCGTCGCCGAGCGCAAGATACGTCGCCCCGCAGTTGGTATCCGTTCCCGCCTTGATCCCAACCGCCGCAGCGCTCTCCTTGTCGGCGGAGTAGTGATGTCCGTTCTGCGCAAAGAAATCGTCGATGGCTCCGCAGTCCGACGTAACGAATCCCTTGAAGCCCCAGTCGCCACGCAGCACATCTCCCAGCAGCATCTTGCTCGCACACGCCGGCTGGCCCTCGACCGAGTTATACGCGCACATGATCGATTGGGCCTTGGCATCGACGATGGTTGCGCGAAACGCCGGCAGATACGTATCCCAAAGATCGTGCTCGCTGGGAGCAATATTCGCGCTGTGACGCGTCGACTCCGGCCCGCTGTGCACCGCAAAATGCTTCGACGTCGCGATCACCATCGGATGATCCGGGTCATCGCCCTGCAGCCCACGCACGAACGAGCTCCCCAGCCGGCCGGTCAGAAACGGATCTTCGCCATACGTCTCCTGGCCGCGTCCCCAGCGAGGATCACGGAAGATGTTAATGTTCGGCGACCAGATCGTAAGTCCGAAGTAGATCGAATGCACACCACGGCGAATCGCATCGTTATACTTGGCGCGCGCCTCTGTCCCGATCACTTCAGCCTCGGAGTGCACCAGGTCCGCGTCCCACGTCGAGGCCATCCCGACCGCCTGAGGAAACAGGGTCGCGTAGCCGGAACGCGCCACTCCATGCAGCCCCTCGCTCCAGAAGTCGTATGCGGGAACGCCCAAACGCGGAATCGCGGCCGAACCGTTGACCATCTCCGAAACCTTCTCGTCCAGCGTCATGCGCGACACAAGATCCGCCGCGCGCTGCTCCGGCGAAAGCGACTGCTGTTGATAGGGGAGCTGTTGTTCCTGCGCTTTTCCCAGAAGAGAGGTGCCACCCAAGGTAAAAACGAACGCCAATAGGCACAAAACGCCTCTAAGGGTTTGCGTCGCGAGCAAGAATCGACCTCCGAGCTACAGCTGTATGTGATTGGTCTATGCGTCACAAACTCTATCGATCGCAGAAGAGGCCTGTCAATGTACTGCGAGGCACTCAGCCTATCCAGGATCTTCGACCAAAGACCCTATGCTATTCTGAGTTGCCTTTCACCCGAGCGCGGGCGTTTGCTCTCGGCGGCGCTTCAGACTCCACATCCGACCAACGCACCAGCGACATCCAATCAGCCATGGCCGCCCGCCTCATCCTCAACGCAGACGACTTCGGCCTGACCCTCGGCGTCAACCGCGCCATCCGCGAACTCCATCAAGCCGGCGTCCTCACCTCGGCCACCCTCATGGCGACCGGTGCCGCGTTCCAGGACGCCGTCGCCATCGCTCTCGCCCATCCATCCCTCGGCGTCGGCTGTCACGTCGTCCTCACCGACGGCGTCCCCGTCTCGCGCCCGGAGTCGATACCCACGCTGCTTGGCTCCGATGGCAAACGCTTCCGGCCCTCCCTCGTTGACTTCCTGCACGCACTCCTGCGCGGCAAGATCAGCGAGATGGAGATCGAGCGCGAGGCCCTCGCCCAGGTGCAGAGGCTGCAGCGAGCCGGGGTCCGGCTCACCCACCTCGACAGCCACAAGCACACCCACCTCTTCCCTCAGGTCACGCGCCCGCTGCTGCGCATCGCCGAGAACAACTCCATCGTGGCCATCCGCAATCCCTTCGAGCAGCCTTGGAGTCTAGCCCTCGGCCATGGCGCCCGCCTGCGCCGCCTTCAGATCAGGCTGCTCGGCGGCCTGCGGACCCGCTTCTACGCCCATCGCCAGATCCGCACTGGCAGCGTGCTCACCACCGACGGCACTCTCGGCGTCTCGGCCACCGGCGACCTCACCCCATCCACGCTGTACCAGCTCCTCGCCACCCTACCCGACGGCCTCTGGGAGCTGGTCTGCCATCCCGGATACAACGACGCCGCGCTCGCGGCCATCCCTACTCGACTTCGCGCCCAGCGCCAGATCGAGCTTCAGGCGCTGCTCGCCGAGCTGCCGAAAAGATTAGCGCTTCCAAACCCGCCCCAGCTCATCCATTATGGGAACCTCGGTGCCGTCATTGGCTCAGCGAACCGATCGTAACTATCGATATTGCAACAAGAAACACCTGACAATTAAACTTCAGGATGCGAAAGTAGAACTATGAAGATCGGCATTACCTGTTACCCCACCTACGGCGGCTCCGGGGTCGTCGCCACCGAGCTCGGCATCGAGCTGGCTGCGCGCGGCCATCAGGTGCACTTCATCACCTCGTCGCAGCCCTTCCGCCTTACCGGCCGCGAGGCCAACATCCACTTTCACCAGGTCGAGGTCTACCACTACCCGCTCTTCGAGCACGCACCCTACGATCTCGCCCTGGCCACGCGCATGGCCGAGGTCGCCGAGATCTACTCGCTCGACATCCTGCACGTTCACTATGCCATTCCCCACTCGGTCTGCGCTCTGCTCGCGCGCCAGATGCTGGCCGCACGGGGCCGCCATCTACCCTTCATCACCACGCTACACGGCACCGACATCACGCTGGTCGGACAGGACCGGTCGTATCTGCCCATCACGCGGTTTGGGATCACGCAGTCCGACGGCGTCACCGCCATCTCCAGCCATCTGCGCGACCGCACCCGCGAGGCCTTCAGTATCGAGAGCGAGATCGAGGTCATCCGCAACTTCGTCAACTGCGACGTCTACGTCCGCAAGCCGGAGCTGGTCGCCAGGATGCGCCCGGAGTATGCCAATCCCGCGACGGCAACCCAGCCAGAGGAGAAGCTGCTCGTCCACCTCTCCAACTTCCGACCGGTCAAGCGCATTCTGGATGTGGTGGAGGTGTTTGCACGGGTGGCACGGGCTGTGCCGTCGCGGCTGCTGCTGATCGGCGATGGCCCGGACCGCTCGGCGGCCGAGTATCTGGCGATCCGGCTCGGCATCCTGGACCGCATCCACTTCCTGGGCAAGCAGGACAACGTCAACGAGCTGCTGCCGCTGGCCGACCTGATGCTCATGCCCAGCGAGATGGAGTCCTTCGGCCTGGCGGCGCTCGAGGCGATGGCCTGCGGCGTTCCTGCCATCGCCACCCGCGTCGGCGGCGTGCCCGAGCTGATCGAGGACGGCCGCAACGGCCGGCTCTTCGAGGTGGGCGACATCGCCGGCATGTCCGAGGCCGCCATCGCCCTGCTCCACGACGAGCCCGAGCGCAAGCGCATGGCCGAGGCCGCCCGCAAGACCGCGCAGGACCACTTCTGCGCCTCACGCATCATTCCACTTTATGAGGAGTACTACGAACGCGTCATGCGAAGGACACAGGCGAGCTGACGCCGTCGGACTTCGCCCGGGCTGGAGAGCCCCCCCGGGCGAAGCCCTAAAGTCTTCCATTCAGGACACTTAAGTCCAAAAGGTCCAAATTTTGGCCCAAACGAAGGTAAAGTCCTGATTGCGTGCGGGTTAGGGTGCAGATGCGGGGAGTTGGCAGATTTCTGGGGCTGCTGTTTGATGTCAAGTTATGGGAGTTCGAAGGACGGGGCAACAGCTGACAGCTGGGCGTCGAGCCCGAGACCCCCTCACGCCGCTCCGACCCCAGCTTGACACTTGGGGTCTTGTCCGCAACGGCCCTTCGGAATCTCTACCTGAGTGCGTCGGCGATTTGGCGCAAAACGAGAAGGGTAACTCCGCGTGGCCGACCATCCTCCCAGAACTTAGAGAATGGGTTCTGGCGTTGCGCCTCAAAGAGATTGTTCGGCATGCGTGGGAGACAATTGTGTGCGCTGGCCGCTCCGCCAGCGCGCTTCTTTGCTGGCGGCCTCGGCACGCCAACGAGCACGATTGATGCTCCCGACTGGGCGGCTGTCCGGTGTTGCGTGTCCTGTCACATCAAAGTATGTCGCGTGGCTTGCTGGCTGGGAAAGCTGTGACCTGGGGACGAGAGTAAGTCTGGCGACAGTATGGAAAGGAGCCTCGGATTCCTTCCACACCACACTCGCATTCTCAATCCAGAAGTTTGCGTCGTAATGTCTGCCCCAGTAGGTCATCTTTCGCGGATCAAGAAATTGAACCCCAAAGTCGAAGCTACTCATCTCGCTGTCTTCCGTGAGATGACGGATGAGCTCGTCTTGCAGAGCATTCGGGTTGCTTTTCTGCAAGGGACGCGCTGAATTGGTTTGGAACGGCGTAGCTGAATACTGCACAACGTCATCCGGCCCGTGACGAAACGGCACGTTGCTCCAATAGCGAAGCTGTTGGTAGGCCTTGATGGTTTGGCGCGATTGTACTTGTGCCAACGTAATCGCCCTCAATGCTCTCAGCTTGTCGTTGAGCGAGAGGGACCAAAGGCCTACGGCCGGGTTCGATGCCGTCAGCACTTTCATCACCGCTAGAAATGCGCTTGAGTCATTGATGGGTAGCGGCGGGGCGTTTTGCAGCGAGAAGTCCTGACGGTCGACAGTCGCGGCAAAAGCAGTTGCGCCACCCTGCGTAAGGTCGACCGAGATCGATAGGGACCTAACGTCGGGCTTGAAATCGGAGTTAATCTTGGGATCAGCGTTCCCGAACCGCACAACGGCGGGATATAGACCGGGCTTTGCGAAGATACCCTTCGCGAGCCGTGCTGCTAAATTAGCGTCGTTTCCTACGGCAAGGTCCAACACTTCAAACTCGGCTCCTACGCAGATGCCTTTTGGGTGAGTTCCCCGACCGAGCGGCCGGTTTTGCTGGGCGGCGGATTTTGCCTGCAGCAAGAGAACTCTTTGGGTGATCTCGTCGATGATCGCCTGTTCTCCACCGGGGCGCTCAGCGTCGCTGCCTGTCACTCCGAAGCATCTGGTCAAGAACAGCATTGGATCTCCTGTATCGCAAACCGCCGCAGTGAAGCTCATTACAGACCTGCGATGAATTTGATGGCGGTCACGCTCGGTAGAAAGCAGTATGCGGCAGCCTTGGTCGTAACGAAGGTCGAAAGCCCGGTGACCTCAATAGGCGGAGCTCCATTCGCCTGCGGAATGACGAAGATGCTCTCCTCCACATTTTGGGTCGCAATCATCGGATCCTTCGACTTGGGATTGAGCCGGACCGACCCAGCGAACTCGGCTTTATTGACCCATTCTCCAAGGACAAACTCATATTGGTTCTCAATGTTGGAGTTAATAAAATAGCCGAGCAGCCCGCGTTCGATGCCGTCGTATGGCTGCGCCGGATCGTACACAGGTCCGTAGGGCATCCCGCGGCGCGTGAGCCGGTGGGTATTATTGCTTCCGCCCGGCTTTCCCTGTCCGGTGACCGGTTGCCCTCGCGGATTAATGCGGCGCATATGCGCACCGACCGGGCACTTTAAGCCCTTGGGATCACCCGACCCATCCGCATTTACATAATCAAAGTTGTTGAACTGGTCGGACGCCAATCCTCCCTCGGGGTTGTCGGTTTCAGGCGATAGCATCAGCGGAACGCCGCTGCGCCAACGTCCGCACATCTTCGCGGCGAGCAGCTCGGGATCGATCTTGTCTTTGTTCGACTGGAGGAAATTCTCGAATGCGACCACGTCCGTCTCGATCATCTTGAAAACAGCAAAACTCCCGTTCAATCCTAGTTCGCGAGGCTCCGGCACAAAGTAATTCTCAGCTTCATCCATCAGCACGAATAGCCAGGGCTCGCAAGGCTGCTGGTGGTCCACCGGATACCGTTCCGGGCCGCCGCGAACCGTGGTCACGCTGATGCCGTCCGTGTAGCCGAAATGCACCTTGGTAGTAGGGACCGGCTGGCCATCCTTTATTTCCATCAGTGCCATGCCGTCTTGCCGCCATACCTCGCGAAAGGCGTTGCCTTCGACGAAGAGGGAGGCGAGGCGGGCGCTGTAGCTCGTCATGGACTCTGGACTGATAGCGTGCAGCGTCACCAAGAGGTGGTCGCTTCCTTTCCCGAAACCGCCGACCCAGTGTTCTGGTGCGCTTCGCCCGGTGTCACCCACGAACGCCGCGCGTTCGGCGGCCCCAGCGGTGAACGCACCAAATGACCTGAACGAAAGTGATGGGACGCGGTCCTTTACTTCCAGCGCGACAAGTCCTGGCCAGGTAATGCCTATGTTGAGGCAATAATCAGGCTTGCGACGCGGCAGCTCTGCTGGATCGTCATGCGGGCCCGGCGCGAAGCCTACATGCCAGTCCGTCGCGGTCGTGATTTGCGGCGCATCCTCCTCGTTGCCGCTGATCAGTCGACCCAGGAGTTTGCGTGCTCCAGCGGGGTCGCAAACCTCTAGCAGAAAGTGGCGAACCATAGGCATTCGATAACCGCGGAGGATGAGTCCCTGAATATCAGGAAGATCCAATGCCGCCCCAGCCCGAATGCCATTGCTCTCGTCTTCGTGCTTACCAAAGAGCTTGTGCAGGAAACCACCACCTGCTTTCGGATGCGCGGGATCTCTCATGGTGTCATGACTCAATGTGTAGTTCCGCCTTAAGCTGCGGCGTCCCTTGTGGTCTTGCGATCGGCGATCAGCGCGTGAATGTCCTGAACGCTCAGGCCAGGATATGCTTGATAAAAGCCGATCGGTGTCCGGTTCGCGCCCGCCGCGAAGTCGATGAACTCCTGAAGATGCTTCCTGACCGGTGAAGGAGGTGCACCTTTGGTGAACTTGAATAAGAGATCAAAGACCTGCCCAATATTCTTGGTGAAATCAGCGATGTAGGTATCGAAATCGCCATCGTAGACGGTAAAGAAACCGACCTGACGGTCTTCGAGCGGAACAAACTGCGCGAAGTGGGGTGTGCCGACGCTGTCGAGGTCGCGCGTTATCCCGCCGGCCCGCAAACGCAGCAATAGCTGCATCTCCTGGAAGGCCAGCCACGACTTGCTGGGTATGATTACCAGGAACGGACGCAGTTCGCCGACGCCGGTCACGTGGGCGGCGGTAGCCAATGCCTTGATCTCTTTAACCGTCACGTCTGGGTAGGCTGTGTAGAGGTTTAACGGGTGGACGAGACGCTCCGCCACCCACTCGACGAAAGCATCCGCGTGCTCCGTCACCGGTGTAGTCGGCGGACTATCGACATGCTGAAAGATCGCATCGAAGACCGGGCCTGCGTGTGTGGCGAGATCGGTCATGAGTTGAGTGAATTCGCCGTCAAAGTCACCGAGAAATAGCAGTGTGTTCTCGCTCAGGACCGTAAAGCGCGAGTAGTGAATCGTGCCGATGGCATCGTTCGCCGTAAACATCCCCGGCATCAGAGCTGGCAAGTTGTCTGCTATGGACTTTGCGTCACTTGGCGATTTCAACGGAAAGCTAAGCGTAAAGTGGTTTTGGCTCATCGAATATTCTCCTTATCGAGAGACCCCGACGCTAGAGTACGCCTTCGCAGCAACCTGTTCGTCTCATTAGCCACGGCAAGGTCTTGCCCCGCGCTCTTTCCTAAACGGCAGGTCTCTCCCTCGTGCAATCGAGGTTCAGGTCGCTGAATGCCTCTTGCGCGGCCAGGCGACGCGAGCGCTACCGCGTGTGAACTCGCAAGTGGAGAGCCAAACGCCGGGTTTTCAGGCTCATCGTAAGTTATGCAACACAATGGTTTCGGCGCTGGCCACCCAGCGTTCGCGCTCGGGCGCATGCTCAGATTTTGGGTCGCACACGAAATGGTGGAGCAGGGCAGCACTGCCCGAGATCCAGTTTTTCCGGCACCTCATCGGATCCTTCCCGAGTGACGGACAAACAGGACAAATAAGAAAGGCGGGCGTTGGATCACGAACTTTCCGATCAAGCTGCGAGGCTGTCGAGGTGACGACACCATGACGGTATTTCGACATCGTTACGTCGTCACCCAACCCTTCTGTGACATTCGCAAATCCTGCTTGTTCTTTAGCTAACGTCTTTATCGTCAACCGTTAACCACTTCCCGCGTTGAAGCGCCACGCCTTGGCACGCGAATTGCCTTACACATGGCGGGCAGCAATAAAGATCTGAGGCGCACAATGGCGATTTTCCGGTTGGACTATCTATCTTGTTTTCTCACCATCGTTGCGACGATCCTGCTTGGAAAGAAGATGTGGACCGGTCTGGTTGTTTCGGGCGTCAACAGTCTCATCGTCTGTGTGATCGGGTTGCACACGTCGCAGTATGGCTTTATCCCTGCGAATGTGTTTTGCATTTGCATAAACGCATTCAATCTTCGGGCATGGTTAATGGTGCAGAATGATCCATCCGAATCGACGACTGCCGCAAGCAGCGAACTGGTCGCTGGCGCCTCGAACAAAGCAGCCACGCGACGCTCAATAAATTCTGTCAGAGTCCGCAGCGAAGGAAGGCTCGGGAGTTCGATCGCATCTCTCGCGGTCAAAGGCGTGTGGCCCTTCGCACCAACACCCCATCGCACCAACACAAGCGTCGGGGTGACCCACCCTTGACGCATTGCATCGCGGCAAAGGTGAAAGTCCACAAATCACAACGGTCCTTTCCCGCTTTCCCAGCCATCAGAGCTTTTTCCGCATCGCCGACCATCCCCCGCAGAATCAGAGAATGGGTTTGACGTCTCGCTTCCAATGAGTGGCTTGACCTTCCATGAGAAGGCCGGTCTCTGTCATGTTTTTTTGGAGAGGCCTCCGAACCAATGAGGCGAAGCCCTCGGTGCCTGGCAGCCCGGACCGCCCCAATCGTTCTCAGTCGTTCTCAACAGACGAGCCAGGGAAGGGACTGGACCGAGTCCTTGTCTTAGCATGTCTCTGCCGAAGTTGACAAGAAGCGCGCCATGGATCAAGACTTGCATCGCTCGGCCGTCGAATGTCGAGGCGAAAGCTGCATCTGGTGACGTAGCAGACAGTGAGGCGAGCCAGGCCATCGAGCGATGATGATCGTCCCTGATCCTCTCGTGAGAGGGAACCTTTTGAACTAGCGATGAAAATTCAGAGAGTTGTCGCACAGGGAATTCGTGCTCTTTACGCTCGCTGCTCCTACGCTGGCAACATGCTACGCCGCCCGATTTACGTTGGGTTGCTCTCTTTGCTTCTGGAAGGCTGTACCACGCCAGCTGGTCATGAACCGGTTACATTGACTCTGCTGGAACAGGAGTGGACGACCCGGCAATTCAGCCAGGGGTGGCAGCAGGAGTTGGAGCAATTCACCAGCGAGACTGGAATCCGAGTCAAGTTGCTGCCTTCTCCGGAGGCAGTTCGGGCACAGTTCGTTGTATGGCGAGAGTTACTTCGGACAGGCGCGCCGGATCCTGACGTTTATGGCCTCGACGTGATCTGGCCTGGAATGCTGGCCGAATATTTCATCGATCTCAAGCCATACTTCGGCAACGAAATTCCCACCCACTTTCCGGCGATCATGGCCAGCTATACCGTGGACAACAAGCTCGTGGCGATGCCGCACTATGGCAATATCGGTCTTCTCTATTATCGGACGGACCTTTTGCGACAGTATGGATATGGCGCGCCGCCTACAACCTGGGACGAGTTGGAAAGCATGGCGGCTCGGATTCAGGCAGGCGAACGAGCCAAAGGCAAGAAAGAGTTTTGGGGGTTCGTGTGGCAAGGGGCCGCGGCCGAAGGCTTAACCTGCAACGCATTGGAGTGGCAGGCCTCCGACGGCGGCGGACGGATTATCGAGGAGGACAGGACCATCAGCGTGAATAATCCGCACGCCATCCGGGCGTGGAAACGGGCGGCGCGTTGGGTTGGTTCCATCTCGCCCCCCGGCGTCGTCGGATACAAGGAGTGGGATGCGCTCAACGCCTGGATGACAGGCGACGCCGCATTCATGCGCAATTGGCCGATAGCCTACATCGACAGCCAGGCGGAAGGGTCGCCGATCCGTCATAAATTCGATATAGCCCTGCTGCCCGGTGGTAAGTCAGGCCGGGTGGGCACCTTGGGAGGATCCGGCTTGGCTGTCTCCCGTTTCTCGGCTCATCCTCGCGAAGCCTTAGAGCTGGTCCGCTATCTCGCCCGCCGAGACGTGCAGGTGGAGCGGGCTCGTGTGCTTTCGCAGCCACCCACTCTACCGGATCTCTACAATCTGCCTGAAGTGCTTGGACCAAATCCCCGTTTTGCGCTCTTGAAACAAGCCTTCCAGACCGGCATCGTTTCGCGTCCCTCGGACGTTACCGGCAAGAAATACCTGGACGTGAGCGACGCGTATATTCAGGCAGTGCACTCCGTGCTGACTGGCGAGAAGAGAGCGCCAGAAGCGGCCGCAGCCCTGGAGAATGAGTTGGTTCGCATCACCGGGTTCAAGAAAGGACCGCCCCCGGCAGGCATCAACACTGAAATCGCGAAGGAAAGTTCTGAAGCTGTCCATTAGACTTGCCTCAATCCGATTCCTAGGTTTCTCCGGCGAACGGTGAGAGGCATGGCGGGGGGCTCGAGGCCAGCCATAGCTCGATAGGGACAAATGATGGGGTTCTACACCGCAACAGGATTGCATCGTTGGGTCAAGGCCGCTAAAGCGAAAGCCCTTCATGGCGGACAGCTCAACATCGGTCCCCGTCTTGTACTCGGGTTCGTCGTCATCATTTTGGCGATGTTAGCCGCAGATGCGCTTGTGCTCTGGCAATTTCACCTGGTGCGTGCTCAAACGGAGCGCCTGAACGGCATCGACCAGAAGCTGGTCGCCGTACTGCGCGTTCATACCAGTCTGACGGCGTTTCACGATCGGCTGGAAGCGCTCGCGGACTCCCAGGATGCCGGTCGACTGGTGACTGAAGCCGGTCCGCTTTGTACCGAGGTCCTCGAGGACAGCCGTCGTGCAATCGACGCGCTCAGTCGCAGGCCTTTCGACCTCCAGCGAGATCCGACCATCCTGCCAACCCTTCACGTCATTCAGAGCGCGCTGCCATCACAGCTGGACGCCATCACCACACTCGCCAGATCCGGCGACTGGCGGGCTGTGCACCTGCGCCTGGCGAACCAGGTAACGCCACTGAAATCAGTCAGCTCGTCGCTGGTCGAAACCGTCGACCATGAGGTCGGCGAAGAGCAGGCCCAAACCGTGCGGAACATAAAACGCATGCAACGTCTCATTTTTCTGGTTGTGCCGCTGGCCGCCGTGTTCACCTTGCTGATTGCCGGCACCCTCGGCTTGGCCATTACCCGCAGCATCACGCAGCCGCTGGCGCGTTTGGTGGAAGGCTCAAAGGCGTTGGCCCGGGGCGAATTTCAACATGAAGTGTCTGTTACCGGAACCGACGAGCTCGCTCACCTCGGGCGGGTATTCAACGACACCGCCCGTCGCCTGCACGATCTCTACGCGACGCTGCAGAGCAGCGAAGATCGCCTCCGCCTTGTCATCAAT
>DATMOB010000050.1:0-17267 GCA_035568455.1 Granulicella sp.
TACGAGTTCGAGGTCAAAGGCAGTGCGACCGCTTCCCTTCAGGGTGATGCCCATTGGCATTCCAATCGACAACTGATCGGAGAGGGTGGTTGTCTGGCCTCCGGCGTTCGTCACCAGTGGGAAGAGTAATCCGATATGCCCTCCCAGCTTCGGTCCCTTGGGGGATTGCTCCTGCGTCTGTACTTGCGTTTGTACTTGTGCCGGTAACGCTTTGCCGGCCAGGATCGCAACCAACACCGCCAATGTAACCCATACTTTCCTCATTCTTGTTACTCCTCTTTAGGGGGATACGAACCCGCGGCAGGGAGTGGGTGCATTTGCCTTGTGGCAAAAAGCAGTGCAGGGTGTTGCGGGTGTTCTCTCTACGCTTGGTCATCGCGTTTTGTCATCACTAACTAACTACAACACTATTCTGTTACTTATTGAGTTACATATGGAGCAAGGTCTATGCGTCCCATAGGCGAGTCCCAGGCAACACCAATCCACTATTAGGCAACCAATCCGCGGTACCGGAGAAGATGGGTTGAGATTTGAGGTATCGGTCATCGGGGCGGTTAGAGAGTTGCGCTGGGGTGGCCGATGCAGTGGTCGTCGAGGTCAAAGCAGGCAGCCGGCAGCGCAGGCTGTGGATGATACCCGCTTGCTGTGTAGTTCCGTGCCGCGACCATGCCCGCGTTGATGGTCGGCGAGTAAACCTGAGGCCCTGAGAAGGTCGCACTTCCGCTGCTGCCTGAATGAGAGATTCAGGGGTGGGGATGGATGAGTATCTGCCGGTAGTTAGCGCCCGCCGGCTTGGCCGTCCGAGCGCATCGCCGTGCTTTGGCCGTGGCTCCCGATGGGCTGCAGGCCGGGGTTCGACGATGGCGAGGCGGGCGAGAGGGCGGCGAAGCGGGTGCGCGGGAAGGCCTCCGGGTAGTTCTGCTGGATCCAGGCGGTCATCTTCTCCCGCACCTCGCAGCGCAGGTCGAAGTTCATGCTGGAGTTGCGGCTGCTCATCAGGCAGCGCAGCTCCATGGTGTGTTCCGTGAGGTTGGTGACCTGCAGGCCGCAGACCTTCTTGTCCCACAGCGGCGAGGCGTGGACGATGATGTCGAGCTGTTGGCGCAGAGCCTCGACAGGAATCGAGTAGTCCACATACAGGAAGGCTGTGCCCATGATGTCGGTGTCGTGGCGCGACCAGTTGTAGAAGGAGTTCTCGATGAAGTAGGTCAAGGGGACGATGATGCGGCGCAGGTCCCAGATCTTGATCACGACGTAGGCGGAGGTGATCTCCTCGATGCGCCCCCACTCGTTCTGGACGACCACCACGTCGTCGATGCGGATGGGCTCGGTGAGCGCGATCTGGATGCCGGCCAGAAGGTTCGACGCGGTGGACTTGGCGGCGGTGGCGAGGATGAGCGAGGCAACGCCGGCGGAGGCCAGCAGGCCGGAGCCGTAGTGCCAGAGGCGCGGGTTGTCGAAGCTCCAGAGCACGGCGCCGGCGTCGACGAGAATGAGGAAGCTGATGATCAGGCGGCGCACGATCTGGAGCTGGGTGTGGACCCGGCGGGCGCGCATGTTGTCTTCTGCGGAGAGGTCATAGCGGCGCAGCGCGATCGACTGCAGCACGTAGACGAAGCCGATGGCGAACCATCCCAGCGACACGATGAGGGCGATGACCAGTCCCTGATGGATGAGGGCGGAGGCCCTGGCGGGCAGGTCGGGCACGGCGGGCAGGGCGGCGAGCAGGCAGGTGAGCAGGAAGATAGCGCGGGCGGGGCGGCCGAGCTGCTGCTGCAGGACCCAGCCGGGGGTAGTGGACCGCGCCCCCTTGCGGCGGAGGAGCCGGAAGATCAGGAAGTGCACTCCGCTCGAGAGGATGATCGCGGCGCAGAGGAGAAAGACGGCGAGAAACCAGCGGTGGTGGAAGTGGGCAAGCATTGTCTGCATCGGCTCGATCTCCGGTGTGGCACCTCCCCTATGTAACCTCTCGAGGAATCTGCTCGGAGCAGGGATTCGCGGGGGCGGTGCTGCTTCCTCGCTCCAGCGCAAAACATTGGCTTCTAGATGGGGCTTGGAGGAAAGCGATCTTTCTCCGAAGAGCCGAGAATCGGATGAGGAGAGGTTGCTTACCAGATAGATGACTTTTACGTGGAGCGGGTTGGAAGCCGGGAGCGGGAAGCGGATCGGGCGCCGCCATCGTAAACTGGCTGAGTCAATGTCCGATGTCCGATAACTTTGCCCAGACCGTGAAGCAGCAGGCCGACATCGTCAAGGTGATCGGAGAGTACGTCCGTCTCAAGAAGACTGGTGCCCGCAACTTCACCGGTCTGTGCCCCTTCCACAAGGAGAAGACCGGGTCGTTCTCGGTCAACGCCACCCACAACTACTTCTATTGCTTCGGCTGCCACGAAAAGGGGGACGTCTTCACCTTCGTCATGAAGCTGGAGAACGTGAGCTTCCCGGAGGCGATCCGGACAGTGGCGGCCAAGTGCGGCATCGCTCTGCCCAAGCGTGAGTTCAACTCGCCGGACGAGGCGCGCGAGGCCGGGCTGCGGCGCCAGCTGATCGACATCCACGAGGCCGCGACCCAGTACTTCGAGGCGGCGCTGCGTTCCCCCGAGGCCGCCCGCGCACGCGAGTACTTGACCGGCCGTGGCGTGACGGCCGAGACCATCAAGACCTTCCGCATCGGCTATGCGCCCGACGACTTCAATCACATGCGCGAACAGATGCGGGGGCATTTTTCCGAAGAGGCGATGCGGGCCAGCGGTCTGTTCTCGGCCAAGGAGCAGGCCGACGGTTCGCAAGGCTCCATGTATGCGCGCTTTCGCAAACGCATCACCTTTCCCATCGCCAACGAGCAGGGCAAGACCATCGCCTTCACCGCGCGTGCGCTCGACTCCGACGAGAAGTCCGGCCCGAAGTACCTCAACTCACCCGAGACCCCGCTCTATACCAAGGGCCAGGTCCTGTTCAATCTGGACAAGGCCAAGGCGGCCATGCGCGAGCTCGACTTCGCTCTTCTGGTCGAGGGCCAGATGGACTGCATCTCGGTCTACATGGCCGGGGTGAAGAACGTGCTCGCGACCTCCGGCACCGCCTTCACCGAGATGCAGGTGCGTCTGCTGGGGCGCTTCACCAAGCGCGTTGTGGTGAACTTCGATCCCGACACGGCCGGGGCCAACGCGGTGGAGAAGTCGATTGCCCTGCTCACTGAGGAGGAGTTCGAGGTCAAGGTGATCTCGCTCGACGGTGGTCTCGATCCCGATCGCTTCGTGCGCGAGCAGGGTATTCAGGCCTACATGGCGGCACTGCGTGGGGCGCGGCGACACTCCGACTTCCTCATCGAGCGGGCGCGAGCGCTGTTTCCGGCGCGCAGCCCGGAGGCCAAGGTGAAGGCGCTGAACTTTCTTCTGCCCCACATCCGGCGCATGCCCAACCGCATCCATCGCGACGAGTTCGCCAACGACGCCGCGCAGAAGCTGGGCATCGACTCCGCCATGATGCGGCAGGAGCTGAAGCAGGCCGCGGCGCAGCGCGTCGAAAGCGTGCGCGCGCGCACCCATGAGCCCATCAGCGAGACCGAGCGCATTCTCCTGCGGGCGCTGGTGCTGCCCGAAGACGATGCCGCCCGGCGGCTGGCCGCCGATCAGCTGGCGGCGCGGCCCGAGTGGATCGCCGACCTGCCCACCGCCGACCTGCTGGAGACACTGGCACACGCCCCGGCGCCAGCCAATCCGCTCGACGCGGCCACCAGCGACGAGCTGCGCACGCAGCTCGCCATGACGCTCGAGCAGCCTGCTGAGCCGAACGATCCGGCAGTCGCGGTCGCCGTCGAGAACGCTCTCTATGTGCTCGAGACCCGACGCCTGGAGCGCCGCCAGCGTGAGCTGCGCAACCAGATCGCCGAGGCCGACCGGCGCGGCGACCAGGACATGCTGACCCAGTTCGCCATGGAAAAGCTGCAGGTCGACAAGCTGCTGCGGCAGCGGTAAGGATCTCGGGATGAATCCCGGGTTGCTACAATCGGGGCGACCCACGCAAAGCCGGTCTCTTCGGTTGGCAAGACCCCCCGGTATCCTCCTGGCCCACCGGGGCTTACCGGGGCCCAGCCCAGCGTTGTATCTCAACCTGCAATAGGCATGTTCATCGGAAGGATCCATCCGGAGGATACACTCCCGATGAGGTCGCCAATCTTGCGCAGCGGGGACGAGCTCGATGGATAGTGGAAGCAAGCGGCGGCTGCTGTGGAACTTCCTGTCGAACTGGGTGGCTCGCCTCGCCTCGACCATCATCCAGCTGGTGGGTGTGCCGGTCTTCCTGCACTTCTGGAGCATGCCGCTTTACGGCAACTGGATCACCGTCACCTCCATTCCCTCCTATCTCAGCTTCAGCAGCGTGGGCTTTGGCAGCGTGGCCGGCAACGAGATGACCATGATGGTGGCGCGCGAGGACTACGCCGGCGCGCTGCGCGTCTTTCAGAGTTGCTGGTGGCTGATTACGCTCCTCTGCTCGACCATCATCCTTCTGCTCAGCGGAGCGTTGTTCCTTGTACCCATGGCGCAGCTGCTGCGGCTGACCCAGATCAGCGAGATCGACACCAAGTGGATCATCTTCTACCTGGGGGTCTCGGTGCTGCTAGGGCAGCTGGAGATGCTGCTGCAGTCGGCCTACCGTGCGGTCGGCCGCAACGCCTTCGGATCGATCTTCAAGAGCTCGATGTCGCTGGCGGCCTTCGCCTGCATCATCCTGTCGGTGATCGCCGGTGCGGGACCGCGGGTCACCGCGATGGTGTTTGCCTGCGCCAACGTGACCGGCACCATCCTGCTGTCGATCATGGTCAAGCGCGACCTTCCCTGGATCCGCTTCGGCTGGGGGCACGCGCGCCTCTCGACCCTCCGCTCCCTGGCACGGCCGGCGATCGCATTCATGGGCTTTCCCATCGGCAACGCGTTGAACCTGCAGGGAACCATCCTGGCGGTCAGCTACGCCCTGGGGCCGACCAGCGTGGTCGTCTTCGGCACCGCGCGCACCGTCTCGCGGGTGGCGCTGCAGATGGTGCAGATGGTCAACGCCACCTTCGAGCCGGAGATCACCATGTCCTTCGGCGCCAGCAAGATCGACCTGACGCGCATCCTTCATCGGCGCTCCTGCCAGCTGGCCCTGTTCGTCTCCGGCCTGGTGGTCGCGGCCATGATCACGGTAGGGCCCTGGTTTCTCACCCACTGGACCGCCGGCCACGTGCCCCCCAGCCGCGGCCTGCTCAGCATCCTTCTGCTGGTCGTGATCGTCTACACGCTCTGGTCGACCAGTTCCACGGTTCTGACCGCGACCAATCAGCACCAGCGGCTCGCCGCCTACTACATTGCCGGAACCAGCCTGACCTGCGTGCTCTGCTACCTGCTGGCGCGCTGGCTGGGGCTGTATGGGGCTGCGGCCTCGCTTCTGGTCTCGGAGCTGGTGATGAACACCTATGTGCTGCCCGCCTCACTTCGCCTCACCCAAGATACGCTGCGGGGCTTTCTGGGCGGCATGGCGCACTATCCGGCCTCGCTGCGCCCGCAGGTGCTGCTGCGGCGGCTGAGCCGGTCGCAGCCGGGCCTGGAGAGCTGAACGGCAGTCGCCCCGGTCGCGCCGGGAATCTTTCCAATTCCAGCCGCCAAACTCAGTCGCAAATCCAGCCCCCGAAGGCGGGATCAAGGACTCGAATCTCCGGTTTAGTGTGGATATGCAGGCCTTTGCGTGGCCCAACCGGCAGCGGCCGGCGCCCGATCGAGCGCAATGAATCTTTTTTCTGCGAGATGCGTCTAAAGCTATGGTATTCTGTGATTCGCTGGGGACGTGCGCCTTCGAATGCCCTGACCTCCTGTAAGGTCGCCGGGCTTGCCATCTGCGGTCTAAACCGCAACTTACTCCCTGCCCATTACGCAACAACCAAGGGAATCGTCCGCCTTAAGACCACTTTAAGAGCGCGGATGCTCTCTCAGATAGATAGAAAATTCTCGCAGGAGCGCGGATCACCGTGGCTGAAGAACTAGATAAGTACGAAGACGACATAGACAAGCTCATCGATACCGGCAAAGAGAAGGGGTATCTCACCTACGGCGAGGTCAATGACCTGCTGCCGGGCGATATCACCTCTCCTGACGAGCTCGACGACCTGATGACCACCATCAACACCCAGGGCATCGACGTGTTGTCGGGCGAGTCGCGCATGGGTTCGGATCGCGACAAGTACGAGCCGGAGGCGGGCGAAGAGTCCGACGACGTGGAGCTCGACCTGTCCCCGGGAACGCTCGAGAAGACCAACGACCCGGTGCGCATGTACCTGCGCGAGATGGGCACCGTGCCGCTGCTGACCCGCGAGGGCGAGGTCGAGATCGCCAAGCGCATCGAGCGCGGCCAGGTGCGCGTGATGAAGGCCATCTCCCGCTCGCCCATCGTCATCCGCGAGATCGTCGCCCTGGGCGAAGACCTGCGTCGCGGCGTGCGCAACATCAAGGAAGTGGTCACCTTCGACGAGGAGGAGCTCACCGAGGAGATCCTGCAGTCGCGCGTGCGCGCCACCGTCAGCCGCATCGACGTCATCGTCAAGCACCAGAAGAAGCTGGTCACTCTCGAAGAGAAGCTGGCCGCGCCGGCCGGTAAGGACGCCAAGGCCAAGGCCAAAGAGGTGCGCAAGACGCGCTGGCTGATCGGCCGCGAGCACGTCTACATCAACCGCATCGTGCGCGAGCTGAAGTACACCAACAGCGAGAAGAAGCGGCTGCTCGACAAGGTCAACAAGACGGTCGACGCCATGCGCACGCTCGAGCGCCAGATCAAGTCGCTCGAGGCCAAGCACGAGGCCTCCAAGTCCGAGGAGCTGCGCAAGGAGTACAAGCGCCAGCAGAAGAACTGCCGCACCGATCTCGAGCGCGTCGAGGCCGACGCCGGCATCTCCATCGCCGATCTCAAGCGCACTCAGCGCGAGATGATCCAGGGCGACATGGACGCCGAGCGGGCCAAGCGCGAGTTGATCGAGGCCAACCTTCGCCTGGTCGTCTCCATCGCCAAGAAGTACACCAACCGCGGTCTGCAGTTCCTCGACCTCATTCAGGAGGGCAACATCGGCCTGATGAAGGCCGTGGACAAGTTCGAGTACCGCCGTGGTTACAAGTTCTCCACCTACGCCACCTGGTGGATTCGGCAGGCGATCACCCGCGCCATCGCCGACCAGGCCCGGACGATTCGTATTCCTGTCCACATGATCGAGACCATCAACAAGCTCATCCGCACCAGCCGTCAGCTCGTGCAGGAGCTCGGTCGCGAGGCCTCCTCGGAGGAGATCGCACGGCGCATGGACATCCCCGTGGCCAAGGTGCGCAAGGTGCTCAAGATCGCGCAGGAGCCCATCTCGCTCGAGACCCCGATCGGAGAAGAGGAAGACTCGCATCTCGGTGACTTCATCGAGGACCGCATGGCCGTCAGCCCGTCCGACGCCGTCATCTCCGTCAACCTGAAGGAGTACACCTCGCAGGTGCTGCGCACCCTGACCCCGCGCGAGGAGCGCGTGATCAAGATGCGCTTCGGTCTCGAGGACGGCTCCGAGCATACCCTCGAAGAGGTCGGGCAGAGCTTCCAGGTCACCCGCGAGCGCATCCGCCAGATCGAGGCCAAGGCGCTGCGCAAGCTGCGTCACCCCAGCCGCAGCCGTAAGCTGAAGGCCTTCGTCGACGGCGTCAAGGAAGTCTAGCTTTCGCCGACGGCCTCAACAACGTGGGACAATACGACGCTGCCGTGGACGGGACTCCCCCTCCACGGCAGCGTCGCATTTAAGCGGCACAATCTCGATCGCCGCCATGCTTTTGTAGCTGCAGCGCGGCCGCGAAAAAAAATGCCACCCCGTGGCCGGATGAGCAGTTTGGAACAGCATCCCGCCTAGGACGCACATTACACTCGCGCAATAAATCAAGTCATGCAGACGGCCCCGTGCGAGCCTGCAGCACGCCAGCCGACACGACATCCAGCAGCGCCACCCGTTCCCGTAGCCAACATCTAGCCGCAGTGGGAACCTGAAGCAGCCGGACCGCGTACCTCCTTCTGCACGGCATGAGTCTTCTGCACGGCACGCACGATGGAGGAACGGACCGAATGCTCGAGTCTTTTTACACCGCGAACATGAGCCACCAGCAACACGCCTGGTTCCACGCCGAGTATCACCGCATCAACAAGAACGAGGCGGTCGGCGTTCTCTTCGCGCTATTTCTGGGCGGCTTCGGCATCCACAAGTTCTACATGGGCGAGAATGGCCTGGGCATTCTCTACCTGCTGTTCTCCTGGACCGGCATTCCGTGGGTCATCGGATTCATCGAGTGCTTCTTCATGCCCGCACGGGTGCGCGCCTACAACGCGGCGCGGGCGCAGAGCCTGGCGGCGGCAATCCGCAGCACGCCGGTCTACTTTGCCACCACACCGACCAACGGCGGCTTCCTCTGCCCGGGCTGCGGAAAGCCGGCGAACACAGCCGCAATCTTCTGCACCCACTGCGGCGCGGCAGTAGCACGGGCTGTCTGAAGGCTGAAATCTGAGCTTGGGAGGGCTGGAGACTGGCGAAGACTCCGGCCATCTGCCCCGGAGCCGTCGCCATTACACCCACCACCCCTTTTGGTTGCCATTCCGTAGCGCAGCGGAGGAACCTGGTTGGACTCAGGCTCCTCCTCAGTAGACAGGCAAGGGAAAAGCCGTCGCAGAAACAAAGGGCCTGTCCCGCACTCGGCAGGACAGGCCCTTTCGACTCCAACTGCAGCGATTACATATTGGTGTGGCCGCCGCGCATCTCTTCGTTGAAGCTCGGTTTGATGAAGGCCAGCGCGTTCTCCACCTCTTGCTGATACTGCGCCACGTGGCCCATCAGCGCGGCGGTGGGGACAGCGAACTCGGTGTCCACCGCCAGCTGGATCGCCCCGTCGCTGGCGAGGTTCTGCGCCGTCTTCTTCAGTTCTGCGACCGTGGTGTTCAGGTACTGCGCGTCGCGCGGATCCGCGATCCACACCGGCTGCCCGCCGCCCAGCACGCCCGACAGCCAGTAGGCCTTGGCCGCCAAAAAGTCATGCCGCTGGGTCTCGTTCGTATCGTTGAAGGTGAACTTCTTCTGCCAGCGGCTGTAGTAGCGCGTGGTCACCGGGACCGGCTGGCGGTTGCCGCTCTTCACCAGCTCGAGCTGCCCCTGGTCCATGGTCTTGCGAACGGCGTTATAGATGAAGCCTTCGGCGAAGGGCTGCTCCGGCGCGGGCACGATCTCGGCGAAGGTAACCGTCATCGAGGCCGCAATCTTGGCATGGAGCGGGCTGCCCTGGCCGTCCTCGAGCTGAATCTGGCCATGCACCAACAAGGTATCGGCGCCCGAGGTCGAGGCGTGGAAGGGCCAGTTGAAGTGGCCGAAGCTGAGCGGCAGTCCGTGCAGCGTCATGTAGCAGTCCGGCCGCGGGTTGCGCAGCCGCTTGGCCGTCTCCGCCAGATATACGCTGACCTCGTTGCTCAGCTCGGCACGGCTGAGGTCGAGCGCCTCGGTCAGCTCCAGCAGCTCCGTTTTGCTAGGGTCTGCCGTCAGCGCCAGCGTGAACCGGGTGGTCACCGCGCCAGCCGTATCCAGCGCTGACTCTACCCCCGCCACCACCAGACCCGCGACCTTCGCCGCATCGGCGATCTGCCCGGCCAGTACCGTCTCAAATCCTGCACTCATGCTTGAACTCTTCCTTTGCTTGCGTCGCTTCCCATCTTTCCTTCTATTCTAAGGGCGGAGCCGCCGAATGTGGGCCCTTTATGGCCGCAGATTGCATCCGGCCAACGCCTGAGCCATGATGAACCAGCCATGAAGAATTTGGATACATCGGAGAAATTGGCCGCCGGGGACCAGGCTCCCACCGCCGCTCTCGCCGCCCTGCCCACCGAGGGCCGCAACCCCGCCAGCGAGCAGATCGACCGCCTCCCCACGCTCGAGATGCTCGCCCTGATCCATCGCGAGGACCAGACCGTTGCTCTGGCTGTCGAGCGCGAGCTGCCCAACATCGCCCGCGCCGTCGACGCCATCGCCGAGCGCTTCGAGCGAGGCGGACGCCTCTTCTACATCGGCGCCGGAACCAGCGGCCGGCTCGGCGTGCTCGACGCCTCCGAGTGCCCGCCCACCTTCTCCGTCCCCCCCACCCTCGTCCAGGGACTGATCGCCGGCGGCGACGCAGCCCTGCGCAACTCGAGCGAACACTCCGAGGACTCGCCCGAGCAGGGCGCCACCGACCTCGCCCCCCACAACCTTGGCCCGGCCGACACCCTGGTCGGCATCGCCGCCAGCGGCCGCACCCCCTACGTGCTCGGCGCCATGGAGCATGCGCGCAGCCGCGGCGCCCTGATCATCGCCCTCTCCTGCGTCCCCAACTCCGCCATGGCCCAGGCGGCGGAGATCGCCATCACCCCGGCCACCGGCCCGGAGATTCTCACCGGCTCTACCCGGATGAAGGCCGGCACCGCCACCAAGCTGGTGCTCAATATGCTCTCGACCGGGATCATGATCCGCACCGGTGCGGTCTACGGCAACCTGATGGTCAACGTCCGCCCCACCAACGCCAAGCTGGTCGACCGCGCCCAGCGCATCCTGATGGCCGCCACCGGCTGCGACCGCCCCACCGCCACCGAGCTGCTCCAAGCCGCCGGCAGCGTGAAGACCGCCATCGTCATGCAGAAGCTCGGTCTAGACCGCGCTGCCGCCGAGTCAAAGCTGGCCGCGACAAAAGGCAACCTGCGACTCGCCCTCGACTAGCCTCGTTCTTTCCGCCGTTTGGTTGTCATTCCACAGCGTATTTCTCGGTTGTCATTCGGCAGAGCCTTTTGGTTGTCATTCCGTAGCGCAGCGGAGGAATCTGCTGTTCCGGCTCCTCTTTCCGAGCCGGCCCCAACCCACCAACGTCAACAATCCGAGAATCCCTAAAACAGACTCAACCGCCGCGGCATCTCGATCCCCAGATGCTCATACGCCAGCCGGGTCGCCACTCGTCCCCTCGGCGTCCGATCCAGAAACCCGATCTGGATCAGAAAGGGCTCGTAGACCTCCTCGAGCGCGTCCTGCTCCTCGGCCAGCGCCGCGGCCAGCGTATTCAGCCCCACCGGACCGCCGTCGTACTTCTCGATGATCGTCCGCAGCAGCCGCCGGTCCAGCTCATCAAAGCCATGGCTGTCGACCTCGAGCATCGCCAGCGCCGCCTGCGCGGTCGGCCGGTCGATCGTGCCGTTGGCCCGTACCTGGGCATAGTCCCGAACCCGCCGCAGCAGCCGGTTGGCGATACGCGGCGTCCCTCGCGAGCGCATGGCGATCTCCGCCGCGCCGTCGCGGTCGATCGGCACCCCCAGCACCTCCGCCGAGCGCTCGACTACGAAGCGCAGCTCGTCGTCGGTATAGAACTCCAGCCGCAGCAGGATGCCAAAGCGCGAGCGCAGCGGCGAGCTCAGCAGCCCGGGGCGCGTCGTCGCCGCCACAAACGTGAACGGCCTAATCTCCATCACGTGGGTCCGCGCCGCCGGCCCCTGGCCGATGATGATGTCCAGCTTGTAGTCCTCGAGTGCCGTGTACAGCTTCTCCTCGAGCACCGGCTGCAGCCGGTGAATCTCATCCAGAAACAGCACCTGCTTCTCGCGCAGGTTGGTCAGGATCGCCGTCAGGTCGCCCTGAATCTGCAGCGCCGGCCCCGAGGTCTGCTGGAAGCCCACCTGCAGCTCGTTGGCGATGATCGTCGCCAGCGTCGTCTTGCCCAGCCCCGGCGGCCCGAACAGCAGCACGTGATCGAGCGCCTCGCCGCGCGATCTCGCCGCCTCGAGCGCGATCGCCAGCTGCTCCTTGGCCTTCTCCTGCCCGATGAACTCTGCCAGCCGGTGCGGGCGCAGCTTCAACTCGAAGGCGACGTCGTCGTCCACCCTGCCGGCCGAGACCAGACGCTCGGCCTCGCTCGCGCCCCGGTTCAGATCGGGCCTCGGCTTGTTCTTGGTAATGTCCACTTGGGCGATGGTAAGGCGAACCCTCCGGCGAAGCAACCGGGCAGCCCCGCAACCCATAGAAATGTCGTCACAGCCCCCGCTGCATCATCGACATATCGATCCATTGGTCGAACTTCCTGCCCGCCTCCGGCATGTTCCCCACCACCTCGAAGCCCATCGACCGGTGCAGCGCCACCGAGACCGGATTCTCCCCGCAGATGCAGGCGATCATGCGATGACAGCCCGCCGCCTGGCACCCCCGGATCAGATCCCCCAGCAGCTTCTTCCCCACCCCATACCCGACGCAGTCAGGCCGCACGTAGATCGAATCCTCCACCGTGAACCGGTAGCCCTCGCGCGGGCGGAACTGCGTGGCATAGGTATAGCCCACGATGTAGCCCTCAAGCTCAGCCACCAGGTACGGCAGGCCGCGCTCGAGGACAGATCTTCGTCGCCGGCACATCTCGGTGACGTCCGGCGGAATCAGCTCAAAGGTAGCCGTGCTGGTTCGGACAAAGTGCTCGTAGATGCTCGCTGCCGCCGGCATGTCCCTCGCGGTCGCCGGGCGGATAACGCACGTCTCCATTTCCGCAGTCTAGGGATTGGGACGAAAATAGTTCGTAAAGAACACCTAAAACCTTGCGGTGCGAGGCTACCGCCCTACCCACAGCAGGACGCATCCATGTGGCTCAATCTTCAGGCTTTTCACGTCCCGCAGCCGTCCCAGATCGCGCTCGCCCCACACATCCCGCACCCGGCGGCTCTCCCCCGAAAACCCTGCCAGCCCCATCGGGTTGTCGACCCCTTGAGACAAGTCATTCAGGTTGAAGAAAGCCACCGCCCGTTCTCCTCCCGGAAGATCAGCGGTCCACACAACCAGATCGCCCATCCGTGAGATCTCCCGGCTCTCGCTCGCCAACTGGTCGATCGCCACCACCTCCCGATTGGTCAGCAGCCCCTTGGTCCAGTCGTCCAGCTCGGTCAGATTTCCTCCAAAGAACAGCGGCGACCGCGCCATCGACCACAGCGTCACCAGGGTCCGCTGCTCGTCGTGCGTCAACCGCGTCGCCCGCGCCCGACCGTATCCCGGCGCCGGCCCCAGCCGCCCCAGCGGCAGCATATCCGCATCCGGCCAGTTGCCCGGCCTCACCTCCCGGTTCCAGCTCGCGATCACGGCAAACTGGTTCTTGACGCTCTGCGGAAACTCCCCCGCCCCGGCCTCAGAACCCGACCGCTGCCAAAAATCCCACACATCGTCCGAGACCCGCCACACCTGCGCGTTCGCCCCCAGCTCCCTGGCCTCTTCCAGCGGCGCCGGCCCCGGCGAGAGGCTGAGCACGATCGGCCGCCCGGTCTTCGCGATCGCCCGGTGGATCATGCCGATCTCCGCGCCCTTGTACGGATGCGAGGCGATGCAATCCACCTTGATGTAATCGACCCCCCAATCCGCATACTGGCGCAGCAGAGCATCGTACCAGGCCTGCCCGGCCGCGTTGTCCTTGACCCCATAGTTATCCGGATTCCACGGGCAGGTATCGTTGCGATCCGCCACGTCTCCCGCGTGAAATCCGCTGCCCGCGATCGCCAGATTTGCCGTCACCGCCTGTTTGGGAATACCGCGAATAATGTGGATTCCAAACTTCAGCCCCTGCGCGTGAACGAACTCCGCCACTGGTCCGAACCCCGCACCGCCCTCGGCTGAGGCGAACCGGTTCAGCGCCGGCTGATAGCGCCCGTTCCCATCCATCCTGTACTCCAGGCTCTCGGGCCTGCTCGCGGACTCAGGATTCGCCAGGTACCAGCCCTCGTCCACCACCGCGTACCGGTAACCGGAAGGTCGCAGCGCCGCAGCTTCGACCTTCACGTTGGCGCGGAACTGCGCCTCGGTAATGGTCAGCCCATAGCAATCCCAGCTGTTCCAGCCCATCGGCGGAGCCAACGCCAGAATCGTCGCCGCCAGACCCGTGCCGGCGCAGAGAAAGAAGCCAAAAACCAGCACCCACCCGCGGAGGACGGAGAGGCCACACAACAGCTTGAATTTGGGCATGGTGACTAGGTTATCCCGCCGCCTCGCCCCCGTCCAACCTTGCCCGTCCAGTCGCTCGCGGCCTGCCGTCATCTGCCGCTCGGCGCCAACCCGATTACAGCGCAGGATGAGAACCCAGCGCCTTCTTGCCGTTCGGGTACCCGTTCGCCGCCGCCGCGGCCCCGGAGTGCGGCCGCAGCGTCACCGAGGTGAGCGCGCGCACCCGGCTGGTCGAGGGTCCCGGGTGCGCCGCCGAGGCTCCGCTGCCGTAATGCAGCGCCACCGGTTGCTGCAGCGTGACGATCACCGCGGTCGACGGCTGGTCGCCCGCACAGACGTAGCTGTGAATGGTGTCGGCATCGAAGTACGCGGCGTCGCCCGTCTCCAGATGGTGGGTGGTCTCCCCATGCTGGACATCCAGACGGCCGCTGAGCACCAGCAGAAACTCGCACCCCGGATGCTGGTGCGAGCGCGGCTGCCGTCCCTTCTTCTGCGGCAGAAACTCCGCGAAGTACGGATCCAGCTGCCGGTCCGGAACCATATAGGCCAGGCTCTCGAAGAAGTACGAGGGATCCTCCACCCCGCTCTGCGGCAGCCGCACCCGGTCCTTGCAGCGGTGCACGCGAAACAGGGCCTGCGGCTCAGGGTCGAAGAAGTAGCTCAGGTCCTTCGAAAAGACCATCGAGATGCGGGCGAGATTGCGCAGCGTCGGAACCACCCGACCAGTCTCGAGCTGCGACAGGAAGCTGGCCGACAGTCCGGTGTGCCGGCCAAGTTCGACCAGACCCATCGACTTCTTCAACCGCAGGTACTTGATGCGCTCGCCGATCCGCTTCTCGGCGATGAAGTGTTCTGCCGCCTCGCCATCGACCTGCAGGTGTGCCGGGGCTGGTTCGCGAGAGTTGGACAAGCCGGGAGATGCTCCCTCCGCGGCTTCAAGTGCATTCGGAACTTCGTTTGTAGTTGTAGTATTGTTCGGCATGATTCGCCCCCTGGACGTTCGCCTGACAAATGGATGTTATGGCTGTGTCAAAAGTTATCGGGTTCCCTGCAGATTCCGTCTACAGGCACCTTTCGCCATCCGGCGGTGCTAGCCTGTGAAGGATGAGGAACAATCACGATCGCGCCGGTGATTTTGCTGTCAAACGCAGAGGGACCGTGAGTTCCGGCCCGGCAAACCAGTTCCGTTGGATCTCCGCCCTCGTGGTTGTCGCTGGAACGGCAGGTTGCGCCAGTCCAGGACCTCCCAAGCCGCCATCCCTGAATCTCCCCGCGCTCGCCACCGACATCCGCGCCCAGCGTCTGGGGAATCAGGTAGTCGTCACCTGGACGACCCCTTCGAGCACCTCCGACTCTCTGCCCTTCACCGGACCGATCACCGCCGAGCTCTGCCGCGAGGTCGGGCCTCGTCCTCTCACGCCCGCCGCCCGGCTCACCGCATGCGCTCCCGTGCGCCGTCTGACGGTCACGCCCGGCCGCTCCCAAACCACCGACAGTCTCCCCCCGGAGCTCACCGCCGACCCGGTCCAGCTGCTCACCTACCGCGTGCAGCTCTTCAACTCCGCGGACCGCTCCGCCGGAGAGTCCCAGCTCGCGGGCTTCGCAGCCGCCGGCGCCGCTCCGCCCACCGTCGAAGATCTACGCGCCTCGAACCTCGAAGCCGGCACCGTGCTCGAGTGGCAGCCCTCCAGCGCGCCAGGCATCGTCGATCTCGAACGGATCGACCTGACCCCGCCGGCAGCCCACCGGCAAACCTCGGAGGCGGTCCCAGCCCCGCCCAGCCCCGCAAACGCCAAGGCAGCAGCAGGCAAGACAACGGACAGCAAGACCGCCAGGAAGAACAAGAAAGCCAAGGGCAAGAGCAAGGCCGCCAGCCATCCCGCCAAGACCACTCCGCAGCAGGGCGCCCAGGAATCCCAGACCGCTGAGGTCCACCTCCGCATCACCGAACCCACCGTTGCAACCACCCCCGCCCGCGATTCCACCCATTCCAACCCGGCCAGCGCGAACGCCCCCTCCCGCGAAGGCACCGTTGACCAGACGGCGCAGATGGGCTCGACCTACCGCTACGCCGCCGGACGCGTGCGCATCGTCACCCTCGGCGTCCACAAGCTCGAGATCGAAAGCGCCCTCTCCCCAGCCGTCTCCTTCGCCCATCTGGACGTCTTTCCGCCGCACCAGCCCACCGGCCTCGAGGCGATCCCCGGCTCCGACTCCCAGAATCCCGACGCCATCGATCTCTCCTGGGAGCCCAACCCGGAGACCGATCTCGCCGGCTACCTGGTCTTCCGGCAGCCGCTCGACGGCCACGGCGCGCCCACCGGCCCTGCCATCCAACTGACCCCCGCGCCGATCACACCCCCCGCCTTCCGCGACCTCACCGCCCTTGCCGGCCGAGGTTATGCCTACCAGGTGGCAGCGGTCGACCAGTCAGGCAACCGCAGCACCCTCTCCGACCCCGTCCAACAGACCGCCGCCCACTGATATGGAGTGACCTGTCAACCTCTGCACAACGGCGGGGTTGTTTTTGTCGTTGTCGTTGCTTTTGCCGTTGTTCGAGGACAGGGCGAGCAGCAGTCGGGGCAGGTTTGAGCGACGATTGATCAGTCTGATATTCGCGGGTCGGAACCGCATAATCATGATCCGTCGGGAGCTGCCTCTGACTAGAGTCGCGAGTCCGGCTGAGCCTGTCGCATAGGGAAGACGAGGATTCTCCTTCGTGCTTGCTCCGGCTGCTGCTGGCGCTGTCCTCGAATTGGATTTCACTGTTCATTGGTTGGGTCGTTTTGTTTTTTCATTCTTTGGAAAGTTCTTGTTCTTGCTTTAGCTGTTGCTTTTGTTGGATCGTTGTTCGTCATGCCGCCATCGGCCGCTTACTGGCCGTCTCAACCTTGACCCCGATGGCCCAGATGAAGCCCAGCAGTTCGCGCCCCACTGCGGTGATGATCTTGCGCTGGTCCTTGCCTGCCGCCGCCAGCCGGGCATAGCGCTTGGAGAGCCGGACCTGCGCTTTCCAGGCAATCTCCTTGATCGGTTCTGGAACCCCTTCTTGTCGCTTGCGCAACCTGGGTCCGATCGCCGGCCGGTGCCGATAACTCCATGCCGCTTCGACAACGATGCGTCTGAGATGTGCGTTGCCTGTCTTGGTAATGCTCCCTTGTCGCTTTCGCTTGCCACTGGAGTCTTCTGAGGGAACCGCGCCGCTGTAACCCATTAACTGCCGCGGCGTATCGAAACGAGCGATGTTGCCTAACTC
>DATMOB010000051.1:0-95964 GCA_035568455.1 Granulicella sp.
AAGCCCTGCTTACTCACCTGCGCCACAGCCTTCACAGGCTTTCCGTCCACTCGGATGTCAATCAGGTTGGGTGCACAAGGGAGGTCGTAATCCCACAGCCCGTGGTGGGCCATTTGAAAATGCCAGACGCGCTTGCCGGTCCGCGCATCCAGGCAGACCAGACTTTCACCGAAGAGGCCGTCGCCGGGACGGTGGACTCCGTAGTGATCGTCGGAAGGTGTACTGAACGGCAGGTAGACGTAGCCCAATGCTTCGTCCGCGCTCATCATCGTCCAAACGTTGGCCGCGCCCGCCGTTTGCCAGGAGCCATCCTTCCAGGTTTCGTTCCCGAACTCTCCCTCTTTTGGGATGGCATGGAAAGTCCACTGCAGCTTGCCGGTGCGAACGTCGAAGCCTCGCACGTCGCCGGGCGGCATTTCCGCAGCAAGCGGAATGTCATTAACCTTCGAACCCATGACTATGACATTGCGACAGATGATCGGCGGGGAGGAGACGCCGTACAAATGGCGATCGACGTTGCGACCCATGCCCTGCGTCAGGTCGATACGCCCCTCGTGTCCGAAGGTGGAAATGAGCTTGCCCGTCGCGGCGTTCAGGCAGATCAGGTAACCGTCGCCGGTGCCGAACAGAATGCGTCGATCCTTTGCTTCCGCCCAGTAGGTGACGCCGCGATGCACGAAGCCGTTATTTGAAGGTGTTCCGTTCTTCCAAGTCTGCGGGTCGTACACCCAAAGGGTCTTGCCCGTCGCGGCGTCGATAGCCGCGACCTGGGAGAGCGAAGTGCTGATATACAGCACTTCGCCGACCATCAGTGGGGTGGATTCCCATGCCCACGTTTTCAGATGATTTGCTTTCGCAACTTCTTGTTCAGCAGATTGCCATGTCCACGCAGTCTTCAAACGATTAAAGTTGCCGCCGCTTATCTGGGCGAGCGGCGAGTATTTCGAGCTCGACTCGTCGCCGCCGTAGCTCAACCATTCCGTCGCGGCATCCCGGACCTTGCCCGCCGACGTATAGGGAGCCTCGGTCGCCTGCGCGATGGAGTTCGGTCCTGCGACGAAAGGCATGATCGCTGCTGCTGCACTTGCTTTCAGAGCCTCACGCCGGCTCAGCACCGCAGGAACATGCTCTTGATCGGAATCGTTACGCTGATTGCACATGCGAGTCTCCTTATAACGAGAAACTGAGAAAGAAGCAGATACTAATCTCTCGGAAGAATCCTGACCGTTGCAGAGCGAGCTCGGGTGCTGATCATAGGCTTCAAATATGGGCTCGAATGATATTTCGCTCGATAGGCATCGTCGATGCGGTCATCGATTTGTCCCTCGACGGTTTCGAAGACGACCTCCTTGGTCAGGCCTCCCGCCGCTATCCGTCCAGCCTTTTGCTTCGTGGCCGCCTGATACCAGCTGGAATTCGTGCCGTTGTAGGCGCGAACATACAGGTTGCCGTCCACCACTACAGACCAGATCCATGTCGGCGTTCCATATGTCACTCCATCTTCACGAAATGGTGCGATATGCAGATCGTCGGATTCGCGGATCTTCCGCAATTCATCTTTAGACCATGAGCTCATTGCGTATTCTCCTTGTCTCTCACGACGCGATTCCTATTTCTGCCGCTTTTCAAAGACTTCCTTAACGATGGGAAGAGCTGAAATCGCATTAGGCCAGCCAGAGTAGAAAGCCAGATGCGTCAGCAAATCGGAAGCTTGTTCTTTCGTCAGACCGTTGTCCATGGCTCGGCTTAGATGGTAGGTGATTCGTGCCACCTGTCCGGAATTCCCGCGAAGGAGAGCAATAACACTTTTCGTATGGTTTGCTTCATGCTTTGCCTTTCAAGAGCCCCAGACCTCGCTCATTCGCTCGACTCGTTTGATGTATCGGACTACTTGTATCTCTATCTTTGAGGCTGCTTAGTAGTGCTCCCAGGTGACGGACCAGTGTTCATCAGCCAGGGCCGAGCTGATGATCAAGTGCCCATCTTCGGTGAACTGGTAATGGCGCGGAAGGTCCTTGCCGACTAGGAGGTCGCGCGTGACCGATCCCTGTACGTGATGGGTCAATGTATGTGTCTCTTCATCTACGTCGTAGCTCCCAAAGGAAGCCTCGTACCCATCCTGGACGTACTCATTGGATTGAGCATTTGCCGACTTGGGGTACATCAGTTGCACGGACATGTGACCGTCACGCGTGTAGATCAGCATGCCTTTTGGCTGAGGGATGTCGACGGGCTTTCCATCCGGCCCCGGTGCTTCTATGTGTGCCAGATGCCACGCGCCGATCAGCTTTTCCCGTGCCGAGTCATGACCTGCGACTTGTTTCTTTGCAGATTGAGCCTGCGTGAAACCGGCGATTGCCACGACAGTAGCTAACGCGCCATAATACAGAGTTTTCATTTTCGGTTTCTCCCGCCGATTGCCGCTCACCGGGGGTTGCCCGTCATCCGCCCGGAGCAGACAATGGATTCCTTCGCCGCAGTTATGTCCTGTATCAACGACTCTTCCCTTCAGGAGTTTGGTTGTCGCAATTGTCGCCCGTCACAGCTCAAACTACTTCGCTTTGTCCTTCGCGGCGACCACAATTCCATATCCGAGGCGGTTCGAGACAATGGCCTCCTGGGCGGCCTTGGAGAATGCCTTGGCTTGGCTTAAATCCAAACCGGGAAGGTCGAGCTTTTTGAGGCCAATCATGATCTCGGCCATCAGAAGTTTGCTGCGGATGCCTTGAACCATCTCCTGGAGGTAATGGCTTCTCGGCTCCGCGTGGATGATGTGCAGTCCAGTGGCCGCGAGCCACGCGGCGTAGCTTGCGAGGGGCCGGGCGTCCCCGATGCAGGCAATCCACGCGAGCAGTCCCTCCAGTGCAGGAAGGGAGGTGCCGTCTTTGGTGATGTCGCTGATCCCGATCCGTCCTCCTGGTTTGAGGACGCGCTCGAACTCGGAAGCCGCTCTCTGCTTGCTGGGAAAGGTGCAGAAGGCGCATTCGCAGAGGATGGCGTCGAACGAGGCGGCATCGAACGGTAGCGCTTCGGCATCCGCAAGGCGAAACTCCACCAAGCGACTGAGACCACGTGCCGCGGCCGCAACGCTCGCGTCCAGAACGTTCTGCTCGCTGAGATCGATACCGATCACGCGGCAACCAAACTGCTCTGCGAGAAAGAGCGCGGTCGTCCCCTTTCCTGAGGCAACATCGAGGACGACGCTGGTCGGACTCAAGGACAGCAGCGATGCCAGCTCTTCCGTGAGGCGCAATCCTCCTGGATGAAAGCTTTCACCAAGGAGATATTTGGCTGCGTCACTACCGTACACGTTGGCGCAGCACTGCTTGATGCCTGCGGAGTCGTTTCGGATGGGTTCACTCATTGGAGGACGCCACCTCGATTGAGGTCAAGGGTGTTTGGCTTTGAGGTCATGTCGAACTCAATCGGCTTGACGATATAGGGCGTGTTCTCGTGCCTTGAACGGCGGCGTTCCGGCTCCATCGCGTCCAACTGCGCCCGCGCCTGTTCGCGGTAGCCGATCGTATTGTACGAGCAGAACGGGACCTGCTTACCTCCCGGCAGGAGGAACTCCTTGCAACACTTCATAAGATTCTTCTGGTTGAAGGTCCACGGGTCCATGAAGTCCGTCAGCATGATCATCAGCATGTTTTGAGCGATGTCACCGACAGTCAGGTTTTCCGGAAGACCGCAGGCCTGACACGAAACCGAGAATTGCTCGGCGGACCTCTGCGAGCCTGAGACCGAAGACGAAGACCAAAGACCTTCCAGCGCCTTCTTGATCTCGAGGCTGAAGTCCGGCATCACCCGGTTGGTGATGTAGTCGAGGTACTCGTAGACATTGACGATGCGCGACAGCGGCGTGACCTGTTCACCGTCGATGAAGGCGTAGGTGACAGAATTACACGTGGGAAAGCAGCAGGGGACAGGGATGAAGTCCGAGACGAGGAACTTTTTCTCGGTCTGCTCTTCGATCATCTTCACAATGTCAGGAATGGTGATGCGCTGCATCGGATCGTGTTGCATATGCCGCCCGGCGTGGAAGGCGGGCTGGAAGTTGATGCCGCGCACCGCAGGATGCTTGATGGCGAAGTCGACAATCTTCCCGATCTCATGCTCGTTGACGCCGCGTTCGATCGCGGGAACCAGCGTCACACTCAGGCCCATGGCCGCGAGCCGGTCGAGCGCAAGCAGCTTCTCGGCGAGGATGTCCGGTTCGCCCCGGATGATGCGATAGGTCTCGGAGTCGAAGCCGTCGAACTGAAAGTAGAGCGATGGACCAACTTCCTTCAACTCAGCCAGGAAGCGGTCATCGTGCGCGATGCGCTTGCCGTTGGTGTTGATCATCGTAAAGGGAATGCCGCGGTCCTTCGCGGCACGGACGAAGTCCATAATCTGCGGATGGATGGTGGGCTCGCCGCCGGAAAATTGGATGACCTCGGGCGCTCCTTCGGTGCGGATGAAGTCGTCCAGCATCGCCTCCACCTCTTCCATGGTGAGGCTGAAACCGGGCCGCGCGGATGCAAAGCAAAGTGGACAGTTCATGTTGCAGTTGCTATTGACCTCGATGATGCCGAGGCAGGCATGCTGCTGGTGGTCCGGACAGAGGCCGCAGTCCAGCGGACAGCCATCCTTGATCCCTGCGCCGAAAGCGAGCGGGATCGTACCGGGCTTGTTGTACTTGCTGAAGCTCAGGTACATCTCGGCGTCGCCATAGACCAGCGCCTCGAACGGCCCGTGGTCCGGACACCGCTTCGCCATGTACACCTTATTGTCCCGCAGGAGAATCTTCGCGTCGATTACCTTGCGGCATTCGGGACAGATGCTCCGCGTCAGCTCATAAAAGACATAATCGGCATCCTTCTTCTGCGGCTTGGGTTCCGCCACCAGCGCCGGGCTAGTCCCTGCGGGGAAATTGCTCATCCGGTTTCCACCTCTCTTTGGTTCTACGCTCCAACCCCTGCCGCCGACAAGTTGAAGCAGCGCGGAGGATCGATCTTTGGTTGTGGACTATTCTCATTGGAGAGGCTATTTCCTAAGTGGACCGTCGACATGATGAGCGGCCAGTGACTTTGTTTGTGAAGAAGCAGACTTTGAAGCAGCTTGAGGCCGAGGCTGGCCCACGAATGGTGAATACTCCCTCGCGTCCGGACCATGACGGCGAAGAGTTGCGGCCTCACGCCAATCTTTTCCAGATAATCGGAGCACATGCCCTATTGAGGATTGCGAGCGGCACAAGCGGCATTCTTGTTGGGCTGTACATGGCGAGCCTCAAGAACCATGGGGCCCACCTGAGCGCCGGGTTAGTCGGCACGCTGAGTGCGGTATCCTTCGCCGCCGAGTTATTCGCCTCAATCCCCATGGGTGTTGCCTCAGATGCGGCGCAGCCGCGATGGCTGATGACCGGTGGCGCTGTCGTTGGGGCACTCGCCGCGTTTCTCTTCGCTGTGTCTGGATCGACGTCCATCTTTTTCCTCAGCAGGCTGCTCGAAGGCATCGGAGCGGCGGCCATCGTGCCCGCGCTGCTCGCATACCTCACGGATGCTACCGAGGGCCGCCCTGCGCTGCGTGCCCGGGCAATGAGCTACTTCGAGCTGACTCTTCTAGCTGGCCTGGCTCTGGGAGGGATCGTCGCGGCGCAGCTCTTCCGTGTTCTCAACTCGGGGGCATTCACCGTCGTCGCCGGGGTCTACCTGGCCTGCGCTGCGATCCTTTTCAGCAGCATCTCCGGCAGGTCGTCGCGACATCTGACTAATCCACTCGAGGACCTCAAGCAAGTGCTGCGTCTGCCTTCGATAGGCCGCCTTGCCCCGGTCTGGCTTTGCGTCAACGCCGTGGTTGGACTTTGGCTCGGGCCAACACTTCCGTTTCTGCTGACCGAACGCTCCACCAGGGCCCAGTATCTCTCTGGGATCTACGCCTCCAGCCCGGCGAGCGTCGGCTGGCTGCTCTTTGGATACTCGATCGTGTTCGGTCTCGGCGTCACGGTATGGAGCTTCGTCCTGCCCCACATTCGTTTGCAAACTGCGATGCGGATCACGCTGGGAGCGATGCTTCCGGTCTGCGCTGGGCTCTATCTGCTCAACCATTCCGGCGGTCAATCCGTGACTGTACGCTGGAGCATCGGGGGTATCACTGCTCTGTTCATCATGGTGGAGAGCGGGTTCACCCCGGCGGCACTGGCATGGCTGGCAGGAACTCTTCCGGTGCAGTCGGGCCGAGGGGCGGCGATGGGTATCTATTCCGTACTCCTCAGCGTTGGCGCGATCCTCGGCTCTCTGCTGGCCGGGATTCTCGGCGAGCGCTATGCCATCGACGGGCTCCTTTATGGAACGGTCTTGGTTGCAATAGCGGCGCTGATCTTCCTCCATTGGACTCCTACCCTCAAGTCAGAAAGCGCGGTGTGTAAAGCATGAGTGGGGAGACGTATGATTTCGCCATCATCGGTGCAGGTTCGGTTGGCCTGATCGCGGCTGATTTCGCGGTGAAACTCGGCGCACGCGTCGCGCTGCTGGAGCGAGACCGCATTGGCGGGGATTGCACCTGGTCGGGCTGCGTTCCCAGCAAGTCCCTGTTGAAGGTTGCCAGGGTCGCACACGACCTGCGGACGGCGTCGACCTTTGGCATCCAGTCGCAGCCTCCCGTCGTGGACATGGTGCAGGTCCGCGAGTACCTCCGGTCTACCATCCGGCAGATCTACCAGGGCACCACCCCGGAGGCCTTGCAGCAAAAGGGCATGGACATTCTTCTGGGGCCGGTCAGCTTCATCGATCCGCACACCCTGAATGTCGGGTCGCAGCAGATCACGGCGAAGAAGATCCTCATCGCGACTGGCGCCGAGCCGGTGCTGCCGTCGCTGCCGGGACTCAACGGGGTCTCATTCTCAACCTACCGCCAGATATTCGAGAATGATCGACTCCCCGATTCGATGGCGGTGATTGGTGGCGGTCCTGTCGGCGTCGAGGTGGCTCAGGCGTATCAGCGCCTCGGCGCACAGGTCACGATCTTTACGGAGCGATTGCTTCCCAAAGAGGAGCCGGATGCCTCGGAGACTCTTCTCCACCTGCTCGAGCGCGAAGGGCTTCACGTTGTGCCGGAGAGGGCGCTCTCCGTCGCTCGATCCGGCACCCGCACGCTGGTGCACTCGCAGCAACATCAAGTTGAGTGCGACCTGCTCTTTGTGGCCGCGGGGCGGAAGCCCACACTCGACGGTTTGAATCTCGAAGCTGCGGGCATCACATGCTCCGATCAAGGAATCCAGGTAAACAGTAGGCTGCAAACGTCCGTCAGCACGATTTATGCCGCGGGCGATGTGCTTGGCGGCGAGCAGTTCTCGCACCTTGCCGGATGGCAGGGGTTTCAAGCCGCACGCAACGCCTTGCTGCCGGGGAGCAACGCAGGCGTTCCCACCTTCACGCCCCGTGTCACCTTTACCGATCCGGAGATCGCGCAGGTCGGGATGACGTCAGCGCAGGCGCTCGCTGTCTACCCAGACGGCGTAGTGTCGACATGGCCGATCGATCGCGTAGACCGCGCCGTCTGCGACAACGACCGCGGCGGAATGATCAAGATCATCACGACACGGTCGGGAGCCATCCTCGGTGCGACGATCGTCGGTCACCGCGCCGGAGAAGCCATCATGGAGATCGTGCTGGCTATGCAGCAGAGGCTTAAAGTCAGCGATCTCGCCAGCGCCATTCACCCGTATCCGACCTACAATTCCGGGATTCAGTTATTAGCAACAGAGATAGCTGTGGAACAGGCGCTTACCGGGTTTTCGGGTTCGATGATTCGGGCGGCGTCTCGATTGGCACGATAACTCTCTCTCCGACCTCAATCGGCTGCACCTCGAGAGTTCGGGTGAGTCCTGGGCGAGTTGTCGGCAATCCTTCCCTTACGGGCTGGAGACAAGTGCCGCTGGGGAGACGGCGGCTGAGGTCAGCCGGAGCGCTTGGTCAGCCGCTGCGCATTCTCAACGATCTCCCAGATGTGGATCTGCTGGTTTCACGGCGCGTGAGGCTAGTTTGCGGAGGCGCTGGTTATGGTTTTCCCTGCAGCTGGAGCCGCAGCTTGGTGAAATCCATCTGGTTCCGACCTTCGATGATCTGGCCGCCTTGGCAAAGCAGAAAAGACGAGCCCGGGAGGCTGACCTTTCTCGCGGAAGCGGGAAACCCGAGACCGTCACCCAAGTGCGTCATCGTGGCACTCCACAGAACGGCAACTTTATCTCCCTCGGTGATGACGTCATTCACAGTCACATGGATGTCTGGAAAGATAGTGCGGAATCTCCGACAGACCTCCGTAAACTCCTTTGGACCGTTAATGATGGAATCTGTCTCCGGAAATCCGATGGATCGGCCGTCCGGGTGGTACATCTCGGCGATGGCTGCTTCATGACCCTGGTTCCAGACCTCTTCAAACCAGCGTCGAGCAAGGTTCTTGTTCTCTTCAGACATGGAACGCTCCAGTGCACGAAGCTTAGCATCATTTCTGCCGGTGTCACGCAGAAAACTCTGGCAGAGACCGAGCAGTTCATAGAAGGGAACTGCATAGCCTTCACCAGAGGTTCTTCTTTAAGTGGCTTCCACAGTTCTTTAGTTGCCTCCGATCCTCGTGGGACTAAGAGTATGGACCTCGCTAGGTGGTATTCTTTTGCCAAAGTGACCTCCCGCCTACAGGAACGCGCACCCGTGTGGAGCCAGAGTACCGAGGTGACAGAAGCCCATCCCATCATCGCCGAAGAGGTCGAACGATACCTCCTCACCGGCGATAGGGATCCGCTGTACTCGGCCTGGTCTGGCAGCTTCCTGGAGCGTGCGAACCGTGCCCGCGTTGACCTTCGTGGAGCACTGGTCCGAAAGGTCAGACGGCTGACTAAGGGACTGACCCACGAGCCGCTGCCCAAGACCGACACCGTCGCGCTCACGCGCGGGAAGGTCGAGCCGATGGTGCGCGGCTTGTTCCCGCGTGCCGAGCAGGATGCAGTGCTTGCAAGGCTTGAGCAGTCCGTCGTCTTCACCACCAGCGAGAACATAGAAAGACTCCTGCACGAATGCAGTTTCGACAGCTCGGCGTGGACACTGGCGAACCTGTACCTCACCAGCTTTGGCGCAGAACTGCTTGGGAAGGACGCGCCCTGCCTTGTTGGGCTGAGTGAAGAAATCACATGTTACGTCTCGCCAGAGTACTTTGCTGAGGACGACCCATTCGCAGACTTCATCGTCCACGAGGTGGCGCATGTGTTCCACAACTGCAAGCGGGCCACCATAGGCCTCCGCGAGACGCGAACGAAGAAGTGGTTGCTCGACATCGAGTACCGGAAGCGGGAGACCTTTGCGTACGCATGCGAAGCTTACGCGGGCGTGTTCGCCCGCGGGAAGCGCCCTGCCGAGCGACTGGGGCTCGCGGAAGAGTACAGCCGCGGAGTGCGCATTTCGGAGGAACGTGTGGATGCCGCCGAGGTCGCCAGTATTGTTCGGGCGGCCGCGGCGGCTCCAAACGGCTGGAAGGTCATCCTTGCGCGGTGCGCACCAACGTGCCGTACAACTGCCAGTTTTGGCGCAGAGTAAGAGCGTCCTGACCTGCCGTGCCTCACTTACGGCGTCCATGCTGACTAGGATTACAGGATAAGTCCCTATCAGGGCTGCCCGGCCGGGAGTTGGGGCCTTTCCTTGCTGAGCCATTTGTAAAAATGCGCGTGCGGGATTAAGGCAACGACCCCCAAAGGCTGGCGCCAAGCCTTGGACTTGGCAGTGTCGCCGCACGGGCGCTGGTCGTGGAGAATCTTTTCACGTCTTGGATGCCCATCGCAAAAAGGGAATCAACCCCCACGTGTCGCAATTCTTTGCTTATCGCTGCGCCGTACGTGTCGACCACACATGAGGTACCCACATCGGACAGGTGCTGGGGTGGGTACTGTCGGTATAGGCGTTCTCCCGACTTCAGGCATGCATGATGTGTTCCTTCACAGTCTTCTTGACGGGCCGGCTCGCCCTCCTTGGGGACACGCGCATGACCTTGGTGGCAGTGATTGCCGCTTCCTTGGTTGGATGAAGCGCGGAAATCACGGCCTTGGGGTTCCGGGAGATAACGGTTAAGAACGCCCGCGCGGAGGACTCGGGCGTCCGCCGACCGCCCTCCCAATGCTTCACTGCGTCCAAGCTAAAGCCGAAGGTATCGGAGAATTTGGCTTGGGTCATGTTCAGTCGCCCTCGGATCGCTTTTACATCCACATCCGTAGGCACGCTTACCTTGTAGCCGGAGGTCTCTCCCGAGAGAAACGCATCCACTTCCTCGAGGCCGTTCTTGAGGTCTTGAAAGACTGTTTTCATATCCTACCTACTGAATTTGCTGAATATAGCGTCCGACAGCTTGGCGAGTTCGTTGCGTTCCTTCTTGGTCAGGTTGTCTCTTTCGTTCTTGGCATAGACGGCAACGAGAAACACCGGGAAGCCTTCATTGCGGAAGATGTAAACGACCCTTGCTCCACCACGTTTCCCGATACCGTCGCGTCCGACTCGGAACTTCCGAAACCCGCCCGTTCCTTGCATGACTTCGCCGCATTCAGGGTCGGCGGCAACCATGTTCACGACATCCTCGCGCTCAGACTGACTGAAAAGCTTCTCCGCGGCTTTGAGATAGGAAGGCGTCTCGACAACGGTCTGCACCCTCTTCTTGTACTCCATTGGCACCCTTCAGTCAAGGAAAAGGTGCCCAATAGAGCCCGGCAGATCGCTTGGCGTGCGATCGCTAATCTAGCGTCGGGTTCCAGCCAGCCTGATCCCACCCTGCTTGCCAGTATGGAGATGGAATTCCGCAGGAAGGGGATTCTGGTCGCTCAGGAGCGGAAGGGAAGGGGGAGCGAAACCTGCCAACGCGGACGAAAGCACACGACGACCAACCCGGAAACATGAAAATTCCTGTGGTAATGCGATTTTCGTTTGGTAATGAAATTTGTGAATTTGGGTCAATTGGGTGCGCTATGAGCACCTAATACACAAAATGCAATCTCCGTAACCCGTTGTTTTCTATGAAACATGGAGACTTGCATGGTAAGGTGGCGGAGAGACAGGGATTCGAACCCTGGATACCTTGCGGTATACACGCTTTCCAAGCGTGCGCCTTCAGCCACTCGGCCATCTCTCCGCAATTCAGCGGACTAATCGAATCTAACACAAATTGTGGCTTGGCCAAACTGGGACTCTGCAAGGCCCAGTTTGGCGGCCTTGGGCTCCTTCGAACAGGTGGTGAGTTGCGGGCAAAACAGCCGCCGGAGTTGGTTACAGAACAGGCAGGGAAGCGCCTTGCGTCGCGCCTCTACAAGGAAGGCCATGCTATTCGGAGTGGGAAACCGATTGCCGGATCCCCAACTTGCTCGCCATCCTGACCAACTCCGCAAGTGACTTTGCGGCCATCTTCCGCATGATCTGCCCCCTGTGGACCTGTAAGGTCACATTCGATATCCCCAGAACCGCTGCCGCCTGCTTATTGAGCAAGCCGCCGACCACCAAGGGGAGGACCTCGCGCTCGCGTGGAGTCAATGAGGCCAGTCGCTCACGAAGCCTGGCCAACTCGGCATGCCGTTGGCGCAGTTTCTTGTCCTGAACAAACGCGGCGCGGATAGCCGTAAGCAGCGCCTCCTCATCCAAGGGCTTGGTCAGAAATTCGATCGCGCCAGCCTTCATGGCACGAACGGTGGAGGGGATGTCTCCGTACCCACTCATGAAGATGATGGGGGGACCGATTTCACCGCTCAGCTGGCGCTGGAGGTCGAGGCCTCCCATCTGGGGCATGTTCAAGTCGAGGATCAGGCAGGCTGCCGAGTCCGCTCGGGTGTGCTGCAGATACTCCACCGCCGAGCCAAAACTCGTCACGACCATACCGTGTGATGCGAGCAGGGCCGTAATCCCCTCGCGTACACGCAAGTCGTCATCCACCAGATAGATCACCTCATTGGACTGCGTCACAGCGCCCCCTTTGCCGTCCCGGGATCCGCTCCGGTCGCCCACTACGGATATCATAGCGCCGGCCGGCGCGACGGGAGACGCCAAGCCTCGGTACACTGATGGGGAGCACATACGCGAACGAATTTTGGTCTGGTCCCCAGGCAAATCGGAGGTTGGCTCAAGCCTATTGAGGCACAGGGGTACGGCTATGAAGACTTCAGCTCAGCTCAAAAGCTACGCATTCGCAGTGCTGCTGAGTGGGGTCGGCTTGGCTGCCGGCTTTGAGTTTGATGCCCCTTCGTCATGCCTCCTGCTCGCCGTGATGGGAAGCGCGATCAGCGGAGGTCTCGGCCCGGGACTGTTGACTGTTACGCTCTCCTCAATCGCATTCCGGTACTACTTTTTCACGCCGGTCCATCATCTCGCCCTCACCCAGGACATACTGCCACGGTTTCTCTCCCTCGTGGGCGCCATGATCCTGGCCACCGTCGTCATCGATGCCAAACGGCGATCCACCGCCGCCCGAATTCGATTGAACGGCGAGTTTCGCTCGCTTACCGAGGCCTGTCCCGACTGCATCCTCACGCTTGACCCAGCCTGGACCATTCTCTTCGCGAATCCTGCCATGACCAAGATGTTCGGATACTCTGCAGAACAGGTCATTGGCCAGTCGGTGTCCTTCCTGCTTCCTGAGCTACGAAAAGGTCGCCCCCCACAGGGCGAGTTCATCGCGCGGCGCAACAACGGGGATCGCTTCGACGTCGAAGCCACCTGTGGACACTACAACGACAACACCACGATCTTCCTGCGCGACATCAGCGACCGCAAGCGAGCCCTGAAGAAACTCGAAGACAGCGAGGAGAGCCTTCGTCTTACCCTCGAAAACATTCCTGGGCTCGTCTACACGCAGTCGCCCGGCGGGGATCTTCAATATGCGAACTGTCGGGTCACAGACTTCTTTGGTATGACCGTGGCGCAGCTCGGCGCAGGAGCTTGGGCGGACGCTCTTCATCCCGATGAGAGAGAAGCCGTCCTGGGTAGAACTGCGCGCAATTTTTCCTTAGGCAAGCCGTACGCGATGGAGTTTCGCAGGAGGCGCGCGGATGGCGTCTTTCGCTGGTTCCAGACAATTGTACAACCGCTCCGCAACCGAGCCGGTGAAGTGATCCGCTGGTACGGTCTACTGATCGATGTCGAAGAGCGCAGAAATGCAGAAGAGTCCCTGCGCCGCACCCAGGAGAAGCTCGCCCAAGCAAACGAGGCTTCGACCATCGCGGAATTGGCAGCATCCATCGTGCACGAGATAAGTCAGCCGCTCAGCGCGATAGTGACCAACGGTCAAGCCTGCTTGCGTTGGCTCTCAATGAAAGAGACCAACGCCGTCAATGCCAGGTCAGCGGCTGAGCGAATCGTGCGTGACGGAAAAGACACCGCTGAAATCATCCGGGGACTGCGCTCCCTCTTCAAGCGTTCCTCTCCTCAGATGACTTCGTTGGACCTCAGACAACTTTTGGATGAGGTTATGATCCTCATCCGCAGCAGAGCAGAGAAGGAGAGCGTTTCCCTGGATGTACAGCTCCCGGTTGACCTGCCCATGATAACCGGCGATCGCATACAACTGCAGCAGGTTCTAATGAACCTGAACTTGAATGCAATCGAGGCGATGAGGAGCGTTCGCGACAGACCAAAGCGATTGATCGTCCGTTCGAGACGTGAGGGCGACATGGTCCTCACTGAGGTCGAGGACCACGGCACGGGCATAGCTGACGCCGAAAAGGTATTTGAAGCTTTTTACACAACCAAAGAGCACGGCATGGGGATGGGGCTGGCCATCTGCCGCTCCATCATAGAGGCTCATGGTGGACGGCTTTGGTGCGCTCCTAGACCTTCTGCGGGAACCATCTTCTCCTTTACGATCCCTCTCCCCGTGGAGCCGAACGGTGCCGTTTGATTCATCCTAGCCGCGGTTCTCCGCCGATGGCGGTCAACACGGCATGAATGCAGGTTCGCCACTTATATATAGTTGTAATAGCCAGCCATTTACTCCATCGGTACCATCAGATTGTGTACCGGAGTAGAGGATTTGCGTACTGAGCTGAGTAGAAGCGTAGTCGTCGTTGTAGATGATGATGCGCGCGTACGTGAGTCCCTTGGAGATCTGCTGCACGCGGCGGGCTTCTTGACCAGGCTTTACAGTTCAGGCGAAGAAGCCCTGCAGACCGGAGATCTCGGCACCGCACACTGTCTCGTTACCGACGTCCGCATGCAGGGCATGGACGGCAGCGAGCTGCAGCGGCATGTCTCCACGTGCCAACCTCACCTCCCGATCATCTTCGTCACCGCACATCATGACGATGCCGTCCGTCGGCAGGTCCTACGCAAAGGCGCGTTCGCCTTCCTTTACAAGCCTTGCGACGGCGAGGAACTATTAACGGTCATAGCTAATGCATTGAAGCAATTGGAGAAAAGGGAGAGCGCATGACCATCTGCATGCCCCTTGCACCAGCGCATCGACGCAAGGATTCTGTGCGACACGTCACATGCGACAGTTCGGTCGGCTTAATACAAAGCTGTAATTCACAGCCGGTACCGATCAAAGCTAGCATTCTTTCATGGGCATCTATCCGGAGTTCATTGGCTGGCAAAGTCCGCTGGCGATCTCGTTCATCGATTGCGATGCCCAAGTATGTCGGACAATCCAGGATGCACTCAGCACTCGAGGTCACGATGTAGGAATCTTTCCCTCCGCCGAGCAGTTCATGTGCTCGGGGGCCCTGGGCTTGGCCGACATGCTCATCCTCGCGGGCATAAAACTATCGGCTTCTGAGAAGCTGCCGCTCTGCTCGGGAGCGCGCCAGCGCCCTGACCTGCCCACAATCGTCATCATGAAACATGGGCTCGAGGCAAGCCGCCTCTCAGCCGTCAGCCGCTCAATGCCGCACGTGTTAGAAGGCCCTGGCCCTGGCGAACGCTTGGTGATTCTTTGCTCCTTCTTATGTCGTATCGGCCTGTTATCCCGTTCATGAATCATCTGACTTACCCTTCGCTTCGCCCGGCACTTAGCAATGTCTACAGACAGGATGGGAACAGGTCAAAGGTAACAAACGCAGTAGATCAAGTCGCCGTTCTGTTGCCTTCTTAGAGGAATACTATGTGGATTGTCAGACTCGCGCTCAACCGGCCCTATACCTTCGTCGTTCTCTCCCTGCTGTTGTTTCTCGTCAGCCCGGTTATGCTGCTTCAGACCCCGGTCGACATCTTTCCTGAGATCAACATTCCGGTAGTGAGCATCATCTGGACCTATAACGGTCTCGTTCCGGCGGAGATGGAGCGGCGCATCACCTCCATCTACGAACGTGCCCTGACCACGACCGTCGGCAACATCGATCACATCGAGTCGCAATCTCTGAACGGAGTTTCCGTCATCAAGGTGTTTCTGCAGCCACAGGCCAATGTGGATGGAGCGATTGCCGAGGTGAATGCAGAGGCGGCAGCGACAATGAAGCAGCTCCCGACCGGCATCACACCGCCGCTCGTGATTCGCTACAGCGCCTCGACCGTGCCCATCCTGCAAATCGGTCTGAATGGCCGCGGCCTTTCTGAGCAGCAACTCAATGACTTCGCAGCGAACTTCATTCGCCCGCAACTGGCGACGGTTCCGGGCGCCGCGGTACCTCTCCCCTATGGCGGCAAGGTTCGTCAGGTCATGGTGGACATCGACGCCAATCGGCTTCAGACCGAGGGTCTCTCTCCGCTCGACGTTGTCAATGCGATCAATGCGCAGAACGTCATTCTGCCGGCTGGTACGGCGAAGATCGGCACCACCGAATATAACGTCGGCCTGAACGGCACGCCTGCGACAGTGGCGGAGCTGAACAACCTGCCCATCAAAACAATCGCCGGCGGCACGGTCTTTATCAAGGACGTCGCCCACGTTAGGGACGGCTTCGCGGTGCAGACGAACGTCGTTCGCCAGGACGGCCAACGCGGCGTTCTGCTGACCATCGAGAAGGCCGGCAACGCCTCCACTCTGGCAATCGTCGCAGGCATCCGCAAGGTGCTCCCGCAGATCGCGGCAACGCTTCCGCCCGAGCTTCAGATGCATCCTCTCTCCGATCAATCGGTGTTCGTCCGCTCCGCGCTTGATGGCGTGGTGCGCGAGGGAGTGATCGCAGCTTCGCTGACCTCCCTCATGATCCTGGTATTCCTGGGAAGCTGGCGAAGCACTCTGATTATCTGTATCTCCATCCCGTTGTCGATCCTGACATCGCTGTTGCTGTTGAGCGTCCTCGGCCAAAGTATCAACATCATGACTTTGGGTGGTCTCGCGCTTGCGGTCGGCGTCCTAGTAGACGATGCGACGGTCGAGATCGAGAACATGCAACGCAACGTGGCACTGGGCAAGAGCCTGCGGCAGGCGATCCTCGATGGCGCCCAGGAGATCGCGGTTCCGGCCTTCGTCTCCACGGCCTGCATCAGCATCGTCTTCGTTCCCATGTTCTTCCTCCCTGGTGTCGCTCACTATCTCTTCGTGCCTCTCGCCGAAGCGGTTGTGTTTGCGCTGTTCGCCTCGTACTTCTTCTCGCGAACGCTCATCCCGACGATGGTGATGTTTCTTCTGCCCAAGGAGGTCGAGCAGCATCAGAATCCCGACCCCACTCGCCGCCCGGGCTGGTTCGCGAACCTCCATACGCGCTTCGAGCACGCATTCGATCGCTTTGCGGGAAGATATACCGGGCTGTTGAGCCAGTGCCTCGAACATCGCACGGTCTTCATCACGCTGTTCCTCGTCTTCTGTCTCTCCAGCCTCTTATTGATTCCGTTCCTCGGTCGCGATTTCTTTCCCGCCGTCGATGCAGGTCAGTTCAGGCTTCACGTCAGGGCGAAGACTGGAACCAGAATCGAAGAGACCGCGCGGCTGGTCGATCAGATCGATCGCTACATCCGTACCCAGATTCCGGCAAACGAAGTGGCTGGCATTCTTGACAACATCGGACTGCCCACCAGCGGTATCAATCTCTCCTACAGCAACAGCGGTACGATCGGAAACGCCGACGCGGAGATCCTCGGTTCACTGCAAGCGAACCACCATCCAACCGCCGACTATGTCGCTCGCCTGCGCAAGGAGCTGCCCAAGCAGTTTCCCGGAACCTCCTTCTTCTTCGAGCCCGCCGACATCGTTGCGCAGACTCTGAACTTCGGTATCCCCGCTCCGCTCGATATCCAGATCGTCGGCAAGGACGTGAACGGAAACTTCGCTGTAGCCTCAGAGATCGCCGCGAAGATGCGATCCGTGCCTGGAGCAGTCGACGTGCATATCCAACAGCTGCTCGATCAGCCCAGGTTGCAGTTTGATGTAAACCGGGTGCGGATTCAGCAGGTTGGCTTGACCGAGATGGACGTGGCCAGCAATGTACTGGTCTCGCTCAGCTCAAGCTTTCAAACCCAGCCGAACTTTTGGTTGAATCCCAAGAACGGCGTCTCTTACAACATTGCCGTACAGACGCCGCAATACAAGATCAACTCTCTCGACACCTTGCGTACCATCCCGATCAACTCGCCGTCTGCGCCCACCCCGCAGCTCTTCGAGAATCTGGCGAACATGACCCCGATGACCGAGCCCGCCGTGGTGAGCCACTATAACGTCCAGCCCGTCATCGATATCTATGGCAGTGTGCAAGGGCGCGATCTGGGCGGCGTGGCGGCAGACGTACAGCGCATCACCGCGGAGGCGCAGAAGCATCTGCCTCGGGGAAGCCAGCTGGTGACAAGAGGCCAGGTCGCGACCATGCAATCGTCCTTCGTGGGGCTGTTTGCCGGTCTCGCCTTCGCTGTGGCACTCGTCTACTTGCTGCTGGTCGTCAACTTCCAGTCGTGGAGCGAGGCCTTCATTATCATCACGGCACTGCCGGGAGCACTCGCGGGAATCTGCTGGATGCTCTTGCTCACGCACACCACACTGAACGTCCCAGCCCTAATGGGAACGATCATGTGCATCGGTGTGGCGACCTCCAACAGCGTTCTCGTCATCACCTTTGCCAACGAGCACTTTGAGTCGAGCAAGGATGCGTTCCGGTCCGCTATCGAAGCTGGATCAACTCGTCTACGCCCGGTCATGATGACGGCAATGGCGATGATCATCGGCATGATTCCCATGGCACTCGGCATGGGCGATGGCGGCGAACAGAACGCTCCGCTGGGCAGGGCCGTCATTGGCGGTCTCCTGTTCGCAACCGTGGCTACGCTCTTCTTCGTGCCGATCATCTTTGCCGTCGTCCGGCAACGCAGCTCATCTAACCAGCCCGCTTTCGCGGAAGTCCAGGAGGGATAAGTCCCATGACAGATCATGCACAGAAAACACCAGTAGCGCCATCCAATGGAGGCGGCATCAAATGGTTCCTCCTGATCCCCGTAGTGCTCTGCGCGGGCGGAGCAGTGAGCCTCTTCCTGCGCGCACAGCAGAGCAGGGAACTGAACGCGGGGACGAAGATACTCGCGGCGGAACCGGTCGCGGTCACCCATGCGCAGCAGGGTGCTCCTGATAGTGAGATCAACCTGCCGTCGACCATCCAGCCCTATAACGACTCGCCCATCTTCGCTCGCACCAGCGGCTATGTAGCCCACTGGTACGCGGATATTGGAACGCACGTGCGCCAGGGGCAGCTGCTCGCCGTCATCGAGTCCCCCGAGGTCGATCAGGAGCTGAATCAGGCGCGTGCAACCCTGGACCAGAACAAGGCCAATCTCACACTGGCCGGGATCACCGCCAAGCGATATCAGGACCTGAGCCCCACCAATGCTGTGCCTCAGCAGATGGTGGACCAGAACAACCAGAACCTGAGTGCCATGAAGGCCAGTACCGAAGCGGCGCAGGCCAACGTAAACCGCCTCGAACAGATGCAGGGCTTTGAGAAGGTGGTCGCTCCCTTTGACGGTGTCATTACCCAGCGCCTCACCGACATCGGCAACCTCATCAACGCGGGCAACAGCGGTAACGGTGCGCAACTGTTCCGGATCGCAAAGATCAATGTCGTTCGCGTCTTTGTTCCCGTACCGGAGAGCTACAGCGATCAGATTTCCGATCATCTCAAGGCGACTTTGGAGCTGACTTCCTTGCCCGGACAGCAGTTTGCCGGAACAGTGACTCGCAGCAGCCACTCCATCACTCCTGGGTCCCACACCCTACTGACGGAGATCGACATTCCCAACCCCACCGGCAAGCTGTTGCCCGGTGCTTATGCCGACGTGCACATCCATCTTGCGACCCAGGTGCCTCACCTGATCGTGCCGACCGGTGCGGTGCTCTTCCAGGCTGCTGGACCCCAGGTCGCGGTCGTCGACAACAAGAATCAGATTCAGTTACATAAGGTCACGCTTGGACGCGACTTCGGCAACACCATGGAAGTCATGAGTGGCATCACCGATGCGGATCAGATCGTCTCCAGTCCGCCCGATTACTTGGTTAACGGAATGCCTGTGACGGTTCAGCCTGCCGTCGCGACCAACTAATCGACCAAGTAAAGGGACGGGCTAAGACTATGAGAAAGCAACAAGGGGACGTTATGCCAAAGGCACGTCGCAGCAGCTTGGGTCGGTGCGCAGCTCCGCTTACCGGGATCGGCCTGCTCACGCTCGCACTCGCCGGATGTCGCGTCGGGCCCAACTATCATGCTCCACCCGCGCCGGTTCCTCCAGCCTTCACCGGGAGCACCGCAACCGCTACTGCTGCCCAGCAGGACGCCATCTCCTATAGCGACTGGTGGAAGGTCTTCAACGACCCGCTACTCGATAGCTACGAGACGGAGGCGGACGCGGCCAATACCGATATCCGGATCTCGATGGCGCATGTGGATCAAGCCGCGGCAATGACCAAGTATGCCCAGTCTTACCAGATGCCCACGATCGGCGCTGCTCCCAGCGTGTCGCGCACACGCGAGGCGCAAAACCGGCCCAACAATGGCAATACCGGCGGTAAGGCGGCAACCTACAACGACGTGCAACTCCCGCTGGTCATGAGCTACGAGATCGATGCCTGGGGCCGGGTAAAGCGCACCATCGAAGCCGCACGGGCCAGCCAAGCGGCGTCGCAAGACGATCTGCGCTTCGTTCGCCTCACCACCGAGGCGACTGTCGCCATGGACTACTACAGTCTGCGCGAAAGCGATGAGGAGCTCGCTGTCATCGACCACATGCTGGTCGACTTGCAGCAGGCTCTCGATCTCACCGAGAGCCTCTTTCAACACGGACTGACTAGTGACCTCGAGGTCGCGCAGGCGAAGACCTTGCTCGATCAGACCGCGGCACAGAAGCAAACCCTGATCGTTCAACGAGCTCAGTTCGAGCACGCCCTGGCGGTCCTCTTGGGTCGTACCGCGGAGAGCCTGTCGATTCCAGTCCAGCCGGCCAATCCGCCCCCGCCGGAGATTCCCGTCGGGCTTCCTTCCGATCTGCTCACACGGCGTCCAGACGTAGCCGAAGCGGACCGACAGGTCGCTGCCGCCACCGCCCAGATTGGCATAGCCAAGGCTGCCTACTTCCCCCAACTCTCGCTCACCGGCCTAGTTGGATATGAGAGCAGCAATGCCGCCACGCTGGTTAACTGGCAGAACACGATCGCCTCGCTGGGCACCTCCATAACCGCTCCCATCTTTACCGGAGGAAGGCTCCGAGCTGGGGTCGAACAAGCGCAGGCCAGCTATAGAGCGTCGCTTGCTCAGTACGAGAAGACGGTCCTGGTCTCCTATCAGCAGGTAGAAGATCAGCTCACTGCGCTGCACTATCTCGACACGCAGGCTCACCTGCAGCAGTTGGCGATCAAGGATGCAGAGCGCACCGAGCAGATCGCTCTGCAGCGCTTTAAGGGGGGAGTCGACAGCTACCTCACGGTTGTCACCGCGCAACAAAGTGTGCTCATGAATGAACAAATCGCAGCTCAGATTGCAGGCCAGCGAGAGATCGATTCGGTGGTCCTGATCAAGGCACTCGGAGGCGGATGGACGGGTGTGAAACACCCGTAACGCCGCCGGGCGTTGACCGTCAACAGCAACACTTCCCCAAAAAGACCTGGCCGCGCATCAACTGATGCGCGGCCAGGTCTTTTTTGTCATGTAGCCGATACGGTTGCAACTTCGAGGCTCAATGCAGCTCCTGAGTTCGTGCGCTTTGATGTGCGATCCATGGGACACTTGGGTCCTTAATTCACGGTGTTCACCACATACAGCGTTGTGCATCGAGCCGGGAGAATCGGCGGCGGCCGATTATTTTCCTATTGACTCACGTTTCATTCGCCTGTAACTTCGGATCAATTCCGTCACTCCGGCATTTCCACATGCCACGGGCCTCCAACGTTGGGGCACCTCTCGCTCGAACGGCCTCTGGGATTCTCTATCACCGGTCATCGAACGTGGCCACGACGCCCTTTTGCTAATCCGGTTCCCCCGCAAGGCTCAGTACTTGATCTGATCAGTTGTCGCTCCGGTGCGCAGATCCGCCGGAGAACAGAAGAATGCACTCAACTAGGTCGGATCAACGCACTGTAGTTCGGAACTCATTGTGAACGGTTGCCAGCTAGGAAGCCTTCAGTCGGGCGGTCCAGGGCCCCCAGCCACACCACTTCTCGGAGGATCCATGAAACCTGCACTTGGTACCACCTTTCTTTTCAGGTCATCTCGTATAGCCCTTGCGATTACTCTGCTATTGGCCTCGCGCGCGGCTTTGGCCGATGCTGTCGGTAGAGGTGCCGGACTGGTGCGCGACGGCAGCGGCGCGGTGATTGCGGGCGCAAGAGTAACCCTCACCCGTACCAGCACCAACGGAACGCAGCGGCGCATGAGCGATGCAGGCGGCGCCTTCGAGTTTGTGGAGCTGCCACCCGACAGCTATACGCTGTCGGTCGAGGCAACCGGCTTTAAACGCACCACCTTGTCGCAGGTGCTCATTCAGGTTGACCAGACGACAACCCTCGATGTGGTTCTCCAGCCTGGCGAGGTCACCGAGGTGTTGAATGTGAATGCGGCGCCGCCGCTGATTGACACCCAGCAGAACACCCTATCGAGCGTCGTCGATCCGCAGACGATCTCGAGCATGCCTTTGAACTCGCGTAACTTCATCGATCTCGCCCTGCTGACCCCGGGAGCCTCGCCTTCTGCGGCCGGAAGTCAAGTCAGCGGATTCAACGTCGCCGGAGCGCGGACCCAATCGAACGATTACCTGATCGACGGCATCAGCAACATGGACACCCAGGTCAATGGAGGTCTTACCAGCTTCCGCATCAACGACGCCGTGCAGGAGTTCAGTGTCCAGACCAGCGTGCCCACCGCCGAGTTTGGCCGCGGCGAAGGAGCCCAGATCAACGCCGTCATTAAGAGCGGAACCAATCAACTTCATGGTTCGGCGTTTGAGTACTTCCGCAATACGATTCTCGATGCCACCAACTACTTCTCGAAACATACCGCCGGCGGCATCAAGCCAGTCCTGAATCGCAACCAGTTTGGCGCGACCGTCGGCGGTCCGATCTGGAAGAACAAGACCTTCTTCTTCCTCTCCTACGAAGGCTTCCGTCAGGTTGCGCCAACGGTAAGCGCCGTTCTGGTGCCTACGCCTACTCAGCGTGCCGCGGTGACCGATCCAATCTCGAAGCGGCTTCTCGCCTACTTCCCGCTGTCGCAGCAGCCGGGCGATACGCTGGCGCCCAACGGCACCAACTACCAATCCAATGTGCGCAGTGTATTGAACGATGACACCGGTCTCGTGCGGATCGATCACACGTTCACGCAGCACGATACCCTCAGTGGTCACTTCATCACCTACAACGGCCGAGTGGTCAGTGGAGGCCCAACTCCCTTGAGCGGAGGAAATACCAATACTCCGCTCAGCCAATCGATTGCTCTCGAGGAGAACCACACCTTTAGTCCGTCGTTGCTGAATACGCTGCGTTTCGGCTATTCCTTCAACCAGACCAATATCGTCGTTCAGGACGCCGGGTTCAATGCGCAGAGTATCTTCACCGACCCGAGCGGCAATCCGTTGCCGGGCGTCGTCAACGCCTCGACGACCCCGGTCGATTCTGGACTGCCGACGGTACAGATCAGTGGATTTGCGCTCCTCGGGTCCGCTAGCAATCTCCCTCAGGGGCGCAAGACCCGAACCTACGAGCTCTACGATACAGTCAGCGCCTCGTCGCTGTTCGGATCAACGAAGCATGCTGTGAAGGGTGGCTTCCATGTCCGTCGCGAAGATGCGCGGCGCTTCCTGGATGGCACCTCGCGCGGCAGCGTGAACTTTACCAGTCCAGCCGGGGGCGGACTCACCGCCGCCCAGAACAGCCTCCATGACTTTGCCGTTGGTCTGATCAATACCTCAACGCTGCGCAGCGGAAGTACGATGGCCCACTACCGGCGTTATCCCATGGACATGTTCGTGCAGGACCAGTGGAGGATTCTGCCCAATCTAACTCTGAACCTGGGGATCCGCTATGAGCTTCCCTCAGCTATCTACGAACTCGACGATCGTGCAGCCAACCTGATCGCGGGCCAGGGCCTTACCTTGTTTGGCACGAACAAGGTTCTCGATATCGATACCACCAAGGTCGGGCCGGCATCGATCATCTATACCCAAGGCGCGATCACGATGAGCAACAGCGGTCAGCTTATGGTGGATCGCAACAACGTTGCCCCGGTCCTGGGATTCGCATGGACACCATTCCCAGGCAGTGAAAAGACCGTGTTGCGCGGCGGCTTCCGCGTGGGCTATGACGATATCTTCAACAATATCCCAGCCAATCAATCGCTCAATGCGCCCTTCAATATCACGACCAACCAGACCGCGGGGGTGACCCAACCCGGCAAGTTCAACTACGCGACCGCCTTCAACCAAAATGTTTCTCTGGTAAAGAACGCTGGCAAACAGGGTCCGGGAACGCCGACGGTCGGTCTGCTCGGCTTCAGCGGGATGGATCCGTCCATCCGCAGTTCATACAACTATGCTTTCAACCTGAGTGCGGAGCAGAGCCTGAACGACCACGTTTCGCTGGAGATTGATTACATCGGCAGTCTCGGACGCAAGCTGGGTATCTTCATTGATCCCAACCAGCCCAACGTCATCGTTCGCGATGCCACCAAGCGGGGCACGGCGGCGCCCAACGAACAGGTCTTTCCCTACCAGCATTACGGCAGTGTTGGTTATGGCCGCGCTGCGGTGAACTCCAACTATAGCGGCTTGGTCGCGGTAGTGAAGTACCGCGGCGTGCATGGGATGGCGGCGCAGGGTTCATATACCTGGAGCCACTCGCTGGACTACAGCTCGGCGTTCTTTGGTTCTACCGGCGATGTCGGTTTTCCTGCGAACGGCAACAATCTCCGGGCAGAGTATGGCAACTCCTCGTTCGACATGCGTCATCGTTTTGTGGGCTACTATCTTGTGCCACTGCCGATCGGTCCCGGACAGATATTCCTGACGAGCAAGAACATCGTGTCGCGCGAGGCCTTTGAAGGCTGGACTCTCTCGGGCATCACCGAGATTCAGTCCGGCACTCCCTTCACGGTGTACCTCGGCGGCACGGACTACAGCGGCTTCAACCAGTTTGCCGATCGCCCAAACGTTGGCACTGGCAAACTGGTCCAACACAACAAGAGTCCTGATGGAGCGTTCGCCACGTCCTACTTCTCGACAATCACGGCTGGCCAGGTCGGTACCGAACGCCGGGATCAGTACTACGGACCGGGATTGGTGAACTTCGACCTGACGGCGGCCAAGGACTTTCCACTCATCTCCGAGCGCTTCAAGCTCAACTTCCGCGCCGACCTCTTCAATGTCTTCAACCACACCAACTTCTCGAACCCTGTCGCTACCTACAGCAGTTCGAGCTTCGGCAAGATCACCTCGACTGTCGGCAACGCCACCAGTGGTACAGGTGGAGCCGTGGGAGGAGCAAGACTCGCTCAATTTGCGCTGCGTCTGACCTTCTAAACGGATCTGTTGCGCGTCGAAGCTCCGTTCTACGGAGCCGGCTTCGACGCGTGGAGACTCTGTTTATTCTCTTTGCCGGATACAGGATGACACCAACCTTTTGCTTGGTATATTTTGTCGCTACCCGTCTTCACATTTCGTCGCCCCGGCGTCATTCATCAATTGTGGAAGGTTCTCTAGTTTTGAGGAGAGGTATGAAGACTGCACAGCTCTTACGTTTTCTTCCCGCGACCGTGTTGTTCGCGGTATCCCTGCCGTGCGTAGCCACGAGGGTTACATTGGATGATCTCCCCAAGGTAGTTCGGGTCACCGAGCCGCAGATCTCGCCCGACGGAAAGACGGTTGCCATCGTGGTGGCGCGAGCGAACCTCAAGGAAGATCGCTGGGACGCCGAGATTGTACAGGTCGATATCACAACCAAGCAGACGCGAACGCTAACCCATGACCGTCTGGGACTCTCCTCGCCGCGATGGTCGCCGGACGGGAACTGGATTGCTTATATCGCAAAGGATGCGAGCGACAAGGCACAGATCTTCCTGCTGCCGATGGCGGGCGGAGACTCCATTCAGCTGACTCACTCGAAGACCGGCGCGAGCCTGCCCGCGTGGAGTCCCGACAGCAGGATTCTTGCCTTTGCGGCCGCCGATGAGGAGCCGGAGAAGAAGGATCAGGCGAAGTTCGAGGATGCCTTCGAGGTGGGGAACAACGGCTATCTGGAACGCTCTCGGCCGCAGCCGATTCATATCTGGACCATTGCGGCGACGGGTGGCGAGGCGAAGCGAGTCACCTCCGGATCGTGGTCGCTGCCGATCACCTTTGCTCCCTCCGGCCCGCCCTCGCAGATAACGTGGAGCAGGGACGGAAGGTCGCTTGTGTTCGTAAAGAAGGCGTCGCCCCTGGCTGGTGACGGCGACAGAACCGTGCAGAGCGTCGATCTGGCGACCGGGGCGTTGCATGCTCTCACCGGAGCAACGGACGATGAGTCAAATCCTCTTCTGTCACCGGATGGGATGAAGGTCGCCTACAGCTATCCGCGGGAAGGGAAGAAGCGGAACAACGAAGAGGCTTGGACTGCACCGCTTGCCGGTGGCAAAGGCAAGGATGCCAGTTATACGTTGGACCGCAACATCGCCTGTAAGGCCTGGCTGCCCGACAGCCAATCGCTGTTGCTGGCCGCAAACGACGGCACGAATATGGGCTACTGGCTGCAGCCTGTCGAGGGACCGGCAAAACGCCTTGCTCTCCAAGGGATCTCGCCGAAGGCCGATGTAGTGGTCGGGAGCAAGGGCGAGCTTGCGTTTACAGCAAGCACTTCGACTCACGCTGCCGAGCTGTATTTTATGCCCTCCATCGACGCGACTCCCGTAAAGCTGACCAATCTGCAGGTGGCCGAGGATGGGCTTGAGCTCGGGAGGACCGAGACGGTGCAGTGGAGCAGCGACAAACTGACCGTGGACGGAGTCGTCACCTATCCTCCAGGTTTTGTGGCGACCAAAAAGTATCCCTTGGTTCTCTACATCCACGGCGGCCCAACTTCGACATCCCTGGAGACATTCTCTCCCAGCGTGCAGCTGCTGGCCGCACAGGGCTGGATCATCTTTGAGCCGAACTATCGCGGTAGCGACAACGAAGGCAACAGCTTCCAGACCGCAATTGTGCGTGATGCGGGCGCCGGTCCGGGACGCGATGTGATGGCTGGCGTTGAAATACTGAAGAGGCGCGGGTTCGTTGACGAAAGTAGAATCGCCGTCAGCGGCTGGTCCTACGGAGGGTACATGACCACTTGGCTACTGGGCAACTACCCCACCGTCTGGAAGGCCGCGGTTGCGGGAGCGCCAGTAACGGACCTTGTGGATCAATACACGTTGAGTGACGGCAACGTGCTTCGGGCGGCATCGTTAGGAGGATCTCCCTACACCGAGGACAGGATCGCGGAGTACCGCGCCGAGTCACCCATCACCTACGCCTCCAAGGTCAAAGCACCTACGTTGCTGCTAGCCGATGTGGGCGATTGGCGAGTCACGGTGACCCAGTCATACCGCTTCTCGCACGCGCTGCGGGACAACGGCGTGACTACGCAGTTCTTCGCCTACCCGGTTCCCGGACACTTCCCCGCAGATCCAATTCGGGCGAGAGACGTGTACAAGCGGTGGGTGGCATGGCTGACGACCTATCTGAATCCGCCGTCGACCGTCGCAACCAATCGGCCATAATCCAAGCCATTTCATCTTTTCGTCGATCAGCAAAATGCCCACTCACCGCTGGGCGTTTGCGAACCTACGCGGATCGATCATTTAGAGGCAGTACGCTCAGAAATAACCAGACGGGAAGGAAATGGACCGTCGGGACCAGCTGGGGTGCGCAAAGACGCGGAATAGGGGCTTCTTTCCGCAGGGTCGGGCAATTGTCGATTCTCGTAAGGGCGTGATGGCATGCGTCGCTCCGCTCGAAGGAGAGGCGCGCCTATAATCAACTCAGAAGCCTTTCGGTGATCAAATGGGCCTCGCGATCGGTATCTCTAACGTCTCACGGCCGCGTTCGACAATGACTGCCGGGATCGTCTGCGCTTTCCTCTTGTCGTTGATTTTTCTCGGAGAACATCCAATCTCTAAGGAATCCGTGACGGTCACGTTCGTCGACCCAGAGTGGTCGCACGACCTGACCGAACATACTGTCGTTGCAGACGACAGATTGAAGGATTTCACGCAGGAGACGGGAATTGGTGTCAGACATCTGCCGACCCCTGAGACCACATTAGACCAGTTAGACTTGGTCCGGAAGCTTCTCCGACAGGGAAGCTCCACTCCGGACGTGTCGGGTGTCGATGTGATCTGGCCGGGAGTTTTGAGCCAAGAATTGATGGATCTGAAGCCGTATTTGGCGACAGAACTCTCTTCGATCAACGCCGACGTCGCCGCCAGTTACACGGTCAAAGGGAAACTAGTCGCCGTGCCTTATCACTCCGATATCGGAGTTCTATTTTATCGAAGGGATCTGCTGCAACGGTATGGGTATAGGGCGCCGCCCCGTACGTGGGACGAACTCGAGCAGATGGCCGCAAGGATCCAGAACGGCGAGCGTGCCAAAGGCCACAAAAACTTTTGGGGATTCATATGGCCAGGTGCGGTGGGGGAAGGCTTGACCTGTAACGCCCTGGAATGGCAGATTTCGGCAGGTGGGGGCCGTATCATCGAAGCTGACGGCACCATTAGCGTGAATAATCCTGATGCGATCCGCAGCTGGCAACGCGCAGCGCATTGGATAGGCTGGATCTCGCCCCCGAGCGTGACCTCTCTGCAGGAATGGGATGCCACGAACGACTTTTACCATACGGGAACATCCGCTTTTTTTCGCGGGTGGGCACGGACTTATCTGCTTAGCGTCCGCGATATTCCGTCGCTTCGAGACAGGATCGGAATCACGAGCATTCCGGCGGGAAAGAATGCGCAAGCGGCAACGTTGGGCGGTTTTGGACTCGGGCTTTCGCGATCGTCAAGGCACAATGCTGAGGCACTGCAGCTGATCCGATTTCTGATCCACCGGGAGATCGAGATCGAAGAAGCGCGCGCGGACTACGAGTCACGGAACTGGCCGGAGTTGTATGACCCGACCGAGATCTTGCGAGTAAAACGAAGTTCCGCCGACAATGGGAAACAACAGGTGAGCGGCGTAGTCGCTCGACCCTCTACAGTTGCAGGAGATAGATACGAAGAGGTTTCGCGAGCTTATATTCAGGCAGTGCACTCGGTTTTGCTGGGCCAAAGCAGGGCGCCAGACGCTGCGGCATCCTTGGAACGGGAATTGGTGCGGATCACCGGCTTCAAAACAGGACCGCCGAACCGAAATCGGCTACCAAAGGAGAAGCGGTTAGGAAAGAGTTCCGGAGCACGGCCTGCTGTTGGTCCAACTATTGCGTCACTAGACTTTTCCTTGAAGTAGATCGTGTATGACACCTTCCCGAAACACTTCCGGGTTGGCAGGATGAGGCAGGATGAGGCAGGCGACCACGAGCTCGGTGCTTTATCGACTCAACATTGGTCGCCACTTGGCGCTCTGCTTTGCCTTGCTTATTCTGATGATGGTCGTTTGTGATGGAGTTCTGCTTTGGCAGTTGCGCGAGGTTCGTTCGCAAGTTGAACTGCTGAAGGGGGTCGACGGAGAGCTGATCGAGGTCTTGCGCGTCCACGGAGAGCTTTTCTCGTTTTATGAAAGGCTGGGCCTTGCGGCGCGATCCGAGGACCAGGATCAGCTCATCACCGTATCGGAAGCACTCAGGAGCGACGTACTCGACGAGACGAAGCGCACTGAAGCGGCGTTCCGTCATTTGCCTTCCGCGGTCAAGGTAGACGAAACCGTGTTTCCAACGATTGAAACGATCCAAAACACCCTACTGTCTCATTTGGATGCCATTAGAGCGTTAGCGGCTTCGGGAGAGTGGGCGGCTGTACGCGATCGAACCGACCAGCAAGTCCAACGGCTTGAATTCCTCAGCTCTCAACTCGTCAAAGACGTAGCCCGCGACGTCGAAGAACAGCGCACGCAAGCTGCATTAAATATTGCGCTCGTCGAACGTCGTATCGTCTTCACAGCAATCGTCACAGGATTCGTTACGCTGCTCACCGCCACCTTCTTTGGCTGGGCCACAGCACTACGGATCATTGAACTTCGAGGGGAAGCGCGCGCAGAGCGGAAGCAAGCAGAGGAGGCGCTGCGGCAGGCGCAAGCGGATCTCACACGCGCCAGCCGGGTGAGCAGCATGGGAGAACTGAGCGCCTCCCTGGCGCACGAAATCAATCAACCTATTGCGGCGGCAATCACCAATGCCAATTCTTGCTTGCGCTGGCTATCCCGCGATGAACCTGACTTGGAGGAGGCGCGTGCGGCAGCGTCAAGAATCGTGCAAGACGGAAGGCGTGCAGGTGAGATCATCAAGCGAGTCCGTTTGCTTTTCAAGAAGGACAATCTGCAACGGGAGTTGGTCGACCCAAACGAGATTGTTCGAGAGATGATGCTTCTCCTGCGCAGTGAGGCAGCTCAATTCGCCGTGTTCATTCGGACGGAACTCGCTGCAGACATCCCTCAGGTCATGGGAGATCGGGTGCAACTGCAACAGGTGCTGATGAACCTTATGATGAACAGTATTGATGCGATGAAGGATATGGACGGAAGGCGCGAGCTCACCCTCCAGTCGCAGCGGGGCGAGGACGGTCAGGTGTTGATCTCGGTCAGCGATACGGGTGTGGGGCTTCCACCGGAGAGGGCAAACATGATCTTTGATGCGTTCTTTACCACCAAGCCCCACGGCACGGGCATGGGGCTCCGCATCAGCCGGTCAATCATTGAGTCGCATGGCGGCCGCTTATGGGCTGCCAACAATGCCCCGCGCGGCGCAAGATTTTGTTTTACGTTACCCACTAACGCAGACCCGCGCGACTCAGTCGTGTCGGGAGACCACACTGGATCTGAAGACGGTCTTCAGGCTAACAACCCTGTCGTTGAAACGCATCCCAATCGTTCAGCATGACGGTGCTATCTGGACGTTAAACGCCTTCCTTCCAGCTTTGCCATGATCGTTGTGGCGGCCAGAACGATTCGGTGCAGCCTTGTACCCGTTACTGATGCACACGATGCGCTTAATCGCCCCCCTTTACGATGAGCAGGGAACCGGAGCCTGGGATGCAAACGGCATCGTCCAGCGGGGTCTTCACGCGCCCAAGGCTAGGCCAAGCGCAATGATGTAGGTATGAGGCAGTTCCTTCTTTCGGGCGCGAGAGCTAAGGTGGGCTCGATGGTAGCAATACGTGGGCGGAATTACCCGGTCAACAGCGCGAACCCTTCCGCCACGGCGTAGTGTTTTATATCGCAAAAACTGTTAAACCTGTTCCAATTTGAGAAGGCAACTCTCTTCGGCTTACGAGTTGGCCGCCCGCGTTTACATGCAAACATCCTGTGCGCGTCTTCGCGACAAACCGCTCAAAATCGGCCCCATGACGTGTGTTGCGCGGTAAAGAGTCCTTGTTGCTCAAAAACATTCCTTTAGCCGATTCTTGGTACTTTCGGAAGTGTTGTGTGAGTGAGTGACCCCGATTTCCGCGCCGATTCGTAGGAAACGCTGCAGAACCTGTTGCTGTCGCTCTCCGCGGTGAATTGTTGCGCCAACCTGCAGCGGGCGACGCAACACTTTCTGCCTCCTGCAGCCTGCACTTGGCGAAAATCGCAGTCCGCTGTTGCGTTCCTTGGCGGCCGGGACTAATAAGCCAAACAGGGTGACCGAGAGCCGGTTTCGGCGCACTCGTGTGCGACGGTCAGACCCGTGATTCCTCCGCCGAAGACGAGCACTCGTTTTGCCTGGGTGGAAGGGAAGGCAGCTTGCATGAGATAGCTCCCTGCCCGTCTGGATGATGCTGTGGAAGACCGTTAAGGCGGAAGAAGCTAAGGGTGGGAGCGGCGTTTGCCGTTGCGAGGCATGCGCGGTGGTTTGGCGCGGGAACGAATGAGAAGACCGTCCCGGTGTTGCTCAAGTGCTCCATCGTAGTGGAACGCTGATCGAGAGTGTCGTATAAACCTTGGCCGGTCGCCTTTGACAAGGCTTCTCGGCGGGTCCAGCATTCAAAGAAGTAGCCGCATTGCTCGTTGAGGGGGAGATTTTCGAGAGCTTGGCGTTCGTCGTGCGAGAGAAACTGCCGGGCGATAGCGTGTACGTCGATCGTGGGCGACACGGCTTCTACGTCGATGCCTACCACGTACTTCAAGGTGAAGGCGAACAGGGCGGTGTCTCCCGTGTGGGAGAGATTGAATTGGATTGATAGAGGGTTGTCGGCGAGAGATGGCTTTCCGCTCTCGCTGTACTTGAGACGAATCGATGCCGCGGGCTGTCCCACATAACTTGCGCAGAGGCTGCGCAAGATCATGCGGCCTGCGATAAACCTTCGGCGGACAGTATCCGAAAGGTATCCGTGGGCACGTTCCCGCTCGTCGTGCGAAAGCGACGATGCCATTCCGGGTGTGCGCAAGTCCGCGATCCAGATATGGCAGTCTCCGGTTGCCAGGGAAAGCCGAGGTTCGGAGTGTGAGGCGGGTAGGCTCCCAGGCGAGCAGTCGATCAAGTTCATGCAGAGGGAGCTCCCAGCCATGTCTTCCAGGCTTTGCTCCATGCCTGTTGTTCGGGCGAGCCATCGGAGTGCTCGGCCACTCCGCAGCGTGCGGAAAAGATCGACAGCATGGCCTTAACTTCGTCCAGGCCCATTTCCTGCATGTGCAGCTTCACTGTGCGTATAAGGGCAAGGTCCGGCGGCGCGGGCGTTTCTTCGCCGCTTGCCGGGCCAAGCGCCTGGATCGCTGTCAGAATGCGCTGCTTCTGATCCAGAAGACTCAGACTGCGCAGCTCCGAGGGGGGAATTGGCTCGCCGATGTAATAGTTTTGGCCGCCGTAGCCGATGGGAAACTCCAACTTGCCGGAGAGCAGGGGCTCGACGGGCAGGCCACGTGTAAACCGGACCGGCACAATTGGTACGTTGGCGTTGAGCGCGAGATCGATGAGAGCGGCGCTGATCTTCTTTACGCTCTGGCGGCAGCTGGTCTGACGTGTGCCTTCGACATGAATGAGCACGGAGCGCTCTCCCGCCGCCAGGTTAGTGCCGAGTTCTGCCAGTATTTCTGGCAGGCACTCCGGGCGCGACTGCTCGAAGTAGCGGATGAGCTCGGGGTCAGTCATGCCCGGAAGACTGAAGCAGGCAGCAATCAGCTCGCCCAGCCAGCGATGACGGTGCTTCGCGTTGGCCAGAGCGATGATGGGCTGATTTCTGAGCGCGGAGACCGCGACCAGGAAGAGCATGGATTCGATCTGTGATTGATGATTGCCGAGATACAGAACGCCACGGTTTGCAACAGCGTCAAGCGCTGCGGGTGCGGTGACGACAACGCTGTGAACAAACTGGTCGACGAGCGTCTGGAAGAGGTTCTCGAGCGGCGCATACTCGGTCTTCACATGCTGACGCCAGAACGGACGAATGTCGAGCCGCGGCGTAGGACGCTCGCCCGCGACGATCCGCATTCCCATGCGCGCGGCCTGGTAGATACGTTTGCCATCGACGTAGAGGTTGCCATTGCCAAGGACGAAGGCGCCGCGCTCATCGCTGCCGCTTTCGATGATCTCCATCTCGCTGACGATCTTCCTGCTCTCCGGCGTGACCTGTCCTCGGTACTTCCAGGTCATGGGTTCGTCGAGCATGATGAGTTCGAAACGCGGGTGCTCCAGGTTCGCGCCGAGCCCCTCATGCAGCATGTAGAACTGCAGCAGCTGCAGCAGGGCTTCAAGGCCGAGCGATCCGGGCTGCACGGGGTCCTGGAAGAAGTGCGCCTTGAAAAACCAATCGTTATGGGTGACATCCTTCTCGCCCCGCAGCTTGCAGAGCTTTGCGGCTCCTTCGCCAGGCCAGTATCCCGTGATGCGGTCGATCATTAACAACCGTGAAGCCGGCAGGCGCGGTTCGCTTTGAAAGTAGCGTTCCGGGTAGGTACGGAGATCGACAGAGAAATCGCTGGGCGCCTCGAGAAACAGGCGCTGTTCTGCGGATAAGGGCAGACCTGCCTGATTCTTGAGCGAAGAGCCGGGGAAGAAGCCGAAGACCGTCGTCATGTTGTAGGCCGGAGCGCCGTCCAGTTCGCAGTGGACGTCAAAGCCAAGGATGATCATGCCGCCCGCGCCTGAGACCTGCGTGACCTTGACCTTGGTCACAAGGCACTTTGCCCCTGGACGGATCTCGATGGTAGATGTCCCTGTTCCATCGAGATTGCGGAAGGCCAAATCCTCGTCATTGCCGAGAGAACAGCCGAGGTAAGAAGCCAACCAGCCGCAGGGTTGCAGAGCGGCTTCGAGCAGTACGCAGAAGGGCATTGTGCGGCTGCCGTTTTCTTCGAAGTACCAAACGTCTTTGGGGATGTCGTACTCCAACTCCGCATAGGCACCGGCCTTGGGAATACCCATCTCTCCTTCGAGCTTTGTGACGCGGGTCATGAAGTGGTAAGGAGGTCCCGGCAGCCGCGCGATGCGGCGTACGCCATCGAACCCGCGATACATCTGGCCGAACGCGTCGGTCGGTTTGCCCCAGGCGCAGGCGAGCAGTGACGGATATCCGAATTGGAAGCCGTCCACCTGCGCCACAGTCTTGGATTCGCGGTAGTTCTCCAGCAACTCGGTCCGGGTGGTGAGCGGCCAATCCGGCACCAAGCGAAAGCCCATGTTCTGCGCGTGAAACGCCCGCAGGCCGTCTACTGTTCCTAACAGGTCCGTGTGCAGGGTTGGAAGGGGACCGGCACTCACTTCGCGCACGAAGAGTTCGCATACGACCTGCTTCGCTGTGGGCAGAACTTGGCCGCGGCACGAGAGCTGGACCTTCTCTTCCGGTACGGGCTCGAACCGCCAGCCATCGCGATCCAACGTGTACCCCATGGCCGCGAGATACATGGCCATGGCTTGCAGACAGCCTTCGAACATGAGCGTGCCGGGCATGCACGGATCGTTCTTGAAGTGACCTTTGAAGAACCAGTGGTCTGGCTGAATATGGAGCACCGCGCGCAGGTATCCACGACCCCAAGGACCACCTTTGGGATCGAAATGCGTGACTTCGTCGAACAGCAGCATGTCGCCCGATTGGATTCGCGGCGTGCGGGTGTGGGTTTGCGCCATCTCGAACCCCGGCCCGAAACAGGCAAAGGCATTGCCTAGCGAAAATGCCTGGACCTGCTCCTTGGTGAAGGAGGAGAACGTGCACGGAACCGCAGGCGCGTCGAGCATGCCGGGTGGCGGCGCGGCAGCTGTGGCCGGGTCCCACAGGATGCCCATCGAATCATCCAACTCGTCGCGATTGAAGAAGCCTGCCTGGCCTCGGCGAACGCTCAATCGCAACTGACCGTTGACCCGGCAGTCGTAGTGGAAGAAGAAGAGCCTGATGCCATCCTGTTGGGCGTGGCCATCGACGTGGATGTCGTAGACGAGCGTGTCGCCGACCTGGGGAAGCGAGCGATGGTATGTCAGCTCACAACCGAGCAGGCGGTAGACGCGCTCTCCCTGATTGAGAGCGTCTGCTCCCATCCAGGAGATGAGGAGAAGGTCGGCCTGGCCGGATTCGATCATGATGCCAGCCGGCATTCGCCCCTCGTGAAGGTACCAGGAGTCGTGGCAAACGTCGGTCTCTGTCCAGATGGTGCCGGTGCCCAGAATATGCGGCTCGGCATCGATGCCGGTGACGCGGTCGGCGAGCAGCAGCGGCGGCATGGGCATACGGACCTGCCGCGCGTAGTGGTCCTGGCCGACGAACGACTCACCGAAGACGGAGGAGATCTTTCCCTGGCTGAGTGTTTCTAACTGTTGCCGCGAAAACGCGGGCCCTATAGGTGTCGGGGCCGGTGGCAGAGAAGGGGCTTCGATGTGGGGCGGGGAAACTGACTTCGGTGCGGGGGCACTGCTTGCCTCTGGGACCGCTGCCGCGGGGGCGGAGATCACGAATGTTTGCTGCGGCTCAAAGGAAGTCACGGCCGGGTCGACTACGAGGCCGGATGACATCCCGCTGACAGCGGCCAACATACGCTGCCGCGACTCAAGGAACAGCTGCTGCATGGTAACCTGCGTTTGCATCCATTGCTGGTGCACGAAGGCATGGTGCTGCAGTAACGCGCTGCCCCAGAACTGGCCTGACTGGCCCTGCGTGTCGGCCTGGCGGAGGGGCAGCTGCACCACTGCGGGCGCATGGAAGGGCACTGCGGACGGAGCGGAGGAGATGGCGACCGGAATAGCGGCTGCCGTAGAGGCGGCGGGAGGCATGTCGCCCAAGCGTGGGAACTCATTGAGCTTCAGCGTTGTCGAGAGCGGAACGTGAGGGGCGGGTGCCATGGTTTGCACGCGGGGCCGTTGCGCGGGAGCTTCGTTCTGAGAGATAGCAGCAACCTTTCTGCTCGCTTCTTGGCGGATGTTGACGCGGGGAAGATGGCCGCGGAACTTGAAGACAGATTCGTTCGACCTGGCAGGAAGACTTGCGTGATCTTGCCGTGCCTGCAGCCGCATTACGAGGGCTTTGCTCTCGGCAGGCACACCCGCTGTAAGCAACTGCGCGGCAACATCCAGTACTTGCTGGATGGGGGATTCACCGGCGCGGTCGAGGCTTAGTACCAGGTGCTCGCGGCCCTTTAGCGTCTGGGCAATCCAGTCGGCGCATAGTCCCCACGGCCCGTGCTCGAGGAAGATGCGGACGCCATCATTCCATGCATTCAGGATGGTGGTGGGGTAATCGACGGTCGTGAGTGCCTGGCCGAGGATCGCATCGGCGACGGCATCGCTGCCAAGTGCGTAGTGCGTGTTGTTCGCATTGGAGTAGAAGCGGACGCCCGGCACCGGCTTGGTGGCACGGTGATGCAGCACGCGCCACTCTTCCGCGAACTCCCCCACCTCCGGGCAATGGGCGGCCATGCCTGCTTCCACCTTCAGGCAGTGGCGATGGCCAAGTGCCTCAATCACGTGATCGCATGCGTCTACGCTGCCGCCGATCAGGCAATCTTCCGGCGAATGGATCAACAGAATGTGCGCCAGCGCGTGATTTGCGACTACCGCTTGCACCTCTTCGATGGGAAGAAAGATTCTCCAGCAGATCCAACGCACGGGCTCGTGATGCCCAAGAGCTCCCCACGCACGTTCAACAGCCCGGAACTCTCCGGCCAACTCGCGGCTGTAAAGTCCGGAGTCTTCAATCTCGCGGAACATCTGTTCTGGCCGCTCCCATGCCCCCATGCAGAACAGGGCGCTCGACTCTCCCGACGAGATGCCAATGGCCGCCGCAGGATGCAGTTTCAAGAAGTCGCGCGTGAGATGCGTGTGTGCGTGGCAGAGCAAGGAAAAGCCGCGAAGCTGATCCATGTGACTTGGCTGCGGAGCACTCTTGCTGTCTCCGGCATAAATCCAGTCGAGATTTGCAAGAGCACCTTCGAAGCGCTCTCCCAGCCCTTCGAGCAACTCCGGCAGGCCAAGCAGGAGTTGGCGCCCCATGCCGGCGTATGCCGCGGCAGCAAAGGTATACACGAAGGCAAGTTCTCCATGAAGGGGCGCGGGGCGGAAGTACATTCCTTTGGTGCAGTTGTACGGCAAACGAGCCTCGCCTGATGTGGGCACCGAGCGAAGCAGAGCGATTGCGTGGTCGCGTTGCCGGCCATCTTCGGCGTGATCGGCCGCGACCCAGCAAAGCCGCGCCGGACCTGCGGTGGATTCGTGTCCGCTGAGTATCGCCACAAGAATCTCTTGCGCGTTCTCTCCGCTGAAGCAGCGAATCTGCGGCGCCAGCTTCGCCGGAACGAGCCAGCCTGTGCCGGGCGCCTGCAGGGATTGCTCCACCAGTACGCAGGCTATTTCTCCTGTGAAGGAACGCACCTGCACTTGCGCCTGGCGTGGACCGTCGACCGGCAGCCACGGATAACCGGGCTTACCTTCCTGGCATGGCATAGCGCGGAGGTAGCATGCGAGCGCTGCTGCCGCGACGTGCAACAAGCCCGATGCCGCGTGCGCATGGCCGAAGCGTGCCGCCAGGTGGATTCCTGAAGGCGTCTCGCCAAAGAGAGGCGGCGCCGAGTGTGATCTTTCCACTGACGGCTTGCACGGGGCGCGTTGCGGCAGTATCGCGTAGATACGATTTCCATCGCGCTCCGCGTCGGTGACCCGCTTGAGCACGAACATGATCGCGGCATCGCCGCTTACTCGTTCTTCGTCTTCGAACACGTGGAGAGCAGCGGCCTCGTGCGCCGGTTCGCAGCTCATGTCCACTGCACCTACAAGCGCGGCGTCGATTTCGCCCGACTGGAGAGCTCGCATGCCCAACTCAAGCGCGGTCATGCCGGAAAGTTCTTCCGAGAACACGGCGAAGCTAGGACCTTTGAAGTCGAACTGGCTGTTGATGCGGTTGGCCACGATGTTCGGCATGGTGCCGACGACCGTGGCTGGCGCCAATTCGGGGTGGAAAGAATCCTCTGTCGCACCCTCGTTTTTAGGAAGATCGGGCAATCGCCAACGTGCTCCACAGCGAGCGATCTCAGCGTCGCATTGCATGCCGACCAAAACTGAGGTCCTATCTTTCGGCAAGCGGCCAGCTTCCGCGACCGCATCGATCGCTGCACGCAGCACGAGCATCTGCTGCGGTAGCGCTCTCTCGAGGTCATGAGGAGGAAAGCGCAAAGCGCTGCCGGGGATGCAGATCTGCTCGCTGTGGCGCGTGAGCGTTGCCGCCGCGGCCTCATACGAATCACCGAACGTGGCGCGTGCAAACGCAGCCACGTCTTCCAACTCACCGACCAGAGTGGCGATGCTGACGATCGCAATGGCTTCTTCTGGAGGAGCAGTGGGTAGTTCTGCGTCAGACGTCGTGCCGGTCCATTCTTCCACCAGCAGATGCGCGTTGTTGCCGCCGAAGCCGAAGGCGCTAATAGCTGCCCTGCGCGGGCCGGTGGCGTCCCAGGGCTCGGCTTCGGTAAGCAGCCGGAAAGGAGAGCCGGCAATGCTTTCGAGCTCGTCTTCCACATTGCAGGTGGGCGGTAGCGTTTGGTGTTGAAAGGCCGCCAGTACCTTGATGAGCGCTGCGGCGCCGGCGGCGGTGATGAGGTGCCCCATATTGGACTTCAGCGAGCCGATGGGCAGCTTGCGTTCCCGGTGATGGCCGCCTGTCCCCATCCCAAAGACCCGCGTCATGCTGTCGATTTCAATCGCATCGCCGAGCGGAGTTCCGGTGGCGTGACATTCCACCAGTTGGATGTCGGAGGGCTGCAGGCCGGACCCTTGGTAGGCCTGCAGCATGGCGCGCACCTGGCCTTCCGCAGAAGGCACCAGGAGACCCTGCGCGCGGCCGTCGTTGGAAAGGCCAATGCCGCGGATCACACCCAGAATGTTGTCTCCGGCTGCTTCTGCATCGGCGAGCCGCTTGAGTGCGACCAGAGCGATCCCTTCCGATGGAATCAGCCCATCGGCATCCCGGTGAAAGGGACGGCTTTGTCCTGTCTTACTGCTTGCGCCGAGAGCCTGGAAGCCCATGTGCAAGAAGAGATTATCGGCACGATTGACGCCGCCGGCGACCATGAAATCCGCTTCGCCGGCATGGAGCCGGTTGCACGCGAGCTTGATCGCATAGAGGGAGGAAGCGCAGGCAGCATCCATGCCGAACGAGGGCAGACGCAGACCGAGGGCGCGTGCGGCGAACTGAATTGGAAACCCCGAGCAGAACCGGTTGCGCGGGTCGCCTTCGTCCAAGCCGAGCCAATGCCGCTCGGCGTGCTCCGCCAGCCCCGCGGACGGGTAGGACAGATTCCCGATCACCATTCCGCCCAGTAGGGAAGCTTCGCTGGTTATTGTGGATGGGCCGCCGTCCGTCTGGATCTGCATCCCCGCTGAGTGTAAGCAGTCTCGACCTGCCTGAAGTATCCAGTGGCAGAGCGGGTCCAGACCGGCAATCTCGGCGGCAGGAACCGCAAACCCATGCGGGTCAAACACATCTTCAAAGCCCACCACATGACCGCCGCGATCGGTCGCGATGCTCTCTGAGGAACGGTTTGCTATCGCCGGATGAGCCGCATTGTTCTCCTCCGAGAGTCGCCAGTAGGAACGCGGCACGGAAGTGATAAGATCGCGGCGCTCCACGACCGCCCGCCACAACTCGTCGGGGGAATGCGCCCCCGGGAGGTAGCAGGCCTGTCCAACTATGGCGATGGGTGCGAACCGGTGGTCGTGGGTCATCGGGAGGCGGCCGCCCCCAGACCGGCGGCGGGATCACCGCCGAGAACGATTTCGACTGGACCGTCCGGACCGCTCTGGATCTCCTGCACGAAGCTCTTCGCGCCACCTTCGAGCGGGATCAAAGGGACATGCAGATTCTGGAAGTGGGCCTTGAGAGCAGGCGTGACCATCCCACCTTCCCACGGACCCCAGTTCAGCGACTTCACGGTGCAGGTGTTTCCGCGGCGGCGCGCCTCTGTAGCCGCCACCTTGTTTAGCACTTCATTCGCCATGGCGTAATCGGCTTGGCCAGTGTTGCCGACGCGGGCGGCCACCGAGGAGAACAGACAGATCATCGTCAACGGATCGTTGGCTGTCAGCTCGAGCAGGTTGCGAAGGCCGTCCACCTTGACCGAGAACACGCGATCAAACTGCTCGAGCGTTTTGTCGCGAATCAGTTTGTCGGCGAGCACCCCCGCCCCATGCACGATGCCGTGGATGCCACCCCAGCGCGCCCGTACAGCCTCAAGCGCCTGTTGCACGGACTGCGGGTCCTGAATGGCCACTGGAAGATAGATCGCCTCAGAACCAGCGGCGTGCAGCGCGTTCAGGGTCGCCGTCACCTCACGCGCGTTGAGAATAGCCTGGATCTGCTGCTGAATCTCGCGGGGCTTGATCGCTTGTCCGATTCTGCGAGACTCCATCATGAGCCCGCTCTTGAGAGCTTCTTCGCTGGCTAGGTCTTTGGCCCAGGCCGGCTCCAGCTCGAGGGGGGTTCTGCCGAGCAGGGCGATGCGAGGTTGCGATTGTCTCGCGAGTTCGATCAGGGCCGCGGCGGTCACGCCACGCGCTCCGCCCGACGCAATGATGACCGACTGTGGGCCGATGGCGGCGGGTGCGGCTTCTGACGCAGGGAAGGGAACTTCGATGCTGACAAGCGTGGTTCGCCGTCCATCCGCACGGAGGCCGACCTCTAGCTCGGGTCCTCCCGCCAGTAGTTCGGCGATAAGGCGGTGACCGAGCTCTTCCACGGAGTGATGGGCACACTCCAAATCGATTGCCTTCAAGACTGAGTTCGGCCACTCCTGCGCTGCGGTCTTCACCAGGCCGGATAGGCCGCCACCCCAGGCGCGATCACCGGCTCCGCCGGACAGGCCGAAATCGCCGCCGGTGTTCTGCACGGTGATCAGTGCGCAAGGCTCGTCACCGACGCTTGCGGCCAGCGCCTGCGCGAACGCAAAGGCTTGTCGATTGACAGTCGTCGTCCATGCAAGGCCGCGAGTCCCCTGCAGATCGCCGAGAAAGATCAAGCCGCGAGTGCCGGGTGGCAGCTCGGCCGAGGTGACCACGATGGCAGAGTAGCCTGCAGTAGTCAGTTCCTGCGCGAGTGCGTTCGCGAGGCCGCTGCCATCGTCGACGATGGCAAGACGCCAGGCTGTTGGGATACGAGGCCATTGCCCTGTGGGCAGCTCCGTACTCTGTTCTCTCAGTTCGTAGCGGCCGACCGTCTGCGCGGGGTTCTCTATCGGGCTAAAGTAACCCCCGAGACCCGCTTGAGGACTCGACGAACGATACCACCTCGGCCAGGGTGCGAAGGCCCGCCATCTCCTTGCCCTTGAGTTCAGGCATGTTCGGCGTAGACTCGCGGAAGGCCGCCAGAATTTCGACGCGCTTGATGGAGTCAATCCCGAGGTCCGCTTCCATGTCCATGTTGAGATCGAGGATCTCGAGCGGGTAGCCAGTCTTCTCGGCCACGACCACCAGCAGCTTGGACTTCAGGTCCTCCAAGGACAAGCCTGACGCCCGCGCTACGGGAGCGTACGCAGGAGTAGGCGGAGCTGCAGCCGGCGCGGGGGCAGACGGAGTTGGGGCGGGGGGCGCAGCTGCGGCAGGTGCGGCCATCGACTGCATGGGAGCGGAGGGAGCGGGCTGTGCCACGACCGGAGCCGGTATAGGAGCCGCAATGGGTGCGGACGCGTACGCCATGGTGGGAGCAGCGTAGGCCATGGGCGCTGGAGCGTAGGCCATAGGCGCGGCGAACGCCGCCGGCGCGGGCGAGGAGAGCATGAGGCTTGCGCCGTTGCCTGCCATTGCGGGAACTTGTACACCGGTCAGGCCAGCGAAGAAGGTCTCCATCGTCCGCAGGTAGGCGGTGTGTCCTTCCATCATGGCGCGCTGGTACACAAGATGCGCCTCTGCGGTTTGCCGCTGAATTTCCAAGTAAACCGGAAGCCAGGAAGAAGGCTGAACAGCCTGCGGCGAAACTTCGTTTTCGTTTGTCGTCATTGTTCTGTGTCCATTCTGTGAAGGCTGAAGGTTGGGGGATGCCTGAAGAAATGTTGCTGCGGCAGGTTGCGTTGCAGCGACAGGTGCAACGATTGGGGGTGTTCCCATGCCTGTGTGCGCGGGCATGGGCGCCGCAAGGTTGGCGGGAGAGGTCGCGACTGCGGGAACGGTAGAGAGCGGCGGCGCGGACTTCGAATTTGGTTTCGGCGCGCCCGGACCATAACCCGGATAAGGCTTGCCATAGTTCACGCCACTGAGTGGGAAGGTCACTCCGGGCTTGGACTGCGACGGCTGGCGAGGCGCTCGGAACTCCTGAAACAAGCCGGCGAGATTCAGGCGAACCCCCGCGGAGCAAAGGCGTGCAACCCCCTGCAACAGCGTGCGGACAGCGGGAGCGCCTTTGCGGTCGAGGGCAATTGCCTGGTGCGGCTTACCTTTGAGGCACTTCTGTGTGAGGTTCGAGAGGACAGATCCCGGACCGACCTCAACGAAGACGCGCACGCCACTGTCATACATGGCCTGAACTTGCTCGACAAAGCGCACAGGCCGGGAGATTTGCGATGCCAATAGTTGCCGGCAATCGTCCGCGTTCTGTACCGGATAGGGCGATACCTGTGTGTTGGAGTACACGGGCACTGTGCCCGCATGGAGCTCGACATCTTTGAGGAAGTTCAGGAAGTCGCCACTCGCCCCTTCGACGACCGGCGAGTGAAACGCGGTGGCGACGTTGAGCCGTTTGAAGGATCTCCCCTCTGCGGATAAGAGCGCTTCCAGCTTCTCGATGCCTGCAACATTGCCGGAAACCACTGTCTGCTGTGGCTCGTTTGCATTGGCAACGACGACGTCCGTGCCGCATTTCGCAATCCACGTTTGCACGTCCGCCATGGAGCCGACGATTGCGGTCATCGCCCCGGGAGTTTTGGCGGCGGCCTTCATCATGCGGCCTCGCTCCGAGGCCGCACGGAGGAAGTCTTTCCGCGTGAGCACGCCGGCGGAGCACAGTGCGGAGAGTTCGCCGAAGCTATGCCCAGCCATGCAATCCGCCTCGAGTTCCAGCAACGAGAGCAGGTCAAGATAGGCGAGGCTGGCGATGCCAAGGGCCGGCTGAGCCCATTCGGTCGAGGTCAGAAGCTGCTCCTGCTGCGCGCGCTCTTCGTCGCTGAAGGCGGGACGAGGAAAGGTGACATCGCTCAGCGGAAGCTCGTTCGCAGCGGCAGAGAGAGCGGCGTTATCCCATACTGCGCGGACGGCATCGAACTCGATCGCGAGTTGTCCGCTCATGCCGATGTATTGGCTGCCCTGGCCGGGGAACAGCAAAGCCACCTTGGGAGATGCCGGCCCTTGCTGAAAGTACATACCGCCTGGGTCTTCGAAGCTATCGGATGCGCCCGCCTTGCGGGTGCGTTCAGCGGCCGCTCGCAGTTGGGACAGGAGAGCGGCATCCTCGGATGCGACGATGGCGAGGCGAGAGTGCTGCGAGGCATCGAATGCCTCCCGGCTTTGCTGGGCAAGGAGGTCCGACGGCACTCCATCTTCAATCTTCCGAGCGAACGCCTCGCAGGCCGCCGATACGGCAGCGGCGGTATGGCCCGCGATCAGGAAGAGGTCCTCCGGACTTGCACGGAAGCGCTTGGGCCGGAGAGCGGGCCCGGTGTATTCCTGTAGCGTGACGTGGAAGTTGCTACCTCCGAACCCGAACGCGCTGACCGAAGCTCTGCGCGGGTAGTTCGGATTTGCGATCCATGGACGTGCCTGTGTGTTGAGATAGAACGGCGAGCTGCTGAGCTTCATCTCCGGGTTCGGCTCGTCCACCTTGATGGTCGGAGGCAGCACCCCGTGGTGCAGTGCCATCACCGCTTTGAACAGGCCAGCCGCACCCGCCGCGGCCTTAGTATGTCCGATCTGCGACTTCACCGAACCCAGCGCACACCACTGCCTGTCGTTTCGTGCACCGTTATCGAACACTTGCATCAGGCCGCCGAACTCTGCCGCATCGCCAGCGATCGTTCCGGTACCGTGCGCCTCAACCAGGGTGACTGTTTCCGGGCCATACCCGGCCTGTTCGTAGGCGCGGCGCAGGGCCTTCGCCTGACCCGCGGATACGGGAGCATACACGCTCTTCGACTTGCCGTCCGAGGACGAGCCCACACCTTCGAGCACGGCGTAGATCGCGTCACCATCGCGCTCCGCGTCTTCCAGGCGCCGGAGCGCCAGCATGGCCAAGCCTTCCCCCATCATCGTGCCGTCCGCCTTGGAGGAGAAGGGCCGACAATCCCCGGTAGGGGAGAGTGCGGGTGTTTTGGAAAAACACATGTACATCAAGATGTCGTTGATGGTGTCCACACCACCCACGATGGCCAGGTCGGATTGTCCGAGGTAGAGCTCATTGACTGCCATCGAGACAGCAGAGAGCGAGCTCGCACAGGCAGCGTCCACGACGCAGTTCGTTCCCCCTAGGTCAAGACGGTTCGCGATGCGGCCGGCGACGACATTGCCGAGCAGACCCGGGAATGTGCTTTCCTGCCAGGGCACGAACTGGTTTGCGATTTGATCGCAAGCCTTCTGGACCTCGGCCTCAGCCATGCCGCTTTCGCGCAGCCCCTTCCGCCATGCCGGCCGTTGCAGCCGGCTGACCATGTGGCCAAGCAATTCGGTCCCCGAGGCTACACCGAGAATCACACTGATGCGATCGCGGTCGACCTTGCTGAACTGGCCGATCGCGGCATCGTCCAGCACCTGGCGCGCGGTGATGAGGGCGAGCAACTGGCTAGTGTCGGTGGACTGCAGGGTGCTCGGCGGAATACCGAATTCGAGGGAGTCGAATGCCACGGGCGGAAGGAAGGCGCCGCGCTTGCAATAGGTTTTATCCGGCGCCGACGGATCGGGATCGTAATAATCCTCGATCAGCCAATGCGTGGGGGGAACGTCTGTGATCAGATCTTTTCCTGCGAGGATGTTGCTCCAGAAACTGCCGGCATGGGGCGATCCCGGAAACAGCGCACTGACCCCAACGACTGCAATACGACTGTGCATTTCGCTTCCTTCCAACGGTTGTGTTCAGGCCAGGGGGCGAGGACGAAAGTCAAAGGTTTCCGGAACGAGATCGAGGGCATGGGTGCGGAGCTGCTGCACCCGCGTCACCACAGCTGCGCCTTCCAGAAGGTTGAGCCCGATCTGCGCGACCGTGCGGTTCTCGGGTGTTTCCAGGTAGGTGCCTTTGACCCATGCGTTGAAGGCTCCCATGGCCGGTCCGCACCAGATCTGGTAATCGAGCTTGCGCTCCGGATCGCCAAAGCGCGCCCAGCGGCTCGCTTCGCCCAGGTAGGCGCGGAAACAAAGGGCCATGCGGTGTTTCGGTTCGCGCTCGGCACGGGCAACTTCGTCCGGGTTGCGGTTCATCCAGTACTGGCGGGTGCGTTTCCAGGTGAGATCGAGGCTCTCGCGGAAGATGTCCTTTTCGAGAGAAGAGCGCAGCTTCGGGGGGAGCGACTCCAGGTCATCGTGCTTGATGTAGATGTCATAGAGCATCTGCGCGCGCGCACCGAACAGGGTGCCACGCTTGAGCACCTGCACCTTCACACCCAGTTCGAACATGTCTGCGGCGGGCGCCATCATCACATCCGCCATGCCGGTCTGCGCCAGCACCCGCTTCACCTCTGGGGAGGTCCCGGCCTCGAGCGCCGATTGGTTGACCGATCCCGTCATGACAAAGGCCGCACCGAGGGCAAACGCCGCCGCAACCGCTGAAGGTACTCCCAACCCCCCGGACGCTCCCACGCGCACCGGCGAACTGTAACCCTGCGAGGCACAAATCTCATCGCGAAGCGCGAGGATGGTCGGTAGCAGAACAGTGAGTGGCCGATTGTCCGTGTGTCCACCCGAGTCCGCTTCAGCAGTAATGTCCCCGGCAATCGGGATATGCTCCCCAAGCCGGGCTTCATCGTGTGTGAGGTAGCCTTGGGCTACCAAAGCATCCAGTATCGACTGCGGTGCGGGCATGAGGAAGGGCCGCGCCACTTCGACACGGGAGATTTTTGCGAAAACATGGTTCGTCCGCTGCACCGCGCCGGTATCCGGATCCAGACGAACGCCTGACAGCGCATAGCGCACCACCGCCGGTGTAATTCCCATGAAGGCCGATGCACTGACCAGGCGCACACCGCGTCGCAGGAATAACTCAACGATCGCCATTTCCATCTCCGGTTCGGCCGGCGAATGGATCAAATTGGCCCCCCAAGGGGTACCGTCAGGCAAACGCGATTCTATTTCGGTGATCGCTTGGTCCGTTACTTCAAGACCAAGTCCTGCGGAACCGAAGAAGCCCAGCATCCCCGCCTGCGCGGCTGCAACCACCATCTCTGCGGTGGCGATGCCGGTGGCCATTTCGCCGACGATGTACGGAAAGCGGACGCCATGAGCACTGAGAAAGGTGCGGTCGCCGAGCCACTCCGGGTAGATGCGGGGAACTGTTCCCATCCATTCATGGCTTTCGCCGTGAGCTTGCGCTACTGTGCTGATCGTCCCGCCCAAAGCAATTCCGAGGAGACCACCGGGCCCACGCCGAACGATGTGGAGCGGCTCGCGCACACTCTCAATCGCCGCCTTCATATCAAGAGCGTTGAAAATTGGAGCGACAGAGTTTTGCGTCCACGTTCCTATTGGTTGCATATGGGAGTCCATCTTCAGTAGTGCATAAGGTTACCGTGCGAAACCCTGTGGCACGGAGGACAATTCAGCTGCGGACACGGACGCAAACCTGTATGTGCCCGGTTTGACGAAAACCGGAAAAGTACAAAAGAATCAGATACTTATCATACATGGGCATCTTCTCTGAAGTCGACACGCATAAAACAATGGCATATCCTTCAGTGCCGAAAGCCTGACAAAGCCAACGTCGTTAGAGATGTGCAGAGATATCCGCGCTAATATTTGACCATATGATCACGAGCTCAATGGCGTGGGGCGGTCTTTATCGCCGTCAACAGATGCGGGTGGAATAAGCATGTGCCGATGGCAGGTATCCTGCGGGGGCTTGCGCCGCAAAATCACCTAGACCAGAGCCCGCCGTGGGTTGTGAGCCGGGATGACTGGGCGTCATGCGCAACGGACAAAGGACCCATTACCCAATGTGGGTGTTGCGGTGTAAAGAGTCCTTATTGTAAAGCCGCCCACCCTAAAACAGTCCTGCACTAGGAAGCATGCTCTTCTCCAACTAGGGGTTACTGCACGGTGAGGGTGACGTTGGTCGAGGCTGCGGCGCTGGTCTTCATGTCCGTTGCAATCACCTTCACGGTGTAGGTCTGGGCGGCCTGATTGAAAAAGCCGTTGCCGCCGCCGCAGCCGCTCAGGCCCAGCACCGAGGTCAAAGACAGAGCCGCAACAAACAGCGCCACGAACAGGCGAGGCATTCGCTTTAGCCGTTTCAGACCTGCCAGGGGCAGCAGCAGGAAGCCGAGTGCGACTGGGGCCAGGGGCAAGCCCGAGGAGGGCTGCTCATTGTGCGCGGTCGGGCTATTCGTCTGGCTATTGCTGGTCTGGATGGTCATGGAGAGCGGGGTCACCGGACTGTTGGCCGGAATCATCGCCGGAGAGAAGGTCGCGGTTGCGCCCGGGGGGAGACCCGTCACCGAGAAGGTAATGGCATCGGGGAAGGTGGTTGCCCCAGCCGGCGCCAGCGTCAGGGTGAAGCTGGCGGCAGCACCCGGGGCCACGCTCGCGGTGGTTCCCGCGCTACCCGCGGTCGAACCGGTCGGAGTCGTCAGGGTGAAGGGCGCACCCACCGTGAAGCTAATGGTCGCCGTGGCAGCGGCATAATTTCCGCTCGCCGCCTGGGTGGCCGTCAACACGACCGTTCCCGCGGCGGCCACCGTCACCATGTTGCCGGCGATGGTCGCAGGACCGCTGGTCACGGCGTAGGTCACCGCCCCGCTCGAGGCAGAGGTCGCCGTCACTGCGAATGGTGCCGCGCCCTCTACCTGGGTTGCAATCGGAGCAAACGTGAGCGTCGGTACGACCGGTGTGGTCTGCGCGTTCACCGTCAGGGTCACCGTTGACGTCGCCGTCGTGTAGTCAGTCGTGTCGGTTGACGTGAAGGTTGCCGTCAGCGTCTGCGATCCGGCATGCAGCACCGTTCCAGCAGCCGGGCTATAGATGAAGGTTCCAGCAACACTGGCCGTCGCGTTGAGCTGGGTTTCGCTCAGCGTCGTGCCGTACGCAACCGCCGCCGGCGTCGCCCACGTGATCGCCGGCGTCGCCTGGCTGACCGTCAGGGTCACCGCCGAGGTCGCCGTCGTGTAGTCAGTCGTGTCGGTTGGCGTGAAGGTTGCTGTCAGCGTCTGCGATCCGGCATGCAGCACCGTTCCAGCAGCCGGGCTATAGGTGAAGGTTCCAGCAACACTGGCCGTCGCGTTGAGCTGGGTTGCGCTCAGCGCCGTGCCGTACGCAACAGCCGCCGGCGTCGCCCACGTGATCGCCGGCGTCGCTTGGCTGACCGTCAGGGTGCCGTTCACTATCGTTACCGTGTAGTTGGCAAGGTTCGCCCCCGTCACCGTCGGCACGATGCTATAGGTGCCCACCGGGCTTGTCGTCGTTGCCGTGGTCGTGCCCGCTACGGTGAAGGTGTCGCCGTTCACCGCGCCCGCATAGATCCCGGTGAAGGTGGGGTTGGCCGTGCCATAGGCACGAGTCGCGTTATTCGCGGTGATCGTCAGCGCAGCCGGGCTGATCGTCAGGGTGTAGCTCTGGGTCCCTGTGAAACCGTTGGCATCGGTCGCGGTGATCGCGAACGAGAATGTCCCAGCCGCCGTCGGTGTACCGCTCAGCACGCCTGTGCCGGTGTTCAGGGCAAGCCCTGGCGGCAGCGTCCCTGAAAAGAGTGCATAGGTGTAGGGTGCCGTGCCACCCGCCGCGGTCACGGTCTGGCTATAGGCCGTCCCGTAGCTTCCTCCAGGCAGTGTGCCCGGCGTCAGCGTGATCTGCACCGCCGTCCCGCTCAAGGCGATCGTCTGTTGCGTATAGTTGGGCGCTGCTGCGTTCAGCGCGTTATCGGTCAGAACCAGCGATCCGCTGATCGAGCCTCCGGTGATGGGCACGAAGTCGATCGCCAGCGTACAGGAGGCTCCCGGATTCAGCGTGTCGCCGGACGAGGAAGTACTCAGCTGCGGACAGGTGCTGGTGTTGTCATATTGAAATCCCGCAGCGATGCTCGGGTTCGTTCCCATGGTCGGCGGCGGAATCATCAGCGAGGCGTTGCCCGTATTCGCAATCGTCACGCTCTGCGCGCTTCTGCTCGCGCCCACACTCGTGGAGGGAAACGCCAAGGCGGGCGGGGTGCTCAACGGAAGCTCCTTCACCGCACTGTTGCCCTCATCCGGGACGAAGACATCCCCGGATCCGTCCACCGCCACGCCTTGGGGAATAGAAAAGCCGCTGCCCACGATGTTTACCTGCGAGCTGGACGATACGGCGCCGTTGGCGGCGACGATCTCCTTCACCGCATTGTTGCCTCTATCCGCGACGAAGACATCCCCGGCTCCGTCCACCGCCACGCCAACGGGATAAGTAAAGCCGCTGCCCACGATGTTTACCTGCGAGCTGGACGATACGACGCCGTGGACAGCGACGATCTCCTTCACCGCATTGTTGCCCGTATCCGCGACGAAGACATTTCCGGCTCCGTCCACCGCCACGCCAACGGGATAAGTAAAGCCGCTGCCCACGATGTTTACCTGCGAGCTGGACGATACGACGCCGTGGACGGCGACGATCTCCTTCACCACATTGTTGCCAAAATACGTGACGAAGACATCCCCGGATCCGTCCACCGCCACGCCTTGGGGAATAATAGAAAAGCCGCTGGCCACGATGTTTACCTGCGAGCTGGACGATACGACGCCGTTGACGGCGACGATCTCCTTCACCGCATTGCTGCCAAAATCCGCGACGAAGACATCCCCGGATCCGTCCACTGCCACGCCATAGGGATTAGCAAAGCCGCTCCCCAGGGTGTTTACCGTAGAATTTCCGGGGAAGGTGACCATCGGGCCTGTGCCGGTGCCATACAGGTTCGCGGTCGCGATTACCATTCCGCCGTTGCTCAGCAACTGCACCGCGCCCAGGCGCTGGCCAGGCTTGGTCGGTGTGAAATTCACATTGACGAAGCAAGTCGCGCCTGCGGGGTAACTGTAACTGATCCCATTTGTTGTGCAGCTGCCTGTGCCCGCATCGGTGAAATCCTTCCCCGGGGCACCCTGCGTCAGCACGACGGGCGCTCCCATCGTACCCGCCGCAGTAAAGGTGAAGCTCGGAGCGAGTTGCGTAGGCGTGGTCGTCGCCACACCAGCCGAACCGAAATTAACCCCGTTCAGCACCTCATCCACCGTATTGTTGAGCTGATCTGCGACGAAGACATCCCCGGCTCCGTCCACCGCCACGCCAGCGGGATTATTAAAGCCGCTGCCCACGATGTTGACCTGCGAGCTGGACGATACGACGCCGTTGACGGCGACGATCTCCTTCACCGGCGCACTGTTGCCCCCAAAATACGTGACGAAGACATCCCCGGATCCGTCCACCGCCACGCCTTGGGGAATAGAAAAGTCGCTGCCCACGATGATTATCGGCGAGCTGGACGATAGGGGGCCGTAGACGGCGACGATCTCCTTCACCGCACTGTTGCCAAAATCCGCGACGAAGACATCCCCGGCTCCGTCCACCGCCACGCCACTGGGACTAGCAAAGCCGCTGCCCACGATGTTTACCTGCGAGCTGGACGATACGGCGCCGTTGACGGCGACGATCTCCTTCACCGCATTGTTGCCCGTATCCGCGACGAAGACATCCCCGGCTCCGTCCACTGCCACGCCAACGGGACTAGAAAAGCCGCTGCCTACGATGTTTACCTGTGAGCTGGACGATACGACGCCGTGGACAGCGACGATCTCCTTCACCGCACTGTTGCCAAAATCCGTGACGAAGACATCTCCGGCTCCGTCCACCGCCACGCCACTGGGATAAGAAAAGCCGCTGCCCACGGTCACCCCCCCAAACTGGGCTGTTTGCGCCTGCCCCCATCGGGCTCCCAGCACCCAGAGGCATACAGCGAGGACCGCAAGGAATCGGAAAGCAGGGACGGTTCGAACGGCCCGAACCCAAAAGCAGAGAGTTCTCATGTAGCGATCTCCAAGGCAAAACGCTGGGAACAAAGCGAACACGTGACCTGCGGCGACTGCGATGGAAGCTGCAGATCAGTTCGCAAAATCCCCCGGCCGGAGGATCCGATCGAACGCGCCTTCCAGGGAGTAAATTTTATTTGTGCAATTCGTCACGATTCTATCCTGTTTCGGGATTTGGGATACTGCCTTTATAGGCCTGCGCCCTAACTTAGGCGCTACGCTATGCGGCGCGGGCACTTCGGGTGCCGGCCTTGTTGTAATTGCTTTCTACGGCAAGAAGCCAGGCTTCAAACTCAGGCAGCATGTAAGGGAAGGTGCGCGGCTGCTCGTGAAGGTATCCCAATGCATGAAGCTGTTCGTCACTTATTGTGTTCGTGTGGACTTGGGCGCCTGACTCGATTTCGTCGCACACAAAACAAGCAAGACTGTCGGCCGAGTCGTCCCGGATGCGGGTAATGCGTACGTGCCGCTCTCCGGCCGGCCTGATTTCTGTTCCGATCGCGATGGTGAAGCGCCTGTTCGGCTCCGATCCGCCTATGCCGTACGAAGCGACTTCAATGCGGCCACGAAGGCGACCTCGCAGGGAAGGCTTCATCGCCGCGCGTAGCTTTTGCAATATGCTGCCCGACCCGCCCTGGCTGTGAGCCAGACAACTCGGATCCTCACGCAACAGCCAAAGGACCCTTTAGCCCAAAGTGGTGTTGCGGTGTAAATGGTCCTTATGACAAAAAAAAAGCAACAGCTACAAAAGGACTGGGATGTCCGATTCTTGGTACTTCCGGTGGTGTTGTGTGAGTGAGTGATGGTGATTTCCGGGCTGATTCACAGGTAACGCGCGAAAATGTGTTGCCCTCGCCTCTCCGCGGGAAATTGTTGCGCCATCCTGCAGAGGGCAACGCAACACTTTCACGCTCCGACGATCCACAAGCGGCAAATATCTTCGCCCACTGTTGCGTTCGGGTTGCATTCACTCTGGGGATCTGACTGGCTAGTGGCGAGAAGCCGAATCAAGGTAGTACATTCAAACAATCCCTGACCCGCGAGGAAGAGGTTACTCGGGAGCGGAATCCCGTAGGCCATAAGGCCAAAACAGTTTCTGCCTTCCCGATGCAATTGCCGATGAGAAAGAAGCGTCTTTCAGCGGCTAAAGCCGCGTTGTAGGAGCTAGCCTTGCGGCGGGACTGAAGTCCCGCCCTTTCACAACAAGGATATTCAGAGGTTTCTTAGGCCGCAGATCAATCCGGGGTTTCCCTACTGCGCCGCGACCGCGGGCGTTGCCGCGGCCACGGGAGCCATCCCCAGATATTTGTCGTACCAGGCGAACCAGCGCTCGTAGCGGTCCTTGATGAAGCTGGGCCGAGTGAAGCCGTGGAACTGGCCGGGATAGACGATCATCTCCGCCGGCGTGCCCACGCTCTTCAGCGCCTGGTACATCTGCTCGCCGCCTTCGACGGGAACGTTGAAGTCGCGTTCGCCGCCGAGAAACATCGTCGGCGTCTTGATGCGGTCGGCGTGGAAGAAGGGATAGGAGAGCTTCACATACGCCTCCACGTTCTTCCACGGCGGACCGATCTCGTTCTGGTACTGCTGGATGTACTGATCCACGCCATACAGCCCGAGCAGATTGCCCATGCCGGCGCCGCTGGACGCCGCCTTGAACCGCGCGGTCGAAGCGATGGTGTAGTCGGTGAGGATTCCGCCGTAGCTCCAGCCGCCGATGGCCAGCTTGTCGGCGTCCACCTTGCCGGTCGCCACCGCCGCGTCCACCATGGCCAGCAAGTCGACGACCTCCTTGTTGCCCCAATCCGCATTGATGGCCGCGCTGTACGCATGGCCGCGCCCGGTGCTGCCGCGATAGTTCACCTGCAGCACAGCGTAGCCGTGCGCCGCAAACATCTGCCGTGAGAGATCGAAGTCGTGCACATCCTGAGAGGTGGGACCGCCGTGGATGAACAGCAGCATGGGAACCTTGGTTCCGGCCACGTAGCCGACCGGCATGGTCAGCATTCCGTGCACCTCGTTGCCGTCCTTCGTCCTGGCGGAGATGTCCTCGGTTGCCGCCAGAGTCAACTGCGCAAGCAGAGCGTCGTTATGCGCCGTCAACTTGCGCAGTGCGCCGCCCTCCAGCGCATAGATCTCCGGCGCCGCCGCATCGGTCGACCACAACAGCGCCAGATGGCCGGCCTTCTGGCTCAAGCCGCTGGCCACACCCCGCGTCGCGGTGAGCCGCTTCACGTCGCCGCTCAGCGACAGCTCGGCCACATATTGCACCCGGTCCTCGCCCACCGTCGTGAGCAGCGAATCCCCGGAGGCGGCCCACACCGGAGCTCCCGCCCAGTCATCGAGCGACTCAGCCAGCACGCCCGCCTTGGCGCTCTTCACGTCCACGGCCGCCAGCCGCGGCATGTCGTAAATGGAGTAGTGCTCCGACATCCCCTGCCGGTAAGCGATGCTGCGGCTGTCCGGACTCCATGCCAGAGGCCCCTCATCCGCGCCCGCAAATGCGGTCAGCTTCCTGGCCACCGCGCCCGCCTTCGCCGCCACCACAAACACATCTCTGTTGATGGTGCGGTCGGGGTCGGGCGCGCTCTGGTTGCTGACAAAGGCGATCCACTTACCGTCGGGCGACCACTCGGCCGCGCCCTCTTCAAACTCCTCGCCCGTCTTGGTCAGGCGCTCCAGCTTCTTGCTGGCCACATCGAACAGGTAGAGGTGATCCTTCTTGGCCGTCAGATAGCCTTCCACATCTTGCTTGAACTGGAAGCGCTCCATGACCACAGGCTTGGGCGGGGCAGGCTTGCCATCCTTCTCCGACTCCGGCTCGTCCTTCTCCTTCAGCGTGAGCAGCAGGGTCTGAGAGTCGGGCGACCAGCGATAGCCGTCGAGGTCCTGCTTGACGTCGGTCAGCTGCCGGGCCTCGCCGCCGCGCCGGTCGAGCAGCCAAACCTGGGCGCCCTTGGCCTTGCCTGGCCGCGAGGAGATAAAGGCCAGATAGCGTCCGTCGGGGCTCCACTGCGGACTGTCGGCCGACTCCGGTGCATAGGTCAGCTGCACGTCGTTCTTGCCGTCCCAGTCCACCATCCATAGTTCGCTGACGTTCTTGTCCGCGTCCACGTCGACGTGCGAGACGGTGTAAGCGATCTCCATTCCGTCGGGCGAGAGCACCGGAGCACCCACTCGCACCAGCTTGGCCAGGTCGGCCACGGTGATGCCATGCTTCGTTCCCTGCGCCCCAATCGGCAACACCACACCCAACATCAGGGCCGCAGCCCGCACTCCCAAACCCATATTTCGCATGATTGCCTCATTTCCTTTCGCGAAGCAAAGTAGTCGCTTCCTGATTCTTGACCTATTTCGTTGCCGGTTCATGCGCCTGCCGGGAGAGGTGATCGTAGTTGAGGATGGCATTGAAGACCAGGTTGTAGCTGCCCACCGTCTCTCCGCGATAGACCGGGTTGTTGGCGAAAAGGAGCACGTTGCCGGAGCCGAGATGAGCATCGACGACGATGGCGTGCTCGGCGATGGTGGTGGCTTTGTCGAGGAGACCCGAGAGGAGCAGTGTCTTCTCATCGTTAAAGCGCAGGATGACCTGCGGCCGCAGCAGGGTGGGGATTGCCAGGGGATTATTGCGCAGCTGGTCTTCGTTGAGCGGCTTCGGCTCCCACGGCTGCTGCTTGGGAAGGAGGTCGGGGGCAGCATTGACGCGGCCCTGGGGGATGTCGGAGTCGTCCGCGCCGCCGCGGCCGGTGGGCCGGTGGGCGTAGGGATCCATGAGGATGCGGCCACCTTCGCGAGCGGTGGTGTTGCTGACGTTGAAGATCATTCCGCTGGCGCTGAGGACGGGCAGGCTGCTGGTGTAGCCGTAGGCAACGGGGCTCGATGGGGCGACGAAGGTGCTGGCGAGGACGCTGCCGACTACCCGGCTGTCGCTGCTGGCGGGCACGCTGACGCCGGGAGCAAGACCGACCTCGACGGCGAACTGGGCAGTGTCTTCGCAGGTTATGAGCAGGCCGCCCTTTTGCACGAAGGACTTCAGATGCTCGACGCCTTCGTAACCAAGTCCCGGGCGGGTGTCGGGGGTTTGATCGAGCAGGCCGAGATTGGGGGTGAGGGCGGTCTTCTGCCAAGGCAGGGGATTGCCCCACATGGGCAGGCCGCCGATGATGTCCGAGCTGGAGGCGTGGCCCACGGGGGCGAAGACGATGACGTCGTATTGGCTACGGAGATCGGCTTCGTGGGCGACGGTCTGGGTGCTGATGTAGGTGTAGGGGACGCCCGCCTTGTCGAAGGCGAACCTCCACCAGCCCTCGGTCTGGGTGGTGAGCCAGGTGTGCATGAAGGCAACCCGCGGCGCCGTGGCGACATGACTTGCTATGGCGGGTGCGGCGCTGAGCCGGACGGCGTCCAGTGAAAGCTTACGGGCCGTGGCGGCGAAGGTCTGGTCGTCGATCTGGGAGAGGAGCAGCGAGCCGGCGGCGAAGTGCTTGCCCTCGGCGTCGAAGGGCTTCTCCGCAACCTCGATGTGAGCGGACTTCGCGCGGTAGGTGAGGGCGAGGAGCGAGGTCTGGCCGGTATCGGCGATGGCGTAGATGGAGCCGGCGCCGGTGACCTTGCCGGAGAGGCCGTCGAGATCGCTGACGGCGGTCATGTTGGCCTGGAGGATGGCAGTATCCGTCAGGCGGGTGGCTTTGACGTTGAAGAGCTGGCTGAACGACCATCCGGTGTCGTCGTACGGATGCTTCTGCGGATCGTCGGGCGCCCAGTACTGCTTGTCGAGGAGAGCGTCGGCGATGCGCGAGTAGGGTTGATCGAGGCGAATGACGAAGCTGCCAGCCGGAAAGATTTCAGTGGTGGGCTTGTCCCCGCGCTTGGCGGGCGGGACGGAGCTGATGACCGCGGCGGCAAGCTGGTGGATCTCGACGTGCTGGAGTTGGAGCACATGGAGCAGCTGCAGCTGACGGTTGAGTTCGGCGGCGTTAGCCGGAAGGACGTAGGCGACTGGGCCTTCGAGCACGGGCTTTTCGACGGAGCGCTTGCTCTTGAGGTAGTAGTTCTCGAGGAAATGGTGGGTGTTGTGTGAAAAGTAAGAGAGGGTCGTGAGCAAGGCGCTCTGCTCGTAATTGTTGTTGTTGCGCTGGGACCAGAGAACGGTCGCGGGCGGAGGGTTCTGGCGGTACCAGGTGCGGGAGTACTCCTCCGGGGTGAGGATGCGCTTTTCGGTGTCGGCGCCGCCGTTGCCGAAGGTCTCGTAGAGGCGGCTGATGCCGTTGTGCAGGCCGCCGAGGAACATGAGATAGCCGGGGCTCCAGGTGTCAAAGTCGCCGTGGGTGAAGACACCGGGCATGCTGAAGGACTGCATCTGGGCGACGTTGTTCCAGGCAAGCTCGGCCCACTCGTCGGCGAGGGTGGGGTCGATCCAGGCGTTGTAAGGCCCGTCGCCGACGGTGTTGTCGTAGAGGAATGGGACCGACTCGTGGAGATCGTGGAGCACCTGGGCGTGCCATCCGAGATAGGTGCCAAGAACGCTGTTGGTGAGGTTCAGGGTCATGCCCATGGCGTCGCGGTTGTTGTCGTGGGCGACGTAATGGCCCCAGTAGGTGAGGCGCGGCCAGTTCTCGCCAGGGTGGGCCTTGTGCCACTTGTAGAGATCGACCATGCGGTCGCGGCCGTCGACCTCGACCACCGGTGTGATGAGGACGATCATGTGGGAGCGGATGTATTTGATGTAGGGCGAATCGTCGACGGCGAGGCGGTAGGCCAGTTCCATCAGCGCGGTGGGGGCTCCGGTCTCGGTGGAGTGGATGGTGCCGGTGATGTAGTAGACGGGGTAAGACTGGTCGATGAGCGGCTTGGCTTTGCTGTCGTCGAGGCCGATCAGACGTGGGTCGGCGAGCTTGGCGAGGCGCTCGTCGTTGGCCTTCTGCGCCTTCAGCAGCGCCTCATCGGCGATGGCGACCGCGATCATCTCGCGGCCCTCTTCGGAGTGGCCGATGGTGACGACCTGGACGCGGGGTGAAGATTTCTCCAGCAGCCGGAAGTACTTGTAGACGTCCTCGGCGTAAGGGAGCATGTCGGGTGCGCCGGATACATCGCCAAGGATCTTGGCTGGAGTGGGCACCGTGGATGAGGCAGGCAGGTAGTCGACCAGGGGCGAGGAGAAGCGCGCTTCGGTGGTGTATTTGTGGATGTGGTCGGTATAGCTCTGGTCGATGGGCTGCTTGGGATCGCGGGCGAAGTTCGCGTTCAGGCTGGTCTGGGCGATGGCAGCGAAGGAAGTAAGCAGAAGCAGCGCGGCAGGGAGCGATGTCAGGCGGAGGCAGGAAGATCTCATGAGCCCTTTCGGAGGTCGCGGTGAAGGCGAGCGGTAAGGAAAAAGATAAATCAATTGGGGCCTGGATTCCACGCGTGGGCGGAAGACGGGCTTGACGGACAGGTGTGAGGTCCAGCGCTTATGAGCAGCTTGTAGCGCTACAAGCTGCGCCTTATCCTATGGCTGGTTTGGTTCCACCTTTCCCTGAAAGGCGTCGCCGATGAAGTGCAGCATGTGATTGCGGGCGATGACACCGTGCCATGGCTCGGTGCTGGGTGTGCCGGAGAAGTTGCTGCCGAGCGCGGCGTGATCCTCGCGCGGGAAGAGGAGCATCTGGACGGGGACGTTCTGCTGCCGGAGGGCGCGGTACATCTCCTGGGATTGGCCTTCGGGGTCGGTGGTGTCGGCCTGTCCCTGGAGCAGGAGGAAGGGGGTTTTGGCGTGTTCGGCGTAGGCGAGGGGGCTTTGGCGCCAGGCACTTTCGAAGTGGCTCCAGGGCATGCCGGTGAACCAGCGGTCGCCGAAGGAGTCGGACTCGGTGCCGTATTCGCTGAATTGGTCGATGACCGGGGCGCCGCTGACGATGGCTTTGAAGCGGGTAGTCTTGCCTTCGACGAAGCCGGCCATCTCACCGCCGTAGCTGTAGCCGATCAGGGCGAGGCGATCGGGGTCGATGGGGGCAGAGCGGAGGGCCTCGTCGACGCCAGCCATGATGTCGAGATAGTCGCCGTTGCCCATGTCGTTCTTGTTGGCGGCCTCGAAGTCGACGCCATATCCCGTGCTTCCGCGCGGGTTGGTGATGAGCACGGCCCAGCCCTGGCCGAGCAGCAGGTTGGTGAGTGGCGAGTAGGAATCGACGAACTGACCGGCGGGGCCGCCGTGGACGTTAACGACCAGGGGAACGCGCCCAGTGGTTGCTTGCGGGGGAAGATAGAGCAGGCCTTCGATGGTGAACCCGGCACGCTTCCACAAGATGGGTTTCGATGCAATGGCAGTCCAAGTGGAAGGCGCCGTCTCCGGCTGGAGGAGGCGCTTGCCGGGCTGGTTGAGGGCGGTGGTCATGTAGATCGCGGCCGACGATGTGCTCGATGTACCCACATAGACCCACGCCTTCTGGCTGAGTTGCTGATGGAAGCTGGAGACGACCGGGAGGCCGAGGTTGAGCGGCTTAAGGTTTCCGGTGGCGAGGTCGATCTGGGCTATGCCGCGGGTCATGCCACGAGTGAGGCTGATCTGGGCACTGCGGTCGTCGTCCGCGACGAGGAGGGTTTCGGGGGAGAGCGTCGCGTCTTTGAGGCTGACGGTAAGGTTGTGCAGCTTGGAGGTTGCGAGGTCGAAGGTGAAGAGATCGGAGCATCCCGCGGGAGCGTCTTTCTGGCACTGCGCAAAGAGAACGAGGCCATCGCCACGATGCGTCCAGGCGGCGCGGCGGGTGGACTGCGGAAGTCCGGGGATGGGTTTCTGCTCGGCTGGGTTCTGCGCCGAGACGATCCAACCGGAGGTGCTAGGGCCAAGGTCGAGCAGGCGGGTGTGGGTGAGCACGAGCAGGCGGTCGGACTGCTCGCTCCATGCAACGGCGTCGACGTCGATGAGGGTGGGGATGTCGGTCTGCTTCCAGCTCTTGCTGTCGAGCAGATAGAGATGGTGTTTTAGATCTTGATGCTCGGCCCAAATGGCATCTTTCTTGTCAGCGATGTCTTTGGTGCGGGTGGGGGGTTCGGGGTCGGCGGCGATTACGGCGACGCGGCTGCCGTCGGGTGAGATGGAGTAGGAGACGACGTTGACTGGGGAAGGGGGGTCGCCCGGTGCGGTGACGCGGTCGAGCTTGATCATCGCGGGTTCGCCGCCACCGAGTGGAAGCCGATAGAGGAACGACTTCTTCTCGCGGCGAGAGAGGAAGAGGATGGCACTCTGATCGGGCAGATACTCTGGACTCGTTTCGCCCATGGAGTCGCTCTGGTTGAAGGTGAGTTGACGATAGGGTGAGCCGTCGGTGCTGAGCAGCCATAGGTTCACCTTGCCGCCGTCGGCGGTGCTGTCCTGTACGGTGACGACGACGTGCTTCAGGTCAGGCGAGATCTGCGGATTCGAGATGGCGCGCAACTGGCGCAGGTCTTCGTTGGAGGGGAGATGCTGTTGTGCCGCGAGGGGCGCAGACGACGCGGCGAGCAGAAGCAGCCCCGCGACAAACTTGCGATTCATCTGGACCTCCTTGTTGTTCTTCACTTCGTTGCTTCGGAGCTGCGCGATCGGGTTACGGCTCAGTCAGGGATTCTTCCTCGGGCTTTGGGCGGGCGACTGCGACTGCTGCCACTTCTGCTGGTTTCGCAGTCGCCGGTGCAGTGAGCGGCAACTCCGTTGGCATGGGTGGATTGTCGTAGAGGTACAGGGCGTTGAAGAGATAGCGATAGGTGCCGTGCGCCTGTCCGCGCTGCTGCGGCTTGAAGCCGTAGAGCAGGATGTGTCCCTCTCCGTAGGCGAGTTCGAGGGCTGCGTCCTTGTCCTCGAGCACCTCGGGGTGGAGGATCATGCCGCTCTCGAGCGCGTTCGTCTGCTTGGAGTACTTTGCCAATACAGCGCCCTTGAAGCCGGGGAGCGTCTCGAAGGCGGGGCCGCGCTCGAACATGACGACGGGCGAGTCCGGTACGCCGAAGTTGACGGGCAGTTCGGAGTGTTCCATCTCGATGCGCAACAGCGATCCGGCGCAGTAGAACTTCTCGTTGGGCATGCCTTCGAGCACGTTGCGCACAGGGAGCGACATCAGCGGGATGAGGCTCGATGCCGTCTGGTTGAGCGCGATCAGCGTTCCGCCGGAACGGACGAACTCGCGCAGATTCTCGATGCCGTTGGCGCCGATGCCGCCGGCATACTGACCGGGTACCGAGCCGACCGGGAAGCCATTCGTGAGCTGTTGGCTGCTCATGTCCGGCAGGACGATGACGTCGTAGCGCGCGCGAAGGCCGCTGGACCGGATGTCGGCGTTGTAAATGCTTTTGAACCCGTAGTGGTAGTTCTCGAGAATCCAACGGGTCCAGCCTTCATCGATCGAGGGGGCCCACGGTCGGTAGAGACCGATCTTCGCCTGCTTGATGGCGGTCGCGTGCGCGGGCACGGAAGGCAAGGCGACTGCGCCGACCGCGAACTTGCTCACCAGGCCGCTGACGGCGGAGCGGCTCAGCCCGCTGATCAGCCATGCCCCCTTTTCCATTCCTTCGGAGGTCTTGATCGCATCGTTGGCCATGGCCACGCTGCCGCCCTGGGCCAGAACTGCGTTGACCAGCTCGAAGGAGGCGTTCGGTTGATGGCTGATCGCAAAGACCGCGCCTTCGCCGATGGTGCCGGCCTCAGGCAGCTTGACGGTGGCGATCTTGGAGAGCAGAGCTCTTTGCTCCGAGGTCAGAGGATCGGAGACAGAGTCGACCGAGACGCCCATCTGCAGCGGCAGGGTCCAGCCGGTGATGTCGTAGGGGAGATGCGCGCCGGCAGCGGCGCCGGTTGCGGCGGTCGGGTATACCTGGCGCTCAAGCAGCTCCTTCACCATGGGAGAGAAGGGCTGATCCATCGGGATGACCCAGGAGCCGGCGGGGTAGACGATGCCGTTGGCCGCGAAGTTCGCCTTGGATTCGTAGACATCGAGACCGTTGTCGATCATCTTCTGCGCCAGCAGGCCAGCCTCGGGCACATCGGTCTGGCGGTCGCTGATGACATACGCATAGGGTGGTTCGGTGCGGTGGATGTTGTCGCGCGCGGCCTGGTAGCGGTTATAGAGCAGCTCCTCGCGGTGCTTGGCGGCGAGGTCGAGGACGGACATCGAACCTGCGACCATGTAGTCGACGGCGTCCTTCAGGTGCCACCAGCCGCCCTCCCAGGGGGTGCTGTACATGCTGAGGGCGCGCAGATCCTGATACTCCTTGGGGAACTCGTCGACGGTGTAGAAGCGTGGCGTGGCGTAGCGATAGAGCGCAGTCTCGGTGAAGAAGGAAATCTCGTTGCGGAAGACGCCGGCCCAGTCGGTGAATCCTGCATACCAGTTATCAAAGCGCGCCTCGGAGACCGCGCCCGGCATGTTGTGCTGGTCGAGATAGGCGGCCATGTTGGTGCCGACGACGTTGAGCCAGCTGCGGACATAGGGGCTGATGTTGCTGGAGATGGGATCGGCGAAGGGAGGAATCCAGATGCGCGCGGGGAAGGGGGCGGTCTGGTGCTGGCAGTAGAAGATCTCCGGGCTCCAGTCGATCTCTGTGCGGGCGACTACCTGTTCTTCCTTCATGTTGAGCATGAAGCCGTCGCGATTGTTGTCATGGCCGACATAGTCCTGGTAAAGCCAGGGCATGGGGGCCACCTCGTACTTGGTGCCGACATTCTTGCGGTACCAGGAGACGACCATGTCCTGGCCGTCGGGGTTCAGCGTGGGCCAGAGCACGAGGATGACGTTGTTGAGGATGGCTTCGATCTCGGGATCGTTCTTGGCGGAGAGGAGCTTGTAGGCGAGCACGATGGAGTGCTGGCCGCCGGCGACCTCGGAGGAGTGCAGGCCGCCATCGATGTGGACGATGACCTTGGAGGTACGCGCAAGCTGGTGGGCCTGCTCGTCGTTCAGATCGCTTGCCGTGGCAAGCTGGCGCGCGGCCTTCTTGTATTCATCGAGGTGTGCCAGATTCTCCGGCGAAGAGATGACGGCGACATCGATATCGCGGCCTTCGGTGGACTTGCCCACGGTCAACATCTTCATGCGGTCGGAACTGGAGGCCGCGGCGTGGAAGTACTTGATCGCATCCTCGTAGTCGGCGAGGTAGAAGTCGTCGCCCGGGGTGTGGCCCAGTACAGAGAGCGGCGTGGGCGACTGCGTGTGCGCTGGCCCAGCGGCAAAGAGAAGACAAATGGCGATGCAGCAGGACGAGGCGCTCTTGCAGAGGCTCATTCTTTCCTTTCGAGATGGTGGATCGGGGAGAGCTTCACATGGTAGGAAACGGGAACGCCGCCCGTGGGCGGCATTCCCGATGTGAAGACAGCTGGTGTGGCCGTGAGACCGGGAAGATGGCCGCGCTCTAGAATCCGTAGCGCAGCGAGAACTGCATGCGGCGCGGAGTGGAGAGCAAGGTGCCCGCGACGCCGAGATTGCCGCCGGTCAACTGGTTCCCGATGGAGTACGGGTCGAAGCGGACCGTGTTGGTGACGTTGTAGACCTCCCAACCGAACTTGAGGTCTCCAAACTCGCCCAGGCCCCAGTTCTTGGTGAGACCGGAATCCAGGTTGAGGTAGCCGTCGCCGCGGAAGTAGTTGCGTTCGCCGGCCTCTCCCGGGTAGGGGAGACGCACGATCGCACCGGTCTTGACGCCGCTGTTGATGGCTGCCGCGTTGTCGAAGTACTGGGGATTTCCGTTCGAGTCGAAGTGGCGGCGCATCTTGACCGGCCCGTTGGCGACGCCGAAGGACGCGATCTGCCAGTCCGTGGTCCAACCCGGCGCACCCAGGGAGAAGGGAAGACCGCTGGTGGAGCGGAAGATTCCGGAGAACTGCCAGCCGCCCAGGAAGGCATCGGTGAGGTGATTTGCGCTGCCGAGGAAGGGTCGCCCTCTGCCCACAGGGAGCTGATAGACCCAGTCGACGGTTAGTATATGCCGGGTATCGAAGTCCGAGGAGGCGCGATTGAGGTACGGCTTCCAGGTGTTGATGATCTCGCTCTGCGCGGGTGCGACGTATTGGGGACTTCCATAGAACTCGGAGGAACGCTCTGCATCCGAACCCATGTCAATGGAGTGGGAGTAAGTGTAGCTGATATCGGTCTGGAGACCGTGGCTACTGGGGTGGCGCAGCGTAATCTGTGCCGAGTTGTAGTAGCTGCTGCCGATGGTGGAGAGAGCGTAAAGCGAGGAGAACTGATCCTGCCAGAACCTGGGCTGCTGCCCGGCAGGGCAGGGATACGGAACTCCTTTCGTACCGCTGAAGCAGTAGAAGTCGAGGTCTGCGAGTGAGGTGGTCTCTCCGAGGTTGTAGCGGAACGGCGCCCACTCATCGCTGTAAATGGCCTGGGTCGCGCTCTCGCCGGGGAAATCGAAGTTCGCCATATAGGGGAAGACGTTTTCGAAGTAAGGGATGGCGGACACGGACGCTGTCGGATCTCCGCCGTGCTGATCCGCGAGCTTGGAGAGTTGGGAGGCAGCGGTGTAATAGTCTCCCCCGCCGGCTGGATCGGTGTAGTCCACTGGCTCGGCCAGATCGAGGCTCTGCAGCAGGTGCTTGCCCCGACGGCCGACATAGGTTGCTTCCAGGGTGAAGCCGCCCTTGATTTCGCGCTGCACCGAAAAATCAATGGCTTCGGTGTAAGGCGTCTTCAGGTGATTATCGAGACCCCAGGTAATGGCGAAGTTACCCGTGGGAGCAGTAAACGGAAAAGCTTGTGTCGCGGGTGCCACTCCATTGTTGAAGGGCAGATTGTGCCGCCCGGTAAAGCGGGGCGAGGTCTCGTATCCCTGAACCCCGGCGGTGTTGGTAACGGAGGTGGAAAGACCGAAGGAGCCATTCTGAGAGAAGGTGTTGATCAGGCCTTGTCCATAGTGGTCGTAGTAGATGCCTGCGCCGGCACGGATCGAGGTCTTTGGATTCGGAGCGTAGACGACGGCGACGCGGGGTGCGATGTTGTCCTTGGACTTCGGCCAGAGCCCCGGCTTGTTGTACACCGGACCGCTAGGCGCGAACTGAAGATCCGGCTCGTAGACCTGTCCCTTCAAAGCGGCAGCTTCGCGCTGTTGATACCAGGCGTGCGTATCGATCGTGGGCGCGACCTGTTGGCCTCTGGTCTCGTAGGGCGTCTGCAGGATGGTATGCCGCAGCCCGAAGGTGATGGTGAGGTTCGGCTTGATGCGCCAGGAGTCCTGAATGAAGTACTCGAACTCGTTCGCTTTGAAGTGACGGTCGATGGAGGTGCCATCGCCCAGCAGGGTACCGCTGGTGGCGCTGCTGACGGCGTAGTTGTAGACGTCGGTGACGGAGGGGACGACGCCGACCAGGTTGGCGTAGGCGACCTCGTAGGAGTTGCCGAAGCCACCGTCGACGGAGGGCATCCCCAAGGCGGTGGGCTGTGGCGGATTGCCGGTCAGCCAGTAGGGATTGGAGCTGGCGGAGTTGAAGGAGTTCTGGTTGGAGGAGCGGTTTTGATAGACAAGGCGCCAGTTTCCGCCAATTTCAACGTTGTGTTTACCCTTGCTCCAATTGAAATTGTCGACGATGTTGTTCACAGGCGAACTGAGGACTGTGTTGCGGGTCTCCGCGGTCGCCGTGGACAAGAAACGAAAGTCCACGTAGTCGCCTGATCCGACGCCCGAGTTGCCAGATCCCTGACGAACGAAACCATAGCGAAGATCATTGACCATCGTCGGAGAGATAGTCCAGGTATCGCCGACGGCAAAACCCTTATTGTTGGAGACGAGTCGATAGGACGGCCCCTGACCAGGGAACTGTTCCGTTCCGCCCGTGGTGTCCTTCTGGAGATTGCCGCGAACGAAGATGCGGTGCTTGTCTGAGGGGACATAGTCGAGGCGGGCGATCACGGTGTTGAAGGTTATGGGATTCGGCGAGGAGAATGAGTAGGAGCCTTCGTTGAGTCCGTCGCCCTGATTCGTGCCGTTCGCCGCGGGCATGGATTTGAAGTAGGCGAGTGCGTTCGGGTTAGGGCCCGGGCCGTTGGGATATGCCGCGCTATTACAGACCTGGCAGCCGGTATCGAGAGTGGCCACCTGGGCGGCGGAGATACTCTGCGTCGATCCGTCCGCGGCGGTGTACTGGATGATGCCTCGCTGATACGCAGCGGTCGGAGTGACCTGGGTTACCTGTGCGTTTTCCGCCAGGCGGCTGCCCTCATAGTTTCCAAAAAAGAAAAACTTGTCTTTCAGAATGGGACCTCCGAGGTCCCCGCCGAAGATGTTGCGAATCAGCTTTCCTGGGACGTTCGGTTGGCCACTGTTGGCCTCTGCCTGTTTGTTGAAGAAGTCATTGGCGACGGTGATCGTGGGCCGGTTGTACTCGTAGGCCGCGCCATGGAACTTGTTTGTGCCTGATTTGGTGACAAGGCTGACCTGCGCACCTGAGGAACGACCCGCATCCGCATTGGCATTGCCGGTCGTCACACGAAACTCCTCGATAGAGTCCTGGGTCTCGCGCAGCACACCCGTGAAGGCAAGACCACCGACCTGATCGTTATCGTCGACGCCGTCCATTGTGATGTTGCCCTGGTCCGAGCGGCCTCCGTTGACCGCTCCGCTGCGGCTATCCTGCAACGCGGGATTGGTGGGCGGAGGAAGAAAGAAGACGCCAGGTTGCAGCGAGAGCAGGTCCGGCACATTGCGGGTTTCACTGGGAAGCGCCTGGATGGTCGCATTGTTCTGCGAGTCTCCCAGCGAGGCATCGGTTGTGTTCAAGGTCTCAGCCGTTGCGGTAACGTCCAACGAAACGCTGCTTGCCTGCATGCCTAAAGAGAAGTTGATCGTGGCGGGTTGATTCACGAGCAACTCCGCCGTCTCGTGCTGCTCGGCGAAGCCAGGGGCGGTGGCCGTGATGTCGTATTTGGCGGGTGGAAGCTGGAGGAACTGGTACTCGCCAGTGGCTGTAGACTTGGCACTGAGGATCTGTCCGGTGGCCTTGTTGAGCAGAGTGATGACGCTGCCGGGCAAAACCGCGCCACTCGGATCCTTGACCACGCCGCGGAGCGAGGTGTTGGCATTTTGCGCAAAGCTAACTGCGACGCAAAGGCAGAGTGTCAGAGAAAGAGCAAGCTTACAGATCAATCTGGTCAACGGTTCCTCCAAAGGAAAAGCAAGTCAATGCACGCCGTTACGCGCGTCATTTTGGTGCTGACACAATCAGGTGGAATCTGAAGTCGACGGACGTGGTCGACGACTAATTTATGATGAATAACTTTTATATAGCGGGGATATAGCGAAATGCAAGAAATAATAGAGGGTTAACGCGAGATTGATGCAAGACCCTGGCCAGAGGCCATAATGGCTGCGATGAGCCAGGCCGTCGGACCTTCTATTGCCCGCTACACGTTGCCAGGATGCGCCGGAAACAGGTCAAGCTCATGAGGGCCGTGCGCAAAAGCTGGTTCGTCCCGGTGACACGCAGCTAAGTCTCGATTTCACTCCTTCTGCATGAGGGCTTTAATGCAGTAAACGGCTTCGTCCAGTTCGGATATAGGGACGCACTCCCGGGGGCTGTGGGCGGTCCGCATGTCTCCTGGACCGAAGACTACGATCTCCTCCGTCTGGGACGCGAAGACACTGGCCTCCGATCCGAAGGGAATCGAAATGGAGTGTCTTCCAGTCAGGCGCTCCATAGCTTGAACCAAGCCTGCATTGGCGGTTGTCTCGAATCCGAATTGCTCACGCAAAATCCTGAATGCGAAGCGGAAGGCAGGATCGCATTGATGCATCTCCTGGCCGATTCGCTCGATGGCAAGGGGCACATAGTCGGGTGCTTGTCCGGGGATGGGGCGCCATTCGAGCAGAAAACTGCACTCGCCGGGAACCACGTTCTTCGCGGTGCCGCCACGGATGGTGCCTACGTTGAGGGTGGTATAGGGAGGGTTGAAGAAGTCGTTCCGTTGGGCGGCGAACTCCGCTGAGAGCTGCTCGATTGCCCGGATGAAATGCGCTGCATCGTAGATTGCGGAACGTCCTTGATGGGGGTGCGCGCTGTGCGCCTCGGCTCCGAAGATTGTAACTTCTCCTAGGCAGTAGCCCTTGCCGGCGCGCGCGGCATGCAGGGAGGTGGGTTCGCCGATGACCAGCGACTTGGCGCGCAGTCTACCTTCGGCGACCAAGCGATGGCTGCCGAGGCAGCCGAGTTCTTCGTCGGCGGTGAGCACGACGCGCAAAGCGGGTTTCAGTGAGGCCCCCGGCATCTCGCTTGCCGCAGCGAGGAGGCAAGCGAGGAATCCTTTGACATCGCAGGCTCCGCAACCGTGGAGCATGCCCTCACGGATGAACGGCTCAAGGGCTCTGGTCCAGTCACCGGCGGGTGGAACGGTGTCGGTGTGACAGAGAAGGCGAGATCGGCCTCGACCTCTTGGGGGGCCTGTCCGGGGGGCGCTGCAATCAGGTTGATCTTCTCGATGCCTGCGGCGTCGAGGAAACGAATGGAAGCGGTGTTCCATTGCGCGTTGCGAAAGACCTCCTGCGCGTACTCCGCGATGGGGCGATTTGAAGCCGATGAGTCGGACGGAATTCGGATAAGTTCCAGGAGGTGATCGACGACCGTGTTCATAGAGCCACCGTATTCCAGACCCGGGCATACACCTCGCGGTAGCGAGCCGCGATCTCACTGCGCAGAGGGTGCTGCCGATCGCTCACGACGCAAAGCCCGTCGACGATCACGTCGCGGATGGCAGATCGATTGAGGGAGAAGACGAGTATCGGTAGAAGGTCCTCGGGGGAATGCCCTGCGATCGAGAGATCATTGAGATCGACGGTAAACCCGTCTGCGAGCGATCCCGCGCGGAACTCTCCTGCGGGCACGGAGAGTGCGTGCGCGCCGTTGCGGGTAGCGCAGGAGAACAACCGCTCGGCAAGCGGCACCTCTTCGATCTGATCAAGAATGGCACGTTGCTGATTGCGGAGGCGAAGGTGGTAGTCAAGTTCGCGAGCGTCCTCGAGTGGGTCGATCTGCGCTTGACTGTCGGAGCCCAAGGCAACCCGGATGCCCGAGGCCATGACCTGATCGGCGGCCAGGATGCCATCACCAAGATTCCGCTCGGTGGTTGGGCAGGAGCAGATGGTAGCTCCGGCATGAGCCAGTTGCTCGACCTCGTCGGGCTGGATGTGGATGGAATGAACCGCCGTGAATCGCTCCGTGAGGAGGCCATTCCGGCTGAGGAGTTGGACGGGAGTGCAGCCGTACTCGCGTAGGCAGGCGGTGTTCTCGCCGATCTGCTCGGCGACGTGCATATGAAGCGGAAGGTGCCTGGAGGTGGTCCATGCGGCGATCTCTTCCAGATCGGACAGGGGCACCGCGCGAATGCTGTGGGGGGCAACTCCGAAGCGAGTATGCGGCTGCTCCTTGATCAGCGCTTGCATGTTGTGGAGAAACTCTTCGGTCGATTCAAAAAAGCGGGTCTGGCCGGTATCGCGGGGAAGACCGTAGCCGGAGCGGAGATAGGCCGTGCGCAACAGCACGATGCGTATGCCGACCGATGAGGCCGCGGCGATGACCTGCTTGCTCAGTAGATTGGGATCGTCGTATGGCCGGCCGATGGGGTCGGTGTGGAGGTAGTGAAACTCTCCGACGGTGGTCGTGCCCGCTAGAAGCATCTCCAGAAATACCATGCGGGCAACGTCATAGACATCCTCCGGAGGGAGTCGTGCGGCGGCGTGGTACATAGTTCCGCGCCAGCTCCAGAAGTCTTTTCCGCTGACAACCCTGGATTCCGACCTGCCGCGAATCAATCGCTGGAAGGAGTGTGAATGCGTGTTGACGAAGCCAGGAAGCAGGGCTCTTCCGGGAAGATCGACTACGGTGGCGTCGCCTGCATCCTGCTCGGAGGCGACACGTTCGATGTGGCCATGGTCGTTGACGAGCAGACCCTTCCCACTGACGAAGGTGCCTTTCAGGTATAGAAGCTCGGGTGAGTAAAATGTGCTCACGAGGTCTCCGTGGTTGTTGTGTGGGACTGCTGGTGGACCCGTTTGCCGCGTACCCATAGCTCGTGTACGGGATTGGCTCCGAGCGTGTAGATAAGGTCGCGCCAGTCGCGGCCTTCGAGAATGAGAAGGTCGGCGCGCAGACCCGGTTCAAGACAGCCTGTATCGGTGAGACCCAATGCATACGCGGCGTTGATCGTCGAGGCTACAAGCGCTTCTGCGGCACTAAGCCCATTCATACGAACTGCAAGCGCGAGCGCCATTGCCATCGAGAACAGTGGGCTCGATCCCGGGTTGAGGTCGGTTCCGATCGCGACCGCCGCTCCGGCATCGATGAGTGTGCGTCCGGGTGCGGAAGGGATGCCAAGATGGAGAGATACGCCGGGAAGCAGCGTTGCAATCGTTCTGCTCGAAGCGAGCAGAGGGAATTGCTCCACGGTGCAGGCCTCCAGGTGATCCACGCTGAGCGTCCCCATTTTCACGGCCAGCTCTAATCCGCCGATGCGCTGAAACTGCTCCGTGTGCAGCTTGATCGCCAGGCCATGGCGCCTCGCGCAGGCGAGCATTACGACCGCTTCTTCCGTGTGCCAAGCCTCCTGCTCGACGAAGATGTCTACTGCGGAGGCAAGCATCCTGCTCGCCACCTGCGGGATCAGGTTGCTGCATACCTCGGCGATGTAGCGGGTACGATCCTTGAGGTCTACGGGCGGGATGTGAATGAGCAGCGTCGAAAGCAGCCTTGCCGGTGTGCATTTGCGGAGCGTTTCGATCGCTTCCAGCATTCTCAATTCCGCAGCAGGTTCGAAGCCGTAGCCGGACTTCACTTCGATGGTCGCGGCGCCAGAGCCGAGCAAGGCTGCGATCCGCGGCTTGGCGAGCTGGACGAGCTCTTCTTGCGTTGCCGCCGCTGTGGCGCGGATGCTACTGCGAATGCCGCCGCCGGCACGAAGGATCTCTTCGTAGGTCTTCCCCGAGGTGCGAGCGTCGAAGTCTGCAAGTCTGTCTCCTGCCCACAGCGCGTGGGTATGCGGATCGACGAGAGCAGGGACGACGGCTCTTCCGCAGGCGTCAACTGTCTTCGAGGAGTGCCCGCGCCACTCACTTGAACGTCCTGTCCAGACGATCAAACCATCAGCGATTGCCAGCGCAGCATGCTCCGTTATCTCGAGTTCACGCATGGTCGCGCCATGCTTTGGACATGCTCCTGTGGCGGTTACGAGCTGTGAGATCCCGGTGATGAGTACGTCGGCCTTCATACGATGCTCGGCAGATCGAGGCCGCGGTCACGGGCCGTGGTCAAGGCCTTCTCGTAGCCGGCGTCAGCGTGCCGGATGACTCCCATGGCGGGATCGTTCTTGAGGCAGAGACGGAGACGCTCTTCGGCTTCATCGCTGCCATCGGCTACGGCGACGAGGCCTGCGTGCTGACTGTAGCCCATGCCTACGCCGCCGCCATGATGGAAGCTCATCCAGGCTGCGCCGCTGGCGATGCCGGTGGCGAAGTTGAGTAGCGCCCAATCCGAGACTGCGTCCGAGCCATCGAGCATGGCTTCGGTTTCGCGATGCGGACTGGCGACGGAGCCGGCGTCAAGATGATCGCGCCCGATTACGATGGGAGCCTTCAGCCGGCCGTCGCGAACCATTGCATTGAAGAGCAGACCAGCGCGGTCGCGCTCGCCGTAGCCCAGCCAGCAGATGCGCGCGGGCAGACCCTGGAAGGAGATCTCGGTCGAGGCGAACGTCAGCCATTCCTGCAGCCGCTTGTCTTCAGGAAAGAGATCGAGCAGCGCCTGATCGGTCTTGGCGATGTCCGATGGATCGCCGGAGAGAGCAACCCAACGGAATGGACCGCGGCCCTCGCAGAAGGAGTCGCGAATGAAGGCTGGAACAAAGCCCGGATAGGAAAAGGCATCTGTAACCCCGGCGAGCCTGGCCTGTGTGCGGAGATTGTTCCCGTAGTCGAAGGCGATGGCGCCGCGCCGCTGCATCTCGAGGATAGCCTGTACGTGCTGCGCGATGGAGGCCTGCACGCGCTGCGTGTAGAGTTCGGGCTGCTGGGCACGTAGGTAGTTCAGGTCCTCGTCGGGGCGCGCAACGGGAAGGTAGCCCCACAAGGGGTCGTGAGAGCTTGTCTGATCGGTGACAAGGTCGGGGGTGAAACCGAGCTGCACCATCTTCGGCAGCAGCTCGGCGGCGTTGCCTTGGAGGCCGATAGAGATGGCCTCTTTGCGGCTCTTCGACGCGATGGCGAGGCGGATCGCCTCGTCGAGCGAGGTGGTTGCCTTGTCGAGATAGCGTGTTTCGATACGGCGCTGGATACGGCTTTGATCGATCTCGATGCAGATGCTCACGCCGCCGGCGAGTTTCACTGCGAGAGGCTGCGCTCCGCCCATGCCGCCGAGGCCGGCGGTGACGGTGATAGTGCCTGCGAGCGTGTCGTTGAAGTGTCGCTTGGCCGCGCCGCGGAAGGTCTCATAGGTACCCTGCAGGATGCCCTGGGTGCCGATGTAGATCCATGAGCCCGCGGTCATCTGGCCGTACATCATCAGGCCCGCGGCGTCGAGGCGATCGAACTCCTCCCAGGTTGCCCACTTGGGGACGAGGTTCGAGTTGGCGATCAGAACGCGGGGCGCGAGGCGATGCGTCTCGAGCACCGCGGCAGCCTTGCCGGACTGCACCAGGAGCGTCTGATTATTCTCCAGCCGGTCGAGCGTGGCGATAAGCGTGTGGTAACAATCCCAGTTGCGCGCGGCCTTGCCGCGACCGCCGTAGACGATCAGCTCCTCCGGCCTCTCGGCTACCTCGGGGTCAAGGTTGTTCATCAACATGCGTTTTGCGGCTTCCTGGATCCAGCCCTTCGCGGTTCGCACATTGCCTCGCGCCGCACGCACGGGGACGTAGCTTTGCGTCATCGAACAACCTCCGGAGTGTTTTCTGTGATGATCGCTTCGAATGCAGCGTCTTTGAGAAAGTTGGACGCCTCTTCCATCCAGGTGGAAAGGACGCAGTCCTCCTGCCAGGCGGGGATGCGGGAACGGAAGCGAGAGCGCACCTCCTCGAGCGACGGCGTAACGCGGTCGCCGCGCAGATCGAGCGCGCGCGTCGCGGCAAGCAGCTCGATTGCGATAACCATCCGGCTCAGCGTCACAGCCTGCTCGAGCTTGAGCGCGGAGGTCATGCCCATGCTGACGAAGTCCTCCTGATTGCCGCTGGTAGGAATGGATCCGGTCGAGGCGGGTGAGGCGAGAACGCGCATCTCCGCGACGAGGGCGGCGGCCGTGACCTGCGCCATCATCAGGCCGGATTCGAGGCCGGGCTTCGAGGCGAGGAAGGCGGGAAGTCCCTCGTTCAGGCTGGGGTTCAGTAGGCGCTCGGTGCGGCGCTCGGAGATGCCCGCGAGTTGGCAGAGTGCGATGGCGAGGAAGTCGAGTGCCAGCGCGAGCGGCGCACCGTGGAAGTTGCCCCCGGAGACGATCGCTCCGTCGAAGACGAGGGGATTGTCCGTGGCGCTGTTCAACTCGATCTCGAAGATGTGGCGGGCATGGGCAAGGGTGTCCCAGACCGCGCCGTGGACCTGCGGGATGCAGCGGAGACAGTACGCATCCTGGATGCGGCTGCCTTCGCCGTGGGTGCGAGGAATGGGGCTTCCGTGAAGTAGCCGCGTGAGGTGATGGGCGCTCAAGCCTTGGCCGAGATGAGGCCGGGCGGCGTGCAGGCGGGGATCGAACGCGGTGTCGGTGCCACGCAGGGCCTCGATGCTGAGAGCCGCGGTCATTTGGGCGGAAAAGAATAACTGTTCGAGTTCGTGCAGGCAGAGGCATCCAATCGAAAGCATGGCCTGGGTGCCGTTCAGCAGCGATATCCCTTCCTTGCCCATGAGGGTCAGTGGGGCTAGCCCGGCCTGCTTGAGGCATTCGGCAGCGGGCATCATCTGTCCTTTGTACTCGGCCCGCCCTTCGCCCACCAGAATGAGAGCCATGTGGGCCAAAGGCGCAAGGTCACCGCTGGCCCCAACGCTGCCGCGCGACGGAATGACCGGCGTGATGCCGTGGTTGAGCAGATCGCAGATCCGTTCGGCGACGACGGGGCGGATGCCCGAGAAGGCCTTCGCCAGGACATTCGCTCGAATCAGCATCATGCCGCGAACCACCGGGGTCGCCAAGGGGGAACCTACTCCGCAGCAATGTGAACGGATTAGGTTCACTTGCATGGCTTCAATATCTGCCTCGTCGAGCCGGATGTTCGCGAGCAGACCAACCCCTGTGTTGAGGGCATATACCGGCTTCGTGCCCGTCATCGCCTTCTCTACTTGACGGCGGGAGCGTTCCATCCGCTCCAATGCCGCGGCGGCGATCCGAACAGATGTGGAGTGCTTTGCTACAGCGACAACCTCTTCGAGCGAGAGGGCGGAACCATCCAGATCGATCATAGTGCAGATGCTACGAAAAACTGGATAGGGTAGGAATGCAGTTTCCGCTGTTTTTGCTATTGTTGAGCAGTGATTCAACGGCAAACATGCGATATAGCGTTGTATTCGCCGCTGCTGGGTTCCACTATAAAGGATGTTTGTGAGCACTGTGTCCTGATTCTGATAGCGAGGAAGCAAGATGGCGCTCGAGCATGGCATTGATCTAATTGACAGGAAAATCCTGCAGGAACTGGCTGCAGATGGGCGTCTTCCCTTCGCAGAACTGGGGCGTAAGGTAGGACTTTCCCCTTCGGCAACCGCAGAGCGCGTCCGCCAACTGGAAAGTCTAGGATTCATCCGAGGCTACCGTGCGGAGATTGATCTAGACGCCCTCGGTTTTTCCATCACCGCCTTTGTCCGTCTTACCTGCGAAGGCAATCGCTACAGACAGTTCCTCAAGTTTCTGCCCACTCTCAACTCGGTCCAAGAGTGTCACCACCTTACGGGAGGCGATGCCTTCTTGCTCAAGGTGAGGCTCTCTTCGGTGGCCGAACTGGAGCTTCTCATCGAAAAACTTCTGGCATATGGGAGTCCGACCACGAGCATGGTGCTGTCGACGCCTCTTGAGAGGAAGCCGGCCTCAGAGCTCCTGAAGAATCTGTAACTCAACTGCTGGACCTGCGATGCGCTCAACTTACACGTTATTCCGGCCAATTGTATGAAAGTTTGGGCGACGTTTTTTGCGGCTCCTTTGATGTAGGTTGCCGGGTGCGTCCGCGACTCCACGAGTAGCGCAACGAGGCTTTTAAATATCTCGCCGCCATCGGGAGGGGGAAGTGGGAAGCGTAGTTTGCTTTCCACTTCTCCACCCCCCGTTGTGATTTCGGTTTGCCACGCTTCCGGCGATGGGGGCGATAACCCAACAACGAGTGTGCACAAACACGCTAGAACTCGATGAATGCACAACGGCGAAAAGACCATTTACCCAATGGCGTGTTGCGGTGCAAATGGTCCTTATTGCATGAATAAGCAACACTCTGGGAAAATGCCACAATGGGCGTTATTGGTCCTTATTGCAGAAAAATACAAGAAACTTCTCAGAGGCCAAGAAACGTAATGAGACATCCCATCTGCCCGACGCGCATTCCAAAACGAACGAAGGTCTTTTGGCCCTATTCTCAGTAATTCAGCGAGCCAGTCCGCGGGGACTGACTTCATCGCACGTAGATATACTTCCGCGGTACGAGGCGCCACTTTTCTAACGTTATGGGCGCACCAATGCTGAATCAACTTTCGTACAGGATTATCCCAGGACGAGAAATCTAGCCTTCGACTCTGCCCGTCGTATAGTAATGTCCACACGACGCTACCCTCGGACGTCACCAACCAACGGTCGGTGTCGGAGAAGTCGTCATAGTACCCCACTGTGGCGGGAAGCGGAGAGAGGTAAAGCGGCGAGTCTTGCCAGCGCCTAGAAGAATTTAATGGGGCCATTCATGTCCTCTCTAGATGACGCAGCACTTCGACCCGGTTATCGAATTCGGTTCTCCATATGCCGGCTAATCGAGTTTCAAAGACTGTGCGGGCATATCGTAATGGCTCAACGGAGGACCGGGACCACCCAAAAAAAGTGCGCAGTTGTTGCATTGCTTCTTCCATCGAGACGCCGCTGCTAAGAATCTGGTTCCAGCGCAGAACTGCGCAGGTGTGTCTTAGATCGTGGGCCGTGATGGAGGTGTGCCCATACCTATCCTGAAGAACCGCCAAGGCACTGCGGGGCAAAGCAAGGGTTATTTTCACGAAGAGTTTTGTCACAGCTTCCGAAGACAGGGGAACATTCTTTTGCGAGTTAATTAGGAAGGAATGTTTCGGGCGACCACGATAGTTCGCTGCATATGTTTCCACGAGACGAACCATCTGTTCACTCATCGGCAACTGACGGAAGGAGTCCGCGGTTTTGATGCCAGGCGTCGACGACCGCGGGTCCACATCATACGGATTAAAGCGAACTGTCAGCTAGAAGCGATCACGCTGGGCACTCTCATTAAAACCATTCCTGACGGCATCTGCAGGCAAACATAACAATTCCCCACGGCGTAACCCCTGATGCAATAGAAGCATAAAGATCACGTAAACCCGCCAACGTGAAGTTCCTTCACGGAAGGGGTTTTTCGGGGAGTCTGGGTCCAGGACCTCGTACAGTGCTTCAACTACTGCTGCGGGAAGCGATCGTACACGCGCGGGTCTGCGACGCCTTGACACATGCAGTGTCCCGTGAAAACGCTCGAAACTAGCCAGCCTACCCTGTAGATCATCCTGAGAGGGAAGCGATGAGGCACTCCGCGCCATTCTATCGAGAACCTCCTGCAGAAAGCGAAGCACGCACTGCCAAGACTTTTCGGTGCTCGCGCCAAGGCGAGGATCGTGCCGCAACGCTAGAAGGTATGCCTCCAGAGTTTCTCCGATGGCCTCGAGATCGAACGCTGCCAGAGCGACATCCAAGCCGCCGGCTCCGAGCAAATTGTCAGCAAACCTATAGAAGTGCTCCACCGCCCTGAGCTTCTTCTTGAGTGTGGAGTGCGCACCATCGCCCGGCAGAAAGGAAGCCCACACTGCAGACCAAAAGCGGGGCAGCCCGGTCGGTTCGATTAAGGCCAAGCCTCGCAAAGAGTGTGGGATAGCTGGATTGTTGTGTGTAACGAGCATTAGGGTCCAGGAGCAGCGCGTGTGACGGATTGCGACCAAAGCGCGTTGGTTATCGATGGCTGCCTTATACCCAATATGAACCAATTGCAGTGCGGAATGCAAGCATTAAGTTCTTGATAACAAATGAGTTAAATGGTTTATGTGGTATACATTCGCTATCGTAGCGCACTGGGTTCTGCACTGATTCAATGGAATCAGTAATATAGGTTTCTGCTTTCCAGAAACTGCACGGCGATATAGGTGCCTTAGTACAGCAAGAATGGCGATCAGCCGGACATTTCAGTGCCCTCTGGGGCTTCTAGCGACGGCGTGAAGGCCGAAATCGGGCTGGTGGTGTTTTTAGGGCGGCACTGAGGAGCTTAATGAAGAGGAGTCCGGGCCGGTGGGGGATACGGAAATTGACGCGAAAAGCAAATTCGTTGAGGTACGCGTCGAGGTGCTTTGCTTTGATCGCGCCGGCGCCTTGGTGGGTGCGACTCAGCCATGCTTCGAGTTCGGCATAAAGCTTCGGAAGCCGCTGTGATAAACGGCGTACCGAGTCAGTTTGAGCCGCCTGAATGATCGGGCTGTTGGGATCACGTACGAGAAGGTAGGAGTCTGCCTGTGCCTCGCTGAGTTCTCCCCCCATTTCTACGGCAAGAAGCCAGGCTTCAAACTCAGGCAGCATGTAAGGGAAGGTGCGGGGCTGCTCGTGAAGGTATCCCAACGCATGAAGCTGTTCGTCACTTATTGTGTTCGTGTGGACTTGGGCGCCTGACTCGATTTCGTCGCACACAAAACGAGCAAGACTGTCGGCCGAGTCGTCCCGGATACGGGCAATGCGTACGTGCCGCTCACCGGCCGGCCTGATTTCCGTTCCGATCGCGATGGTGAAGCGCCTGTTCGGCGCCTATGCCGTACGAAGCGACTTCAATGCGGCCACGAAGGCGACCTCGCAGGGAAGGCTTCATCGCCGCGCGTAGCTTTTGCAATATGGACCAAGCGGGTTGATAAGAGGCCAAGTGGAGTTCCTGCTGGAGCGCAAGCGCACTGATTCCATCTGCGCACTCGGCCAAGTACCATGCGGCGGTAAACCAGTTCCGAAGCGGAATCCGGCTGCGATCGAAGGCGGTACCGGAGGTCACGGATACTTTGCGGGCACATTGTCTACTGGAGCAAGCCCAGTGGCCAGTCGCGGTTCGCCAACCCTTCGGGCTCTCGCATTTTGGGCAGCAAAATCCTTTCCCCCACCGCAATCGCTCAAGATAGGCGGAGCAGTCATCTTCGTTGGCGAAGCGGTCGCTAAACTCCTGGTCCGTCCGGGGATACTGGGGAAGTGCTGGGGATGACGAGACGTTATCAGACACGGCTACAGAGTCTACAACATCTCCTTGGGATGGTCGATGCCGCTGCTTCTGTCTGTTTGTAGCGTTCCGGTTTGACGCGGGCGTAATGCGTTCGATGAGGACTGGCTGTGAACCTGGCAACTCGTAGCCTCACGCAACGGGCAAAGGACCATTTACCGAATGGGGTGTTGCGGTGTAAACGGTCCTTATTGCAGAAAAAAGCAACAGCTACAAAAGGACCAGTATGTCCGATAACACATATTATGTATAGTGCTTCCGATCAAAGCACGCTCTGCAGCAGCTTCCCCAGCCGTTCCATGCCGCTGATCAACTGCTCTTCAGGCAGAGCCGAAAAGTTGAAGCGAGCGTGATTCGTCTCAGCTTCTCCGGCGAAGAACGCCGCGCCCGGTACGTAGACCACCTTGGCCCTGGGCAGTGCGTGCTCCACCATGAAGCGCGCGGTATCGAAGCCTTCTGGGAATGACAGCCAGGTAAACAGCCCGCCCTCGGCCCGCGTGTACTGAATCGTCTTCGGAAATGTAGACTCCAGCACCTCGTACATCAGCGTGCGTTTGCGCTTGTAGGCGCTGCAGACCTCGGCGATGTGATCGTTGATCGCGTATCGATCCAGATACGTCGATGCCGCCATCATATTCAGCGTGCTGCACTGCGTGTCGGCTGCAAGTTTCAGCCGAGCGAGCTTAGCGAGCACCTCGGCGCCAGCCACCGCCCAACCCAGGCGCAAGCCTGGGGCCAAGATCTTCGAAAAGGTGCCCAGGTAGACCACTCGGCCCTCGGTATCCAGACTCTTCAGCGTGGGCAGGTGCGATCCTTCGAAGCGCAGCGATCGATACGGCGAATCCTCAAGCACCAGGACGTCAAACTGATTGGCCAGTTCGATCAGGCGGCGGCGCCTTGCAAGGCTCATCGTCACGCCCGTCGGGTTCTGGAAGTCCGGGACCGTATAGATCATTTTCGTGGCGGGATTCTTCCGGAGCACCGCCTCCAGGTGATCTACATCCATTCCCTCCGCGTCCATGCGCACCGTCGCGTAGCGGGGCTCGAATACGTTGAAGGCAATGAGGGCGCCGAGGAATGTAGGATCCTCGACGATGACCGTATCGCCCGCCTCCAACAACAGCTTGGCGACAAAATCGAGGCCCTGCTGCGCTCCTTGCAAGACCAAAACATCGTCCATACCGCACGGTGTTCCGTCCTCCGTCATGCGGCTGGCAATCTGCGCGCGTAATGCGGGGATGCCGTCCGAGACGGTGTACTGAAGCGCTTGCGAGGAGTGCTCCGCGAAGAGCTGGTTGTAAACGGCCTGTAGCTCCTTCGACGGGAACAGGCTGGGGTCGGGGTAACCACCCCCGAAGGAGATGATGCTGGGGTCGGTTCCATAGCGAAGCAAATCACGAATGGCCGAAGACTGGACCTTCTGAACTCTACTGGCGAATCGCAACTGAATTGATCCTTTCTTCCACAAACACTTCACCCGGCAACACGATTCACCCGCACACGCTGCTGTTCGGACTGCCGCCGCCCACGAAGTGGACAACCTCGATCCGGTCGCCGTCGGCTACCGCTACAGCAGCCCAGCTTGTCCTCGGTGCGATCTCCCCATTTCGTTCCACCGCGACCCGATCCGCCTTCAGCTCCAGTGCATCAACCAATTGCTGCAAGCTGGCGCCGCTCGCGAGCGCCTCGAAGGTCCGCGGTTGGCCATTAAGAACAAGGGTGATTGCCATCTCTTTCAGCCTATCGCAGGAGCCTCCCCACTTCAAACTTCGCGGCTGGTGTCAGGCTCAGCGACCATCAACGCCATTGCCCTGGGAGTAAACCGCAGGTCCTTCGCCAAGTTGAGGACAAGCTCCTCGACTCCGCTGCGCTTCGCTCAGGACGACACGTCTTCGGACCCGTGTCCGAAAAGGCGTCCGGCAAGCCAGCGCTTCACCCGCGCTCCAGTGGGCAGAATCTCCGGACACTCCGCGAATATCTCCCGGTTCAGCCGCGAGAGTAACTTGATCGCCTCTTGCTCATCTGTCCTGGAGAGGACGCCGGCGCTTGCCAATCTCGAATCCACCAGGTATTCGATCGCGTGGCCCAGAATCTCCAATGCTCTTCCCTGTGCCGGTGTTGGCCGCCGCAGCGACGGACGCTGATCCGGCTGCCCAGCCTCGCCACTGCGTCGAAACAATTTGAACCGGGAGAGGATCGAGGGCAGTATCTGGGGCGTCGACATGGGGGGAAGATTCTCCGCGTTCGGCTTATTTATCGGACATATCCCACAAAAATGTAGGCCCTATTCTCTTTATGCTGAGAATTAGCACAGAGCACCGAGGGGCCTAGCCGGCTTCATCGCCTATCTCTATTAGAGCAGGTTGGGGACCCCCTTTGCGCCACGTTATATTTCCTTTGCCTTCTGCCTAACCGGGGGTGACAAGCACGGACTCGTCCCGTGCCGGCCGCGGTCATGAAAGAGAGATATATAGATGAGCATGTTTTCAGAGAGCAACCCTGTTACCGCCGCTGGCAGCCTAGCTCCGCCGCAGTGGCCACAGATGATGCATCGGGCCGCGTCCCTGGCCGAGCGGTACTGCGTTGCGCAGCGCCCCCTCTACATACCGCTTAGCCGACTGCGCCGCAGCCAGCGGAGCGTCGCCCAGCAGCAACCGGCACAACAGAGCGCTCGACAGCGCACAGCCTGTTCCGTGGGTGGCCTTCGTCTCGATTCGTTCGCCTGCCAGCCAATGGAGCTCGCCGTCCGGCGTCAGCAGAAGGTCGTCGGCAGCTCCCTCGAGGTGCCCACCTTTCGCAAGCACGTGGACGCGGGTTCCCTGCCGCAGGATCTCGTCGTGAAGCAGGAGCGCGGCCTCCGCCAACTGCTCGCGGCCGGCAATCGGCTGTCCGGTCAGTAGCGCCAGCTCGTCGAGGTTCGGGGTGACCCAGTCGACCAGCGGCAGCAGCTGGCTGCGCAGCCGCTCCACCCCGGGACTATCCAGCAGTTCCCTGCCGGAGCTGGAGCGCAGCACGGGATCGAGAACGATGGTCACGCCCGCGCGCCGTTCGCGGACCTCCGCAACAAACGCGGCGACCGCCTCCACCACGGGGGCGGTCGCCAGCATGCCGATCTTGATGCCAGCGGCCGGAAGATCCTGCTCGAGACAACGCAGCGTCTGTCCTACGATCTCTGCGTCGACGGGATGACTTGAGGCGACTCCGACGGTCGATTGGACGGTAAGACTGGTGATCGTCGAGGTGCCGAACAGGCCGTGCGCCGCGAAAACCATCAGGTCGGCGGTCACTCCAGCCCCCGAGGAGGGATCGAACCCGGCGATGGTCAAAGCCGTTTTCAATGACCCCTCGGACCCGCTTTGCGGCACTTTTCGGCTCATTTTGAAAAAATAGTCGCATTTCGGGAAAACGGCCGAACTGGCCCATTTTCAACGCCCAGAAGCCCGTTTTCGGCCTTCCGCCAGATTTTTTTGCCCAAATTTCTATACCACAGCCAGCCGTTGCAGGCAAACATGCATCTCAGATAAAAGCTTACGGATGTTTGACTTAGAGGTTCCACCTCAAGACAATAAGTGACAGGAGTCTGTTAATGCAAATCATTTCCTCGAAGATGCAAGGCAGCAAGACGTTCCAGATCGCCTGTCGGGTCTCGGCCAGTCTGCTTGTGCTGGCGCTCGGGTTCCCTGCCTCGGCAAGCGGGCCTGATCAGAGCGCCGACACGACCTTGCATCCCGTCAAACGGTTCAAGCGCTGGATTCAAGTCGGCCAGGCCTCCTGGTACGGGCTGAAGTTCCAGGGACACAGGACTGCGACCGGCGAAACCTTTGACATGAATCAACTGACCTGCGCTCACCGCAGCCTTCCTCTGGGAAGCTGGGTCCGCGTCACCAATCTGAAGAACAAGAAGTCCATCGTGGTCCGCGTGAACGACCGTGGACCGGCGCTCGACAACCGCATCGTCGATCTTTCCTACGCTGCCGCCCAGGCCGTAGGCCTCCGTGGAGTCGGCAAGGTACGTTTGGATGCGATGCCGGTGGGCGATCCGGAGCTGACCCAGGCGCTGCTGGCCCAGATGCAGATGCCGGTTGTCACTCCGTTCCCCTACCCCATGCTCGCGCAGTAGGTTCCGTGCGGCGGCATTTCCCTTGCCGCCGCCGGGACCTCCCCAGCTAAAATCAAAGTATGATTCCCTCCCCCGTTGACCCGCGCAGCCGCCTGGCCGTCGCTCTCGACTTCCCTGCCGCAAGGCCAGCCCTTGATTTCGTCGATCGCCTGGAGGACTCCTGCCACTGGTTCAAGGTCGGGATGGAACTCTACTACGCGGCCGGCAACCATCTGATTGAGACGCTCCGCGGGCGTGGCTTCGAGATCTTCCTCGACCTTAAGCTGCACGACATCCCCAATACCGTCGCCGGAGCAGTCCGCTCGGTCACCCGCACCGGCGCCTCCCTGCTGACCATCCATGCCAGCGGCGGCGAGGCCATGATCCGCGCGGCCGCCGAGGCCGCAGCCGTCCCATATGCCCCCAAGCTCCTCGCCGTCACCGTGCTGACTAGCATGGACGCAGCCGAACTCAACCGGGTCGGGGTGAGCGATTCGCCTGCCCGGCAGGTTGTGCGCCTCGCCCAGCTGGCACGGCAGGCCGGCGGCCCAGAGATGGGGATGGTCTGCTCCGCCGAGGAGATCGCTGTGCTCCGCGCCGAGGTCGCTCCAGCACCCATGCTGGTCGTCCCAGGCATCCGGCCGGCCGGGGCCCCTCTGGGCGATCAGCGCCGTGTTGCTACCCCTGGCGCTGCGATCGCTGCCGGTGCGTCGATGCTCGTGGTGGGCCGGCCAATCACTCAGGCCGCAGAACCTGCGGCAGCGGCGCGGGCGATTCTTGAAGAGATCGCCCAGGCCACCGCCCAGTCTGCCTAGATTGTGGCTCCGGAAGCCCTAACGCAGCCAGCCTCTACGCAGCGATGCGGGAGGCCAGGCTGCGATCGCTCAGCCGCAGCGCCAGCGATTTGGCCGATCCTCCGCCGCGCAGAAACTCGCTCAGATCAATCTGGATCACCTTAAAGCCGAGCCGTTCCAGGCGCTCGCCGAGGTTGGTCGGAACCTTCCCCATCAGGATGGTCTTGCCGATCTCGATCACATTGCAGGCGAACGCCGTCGCCTCGGCCTCGGTGACGACGATCCGCTTCTCCGCCGGATAGGCCGCCTCGATCTCCGCCAGGGATCTCGCGTCGAACGCCTCCGGAAAGTAGAGGACGAAGCCGCCCTCGAGCGTGGCGAAGCAGGTATCGAGATGATAGAAGCGGGGATCGACCAGGTGCAGTGAGGTGACGCCCACGTGCCAGGCGTCGGCGACGTGGCGATGGGAATGACGGCAGGTGCGAACCCCGTGCGCGGCCCACAGATGGCCTCCGTCGGCGGAAAAGATGGCGTCGCCCTCACCCTCGAACGCGGTCTCGCGCGGAGTCTCCCAGAGCAGAAAGCCGTGTTCCTCCAGCCAACGCCGCAGCGGGGCCTCTTCAATCTGGCGCTGCGGATGGGCGAAGCTCGAAACCGCGGCAATTCCGTGCTGCACCAGCGCCGCGTGGCCGACGAAGACCATGTCGGGCGATCCGGGCACGGCTGGGATCAGCCGCACATCGGCAACCCGCTGCAACTGCGCGTGCAACTCCCGCCACTGCGCGAAGGCCACATCGCGGCTGGGCCGGTGCAGGTTTCCGGCCATCCAGGGATTGATGACGTAGTCCACGTCATACCACTGCGGCGAGCACATGAGGTAGGTCGGTGTATCAAAATGAGGAGGGGGCGTAAGCGTTGCGGTCGAGATCAAGCTGCTTCTGGTGCTTCCGGTCATCGGGAGGTTCCTGCTTTCCGTTGTAGAGTCTCCCCCCGCGCATGCAACTTCGTCAAGCCTCTAGCCAGGATTTAACAGTCCCGAAGTGTGTACCCCGGGAGGGTTGCCTGATGAGCTTCGGCAAACGCAAAAAAGCTCCGTCTCCGGAGCTTTTTTGAATCTCGACGTGGAAAATAACGTCGCGGTTTAGAGTTTCTCGAAGAACTCGCAGGCCGAGCAGGAGATATACACGCCGCCGGGGATGCCGCGCTCACGGTCCTTGACGCGCTTTACGATACGGGTGGGTTTGGAGCACTTCGGACAATCCGTGCTCTTGTTGGTGTCCATGACCTTCTTGCGGTCGCCGGTCTTGGCAATCTTTGCCATAATGCTGGTCTCCTGATGCAGAATCTGTGGGCTGACTCGCTGGAGGTCCGGTGCGCCTGGGGATTGGGCTTGCGCGGGTCGGACCAGCCGGACCTTCTCTCGGTGATCGACGGGCCGCAGCCATAGCGGCGCGCCCGGGATCGAAGGAGAAGACCTGCGGTGAGGCTCGCCTCCAAGTTTACACGAGAGTGACCCTTTGGTGTGCTGGGACAGGCGTCCACCCACGGAACTGCCCCGCAGTTCCACTAATCTGCCGGACTACCGGATCTTCTACCGTCAAATCGTGTCATACCAGGTGGTGGAGGCGAGTTCACCTCGGCGGAACAGGGTTGGTCTGGGATGGAGGTGGGGGGATCGGGGTCTTGTCGTCGACCGGGTAGCGGACCTTGTTGGGGGCATCGGCGGGGACGGGCTCGCCCGGCTGGCGCAGGGTGGGCGGAGCACTCGGGTGCTCCGGATCGTCCGGTTGCTTATCGCCCAGCGCGATCTCTCGTGTGGCGGCCGGAGTCTTATAGCCGCCCATCTCGTCCTGGCCGTGGACTTCGACCGGTTTACCCAACGCGCAAATCTTGACCAACACCACGCGATCTCCGCGGAAGCGCACAAAACGCACCGTCTGCGGAACGTGACCGTAGATCCACTCCTCGTAGCGCAGCCCGTCGGAGCTGCTGCCCTCGCGCTCGCGCACCTTGCTCTCCGGCGCTCCCATCGCCGCCAGCACCATCCGCTGGTTCATGCCCACCAGCACCTCATGCACGGCTATCGCATCCTTCAGCGGCGCCGGCAGCGTCTCCGCGTAAGCCTCGGAGGAGCTCTTCGCGCCAAAGTCGACCACCGGAGTCAGCAGCGCCTTCACCTCGGGCGCCGAGATCTCCGGCACGCCGCCCTTGAAGACCAGCGTCACCCGCGAGCCCGTCGGCGCGGCCGCAACCTGCGTCACCGGAGCATCGTTGATCTGGACATGGCTCAAAAAGCGGTGCTTGGCATAGGGACCGCCATTCAGGTCGACGATGATGCGGTCGCCTTTGAAGGCAATCGCGGTGATCACCACCCGCTCCCCCACGCCGGAGGACTGACCCTTCTCATAGAGCATCTTGCGGTACTTGTCCCCACCGGGCGACAACGGTCCGTTCGCCTCCAGCGTCAGCCCCGCCCCCATCGGCAGCGGACGGTGCGCGAAGCCCTGCTCCGACTCGAGATTGCGGACCAGGTCCAGCCGACCGCGCTCGCTCAAATGCCCGCTGGGCAGCGGAAAGCTCGTCGGCGTGAACTCGCTACTGACGCCGGCGGTTGCGGTCTTCTCGCCCACCACAAAGACCTGCGCCTGGGCCACCGTCAACCCACAGGTGCACAAAACAGAGCACAAAACGGAGGGAAGAAGAGATCTGTACGTGCGCCTGCCCATGGTGGCACCTCAGATAACACACAGACTGCTCTTTTTCGATGCCATTTGACAAGACTGGGTGGGCTATTTTGTTGAAGCTGTGCAACGAGGGCTGCGTATTGGGAAATCGATCTGCCAGCTGCCTCACGGTGCCTGCCAGAGGAGCCACCGGCCGCTATTCCGCGCCCCGGAGTCTACGGGAGGTCGTCGTTCACCGAGCGGGTCTGCGAGGTGGACGGCAGAATCTGCACCAGGATCGGCGCCTTGGTTCCCTGCCCTGCCTTCTCCATCGCGGTATGCGCGGCCGGCGGCGCGCCATCCATCGGATATCCACCCGGCACAATCGGTTTGTGGGTGTACTCCCAGGCCCACTCCCGCGTCGTCCGGATCAGAACTGCGATTGCGCCGATCAGCAGGAGGACCATCCATATCGTGCCCTCCGGACCGAAGTCACCGCCCGTCAACCACTCCGGCCCGATCGCTCGCGTCTGCACGAGCGACGACACGTTATCCAGCCCGTTCACCGGAAATCCGAACAGAATCCCCAGGCTGGCCATCCAGGCGAAGCGCAGCCCCCACCCCAACCACAGACCGTGAGTGCGCAACCAGGCAGAGCACAGCAACGCCCCCAGAAGCACTGTGATTACCGTGGCGGAACGACTCCCATTTTGGTTGAAGCCGCCGATCGCGGCAAACAGCAGCGCCATCACGACCGTCGCCCAGGACGGTCCGATGGCCTCGATCAGCCGCTGGTAGGGATAACCGCGAAACGCCATCTCGCTCGCCAGCGCCAGGCCAGCGATCGCTGCAAGGTTGACCACCACCAGCCAGAACGAACGCGGCTCCGTCCAGAAGCGCACGGAAAGCGTCCCGATCAACGCCATCGGCAGCACGGCCAGGACAATAGTCCCCCACCCGATCGCCGCACCCGTAGCCCACTCGCTGCGGGCCGTCCTGCGCTCCGGAAGCCCCAGCGTCTCGCGCAGCGGCGTGTTGCGAGCCATGATCGACTGCAGCATGGCGAAGCCAGCCCCCAGCAGAAAGAGCAGGAAGGCGGCCTCGATCAGAAGAAACTCATCGCCCAATTGAAAGCGGATCGAAAACCCACGTGCTGCCCGCGCCGCCAGTTGCGTCGCCGCCACCACCCACGCGATCGAGGTCACGAACAATGCCAGATGCAGGGAGCGTCGCAGCCGTGGCCGGGCTTCGGAGAGATTGGGGTCAGACGGCAACAACGATATGCGCTCCCTGCTCTGGTTGGACGCCGCTCGTTCCCGCAGAGGAAGCATCGGCGTCCTGATTTGAAGATGAGTCCGGCCGTTGAAGACTAGTCGGCGGTATAGAACTGCGCCATCGATCGAAACTTCTGGTAGCGCCGCTCCAGCAGCTCGTCCACTGACAGCGCCCGCAGCTCTCCCAGATGATGCCGTAGCCTCTGGTCGACGATGGCAAAGGCCTGTGCCGGATCGGCCTGGGTTCCGCCCTTGGGCTCCCGCAGCACCTCATCCACACAACCCAGCCGCAGAACGTCGCCCGCCGTGTACTTCAGCGCCGCCGCCGCCTGCTGCTTCTTGTTTGCGTCCTTCCAGGTAATTGCGGCGCAACCCTCGGGCGTGATCACCGAATAGATCGCGTTCTCCAGCATCAACACCCGGTCGGCCACGGCCAGCGCCAACGCTCCACCTGATCCGCCCTCGCCGGTGATCGTCGCAATGGTCGGCACGCGCAGCCGGGACATCTCCAGCAGATTGCGTGCGATCGCCTCGCCCTGGCCGCGCTCCTCCGCGTCCATTCCCGGATAGGCGCCGGCCAAGTCGAGAAAGGTGAATATCGGCCGACCGAACTTCTTCGCGATCTGCATCGCGCGCAGTGCCTTGCGATAGCCCTCAGGCATCGGCTGGCCGAACTTGCGGTCCATCCTCTCCTTCAGCGTGCGCCCCTTCAGGTTGCCGACCACCATCACCGGCTCGTCGTGAAAGAACGCCATTCCGCAGGTCATCGCATGATCGTCGCCGAAGGCGCGGTCGCCATGAATCTCGCTGTAGCCGGTAAATAATGCTGCGATGAAGTCCATCGGATAGGGGCGCTGCGGGTGGCGCGCTAGCTCCGTCTTGATCCAAGCCTCGGGAGCAGTCGCGGATGTTTGGTCGACTAGATTGACGTCTTGTTCAGCCATGGGTCTATAGATAATTCCAGATAATTCCAAATGCTTCCAGATAGGTGCTGTCTGTTCCTCTCCGATTGTATGGCATCAAGCCCGCCGCTGCCTGAATCCTGCCCGACACCCCCTTCCCGGCACTGCAGGCCGCGCAGCACCGGGTTGAACCGCCATGTACTTAGCGGCTAACATGGATCTCCTCGTCATCGCGCGTGAGCGGCGCACCATGAAACCACGGAACCACGGAACCACGGAACCACGGAACCATGGAACCATGGAAGAATGGGTAGACCCTCCCTAACGAACGGCCGTGTGCCGTCTGCAACGAAAAGGAACCGCAATCGCAATGAAGCTTCTCTCGATGCACTTGCAAATTCGCTCCACGCTTGCCATAGCCGCGCTTTGCCTCACCGCTTCCCTCCACGCGCAAGCATCCCCGGCCCGCTCAGCAGCAACCGCGCACTCGGAACATGCGCAGCAGCATCTGAGGAGCCGCCTCTTCATCTACGACCTGCGCGACGGCTCCTCGCACCTGGTCTACACCGCGGACTCCATCTGGGAGGCGCCCAACTGGTCGCCCGACGGCAGGTACCTGATCGCCAACTCCAGCGGAACCATCTACAAGTTTGCCCTCAAGCCAGACGGCACCGCCGAGCCGGAGCGGCTCTCCATCCCGCCCGAATACCAATGCAACAACGATAAGGCGCTCTCCCCCGACGGCCAACACCTGGCCTTCTCCGCCAACATCGTGGCGCATCCGGGATCACAGGTCTTCCTCGCCAATCCCGATGGCAGCCACATTCACCTTATGACCCCGGAGTCGCCCAGCTACTTCCATGGCTGGTCGCCGGAAAGCCAGATGCTCGCCTACGTGGCACAGCGCAACAACAGCGGGCAATACGACATCTACCGCATGCCCGTCAGCGGCGGCGCGGAGCAGCGGCTCACCTCCAACCCCCACCAGGACGACGGACCCGACTACTCCCCCGATGGCAGGTGGATCTACATCAACTCCGACCGCTCCGGCAAACAAGCCGTCTGGCGCTTTCCCGCCGACGGCGCCGGCCCCAACGATACCAAGGCCGAGATGGTCGTCAGCGACGGACTGGAGGACTGGTTCCCGCACATCGCTCCCGACGGCAGGAAGATGGTGTACATCGGCTATCCCGCCGGCACTCCTACCCACAACCCGCGCACCGTCCACATCGAGATTAAGCTGGCCGCGATTAACCACGACAAGGTTGCAGCCACGCAAAAGCCCCTGATCGAAGTTATCGGCGGCCAGGGAACGATGAACGTCAACTCCTGGGCGCCAGACTCCAGGCGCTTCGCCTATGTAACCTACGAGGCGCTGCCGTAGCAGAGTTGGTTTGAACCAGGCAGAGAAACAGGTACCATGAGGTATCACTCAAGGGACGCTTCATGTCTACCGCAGGGCTCTTTGTTTTTCTTGGACCGGTCATATCGTTCCTTTTTGCTGCCAGTTTCTTCTTGGCTTGGCGCTCGTGGAGACGAGTAGCGTATTTACCGGCGCGATGTCGATCACGTCAAGCAGATCAACGACACCTACGGACATATGGCTGGGGATAATGTGGTGCGAGAGATCTCGGAGATTCTCTCCAGAAATGTCCGGCGGACCGATTCGGTCGCACGCATGGGTGGAGAGGAGTTCGCAAGTCTTGGCACCGGAGATGGAACTGCGCGCGGCATGCGCCATGTCAGAGAGCCTGCGCCAGACGATGGAAGTGCCAGCTTCGTGGAAGAGTTGCAAACCATTCAAGTGACGGCGAGCGTCGGCGTCGTGGCGAAGGAACCCAACGAATCCCTGCAAGACATGATGGCCCGAGCCGATCAAGCGCTGTACGCCGCCAAGCGAGAGGGAAGGAACCGCGTGATTCCCGATGTCAACTTGGGCCAAGGCACGATGACCAACTCCTCGGCGCCCGACTCCAGACGCTTCGGCTGCGTCACCGGTGAGCCCCTGCAATAGGACGCCTGAGCGCAACCGCTGCACCTATGGAACTGGACATGTAATTCCCTCAGCTTGACAGTATTGCGCGAGGGCCTGTCTACGCTGCGGACTCTCCGGAGTCAGTTGCACCGCCACCCGTTGCAGCTCAATCGCCCGTTGCCGCTGCCCTAGTTGCATCAAGGCAGCGGCCTGTCCCTCAGCAACCGATGCATTGAACTCAGCCGCCACAGGAATCTTGCTCGCGCCATAAGGGCTCCTGCGGGCAGCCTCAACAAATGTATCTTCGGCGAGCAGTGGCTGCTGTTCCGCCAATTGAACTCTCCCTATCAATAGATAACGCCCATAGTCCTCGCGAGAAAAATGCGCCGAGCTTCGTAGCGCCTCGATCGCCTCCGGCAAACGATGTTCAGCTATATACAGCAATGCCAGGTTGTACCACCCGGCATCGGTCTGCCGGATCTTGAGCGTAGCCTGAAGATCCTCTTCTGCTCGGCCATACTGCCGCTCCCCCAGCGCCGTCTGCGCCCGAACGAACAGAAGAGTCGGATCGTCCGCAAAGAGGCTCGATGCAAGATCAGCAGCCTCCTCCGCTTCCTTGAACCGCCCAAGCACGGAGTAGATCGCACTGGCGTTCGCGAACATTTGGTATCGGTCAGCCTGTTGACGACCGCCAAGATGCGAGCCGCCCACGGAGGAATCATCCGATGGTGCCGCTCCAAGCAGGTCTTGCGTCTGGCATCGAATCGACATCTGACCGAGCCCCGCGGGCGACAGCGCGCTATTCCGTACGAAGATGATCGCGGCCGTATCCATATACACGGGTGTCCAACCTTTACTTTCGCAGTCGGCCAACAGCGGCATCTCTCCCAGAGCGAAGATGCGGGAGAGAGGAAAGATGACCGCGTTGATGTGATACATCTCCGCAGCTGCACTCCATTGCGGCGAATCCAGAGGAAGACCGGCGAGCGTCCGCTGCTCCTCGATGAGTTGCTCGCCAAACGGAACATAGCGTCCATCGGCGAAGTCGGGATATTGCTCACCCGTTCGCCACACTAGGTAACTGCTCAGGTTGAAATCGGAAAAGACATTGCCTGGAAGACGATTCCGCAGCAGAAACGCTGTCGCTCTCTCCGGCAGCCACCAAGACGGCCCAGCTCCGAAGACCGTGATGCCTCCTGAAGAAAGATAAGTTCGATTGCTGCTCAGGTCCAAGGAACGAACAGCCATCAGGAGAGTGAGCAGTGATACACCGGCGATTGCGAGCCGCTTCTTGTATAGCTCTGACAGCTGCGGAATCGAGAACCTTGAAAGGACAGAGCCACCGATCAGACAGATGAGCAGAACGCATGGTCCTACCATGCGCCCATAGCGCACGGCCGCAGAAACAGCCACGACAAGTACAAGCGCAGGACCAAGACGGCGCCGCCATAGACAGATCATTGCCGCGACGATCCCAAAGCCGAGCAGCCACCACCGGGCACTCTCCGGATCTCTCCATCCAAACTCCTGCAGCACACTCGCGGCCTGTACAGGCGCCCACTCCTCAAGCAAAACGCTTTGCCAGCGGACAACCGATTGCTGCCTGGCAACAGCCACGAAGATCCGAATACCCCACGGATTCACAACTGTAACCGCCGCTGTAGCAATCAACCATGGCAGCGCACGACGGACACGAACCAGCGCCGTATGCCGACGCAACCGGAACGGAAGCTCAAGAGCCTCCACCAGCAGATAAGCCCCCATCAAGGCGATGCCCGCGACAAATCCCGTATGGAGATTGACCCAGAGCGACATCAACGCCGGCAACAGCCACAGTGGTGCCCTGCGGTCTTCATAATGCTCCACCAGAATTCTCGCAAAGCCGGCGAAGAGGATCATGGTGAAGAGGCTGGCGCGAGGCATGGTCTCGGAGGCGAGCACCGGCACCGCAAGGATCGCGATCGCCAAGGCCCACAGGCTGCGCCGATAGATCAAAACAACTGCACAGCCAACACAGGTCAGAGCACATAGCCACGAGATCGCCGCGTATCCGCCAAGCTGATGAAGAAGGTAAAAGACGGCACCAGATAGAACTGGATAGATCCATTCCACCCCATGAGCCGTGTACGAAAATATCTCGCTTCGAGGCACGCTGTGATGACTCAGCAGATAGCGTCCGCTCGCCATCTGCCAGCCAAGATCAAAGTCCACAACCGTCTTCAGCCCTGCGAGCAGAGCGTAAATCAGAGCGAGGATGCCCAATCCTGAACGCAGGCCCGCTCTCCATCCCGAAGGCGGCAGCAGTTCCGCAGCAATACTCTCTGTATGTCCTGTCTTACTGCGCAGCTCGGATTGGTGCCCAACAGGGCTCGAAAGCTCCATGTTGCATTCTAGCGTTCGACCTGATGAAAGCAGCAAGCCGCTAGTCGATCACCCGCACCCCGCCGCGTCCCACCAGCTCCTCAACCTGATCGATGAACAGCCGGTCCGCAGCCACCATCATGCCCTGCGGCTCCAGCACTGCGCAGAACTCGCCCGGCTCCTCAAGATCCAGCAGCAGCTTGCCGTTCCCCGGAGCTCCCACGAAGATCACGTTCAGCTTCTCCAACAGCGCCTTGTCCGGATGATGCAGAGGCACCTTGATGCGCAGCGACTCCGGCAGCTTCAGCTTCACATCCTCAAGCGCGATGATCTTCGACACCGCCAGCTTCGGCGCCGAATCCTCCTCGCCGCGCAGCGAACCGGTGATCAGCACCGGAACGTCGATCTTCAACTTCTCAGCCAGCTTCTCATAGCTCTGCGGAAATGCAATCAGCTCGATCTTGCCCACCGTGTCCTCAAGCGAGGCCTGCGCGTACAGTTCGCCCGAGCGCTTCGACTTCGCCACCTTCAACCCAGTGATCACGCCGGCAATCGATATCTCGTTCTGCGGCTCCTGATTCCCTCCCCGCCGAAACACCTGCGGCTCGGGCTTCATCTCGCACGCCTGCGCGGTCGTCACCACCTTCATATTTCGTAACTTCTCGCGATACTTATCCATCGGGTGTCCGGAGACGAAGAAGCCCAGCACTTCTTTCTCGCTCTGCAGCCGCGTATGCTCATCCCACTCCGGGACATTGGGCAGAGCGTCCTCCTTCTTCGCCCCGCTCACCAGGGCCTCATCGAAGATCCCGAACAGCCCATGCTGCCCGGAGGCCTCATCGCGCTGCGCCTTCTGCGCCCGCTCAATTGCTTTGTCGAGGGCCGCCATCACCTGCGCGCGCCCGCCGAAGCAGTCCATCGCGCCAGCCTTGATCAGCGACTCCAGCACCCGCTTGTTCAGCAGCCGGAGATCGACCTTCTCGCAGAACTCCCACAGGCTCGCGAAGCCCGGCTTCCCTGCTTCCTGCAACGCCGCCCGCGCCGCAATGATCGACTCGATCGCGTTGTGGCCAACGTTCTTGATCGCCCCCATCCCAAACCCGATCGCATTGCCTGTCTCGGTAGCAATCGGTGTGAAGTTCGCATAGGAGATCTGCACGCTCGGCGGCACCACGGGAATATTCATCTCGCGGCACTCCGAGATGTACTTGACCACATTCTCCGGCTTCGAGGTTTCGCTGGTCAGCAGCGCCGCCATGAACTCAACCGGATAGTGCGTCTTCAACCACGCCGTGTGATACGCCAGCAGAGCGTACGCAGCCGAGTGCGACTTGTTGAAGCCGTAGCCCGCAAACTGCGCCATCAAATCGAAGATCTTCCCGGCCGTGTCCTTGGGATGTTTGTTCGCAGCCGCGCCCGCCATGAAGCGTTCGCGCTGCTTGTCCATCTCCTTGGCGTCCTTCTTTCCCATCGCGCGGCGCAGCAGGTCAGCGTCGCCGAGCGAGTAGCCCGCCAGCGCGTTCGAGATCTGCATCACCTGCTCCTGATACACGATGACGCCCAGCGTCTCCTTGAGGATCGCCTCCAGCTCCGGCAGCTCGTAGCTCACCGCGCGCCGTCCCCACTTGCGCTCGATGAAGTCGTCGATCATGCCGCCCTGGATCGGCCCCGGCCGGTACAACGCGTTCAAAGCGGTCAGGTCCTCCACCGTATTCGGCTTGTAGCGCCGCAGCACATCGCGCATCCCGCCCGACTCGAACTGGAACACACCCGACGTCAGCGCACGGTGATACACCTGCTCATAGGTCGTCGCATCGTCCAGCGGAATCGTCGCCATATCGACGTCCGTCCCGGTGGTCCGCTTGATCAACTTCAGGCAATCGTCGATCACCGTTAGCGTCGTCAACCCCAGAAAGTCCATCTTAAGCAGGCCCATCTTCTCGACCGCGCCCATGTCATACGACGTGACGATATCGTCGTTCTTTGCCCGCGTCACTGGCACCAGCTCGGTCAGGGGCTGCGGTGCGATTACCACGCCCGCCGCATGCACGCCAGCGCCGCGGATCAATCCCTCCAGCCGCAGCGCGGCGTCGATCAGCTCCTTGATCTTGGGGTCGCTCTCATACGCCTGCGCCAGCGGCCCCTTGTCCTGCAGCGCCTGATCGATGGTGATCCCGATGGTCGGCGGAATCATCTTCGCGATCCGGTCCACCTCGCCATACGGCATATCGAGCGCACGGCCGACGTCCTTGATCGCCGCCTTGGCGGCCATCGTATTGAAGGTGATGATTTGTGCTACCTGATCGGTACCATATTTGCGGCGAACGTACTCGATGACCTCCTGCCGCCGGTTCATGCACAGGTCGATATCGATATCCGGCATGGAGATACGTTCCGGATTCAGGAAGCGCTCAAACAGAAGCTCGTTCTGCAACGGATCTACGTCTGTGATCTCCATGCAGTACGCCACCAGCGATCCCGCCGCCGATCCACGCCCCGGCCCCACGGGAATATTCTGCTCCCGCGCATACCGGATAAAGTCCCACACAATCATGAAGTAGCCAGGAAACTTCATGTTCTCGATGATGCCGATCTCGCGCTCCAGCCGCGCATGGTAGTCGTCGATCGACTTCCGCAACAGACCACGGCTGCGCAGGTGAGCGACCGAGGTCTCCAGCCGCTTCTTCAACCCGTCCCGGCACACCTTCTCAAAGTACGAGTAGAGCGTCTCCCCCTCCGGCACCTCGAACACCGGGAATGGGTCGGCCACCTTCGACAGCTTCAGGTTGCAGCGATCGACAAACTGCATCGTCCGCGTGCACACCTCGGGATGCTCGGCGAAGGTGCGATGCATCTCCTCCGCGCTCTTGATGTAAAACTCCTGGGTGTCGAACTTGAAGCGGTTGGGGTCGTTCATGCTCCCCGCCGTCTGCACGCAGAGCAAAATCTCGTGCGCCCGCGAGTCGTCCGACGCGACGTAGTGGCTGTCGTTGGTCGCAATGATCGGGATGTTCAGCTCCCGTTCCATCTTGAACAGCGCCTCGCACACCCCCTTGTCCGGCTCCAGCCCATGGTCCTGCACCTCGAGAAAGAAGTTCCCCCTGCCGAACATCTCCTCGAACTGCCCCGCCGAACGCTTCGCCTCCTCGTACTTCCCCGCCATCAGGTGCTGGTTCACCTCGCCCGCCAGGCAGCCGGAGAAGCCAATCAGGCCCTCGGTGTGGCGCGACAAAAACTCCTTCGACACGCGCGGCTTGTTGTAGAAGCCGTGCAGCGCGGCCTCGCTGGTCAGCCGGACCAGATTGCGATAGCCCGCCTCGTTTTCAGCGAGCACCAGGAAGTGGTTGTACTTGCCAGCGCGGGTGCGGTGGTCCTCTTCGGTCGACAGATAAAGCTCGCACCCCAGAATCGGCTTAAGGTTCTTCTTCTGCATGGCATTGAAGAAGTGCACCGCGCCATAGATATTGCCGTGGTCGGTCATAGCCGCCGCCGTCTGCCCCAGGTTGCTCAGGTGCGAGGCCAGCTTGTCGACGTCGCAAGCGCCATCCAGAAGTGAATAGTCCGTATGAAGATGAAGGTGGGTAAACTCCGCTGCCATACCCTCATTTTAGGCTTCGGACGCTGCCCTCGAAAGCTGAGGAAAACTGGGGTGCCATCGAGAAGAACGTGCCGACGGACCTAGACGTGCACTTGATCCTGGATAACTACGGAACCCATAAGACTCAACTGATTCGTAACTGGCTGGCCAAGAGGCCGCGCTTCCACCTGCACTCCACGCCCACTTCTGCCTCATGGATCAACTGGTGGAACGATGGTTCGCAGCACTGACGGAAAAACAACTGCGCCGCGGCGTCCACCGCTCCACCAAAGAACTCGAACAAGCCATCCGTAGCCTTATCCAACACCAAACCGTGACCCAAAACCCTTCGTCTGGCATAAAACGGCAGACCAGATCCTCGATTCCGTCGCTCGATTTTGTACACAAACTTTAGACTCGGGGCACTAGCGGGCCCGCGCTCTGGCAATCTGATTGTAGGGGTCAACTACAAGCTGCTCGGGGTTCTGAGCCGATATGTGAAAGAGGATTCAAATTTCGCACTCCAAGCCACCGCCTCATATGCAGGAACTGTCACTGCAAACAGCGGCATTGCAATCGTTGTGCCCGCACAGAATGTGTTAGATATCCTCAATTCCGCTGACATGAAGAAGCAGCGCGATGACGCCACGGAAGCCCTTCGGCCAAATTGACATCCTCCCCTCCCTAAAGGAAGGGGATTCCTACGATGGCCGCCTAGCGGCCATTTCGGTGGGTTCTTGCTGCTGACGGCTTACCTCGCCATTCACTTCACAGGCTAACCGGGCGTGTCCCGCCCTTAGAACATTG